>JBPXJV010000014.1:0-62746 GCA_051715485.1 Chitinophagales bacterium
AAAGAAAAATAAGATTGAAGTATTGACAGCAAATTACCCAATTTAAGCTATTTTAGCGGCTCAAAAACGCTTTTTAACGCACTGTAAAAAATTATACGTTTCGTTTTATTTTACTAAGCGTTTCGTTTTTAGCCTTTTATAAAATAAAAATAGTTTAGCCATGACAAAGAACTTTGATTTATCAAAACCAATTGCTATTGGTTGCGATCATGCAGGGGTTGAATATAAAGATGCTTTAAAAAATTATTTAGAGCAAAAAGGATATACTGTAAAAGATTTTGGTACACATTCTACAGCATCTGTAGATTATCCTGACTATGCACATGCAGTATCAAAAAGTGTAGAAATTGGCGAAACTTGTTTTGGAATTTTATTTTGTGGAAGTGCCAATGGTGTATGTATTACAGCTAATAAGCATCAAGGCATTAGAGCAGGTTTAGCTTGGGAGAATGATGTTGCAAAACTTATCAGAAAACATAATAATGCAAATGTTATTTGTATGCCTGCAAGGTTTGTAGCTTTGCCACTTGTTTTTGAAATGACTGATAATTTTATTACTACAGAATTTGAAGGAGGCAGGCACGAAAACAGAGTAAATAAAATTGCTTGTAGTTAGTACAATCCTAAATTTTTATTCCTTTCTTATTTTGAAAAAATATTTTTTTCAAAATACCTATTATTTCTAACGAAATTGCTTTAATATTACACTTATCTTTTCACAATAAAAAGATATAGCCGTATGCAAAAATATCCTAATTATAGACTGTTTGATGCTATTGAATTTCAGCAAAAGAAATTCCCTAAAAGCGATATGCTAAATGCCAAGGAAAATGGCACTTGGGTTCATTATAGTACATCAACAGTTGCAGATATTGTCAATAAATTTTCAGCAGGGTTATTAAAATTAGGTGTACAATGCAATGATTGTACAGCAGAAGGAAGCGATAAAATTGCAATCATCAGTAATAACAGACCAGAGTGGGTTTTTACTGATTTAGCAGTACAACAAGTTGGTGCAATTCTTGTTCCTGTTTATCCTACTACTAATCCAATAGAGTTAGAATTTATTTTAAATGATGCTCAAGTAAAATACATTTTTGCAAGTGATGAAGAATTATATCATAAAGCAAAAGCAGCAGCTAAAAATGTGGCATCTGTAAAAAATATTTTTACTTTTAATGAAGTTGAAGGAGCAGAACATTATTCAAAAGTTTTAGAATTAGCAGATGAAGAAAGTTTATCTAAAGTAGAAGAAATTAAAAAATCAATTTCAATTAATCATACTGCAACTATTATTTACACATCTGGTACAACTGGCACTCCTAAAGGAGTTGTATTAAGTCATGAAAATATTGTAAGCTGTGTTTTTTTATCAAAAATTAGTTTTCCTTTTGAAGATGCTCCACAATGCAAAGTATTGAGTTTTTTACCACTTAATCACATTTTTGAAAAGTGTTGTACCTACATTTATTTATTTAGTGCTATTAGTATTTATTATGCTGAAAGTATTGAATCTATTGGAGATAATTTAAAAGAAGTACAACCTGATGGCTTTACAACTGTACCAAGATTGTTAGAAAAAGTGTATGAAAAAATAATGTCTAAAGGAAGTGAACTTAAAGGATTTAAGAGGAAATTATTTTTTTGGAGTGTAAAACTTGCCTCTAAATATGATAATCTAAAAAGTGGTGGCTTCTTTTATAACATACAATTAGCTATTGCCAGAAAATTAGTATTTAGTAAATGGAGAGAAGCTTTAGGAGGCAATATTCAATTTATTATTACAGGAGGTGCAGCTTGTCAAGAAAAATTATTAAGAATATTTAATGCTGCTGGTATTCCTGTTTATGAAGGTTATGGACCTACAGAAAACAGTCCAGTAATTTGTGTTAGCAGAAAAACAGAAGGAGGAACAATGTACGGAACAGTTGGTCCTAAAATTGAAGGAATAGAAGTGAAGTTAGCAGAAGATGGAGAAATTTTAGTGAAAGGTCCAACAGTTATGCAAGGCTATTATAAACGACCTGATTTAACTGCTGAAGTTTTAAAAGATGGTTGGTTATATACTGGTGATATTGGTGTTTGGGTTGATAATAAATTTTTAAAAATTACCGACAGAAAAAAAGAATTATTTAAAACAAGTGGAGGTAAATATGTAGCTCCACAACCTATAGAAAATAAGTTTAAAGAAAGCAGATTTATTGAGCAAGTAATTGTTGTAGGTGCTGAAAAGAAATTTGTAGGTGCATTAATTGTTCCAACATTTTCTGCATTAAAAGATTGGATGACTTCTAACAATATTCCATTTACAACCAATGAAGATGCAATTACAAATCCACAAGTATTAAGCATGTATCAAAATATAATAGAAGAGTATAATCAATTTTTTAATCATGTAGAGCAAGTGAAAAAATTTGAATTACTACCAAATGAATGGAGTATTGAAACAGGAGAAATGACCCCTAAAATGAGTTTGAAACGAAAAATAATTTTGGAAAAATATAAAGATGCTATTGAAAGAATTTATGCTTAGTGGTCTAATATTTATCAACTCATTAACATAAAAAAATAAAATTAATTTTTTATTTGTAATAAGAAAAATTCCATTTTTTTTTCCTAAATAAAATATGAACGTATGAGAAATAATCATGAAATAGATTATAGAATTTTTGGTGAAGAAATGCAATATGTAGAAATTGAATTAGACCCAAATGAAACTGCTGTTGCAGAACCTGGTGCATTTATGATGATGGATGATGGCATACAAATGGAAACAATGTTTGGAGATGGTAGTCATCAACAAGGAGGACTATTAGGAAAATTATTTAGTGCTGGAAAAAGAATTTTAGTAGGTGAAAGTTTATTTATGACTGCTTTTACCAATATCAGTTCTACTAAAAAACATGTGAGTTTTGCATCGCCATACCCTGGCAAAATAATTATGCTTGACTTATTGAGATTAAATGGTAAAATTATTTGTCAGAAAGATGCGTTCTTATGTGCAGCAAAAGGAGTAAGCATTGGCATTGAGTTTCAAAGAAAATTAGGTACTGGCTTATTTGGTGGTGAAGGTTTTATTATGGAAAAATTAGAAGGAGATGGATTAGCATTTTTGCATGCAAGCGGTTATGTACAAGAAAAAGAATTACAACAAGGAGAACTATTAAAAATTGATACTGGTTGTATTGTAGGTTTTACTGCAACTGTAGATTATGATATTCAATTTGTAGGTGGAATAAAAAATACTTTGTTTGGTGGTGAAGGATTATTTTTTGCAACATTAAGAGGTCCTGGAAAAGTTTGGATTCAAAGTTTACCTGTAAGTCGTTTGGCTGGTAGAATTTTAGCTTATGGAACGTATCAAAGAAAAGAAGAAGGAAGTGTATTAGGGGGTTTAGGAAATTTATTAGATGGTGATGGATGGAGATAAAGTAAAATGCTTTTTTATCAATTATTTTTCAGTTTGTTCATTCCAATAATAACTATCAGGATATATTCTTTTCCCAAAAATAGCTGTGCCAACTCTTACAATGGTTGAGCCTTCTTCAATAGCAATTTCTACATCATTACTCATACCCATTGAAAGTTCTTGCATGATAATATTTGGTATGTTTTGTTGTATCACTTCTTGCTGAATATTTTTAAGAAGTTTAAAACATTTTCTTACCTTTTCTTCTTCAGAGCTAAATAAGCCAATTGTCATCAAACCTTTTATTTGCAAGGTTTCTAAAGCAGCTACTTGTTTTATAAAGTCAATAGTTTTTTCTGGTGCTACACCAAATTTACTTTCTTCAGCAGAAGTATTTACTTGTATAAACACATCTAATTTTTGTTGTGTTGTTAAAAGTCTTTGATGCAGTTTTTCTGCTAACTCAATTCTATCAATAGTTTCAATACAAGAAACATTGTATTTAAGAATATCTTTTATTTTATTGGTTTGCAAATGACCAATAAAATGAGTTTTGTGAGGTATTGATTTTAGTTCTTCAAATTTTGATTTTACTTCCTGTACTTTATTTTCTCCAATTAAATTATAACCTGCTTCAATAGCAATCTTAATTCTATCAGGAGTTACAGTTTTTGTTGCTAATAATAACTTTACTTCATTAGAATTTCTATTTGCTTTTTTACAAGCATTATCAATTCTTTGTTGTAATACTTGCAAGTTGTGAAGTATGTTATTGTTGTTATTCATTTTATTACTGAAAATAATTAAACTGTTTTTCCTTTCATTGCAACACTAATTGCATTATCCATAATTCTTTCAGCATAAGGGCGACTAATATTGTTTAACTCTTCTGTTTTAGTTTGAATTAAATTCTTATCATTCATTGTAAGGGCTAACTGTAATGCTTGCATAGCTTGAGCTGTAGCTGTTATTTCTTCTTTAGTTAATTGTGTAGCATTTTTTGCAATAAATTTTTCTGTAGTTACTAATAGTTGTTCTCCTTCTGTTTGTGCTTCAACCAAAGCTCTTGTTGCAATATCATCTTTTGCATGAGTAATACTATCCATCAACATTTTTTCTACTTCTTCATCAGTAAGTCCATATTGAGGTTTTACTTCAATAGTTTGCTCTACACCACTTCTTAATTCTTGTGCTTTTACTTTTAAAATACCATCAGCATTAACCATAAAACTTACTTCTACTTTTGGCAAACCTGCAGGCATACCAGGTATATTGGTTAAATTAAATTCTGCTAATTTTCTATTGTCTTTTACCAAATCTCTTTCTCCTTGAAAAACAGAAATACGCATACTACCTTGTCCATCTTTTTGTGTTGTATATTGTCTTGAAGCTTTAGAAGGTACTTTAGAATTTCTTGGAATAAGCACATCCATCAAACCTCCCATAGTTTCTATACCTAAACTAAGAGGTGTAATGTCTAACAATAAAAAATCTTTATTATTACCTGCTAAAATATCTGCTTGAATAGCTGCTCCTAAAGCAACTACTTCATCTGGGTTTACAGAATTATTGACTGGTTTTCCAAAAAAATTACTTACTGCTTTATTAACTAATGGAACTCTTGTACTACCACCAACCATAACAATTGTATCTATTTCATCTACAGAAATATTTGCATCTTTTATTGCATTCTTACAGTGTTGTATTGTTGTATCAATTAATGGTTGAATTAAATTTTCAAACTTTTCTTTTGTTATACTTAGTGTGTAATTAAGGTAAGTTGCTGTATATTCATCTGCATTGCTTAATTGCTTTTTAGCTTCTTCTGCTCTTATTCGTAGGCTTTGAGTTAATTGTTTATTTTGTATTAATTCTTCCTTAGAAATATTATTTTCATTCATCCAATATTCTATAATACTTCTATCAAAATCATCTCCACCTAAATAAGTATTTCCATTAGTGCTTAATACTTCAAATATGCCATTACTAATTTTTAAAATAGAAACATCAAAAGTGCCACCACCCAAATCATACACAGCAATTGTTTGCTCTGCCTGATTTGTAGAAGCTCCAATACCATAAGCAAGACTTGCAGCAGTTGGTTCATTAATAATTCTCAACACATCTAAACCAGCTAATTTTCCTGCATCTCTTGTGGCTTGTCTTTGTGCATCATTAAAGTATGCAGGTACAGTAATGACAGCTTTAGTAACTGGTGTTTTTAAAATATGTTCAGCTCTATTTTTTAATTCTTTTAAAATGAAAGATGATAACTCAATAGGAGAATAAAATTTATTACCTACTTGCACTTTAACCAAACTTTCAGTATTGTCATCAATTATTTTGTATGAAAAAAAATCTTCGTTTTGTTTTACATCGTTATAGCTTTTTCCCATTAATCTTTTTGCTGAAAAAATTGTATTCTGAGGAGATGTCTCTAAATGTTGTTTTGCAATATCACCTACAACAACATTATTTAATTCATCAAAATAAATAATACTTGGCACAAGGCTACTACTATCATGCTCCTGCAATGCAATAGCTTTTTTACTTTCAGGATGAATAATAGCTATTAAACTATTGGTTGTGCCTAAATCAATACCTACAATCATTTCTGCTTGTTGTAAACTACCTGTTGCTATGTTTATAGAAATTTTTGACATATTTTCTGCACTTAATATTGCAGCGAAAGTACAACTACCTATTTAAACAAATGAAAGACTATGTTATGATAATGGGAAAAATGGAGAAGGATAATGTTGAATAAAATTTTATAGTCTTGTTATACGTAAGGATTTATAATAGTCAGTTGCTTTTCAATTACTAAGCCATGATGCATATCTTCGGAATATAAAATAGTGCAACCTGCATCAAATGCAGCAGCAACTACAATTGCATCAAAAATTTGAAACTTATATTGCTGAATAAAGCTATAAGCCAATTTCAAATGTTTTAATTCAACGCTGATAATATTACACTGAGTAAAAACTTCTATACATTTCTCCAAAACAACTTCTTTGGAAAGATGATTTAAGTTTCTTTTTGTTACATTAATAAATTCAGACATTACTTGTGAGGAAACAAAAGGAGCATTGGCTACTATATTTTCACTTTTGGAGCGTTTTTCTTTATTCAGCAAATCGTATAAGTAAATTAATACATTGGTATCTACAGCTTTTTTATTCATAGTAATTATTTGCTTCATCACGGTTAAACTTGTAATTACTCATATCTATAAGATTATCTTGAAATATTTTTTTAATACTTCTTAACCGATTTTCAGTGTTATTTGTTCCATTATTTTCTGTTGTTACATTTTCAATTTCAAATACTATTACTTCCACTTTTTTGCCAACCATTTCATCGGGTAGTTCAAGTGTGTAATTGTTTTGAGTAGGAACAACTATTTGGCGTATCATAATTTCTGAAATTTATTTCACAAGATAAGCTATAAGCGGCAATTTTTAAAATTTTACCATCAATATAGTAGTACATATCTGCACATACAATAATATTAATATTTGTGATTCATGAAGATACTAAACACGGCTATAGATATTCGTTTCAGCTTTCTACCACTTCTGTTTTACTTAAAAAATCATGCAAAGTTTTATCAAGAAAAGGAATAAAAAACATATCAATAATTGTTACTCTTACAAGGCTTCTGATAATGATAGATAGAAAGGATGGCTTAAATCCTTGCTGATTAACTACTTTACTTTGTGTGAACCATTTACCTGGTGTTCTTGCAAAAATTGATTCTAAAATAGTGTAGTAAACAAACATAGAAGCAAAGAAAAACCAGCCAAAATTAAAATAACTTATTCTGTAATAAAACACATACCATTTGTGAATTTTAAAAGCTATGTAAGCAATTATAAAAACAAATATTGTATCAATAATAAAATTTAATACACGTGTTCCTGTGCCTACATATTTTAACTTCATCATATTTTTATTAATAGAAAACTATTTTGCTTTAAAAGCATTTTTACCGCATTGCAACCATTCAAGATATTTTTTATAATCTGGAGTATAACCAACTGAATGGTTTAATAAACGTTCTTCATTATCTAAAATAACATAGAGTGGTTGTGTTGCTTGTCCAAAATTTTCTGTTTGAAAAGTAGCCCATTTATCGCCAACAGTAACAATTTCTTTTTCAAAACCTTTTTTGGTTTTGTAAGTAAATCTTTCTGTAACTGGTAATTTTTCTTTATCATCAACATATAAAGAAAGCAGAATAAAATTTTGCTGAATATATTCTTTCACTTCTGGCACTGTCCAAACATTTTCTTCCATCTTTCTACAATTTACACAAGCCCATCCTGTAAAGTCTATTAACAAAGGTTTATTTTGTTCTTTAGCCATTTGTAATGCTTTGTTGTAATCGTTTGTTACATTAGCTTCAAGTCCTTTGTGCTGAGCACTTTCTTTGCCATAAATACTATAATGCATAGGTGGAGGAAAGCCACTTAGCAATTTTAAATTTGCATAATTTGTATTTGTTAAACCAGGAATTAAATAAATGGTAAATGCTAAAGCAATTAAGCCTGTTATTTTTCTTCCTTTACTAATTTTTGCATTATTGTCGTGTGGTAGTTTTAAATAACCAAATAAAAATAAAACTAAGCCTACACCAACCAATATCCATAAAGCAATAAATACTTCACGTTTTAATAAACCCCAATGCATTACTAAATCTGCATTTGATAAAAATTTAATAGCAAAAGCCACTTCTAAAAATGCTAAAACTTTTTTTACTGTATCAAGCCAACCACCACTTTTTGGTAATGAATTTAACCAATTAGGAAATATTGCAAACAAAGCAAAAGGCAATGCTAATGCAACACCAAAACCAGCTAACCCTGCTGTTAAATCCCAAGCTCCACCACCTGCAGTACCTACTAATAAAGAACCTAAAATAGGACCAGTACAAGAAAATGAAACAATAGTAAGCGTAAGAGCCATAAAGAAAATACCACCTATGCTGCCTAAACTACTTTTACTATCTGCTTTTCCTGCAATATTTGATGGAAGAGTAATTTCAAAAAAGCCAAAAAATGAAATTGCAAAGAATAAAAAGATAGCAAAGAATAAAATATTTAACCATGCATTGGTAGAAATATTATTAAAAATTTCGGGCTGTACATTATTTAATAAATGAAATGGAATACTTGCTGCAATATAAATTAAGAAAATAAATCCTCCATATAAAATTCCATTTCTTACTGCAATTTTATGATTAGGAGAACGCTTAGTAAAAAATGAAACTGTAACAGGTATCATAGGAAAAACACAAGGAGTAAGCAATGCAATTAATCCACCTAAAATACCTAATAAAAATACTTTTAATTTACTGGAACTTTCTACAAACTCAGCATTGCCACATTGTGCAACTGGTTTTTCTAAATCAATTGATTTTAGTAATAAACTTTGTTCATCTACTGTTGCTGCAATACCACCTTCTAAGTTTGCATTAAAAGGGTATGAAGCAGAAACAAACTCATCGCCTTTAGCAATAAAGGCTTCTATAACACCTTTTAATTTTGCTGGAACTGTACCAGAAATTTTTACTTGTTGTGTTACAGTAATTGCTCCTGTAAAAATATTTACTTGTTGATTTTCAAAAAAAGGATCTGAAATTGTTGAGGGAGCTTTATTAAATGTTGGTTCTCCTTGTAACTCATCATTTTCAAAATCGGCTGTAATAAATTGTACAGATGTTAAACCTTCTACAGCAGAATTGTTGCCATATAAATGCCATCCATCAGGTATTGTAGTACTTGCTGTTATTGTATAAGTTTGAGGAGCTGTTTTTTTATACTCAATTTTCCATTGAAGTAAATTTTCATTTTGTGAAAAACTCCAAAAACTAATACAGCATAAAATGAATAACAGGAATACTTTTTTCATTGTATATTTTATTTTCTGCAAAGCAGTATAAGTAGTAATATTAAGTGATGTTATATCTTAACTTCAAAGGTTTGTTTTTTGGCTGGTAAACACATTTCATCATCACAAACCATATATTCAATAGTACCATGAATAGAAGTTTTAACCCCAGATTTTACTTTAAAGTTTTGTATAAAGTTTACGCTATTGCTATAATACATCACATTTACACCAAAAGCTTTATCAAATACTTTTTCTAATTTTCCTTTTTCAGATACTTTACCTGAAACTTTAGCTAATGGATTTGGTTTAAATTTAACTGTTGTTGGTACAGGACCTCCTTTGTCTGTATTTTGAGAGTAAATATGCCAACCTTTTTCTATGGTTGCTTTTACAATAATATCATAAGTTCCATCAGCTTTTTTAACTCCTTCGTATGTAAAACTTACAGGATTTTTTGGTTGGGCAAAAGCAATGGTTGCTAAAAAAATAGTAGCTAATGTTAATACAATTTTCTTCATAACTATTTTATTTTAATTAAGATTTAATAATTCAAAAATTTTAATACCATCAGAGTTATTTAATGATTTAGATGTAGCTCTTTCAGGATGTGGCATCATTCCAAAAACGTTGCCAAAGTTATTGGTTATTCCTGCAATATTTCTTAAAGTTCCGTTAGGATTGGTTTGTATATTTATATTTCCATTTTCATCGCAATAGCGAAAAATAATCTGATTATTTTTTTCTAAATAATCCAATGTGTTTTCATCAGCATAAAAACGCCCTTCACCATGTGCAATAGGAATTTTTAATGGTGTACTTTCTTTGCTTTTAATAAAAATATTTTTGCAAATAAATTGTCTGTTTTCATTTTGTAATAATACACCAGGCAATAAACCACTTTCACACAAAATTTGAAATCCATTACAAACGCCTAAAACTTTTCCTCCTTTATTAGCAAACTCAATAACACTTTGCATCATAGGACTAAAACGTGCAATAGCACCACAACGTAAATAATCGCCATAAGAAAAGCCACCAGGTAATACAATACAATCGTTAGTAGAAAACATACTTATGTCTTTGTGTTTATGCCAAAGCATAATTACTTCTTTATTCAGGTCGTTTTCTAAAGCAAATTGCATATCTCTATCGCAATTAGAGCCTGGAAAAACTACAACACCAAACTTCATAAGTATTTATTTTTTTTGAAAGGCAAAGGTAGCCAAGATAAACTATTCTTGTTCACTTTTTACATACAACATTTTCTAAAATCGTTAAACAAATTGAAAAGAGAAATTATGCTATGTTTTTATGATACTTTTTAATATAGCAAACTTGATTTTTGAAACTTATTGATACCTAATGTAAGATTTCTTAAATCTTGTTTCATAAGTTTTATTGTAGATTCAATTTGGTCATACATATTTGCCCTATTTTCAAGTTGGTCAGAAGAATATTTTCCACCTTGACCAAAATATATATCTATTGATTGAAGTGTAGATTTTTGTTTTGTGGCACTAATTTGATTAAAACTTTTCCAATTATTAATCAGTTGTTCTCTTAAAGAAATTTCATTAGGATTATTAGGATTAAAATAGTTTAAATAATACCAAATAGAAGGTGGGTAAACAGAAGATGTTTCTGTTGCATGCCATACTTCTGATAAAATATTTCTTGGATGTTTTAATTCAATATTTCTTTGATTGGTTAAAATCATTATACCTAATACTGCATCAGCAATACCAACACCAACACCAATATAATCTGAAATATTATTTTCATTTTTTCCTGCCACCAAAATGCCTGTAACTATTGCAGATACTGAACCTAAAATGATTGAACCAACGGTTAATTTTGTTTCTTTATTCTTTTCTTTTTCTTTTAAGTAAGATGCTATTTGATTAATTCTTTCTTCTTCACAATCAAGTTCAGCAGCTACTGATGAAATTTCTAAAGATGCTAAATCAATTTTATTATTAATGGCTTGTTGTAGTTTTATAACATCAATTTGGTTTTGTAAAGAGTTGTTTTCATGTATCATTCTTAGTTTAAGAACATAGTTTTGAAGTAATGGTAAAATGCCAATAGCATTGGCTACATTTAATTCTTTAAACTGAAAATGATTAGATAGTGAAGTATCAATTTTTAATTGGTGAATAGGAGTTGGAATATCATTTTTTGAGTAATGAAAATTATTTTCTTGATTACAATTACTTTTTTCAATTTGGGTAAGTACAGTTGCATCTTTTGTAGTAGCACAAGAAATAAATAGCAATGATGTTATAATGATAAAACTATACTTCATTGATAGAAAATATTTAATTGAATAAGTAATAGATTTTTTCATCAATTAATAATTGTTAGAATAATTTTTAATTACTTACTTTTTAAGAAACAAATTTAATCTACCAATTAAAATTAAACAATACTATGCTTCTTTTTGTTTTATAAGTTTAGATGCCATGATACCACTCCCTAAAGAAAGTATTATAACACCTAATGATAACCAATCTGGAATATCTACATGATGAGAAAGTAACATTTTAACGCCAACAAAAGCAAGTATAACAATTAAGCTATAACTGATATACTTAAATTTATCTAACATACCAGCTACTAAGAAAAACATTGACCTTAAACCCATTACTGCTAAAATATTTGAACTGAAGACAATAAAAGGGTCTGTTGTAATGGCTAATATGGCAGGAATGCTGTCAATAGCAAAAAATATATCTGTTAGTTCAATGATAATTAATGCAACAAATAATGGTGTTGCAAATTTTATTTTGCCTTTTTTTATAAAAAATTTATCACTATAAACAGATTTTGATACAGGATAAATCTTCTTTATCCATTTATAAATTTTTGAATCTCTTGGGTTGCTTGGCTTATCGTGGCTAATAAGCATTTTAATTGCTGTGAAAATTAAAAACACGCCAAAAACATAAATTATCCAACTAAATTTATTGATGAGTGCTACACCAAAAACAATCATAATAGCTCTAAAAATGATAGCACCTAATACGCCATAAAATAATACTTCATGTTGATATTTTTTAGGTATTGCAAATGAAGAAAAAATAAGGGCTATAACAAAAATATTATCTACACTCAACGAAAGTTCTATCAAGTAGCCTGTAATATATTTTATTACTGCATTAGTAGGAGTGAGGTTTGTAGGATTGGCAATCCAATTATTTTTAAAAGCTAAAAAAATAATACCAGAAAATAGCAATGCAATAGTTACCCAAACGGTTGTCCAAATTGCAGCTTCTTTTGTTTTTATTACGTGAGGAGATTTATTAAATATGCCTAAATCTATAATTAATGCAATAATAATAACAGAAATAAATATTACCCAAAGTATCATAAAAATAAAGTTATAAAGTAAAACAGTTTATTTTGAATTTTTAAAAAAGAGTTTATAAATAACTGGTGCAGTAACAATAATAATAATTCCAAACATTACATATTCTAAATTCTTTTTTACCCATTCATTATCTCCTAAAATATATCCTAAAGAAGTTAAGCTACCTACCCATAAAACTGCTCCTATAATGTTATAGAATGAGAATTTTTTAAAGTCCATTTTTACTGTTCCTGCAATAATAGGAGCAAAAGTTCTGATGATTGGTAAAAATCTTGCAACAAGTATGGTTAGCCCACCTCTTTTTTCATAAAAATCATGAGCAGTATTAATGTGTTTTCTTTTTAAAAACCATGTTCCATTTGGGTTATCTAATAATATTTTAAATTTATTGCCAAACCAATATCCAAAATAATTTCCTAAAATGGTGGAAGCTGTAAACAATAGCATCCAAAATGGTAAATTTAAAAAGTCTGCACTAAAAGGATAATGTGATTCATTTGCAGAAGCTATAACCATTCCTGAAATAAATAATAGTGGATCGCCTGGCAGTAAAAAGCCAAAAAATACGCCAGTTTCTATAAATAAAATTAAGACTACTAAATATAAGCCACCATTTCTCATAATCCAATCAGGCTCTAATATATGCTTAAAAAAATCTATTACTATATCCATTTCAATTGTATAATATTTTGATGTGTGATTCTGCTATTTAATTTGAATTTTATTTTTTCAATCAACTAAAAGAGTTGCAAAAAAATGAGAAACATTTTTAATAGAGCTGTAAAAATTCAATTAAGTAAAGGAATAATTACTTGCTATAAGTTTATTTTAATGTGCAGCAAAAGTATAGTATTAGAGTATTAAATATTTTCTCTAAACGTTAAGAATAGTTCAATTTATTAGAAGAATGTAATATTATATAAACTACAATTTTATTAACCTCTACTAAACATTGCTTTTATAATCATTCCAGTCATTTTAGGATTTTCTTTTAATCTTCTTGTGCAATAGGCAAACCATTTAACACCATAAGGAACATAAACCCTCATTTTATGACCAGCATCTACAATAGTTTTTCTTAACTCAGGTGTTACGCCATACAACATTTGAAATTCGTACATATTTTTAGGTACATTATATTTTTCAATTAGTTTTAACGCACCATCAACAACTGGTTTATCGTGTGTAGCAATACCAACATAAATTTTTTGTTGAAACATATATTCGAGGTCATCTAAAAAATGCTCAATAATTTCTTCGTAACCTTTGTAGGCAATTTCAGCAGGCTCTACATAAATTCCTTTGCATAAACGATAGTTTACAGGTATTTCAGCAGAGTTTAAATCAAGCATATTTTCAATATCTTTTTTGGTTCTTTTTAAGTATGCTTGTAAAACCAAACCTACATTTTTAGGAAATTCTTTTTTTATTCTTCTAAAAATTTCAATCTCTAAATCAGTGCATGGAGAGTCTTCCATATCAATTCTTACAAAGTTGTTATAAGATGCAGCTTTGGCTACAATAGTTCTTATATGGTTATAGCAAACTTCTTTATCTAATAATAACCCAAACATGGTTGGCTTTAAAGAATAGTTGCCTTTTATGTTTTGTTTTTCTGCTTTTTCAATAGCATCTAAATATTCTTTTGTATTAGCTTCTGCTTCAGAAAGTGTGCTAATAAATTCTCCTAAAATATCTAATGTTACTACAATTCCTTCTTTGTTTAATGCTTTACAATTTTCTAAAGCATCATTAATATTTAAGCCAGCAACATATCTTTTAGAAAAAATCCAAACAAATTTTTGAGGCATATAAGGCAGCAATGCTGCAATGAATTTATTAAACATAATAAAAATTGATAAGAATGATTAAAGAGTACAAAAGTATTGGTAATTGATAAAATGAGTTATGTTCTTAGTCATTTTTATTCTTTATTAATGCATAATTATAAAAATGTAATTTGCTTACAATACATTTGCAGCAAAAATTATCAACTTTTCAATGTTTTAAAATTAACTGTTATGATTGTTAATAGAAGCGTTTTAACCCTTGATGAATTCACCATTCAACAATTAAGAGATTTTCCTTCTGCAACTGGTGAGCTAAGTTCTTTATTAAGAGATATTGGTTTAGCTGCAAAACGTATTAATGTAGAAGTAAATAAAGCTGGACTAATAGATATTTTAGGTGCTTTTGGCACAACCAATGTACAAGGAGAAGAAGTAATGAAGTTGGATGTTTTTGCCAACAACCAAATGATGGGAGTTTTAAAACATGGTATTAGTTGTGCTGGTATTGGTAGTGAAGAAATGGATGATATAGAAATATTTGATGATCCTGTAAGTAATAATAGTAAATATGTTTGCTTATTTGACCCTTTAGATGGTAGTAGTAATATAGATGTAAATGTATCTATTGGTACTATTTTTAGCATTTATAGAAGAGTGAGTGAATTAGGGAAACCTTGTACAATGGAAGATTTTTTACAACCAGGTAATAAACAAGTAGCTGCTGGATATGTAATTTATGGAAGTAGTACAATGTTGGTTTATGCAACTAAGAGAGGAGTGAATGGTTTTACATTAGACCAACAAATAGGGGAGTTTTGTTTAAGTCATCCAAATATTCAATGCCCCGAAAAAGGAAAAATATATTCTGTAAATCATGGAAACTTTTTTCAATACGAGCAAGGTGTAAAAGAATATATTACTGCTTGCCAAAAGAAAACAAAAGCAGATGGTGGTCCTTACACTCAACGTTATATTGGTAGTATGGTTTCTGATGTTCATAGAAATTTAATTAAAGGAGGAATTTTTACATACCCTGGCACAACAGATAAACCAAATGGTAAATTGCGTTTGTTATACGAGTGCAATCCTTTTGCATTTATTGTAGAAAAAGCAGGAGGTAGAGCAACTAATGGTAAACAAAGAATTTTAGATATTCAACCCAAAGAATTACATCAAAGAACACCATTATTTATTGGCAGTAGCAATATGATGGATGAGTTAGATACATATTTACAAACTTCAAAATAATTTTTATTAATTCTTATTTATGAAACATTTACTTTTTATAGCATTTTTAGCTTCAACATTAATATTTTCAAATTCTACTAACGCTCAAAAATGGAAAATGGGTGTTAGCATTATGCCAGGTGTGGCTTCTAATGGTGGTTATGGTTTAACACTTGGTGCTGATATTAGAATACAAACCAAAATAGCCGAAAAAACACATTTTATTTTAACAACAGGTGTTACAGAATTTTTTGCAAAAAATAATATTTCAAGTATGGGATATATTCCTTTAAAAGCAGGAGCAAAATATTTTTGGGGAGAAAATTTATATACTGCAGGAGAAATAGGAATTGGTTTTGGATTAGTAAAAGGCAGTGGTCGTTCATTTATTTGGTCTCCATCTGTTGGGCTATCATTTAAAACAATTGACTTTAGTGTGAAGTATGAAGATGCAACTGATTTTGGTAAATATTGTAAGCAATTTGCATTAAGAGTTGCTTATGGATTTGATTTAAAATAATACCAACATAAAAGCACCACTATGGCAAGAATAATGTGTATAGACTATGGTGCCAAAAGAACAGGCATAGCAGTTACAGACCCATTTCAAATTATTGCTACAGCTCTAACAACTGTTAATACACCTGAATTATTTTCATTTCTTGAAAAATATTTTTTACAAGAACAAGTAGAGTTGTTGTTACTTGGAGAGCCATTAAACTTAGATGATACTGCAACGCATGCAACACCATTAGTATATTCTTTTGCAGAAAAATTTAAAAAGAAATTTCCTTCTATTCCTATACAAATGATAGATGAGCGTTTTACTTCTAAAATGGCAGCTCAAGCAATGATACAAATGGGCATGAAAAAAAAGCAAAGACAAATTAAAAGCAATACAGACCAAATAGCTGCTACTATTATGTTGCAAGAGTTTCTTACAAATAAATCTTGAAAAATTCTTCACCCCAAATTAAGCGATAGAAACACGAAAACCGAAAAACTAAAATCTAAAAACAAAATCCGAAATCCGAAAAACTAATTTATATTCCTAATGCAAAATCTGGATTCAATCACATTAGCTTCACTTGATTGCTTCGGGCAAAAGCCCTCGCAAAGACGAATAGAAAAGTGTACAAGTTCTCTGTCAGTAACGAAAAATCCTTCTCATCGTCATTGCGAGTCATAGACGAAGCAATCTTCACCCCAAATTAAGCGATAGAATCACGAAAACCGAAAAACTAAAATCTAAAAACAAAATCCGAAATCCGAAAAACTAATTTATATTCCTAATGCAGAGTCTGGGTTTAACAGATTTATATCTATAACACAATACTAAACATCAAGTTTTTAGCCATACATTTGCTACTTCATTTTTTCATTTTAATAATTATAAATAATGATTTTTCCTATTGTAGCTTATGGTGCAGCAATTCTTAGAAAAAAAGCTACCAATATTGATGCTAATTATCCTAAGCTACATACATTAATTAGCGATATGTGGGAAACAATGTATGCTAGCAATGGTGTAGGTTTGGCTGCTCCTCAAATAAATAAAGAAATTAGATTGTTTGTTGTTGATACATTACAGATATATGAAAATATGGATGATGCTGAAAAGAAACAATATTCTGATGCTCCAGGAATTAAAAAAGTCTTTATAAATGCACAAATAAAAGACTTAGATGGAGATGAATGGTTTTATAACGAAGGGTGTCTTTCAATTCCTAAAATAAGAGAAGATATTTTAAGACCAGAAATGGTGGTGTTAGAATATATGGATGAAAATTTTAAAGCACATATTGAAGCATTTCATGGCATTACTGCAAGAGTAATTTTACACGAATACGACCATATTGAAGGCAAATTATTTATTGACTATTTAAAACCTCTTAGAAAAAAATTATTGCAAGGAAAATTAAATGATATTTCTAAAGGCAAAGTAAAAGTTGATTACAAAATGATTTTTATGAAATGAGATTAATTGCTTTTATACTTTTTATTTTTTTTAATAATTTATTACGGGCACAAGATTCTGTTGTTGTTATTGATAACAAAAAATTTACCCTTACCGAAGTAGTAGTAAGAAATGGATTTGATTATAATACGCTACTAAAACAAATCAAAGAAGATACCAGTTTTTACAAGGCATTTAAAAATCTTCGTATATTAGGCTTTACAGCTTATAACGATATTAAAATGTTGGATAAAAAAGGAAAAGTAAAAGCATCTTTATTTAGTAAAACAAAGCAAGAAAGAGACAACCATTGCAGAACTATGCAAGTGTTAGAAGAATCAATTACTGGAGATTTTTACGATAATAATAAAGACTACAATTACACTACTGCTCGTATGTATGCCTCCTTATTTTTTACCAAAGGAAAAGTTTGTAACGAAACAAATATTGTTGCAGGAAATGCTTTTTCTGTTACAGATAAAAAAGGAATGGATAAACACAAAGAACAATTAAAGATGCTATTTTTTAATCCAGGGAAAAAAATTCCAGGTATTCCTTTTATTGGAGGAAAGTTAGATTTATATGATGATGCAGCACATAAAATTTATGACTACAAATTAGACTTGCAAGAAAAAGAAAATAAATTATATTATGTGTTTTCAATTGTACCAAAAGAAGGCTTAGGTTTTTTTAAGAAAGATAAAGTTGTAGTAGATGAAATGACTACTTGGTTTGACCCTAAAACATTAGAAGTAGCTTATAGAAGTTACTCATTAAGTTATAGTGCAGGTGTTTACGATTTTGATGTAAGTATAGAAGTTCAAATGACCAACTTTAAAGGATACACAGTACCTAAAATTTTAAGATATATTGGTAATTGGAATGTAATGTTTAAGAAAAGAGAAAGAGCTTTATTTACAGCAACTCTTTTTGATTTTAAAGAAGAAGAATAATAAAAATTATCCTTTCTGCAAGCCACGATTTACCGAAATCATTTTTAAAGCAGATAGTGCAAATTCTTCTCCTTTGTTTCCATGTTTTCCAACAGTTCTGTCTTTAGCTTCTTCTTCAGAATTTACAGTTAATACACCAAAAATAACTGGTACATTCATAGATAAATTTAATTGCAAAACACCATCTGTAACAAACTTGCACACATAATCAAAATGTGGTGTATCGCCTTTAATTACTGTACCTAAAGTAATATAAGCATCAGGCAATTTATTAGTAAAAGTATAATGTTGTTTAACTGCAAAAGGTATTTCAACAGCACCAGGTACTGTAATTGTTTTGTAAGAAATATTAGTAGCTTGTAAAACTTTTTTTACTCCAGCTTCTAATTTATTTACAATACTACTATTCCATTCTGTTTTTACAATTATTATAAAGGCATCCTTTGTTTTTGGGATGCCTTTAAATAAGTTTTTATTTCCTTTAGTTGCCATAATTAGTTAATGCTAAAATCATTTTTTTCTATACTTAATCTGTAAATATATTTATCAGCTTCGTTGCCTTTATGTGTTTGAGGAAATTTTTGTTTAATTGTTTTATACAATTCCAATGCTTCTTTATTTTTATTCATTGTTTCTAATAACTGGGCAGCTAAAAATAAATTTTCAGCAGAATTATCTTTATCATCTTCAAAAGTACTACCAGCTTTTTTGTAAAAACTTACAGCATCATCTTTTTTACCAGATTCAGCATAAGCATGTCCTAGAGCAGTATAAGCAGCCATTTGTACAGGTAAAGATTTTGTGTTGAAATCTTTCAAATATTTAATAGCATTTGAAAAATCTTTTAGTTTTAAATAACTAACACCAACATAAAAGGTTGCAAGATTTGCAGACTTTGTACCACTATAATTTTTAATAATATACAAGGCACCTTTTGCACCTGTTGTATCTCCATTAATTACATAGTTAGATGAGTCTTGTGCATACCACTGTTGCACTTTATATAGTGCTTCTGCTGCTTTTTCTTCTTTTGGTAATACTACAAATTCTTTATAGCCATATAATGCTGCTGCAATTAAAACGATAGCAGAAACTACTATAATAATAATTTTACTGTTTTTATGCCATAGACTTTCTAATTGAAGCCAAAATTCTTTCTTAACTGCTTGTTCACTCATTGTTTTAATAGTTGTTTATAAAATGGGTGCAAAATTGGGGATTTTTAGTATTAGTTCAATTTTTTTATTGTGTTAATCTACAATGAAAGGATAGTTTTCATCTGCATATATATCTTTTAAAACTTCGCTATCATCTGGGAAAGGGCTATTTTCAGCAAATTGAACACTTGCTTCTACTACTGCAGCTACTTTTGCATCTATAGCTGCAAGGTCTTCCATATTGGCAAAATTGTTTTCTAATATGGTATTATATACAAGTCCTATTGGATCTTTTTCTTTATACTCTTCAACCTCTTCTTTGGTACGATATTTTTGAGGGTCGCTAATTGAGTGTCCTTTATAGCGATAAGTTTTCATTTCTATTAAAGTTGGTCCGCCATTTTCTCTTGCACGTTTTACTGCTCTTGCAACACTTTCGTGTACTGCTTCAGGGTTCATACCATTAATTTGGTCTGCTGGCATTTCATAAGCATCTGCTAATTTGTAAATATCAGTAATGTTACTTGCACGTTCTATTGAAGTACCCATTGCATAATTATTATTTTCGCAGATATAAATTACTGGCAATTTCCAAGTCATTGCCATATTAAAAGCTTCGTGAAGAATACCTTGTCTTGCAGCACCATCACCAAAAAAACAAAGAACAACATTATCAGTTCCTTTATATTTTTCTGCAAAAGCTAAACCTGCACCTGTACCTATTTGTGCTCCTACAATTCCGTGTCCTCCAAAAAAATAATTTTTAACATCAAAAAAGTGCATACTACCACCTTTACCTTTTGCACAGCCTGTAGCTTTTCCATAAAGTTCAGCCATACAGGCATCAGCAGTAGTGCCTTTGGCTAAAGACAAGCCATGATCTCTGTAGGCGGTAATAAATGGATCTTCGTGTCTTGTTGCTGTCAAACATCCAGCAGCAATAGCTTCTTGTCCTGCATAAGAATGAAAAAATCCACGAATTTTTCCAGCCATTTTATACATTTCTTCAGCTTTTAGTTCAAATTGGCGAATTAATTGCATTAATTCATACCAATATAAATAGGTTTCTTTTGAAAATTTAGTTGCCACTTATGCAAAATTTTGGAGGGCAAATATAAGGTTAAAGATTATGTAAACATCAAATAACATTATCTATTGTTAATGCTTTTTCTAAGTATAAGCATACATTCTACAATATATTTCAATAATTCGGAGTTATATAATTGCAAAAATTAGTTTTAGAATTTCAAAAAATAAATATGTCAATGCAATTTCAAGCAGCATTTAAGAAGTTTATTCAATCTTGCTGTAAGATGATAAATAATTAACATTTGGCTATTTGTTGAAGCAAATTTTGTGAATAGCAAATTGTATTAATACTTTGCAAATGTTAATATCTATTTTCAGAATAAATAATTGATAAGGATAATATAAAATACCTTTATTTTGTATTATATTTTTGTACTATTTGCTATTTTTGTTTATTAATTTTGATGAAAATATACTAATACTAAAATTTATTTGCAAAAACTTTATATTTTATAAGTTATGAAAATTTTAAAATTTACTTTTTTAATTGCTTTATTGTTTGTAGGATTTGTTTCAAAATCTCAGTTGCCAATAGCATATTATGATTTTGAAGATAATGCTGCAAGAACTACCACTGTAGAAACTACTCCTGAAGCAATTATTGCCTCTGTAGGCTCACCAACTATGACTATCAATGGGGGTTTATCAGCCAATCATGGTGCTGGTAATGCAGCAAACTATGGAGGTTCTATAGATGGCTATGCATTAGGATATTCTGGTTTTACAACTAATGTTACTTCTGCCGCTACAAACCCTAGTATTCAATTTAGTACATTCACTTGTACTGGTTTTTACACACTTTCTTTATCTTTTGACTTTGTAGGTGTTGGAGTGAATATGCCTCAAAATGTAGATGTTTATTACAGCACTAATGGTACAACTTGGACAAGAATAAACACAACTACTGCAGTTACTAGTTCTTGGGCTTCTAAAACATTTACTTTACCAGCTGCATTTAATAATGCTGCAAATGGGTATATTAGAATTATTGGTTTTAATGCAGGTGGTAGTAGTGGTATTTTAAAAATAGATAACCTATCCTTAAGAGCAACAGATATGAGAACTTCTGCTACATTAATTAGCTCTACTACGCATGGTACAGGTCTTTCGTCTGGTGGTAGTTATGTGCCAGAATATACAAGTTTAACTATTAATAATGCAGCAGCAACAGTAACAGCTTCAAGTGATTTATACTTAAATGGAAGAATAACATTAACAAATGGAGTTTTAGATATTGGCAACAATACACTTACTTTTCAAAATAGTACCTTAAGTCCTTTTGCAAGAACAAGTGGTACTTTAACTGTTGGTGCATCTGCTAATATTGTATTTGGTTCTTCTGCTGTAGCTGCAAACACATTACCCAATACACTTTTTACAACATCACCTGCTGATTTTGCTAATTTAACAATTGATAGAGGTGCTGGAAATACTGTAACCTTAAGTAATAACCCTATTAGACTTGCTGGAACTTTAACTGTAAATTCAGGTGTTTTCACAGCAAATAGCGTTACAGGAACAGTAGAAGTTGATGGAAAAGTAACAATAAATAATGCAGGACAGTTAATACTTTCTGCTGCAAATAATTTTACAGCTAATGCTGATTTAGAAATAAATAATACCGGGTTACTAAATATTACAGCAAGTAATGCAAATGCACTTGTAATTGGTAATTTAGACATTAATAATAGTGGAGAAGTTAGGACAAGTGGTGCTATAAGTGGTTCAAATACTAGTTTACAAGTTAATGGTAATTTTCATATAGGAGGTACATTAAATCTTTCTTCTACTACTGGTACTGTAACTGTTGATGGCAATATAACAGGTGGTGGTTCTGTAACTGGTACATTATCTACAGGAAATAGAATTATAGCTACAGGGATAGGTAAAACAATTTCTTCAAGCATTGCTTATGGCAATCTTGATATTAATTCTACAGGAACCATTAGTTTAGCTGGTAATACAACTATAAATGGTTTTTTAAGATTAACTTTAGGAAACTTGGCAATAGGCAACAATAGTTTGTCATTTTATTATTCAGCAGCTCCTATACAAAGAAATGGCACTACTCAAACTGGACAAATTGTAACAACAACTGGTTCAACTATAGTAATTGGAGATGGTAGCCAATCAACAAACATTACCATTCCTAATGATTTATTTGTAACTCCAACTACAGCAGGAAGCCTTGTTATTAACAGGGCATCTGGATATACTAATTGGGGTATCAACCCAATAACATTTACAGGCAATGTTAGTATTGATTATGGAACAGGATATTTTTCAATAAATAATATAGCTGGTACAATGGCAATTGGAGGAGACCTAAATATAAACACAGGACAATTTAGAATTAATAATGTTGCTGTTGATGTTAGTATTGGAGGAGATTTAGATATTGCATCAGGAGCTTCTATTTACTTGCTTGGTGCAAATGCAACTGCCACAGTTAGTGGAAATGTTACAGGGAGTGGTACTCAGACTGCATCAACAGGCAGAATAATAATGGTTGGGGCAAGTAAAACATTGTCTAATAATATTAGTTATAATAATGTTGAAATAAATTCAGCAGGTAATGTAAGTGTTATAGGAAATACAGACTTTTCCGGAAGATTAACTTTAACAGCAGGAACACTTAATGTACCAGATAATACAGGTACAGTTTCTATATCAGGCACTGCGGGTAATATTTATATTAATAATGGTTTTATAAATGTTGGTGCAAATAATACATTGTCTAATTTAAGTACTTCAACAACGCCTTTTTCTAAAGTAGGTGCAGGCAATATTTCTATGGCATCAACTTCTCATTTTAATATAGGAAGTGGAGTTCAAACAAATAATATTACCGTACCCAATAGTTTATTTGCTACACCAACCAATTTTGCAGATTTAACTATTAATAAATCTAATGGAACTGTAAATTGGGGTAATAATCCTATTACTTTAAGCAGTCATTTGAATGTAGGAGCAGGTTCTGGCTTCTTTATTATTAATAATACTGCTGGTACAATAGACGTAGGAGGAAACTTAAATATTAACTCTGGTACATTTAGAATTTCTTCTAATACTACAAATATTGATGTAACTGGTAATTTGAATATGACTGCAGGCACTACTATATCTCTTTCAGGTACTAACTCTACAGTAACTGTTAGTGGAAATACAATAGGCTCTGGAGATGAAACTTCATCAGCTACTGGAAGAATAATAATGGCAGGCACGTCAGCCACTTTATCAAGTTCTATTAATTATACAAATATTGAAATAAACTCAGCAGGTACTGTAAGTTTAACAGGAAATACTTCACTTTCTGGGATATTAACATTAGCAACAGGCTCATTAGTAGTTGGCTCAAATTCATTAACACTTCATACAAGCAATACACCAATTTCAAGAACATCTGGTACAATTACTTTAAGTAATAATTCTGAATTGGCTTTTGGTACAACAGGATTTGTTGCTGGTAATGCATTTACCATACCTAATAATGTATTTAATGGAACTGAGTTTAAAAACTTTACAATTAATAGAACCAATCAACTAACATTAAATAATCAAAACTTCTTCTTAAGAGGATTATTATCCATAGAAGCTGGTACATTGCGATTACCTAATAACTATTTATTTACTTTACGTTCAACTTCTTTAACTAATACAGCTCAGGTGGCTTCTATAGGTGGTGCTGTTTCTTATGGCACTAATGCTGCATTTAGGGTGGAAAGATATATACCACAAACAGGTGGAACTGGTGTAAGACAATATAGAGATTTAGCTGCAGGGCTTCACCCAGGTACAAGAACAATTTTTGATACTTGGCAAGAAAGTGGTGGAACTGGATTAGATAATGGTGTTTATTATGGTACACATATTTCAGGAAAAGCAGGAGCATCTCCAGGTGGAGTAGATGCTACAACAGGCTTTGATATTACTTATACTGGAGCTGGTTCTCTTAGCTCTTTTGATATAGATCTTGGAACTGGTGCTAGTTCTTGGACTACTTGGAGTACTGTTACCTCTCGTAATACTAAAGTAGCATTAAATGGATTTAAAGGTTATAGAGTTTTAATTAGAGGAAATAGATTGGTTGATTTATATCAAAACCCAACTCCTACTGGGATGAATGCACCAGCAATTTTACGAACAACTGGTACATTAATAACTGGAGATGTTGCATTTACAACAACACGTGTTACTGCTAATGCTGTTACAGATAATACAGTAAGATTAAATAGTGCTTCCGCTACAGGCTTTACAATTATTCCAAATCCTTATGCTTGTATAGTGGATTGGAGTTTAGTTTATGCTGATGCAACAAACATCTCATCATCTTACTACTTATACGACCCTAATGTATCTCCAGGTGGTAGTTATGTAACTTATAATGCAACAAGTGATATTACTGCACCAGGTGCTTCTGCAGCAAATAAATATATTCAACCAGGGCAAGCAATATTTGTTAGAAATACAACAACATCTCCAACTGTTACTTTTAAAGAATCTCATAAAGCACCAACTGGAGATTTTACTGAAACATTCCGTACTGCAACTACTTCATCAACTTCAAGAATATATGTTAATTTGAATAAACAAGAAACCAATACATCACCATATACTTTAAGAGATGGCGTTGCAATTGGTTTTAGAAATGATTTTAATAATGGAGATGGTCCAGAAGATGCAGCTAAAATTAGTAATAGCCTTGAAAACATTAGCATTATTAGTAAAAACAATAAGCAATGGTGTATTGAAGGAAGACAACAAGCAGTTGCTGATGACACTGTTACTCTTCGTATGTATTATGGTACTGGAGCAACAGTAGGTGGTAATTATCAAATAGAAGTTAATACAGAACATTTTGAAAACAACGGACTACAAGCATACTTGTTAGATAAATATACTAATACACTAACTCAATTAACTATGGGTAGTTCTTCAACCTATAATTATACAGTTACTAATGATGCCAATACTTACAATCTTAGATTTGCTTTAGTATTTAAGAATAGTAATGTATTACCAATTTCATTTATTAAAGTATCAGCTGCACAAACAGACAAGAAAATAAATGTTAGTTGGAATGTTGCAGAAAGTAATATTTCAAAATATGAAATAGAAAGAGGTAGTAATGTAAATGAACTTTCTGTTGTTGGAAATACTCTTGCAATAGGTACTACTATATCATCAGAACAAAAATATAATTGGATAGATGCATCACCTTTATCAGGCAATAATTACTATCGTATTAAAGCAATTGGTAAAGATGGAAAAATAACCTATAGTTCTACTGTATTAGTAAGAATGAGTGAAAAAGGAGGATCAATAACTGTATATCCTAATCCAATAAAAGATAGAAAAATGAATATACTTTCAGAAAACCTTGCAAAAGGAGATTATGATGTTCAAGTATATAACTTATCAGGTCAATTATTATATAGTCAAACATTAAATCATGCTGGTACTTCAGCCTCTTATAGCATTACATTACCTAATAGAATTACTTCTGGTATGTATCAATTAGCAATAAAAGGTAAAGATTATAACAATACTCAAAGTATTATTGTTGAATAGTTACAATTGATTATCTAAGTTTAACAGGGCTACAATTTTGTAGCCCTGTTAATTTATAGACTTATGAAAGATAAACACCTTCATCTTTCAATTACATAAGTAGCTTAATTACTTCTACTCCTATTACAAACTCTTTTGTTTTACTTTTAAGAACAACAGTTTGTTGTAGTTTTTTTAGCAGAAAATTTTCTAATTATTAAAATCATAAAACACCAATTGGTTAGTGCATGAATCCATAAGTTTACACCAACTAATCCTGTAAGCCAAAACCAATTTGGGCTTACATAAATTCCTAAAAATAAACTTGCTAAAATAAATGTGCCTGCAATGGCATGTACAATTCTTGTTTCCATATTTTTTGTTTTTTAAATTGATTTATCTGTTTGAATACTTACTAAATGAATTTGAGATTGTGAGTCTTGATGTTGGTTAAATAATGTTACCTTTTCAATAATTTCTTCTATAGATTGTTGTTGAGCAAAAACAATAAATAGGAGAGAATTAATAGCAATATCATCTATACCAAACCAATTGTGTAAATTATCTTCAGAATTATTTTTATATCCTTTTACAGGATGTAGAGAAAATGATTTTACACCAGAGTGTTTGAGTATTTTTTTTACCTCTTGTTCAAACTCTTCTACAACAGTAATAAGTATTAGTTTCATACATGAATATTTTATGGTTAATAATTATGATTGATTTTTTTCTATCATTTTATTGAATTATGAATGATGGGTTGATTCCCATTTTTTTCTTTCTGTTATATAATAAATTAGTGGCACAACTACTAATGTTAAAAGTGTAGAAACAATAGCACCAAAAACTAATGATATAGCAAGCCCTTGAAAAATTGGATCAAATAATATAATAACTGCACCAATAACTACAGCACCAGTAGTTAATAAAATTGGAGTAGTTCTTACAGCACCAGCTTCTATAATTGCTTGTTTAATTGGAATACCTTCATTTAATCTTATTTCAATAAAATCTATCAGTAAAACTGAATTTCTTACCATTACTCCAGCAAGAGCAATCATTCCAATAAATGAAGTGGCAGTAAAATATGCACCTAAAAGCCAATGACCTAAAACAATGCCTATTAATGATAATGGTATAGCTACCATCATTACAATTGGTGTTTTAAAGTTTTGAAACCAACCAACTATTAGCATATAAATAACTATAATTACTACAGCAAATGCAACACCTAAATCTCTGAAAACCTCTAAAGTTATTTGCCACTCTCCATCCCATTTAACTGTATAATTATTTTCATCTTCTGGTTGATTAATATACAACTCATTTAATGTATAGCCTTTTGGTAATTGAATTTTTTGTAGCTTTTTATCCATTCCTAAAATAGCATATACAGGGCTTTCTAATGCTCCAGCCATATCTGCTAAAACATATACTACTCGTTTTTGGTCTTTCCTGTAAATAGTTTTATCTGCTTCTTTTTCTTCTACTTGAACAATGTTGCTGATTGGTATCATTCCTTGTTGCCCTTTTACTTTTAAATTTGTAATTTCTTGAAGAGATGATTTATCAGCATCTTTTAATTTCATAACAATATTTACAGGGTCATTAGATTTTTCATCATATAAATTTCCTATTGGATATTGACCAACCAAGTAACTAATATTAGCAATGATTTCTTGTGGTGCAATACCATTTAACATTGCTCTTTCCTTATCTGTTTTTAATGTAAATTCTTTTTGAGGTGCTTCTACCATCCAATCAATATCTACAACATCATCTGTTTTCTTTAAAATATCTTCTACTTGTTTTGCAACAGTTATTTGTCCATCATAATCTGGTCCATAAATTTCTGCTACAATAGTTGATAATACTGGTGGTCCTGGCGGTACTTCTACAATTTTTACATTTGCATTATATTTTGCTGCAATTTTTTGAATACTTGGTCTTATCTTTTTTGCTACATCATGGCTTTGATCTTTACGTTCTTCTTTATTTATAAGATTTACTTGAATATCTGCTGTATTTCCTGCTCCTCTTAAATCATAATGACGAACTAATCCATTAAAAGTAATTGGTGCAGATGAACCTACATAGCTTTGATAATTTACTACTTCTGGTATTGTTTTAATGTATTGTGCTATATCTTGTGCAACAGCATTTGTTCTTTCTAATGTTGTTCCTTCGGGCATATCAATAACCACTTGTAATTCATTTTTATTATCAAATGGCAACATTTTTACAGCAACCCATTTTGTAAAAAATGCAGCAACAGAAACCAACAACATTACTAATGTAACACTCGTAATAATCCATCTTTTAGAACGACTATTTAATAATGGCTGTTCTATTTTTTTATAAATTTTATAAATCATAGAAGATTCTAAACCTTGTTCTTCTTTGTGCATTTCCTTATCTTTTACTTTTAATAAATGATAACCTAAGTATGGAGTAACAGTTAATGCAATAAATAAGGATAGTAACATTGCTATGGAAGCTCCAATAGGCATTGGACTCATATAAGGTCCCATCATACCAGATACAAATGCCATTGGCAATATAGCTGCAATAACTGTAAAGGTTGCTAATATGGTAGGATTACCAACTTCATTAATAGCATAAATAGCAGCTTGTTTAAAAGGTAATTTTTTTGCATGAAAATGTCTGTGCATATTTTCTGCAATAATGATGCTATCATCTACAACAATACCAACCACAAACACTAAAGCAAAAAGTGTAATTCTATTAAGTGTATATCCTAAAATATAATAACTAAATAGCGTTAATGCAAAAGTTAATGGAACAGATAAAAACACTACTAAACCACCTCGCCAACCCATTGCTAACATTACTAACACAGTTACTGCAATTATAGCAATACCCAAGTGTAGCAACAACTCTGATACTTTGTGAGAAGCTGTTTCGCCATAGTTTCTGGTAACTTCTACATGCACATCATTGGGCAATAAAGTTTTTTTAAGCTCCTCTGCTTTTGAAATAATATGCTTAGATATTTTCATAGCATCGGCTCCTTTTACTTTTGAAATAGAAATGGTAACAGCAGGATATTCAGATTTGAATTGTTTACTACTTTCTACTGTATTGCCATAACCAAAACTCACATAATTTGCAGGGTCAGATGCTCCATCTTTTACTGTAGCAACTTGCTTTAAGTAAACAGGCATATTTTGAAAATTACCCACTACTAAATTTTCTACCTCTTCTGCTGAATTTAAAAATTGCCCTGTCGTTAATAAATATTCTGTATCTGCATTATTAAACTTACCAGATTGTAAACTTCCATTATTAGCTTGTATCATTTGCATTACAGAAAGTGCATCAACATTCAGTTCTGCCATTTTATCTTTATCTACAATTATTTGTAGTTGTCTATTTCTACCACCTGTAATTTTTGTTAGAGATACATCTTTTATTTTCTTTATTTCTGTGGCAAATTCTTCGCCTATTTGTCTAAGTTCAAAATCATTATATTTTTCACTCCAAAGAGTAAGACCCAACATTGGCACATCATCTATTGAACGAGTTTTTACCATTGGCTCCATCACACCTTTTGGAAAAATATTTTTATTTTTCATCAGCTCATCATACAGTTTTACATAAGATCGTTCTGCATCTTCACCAACATAAAACTGAACAATTATCATTGCTTGTCCATTCATAGACATAGAGTGAATATGCTCTACACCTTTAATATTAGAAATTACTTTTTCTAATGGTTTTGTAACACGACTTTCAACTTCTTTTGAACCAGCACCTGGGTAACCAACCATAATATCTGCCATTGGTATAATTATTTGTGGTTCTTCTTCTCTTGGTATTAAAGTAGAACTATATACACCAATTATCATTAGTGCAATCATTAATAAAATTGTAAGTTTAGAGTTGATGAAAAACTCTGCTATTCTTCCTGCAAATCCTTTTTCCATAAAATGTTTTATTTAATATTATTCAACTGAAGTTTTATTGATTCGTATTGCTTAATGTTTAATTGGTTGTTTGAACTTTTGCACCATTATATAATTTTTCATTTGATGATATTATATAAGTTTCTTCTGCACTTAAACCTGATAAAACTTCTACTTTGTCTCCCACAACTTTTCCTATTCTTATCCATCTTAATACAGCAGTTTGTTGAGAGCTTACTACATAAACACCTGTTAGTTGCCCCTGTTCAACTAATGCAGTTTTGGGTATCATAATATTTATAGAATTATTAGATGTTGTTATATAGTTATTTTTAAAAGGAAATTGAACATTAACAAACATACCTGGCAATAAGTCTGAAGAATATGGAATATTAATTTTTACCACATATTGACCACCAGTGTTTACAGCAGATTTACTAATTTCTGCAACATTTCCTTTGATAGTTTTGTTAATAGATTTTATAAAAACTACTACTGTTATTCCTGCTTTTACAAGTGTAATATCTTCTTCTGCTACTAATGCTTGAACCTGTAAGTTGGTAGGAGATTCAATAGTTAATATGGGCATTCCTGGGTTAGCTAAACTTCCTTGTTCTGCATATTTAGCAGTTACAATTCCTGCAATTGGCGATACAATATTGGTGTAATTATATTGTGCATTTACTTCACTTTTCATTTGTTGTGCAGCTTCTACATTTGCTTTTGCCATTTGATATCTGGCTTTCATATCATCTAACTCTTTTTGTGTTGCACTTTTATTATTGAATAGGTTTTGAAATCTTTCATAGTCTTTTTTTGCATTATCAAAATTGGCTTGTGCCTGTTGTATCATAGCATCTGTTTGCCCATCTTTAGCTTTAATATCTGCTGCATTAATATTTACTAATAATTGTCCTGCTTTTACTTGTTGCCCTAAAGCTGCATGTATGTTTGTAATATATCCCATCATTCTGGTAGATATATTAACAACATTTTTTGAAACTATTTTACCACTTACTGTTGTATGGTTATTAGGTAATGTTTCATTGGCTTTACTGATACTAACACTTATTGGGGTATTGTTATTATTAGTAACTTTTTTATCGTTAGTAGATGAACAAGCAACTAAAACAAATGATAGTAAAATGATAGTTGCGTAGCTGTATTTTTTCATAATAAATAAATTATTTGATGATGTATTTTTTGTAAGTGTTAAATGATGCTTTGTTTATTTTAATAAGAATTGATAATATTCGTAAGTACTATTAAATTCAAAAATGGCTTGATGGTATGATAATTCTTTTTGAAACATTAATGTTTCTGCTGAAAGTAAATCAGCCGATTTTTCTAATCCTTGCGTAAAACGATTTTGCCTAATTCTATAAGCTTCTTTTGTTTGCTCAAATGCTTTTTTGGTAAATGTTATTTTGGAGTATGCATCTTGAACTTGTCTTATAGTTTTATTAAACTCTAACTGGCTTTGTTTAGTGTATTGTAAAATATCGGTTTTAGATTTTGCTAATTCTGCTTTATATTTTTTCTGTTCATTTTTTGCTTTAAAACCATCAAAAATATTCCAAGAAAATTGTAAGCCTACTAAATATCCATTAGCATTAAATTGAGCAAAATTTTTATCATAAAGTTCAAAACTGCCAAAAGCATTTAATCGTGGGAAATATTTTGATTTTGAGGCTTTAATAAGCCAACTATATGCTTCTAACGATTTGTTATAAGCTTGTAAGTCTTTTCTGTTTTCATTTAATGAATAATAATTATCTGGTATTTTGTTGTTAGCAATTAAAGTTAATTCATCTGCTGGTTTTAAAATTTTATTATTAGCATTTTCATCTAATAAATAATAAATATAATCAGAAGCATTTTTAATATTTGATTTTGCTATTTGTATTTGACTTTCAATTTCACTTATTCTTACATCAATATACAATACTTCAGACTGTTGTATTAATCCATTCTTATAATAATCTTCTACTACTTTTTTATTAGCAAATGCTGTATTCTTAGCATTATCAAGTGTTTCAAGCATTTTATAAGCTAATTGAAGCATCATATATGCTTTTTTTAATTCAAACTGTATATATTCTTTTGTTCTTTCTACTTTAATATTTAATGCATCTATTTTTACTTTTCCTGCATTTTTATAATACACAGCATCCATATTAATAATTGGTTGCTGCACTTCTAATTTGGTTCCAAAATTTGAAATGCTATTTGGGTTGTTCAAATAATCTGGATTAAAATCTTCCATCTTAATTCTTTCTTGATTAAGCTTAGAACCAAATGCCATTAATGGATTATTGGTATTTGTGTAAGTGTATGATAATGTAATATTGGGCAAATACATTGCTTGTGAGCCAAGTAACTCGGTTTGAGCAACGTTTGCTTCACTTAAAGCCATCTTAACCTGAATATTTTTTTCAATTGATTTTGAAATAATATCAGCTTGTGTTATCACTTCTATGTCTTGAGAAAATAATTTGGATGTGCTTGTTAAGAATACAACTAAATACAATACTTTTTTCATTCTTTTATAATTTCTGCAAAACTGTATTTGGTTACTGTGTATTTCAGTAACCAAAGTCACATAACCAATTGATGTAAAAACAGCATAAAAAAACCGCCACATTATGGCGGTTTTAAAAATTATATTTTATTGATGAAAAAAATTAATCCCAAATTTCATCTTTGCCTTCTAACCAAAGTTTTACACTGTTTGTGGTAACGCTTTTTGGTCTTTCTAATGGTAAGCCTAAAGCCCTGTCCCAGCAAAGGCTTGCCATTACACCTAATGCACGGCTAACAGCAAATAAAACAGTATAAAATTCATATTCAACCAATCCATAATGCACTAATAATGCACCACTATGAGCATCTACATTAGGCCAAGGATTTTTTATTTTTCCTAATGATTGTAAAATAGGCGGAACTGTTTCATAAATATTCCAAACTGTTTGACAAAGTTTGTCATCTGGCATGTGCTTCTTACCAAAATTCATTTGAGCTGTAAAACGAGGGTCTGTTTTTCTTAATACAGCATGACCATAACCTGGTACTACTTTTCCTGAAGCTAAAGTATCTTTTACATATTGTGCTATTTGATCTTTAGAAGGGCTTTCTGTACCTAATTGTTCTTGCATTTCAAAAATCCATTTTATCACTTCTTGATTTGCTAAGCCATGCAATGGGCCTGCTAAACCATTCATACCTGCTGCATAACTTAAATATGGATCGCTTAAAGCACTGCCAACTAAATGAGTTGTGTGTGCAGATACATTACCTCCTTCATGGTCTGCATGAATAGTCATATATAAACGCATCAATTCTTTAAAACTTTCATCATTATAGCCCATCATGTGTGCAAGGTTTCCTGCCCAATCTAATAAGCCATTTGGTTGAATGTGTTGATTGTTTCTGTATTTTCTTCTATAAACATAAGCTGCAATTCTTGGTAGTCTTGCTATCAAATCCATTGCATCGTCATACATTGGATTCCAGTAATCTTTTTTATTAATGCCTTTTGCATATTCAGCAGAAAAATGACTTTCTGTTTGTAAAGCCATAATGCCTGTAACAAACATTGTCATTGGATGTGCAGATAAAGGCAATGCATCTATTGTTGCAAAAACATGAGATGGTACATGACTTCTTCTTTGCCATACACTTGATAAATGTTGTACATCTTCATCTTTTGGTAATTCTCCAAGTAACATTAAATAAAAAACTCCTTCTGGTAGTGGCTCAGCCCCACCTTCGGCTTTTGGTAATTTATTTTGTAGTTCTGGAATTGAGTAACCTCTAAATCTAATTCCTTCTTGTGCATCTAACAAACTTGTTTCAGAAACCAAACCTGTTATGCCACGCATACCTTGATATATTTGAGCAAGTGTAACTTCGCCAATTTTTTTATTTCCATGCTCACTTAAAATAGTTTTTATTTCACCATTAGCTATATCTGCTTTTTCTTTAAATGTGTTTTTAATAATGCCCATGTGTTAATTTTTATATAGTTTATCTAATAATATTGTTGCTGTTTTATGAAGTACTCTTTTACTGTTAATTAATTTATGTATGTAATTATTTCTTTAATAAAATGTATAAAAAATAATCAATAACATTTACTAACTTCTGAAAGCGGTTAAAGGTAAAAAAAGTTAGTTGTTCAACAAAACTGTTTAAGGAAAAATTATTTTGGAGCTTTTCTATATAGGTAAATTACAACTAAGCAAAAGAAAATATTGGGCAACCATGCAGCTAATAATGGAGGAAAATTCCCTTTGGTAGAAAATATTGTTGAAAATCTATCTGTAATAATATATAGAGCTGCTATTGCAAAACCAACAGCTAAATGAATTCCACTTCCACCTCTTACTTTTCTAGCTGCTATAATTGCCCCAATAATAGTAAGCATAAAAACAGTAAAAGCTCCTGCATCTCTTTTATAGCGTTCTATTTTAAATTCATTGATTGTTTCTGAGCCCCTCATTTCTTCTAACTTAATATATCTTTTAAGTTCGGGTGTTGTTAATTTACTTTTTGTATAATTATCTTTTTGTAAGTCAGATGGGTTAAATGAAAAATTCATTTCTTTTTCATCATATCTTTTTACCTGTTCTTTTAATCCATCAATATCTCTTTCAAATACGGTAGTTAAAATCCATTTATTTTTATTAGCATCCCATTTTATTCCTTCGCTTCTAATATTTTGAACAAGTGTAGTTCCATTAAATTTATTTATAAAAAAAGTACCTCCTTGTTTGTACAAAGTATCGTAACCAATTATTCCAGCATAAGAAAATGAATCAATTTTAAAATACAAGTCATTTTTTTTTCTGCTATTAATTAATGCTTCGTAAGATGAGTTTCTATCAACATACTTTGTAAGAAAATTTGTATGAATAACATTTGCCTTAGGAATAATATGCTGATTTGTTAGCCAAAGTATTAGAGCTAAAATTGCACCACCTAAAACATAAGGTCTTAACCATCTATTATAATTTACTCCACTTGCTAAAATGGCAATTATTTCACTTTTACTAGCCATTTTTGATGTAAAAAAAATAACAGCAATAAAGACAAATAAAGGAAATAATAATGCAATTATGTGAGGAATAAAACCAAAATAATAATTTGTAATAATTCCTTTAATAGATAATTTAGATTGAACAAAGTCATCTGCTTTTTCACTGGCATCAATTACAATGGCTATTACTGCAAATAAAAAAATAGAAAAGAAAAAAGTTGTAAAAAACTTTTTAAGTATATATAAATCTAATTTCTTCATATTTTATTTTATACATAGCAAATATACTTTCAGTTAATAAGTATTGTATTATTATTCTATTAGTAATAGTTATTTTTTATTTAAAAAGGTAAAATAAAAAGTCAATAAAATTATTGAGTTGATATGTGAGATAAAATTAAAAGCCCCGAATAAATCGGGGCTTTTAATTTCTTATAGAAGAAATTATTTCTTCTTAGGAGCTGCCTTTTTAGGAGCTGCTTTTTTTGCTGCTGCCTTTTTAGGAGCTGCTTTTTTTACTGCTGCCTTTTTAGGAGCTGCTTTTTTTACTGCTGCTTTTTTAGGAGCTGCTTTTTTTACTGCTGCCTTTTTAGGAGCTGCTTTTTTTGCAGTTGCCATGTTTTTGAAATTTAATGGTTAGTTAATGCCATAAAATTATAAACATTTTTTTAACTACAAAATTTTTTTTTATTCAGCAGCTTGAACTTCACTTACAGATACAACTGTTTTTGCATTTTTTGTCTTTCTAAATTCTACAACTCCGTCTGTTAATGCAAACAAAGTAAAGTCTCTTCCTACGCCAATATTTTTTCCAGGATGATATACTGTGCCTCTTTGACGAACAATAATGTTACCTGCAACTGCTGGTTGTCCACCATAAATTTTTACACCCAAACGTTTGCTGTTTGAATCACGACCATTTTTTACACTGCCTTCACCTTTTTTGTGTGCCATAATATTTTATTTTAACTACTTAATTTTTTTAGGAAATAAAAAACATAATCAACAATTATTTTTATTAATTGTTGAAACAAGTATTATGCTATACTTTCTATTTTAATTTGTGTATAGTGTGTTCTATGTCCATGTTTTTTTCTAAATCCTTTACGTCTTTTCATTTTAAAAGCGATTACTTTATCGCCTTGAACTAAACCTTTTACAATTTCGGCTTTTACTGTTGCTTTTGCGTTACTACCTGATGTAATGGTTCCTGCATTATCTACAAATAATACATCATTAAACTCAACTTTATCACCAGTTTTTCCTTGTATGTGTGGCACATAGAGATTATCTCCTGCTTGTACCTTAAATTGTTGACCTGCAATTTTTACTACTGCTAACATGACTTTTAAAAAATTTGGACGGCAAAAGTAAGCTTATTAAACTAAATGAAACAAACTTTTTTTAATTTATTACCATAATTAGCAATGAATTATTTTAATTAGATGTAACTTATTAAGAATAAGAATGTTAAGTATTAAAGTTGTGTTATAAACTTACATACTTATTTGAATGAAATTACTTAGTAAGACTTATTTTCCAAATTTATCTTGCCAAGCAATAACACCACCTGTAACATTTATTGTATTGGTAAAACCTAAATGCTCTAAAATTAAACAAGCCATTGTGCTTCTTTGTCCACTACGACAATAACAAATTACTTCTTCATTTTTTAGATGTTCTATTTCTTCAATATCCATATCTTGAATACGTCTTAACTTAAAATTAAGTCCGCCAATATTAAAATCAGCGTGTTCTGTATCTTCTCTTACATCTATTAAATTAATTGGTGTACCCGAATCTAATTTTTCTTTTAATTCTTGTACTGTAATATTTTTCATAAACAATATTTATTAATAATTAGTTGAATCTTTTGAAATGATGGGTAGGGTATTTTTTATAAATAAATCAACTACTTGTCCTGATCTTAATTTATTTTGTACTTTTTGACCAGGCATTGGTTCGCTGTAAACACTTGGTCTTTGTTCTGTAACAAAAGCATTTAAAGTATCTGTTACAGGTTCTAATGCTATTATTGGTCCTACGTTTAAGTGCATTGCTTGTAATTGAGCAATTGCATCTGAAACTTTTAATCCAACTAGGTTTGGTACATTCATTTCTGTATTTCCTATACCACTTCCTAAAACAAAACTAATTGTACTACCCATTGGTATTTTTGCTCCTGCTTTTATAGGATTATTATTATAGAGTTGTTCTAATACTGAATTTCTTGCAAAGTCTGAACGATAGCTTGTATCACCCATTTTTAAATTTAAACTTTGAAGCATTAGTTGTGCACTTTTATATGAGTAACCAATAAGTGATGGCATTTCTATTTCGGGTGCTATTGCTTTATTAATAGTTAAATAAATTGTACGTCCTTCCTTTGTTACATTATCTGCCTCTGGAGATTGTTTTATAACAGATAATCTTGCAAGTGAATCGATAAAAATAGAGTCAACAATTTCTACTTTAAAATTATTGCTTTCTAAAAATTTAGTAGCAGCAGTTACATTTTGCCCAACAATATTAGGTACTTTTTTAGTTTCTCCATGATGTGTAATTGCATCTAAAGAAGTAAAAAAAATAAAAACTATTGTTAGCAATAATGTTGCTGCTACAACAATATTTACCCAAAGTGGTTTATCTGTTAAAAATTTAAACAAAGTATTTCTTTTTTATAGCTATACAAAAATGAAGATTTTTTTCTTCTTTACCGATGAAGTTTTTAATTAAATAAAACATTCTTCTATAAGTGCTGTGTAAAAATCTTTTAAATTCCAATTCATTGCCTTTACTTGTTGAGGTATAATGCTTGCTTCACTTTGCCCTGGTACTGTATTTACCTCTAACATATAAGGTTGTTTATCTTGTTCATTATAAATAAAATCAATTCTTACAATACCGCTACAATTTAGTAATTGGTATATTTTTTTTGCAGCATCTCTTACTTGTTCTGCAATATGTTCATCAACAACTGCAGGTGTTATTTCATCACTTTTTCCTAAATATTTTGCTTCAAAATCAAAAAAATCATTTTTACTAATTACTTCTGTAATGGGTAGTGTAATTATATTATTGTTTGTTTTTAATACGCCAATAGTAAATTCTCTACCTTTAATAAATTCTTCTATCAACACTTGATTATCTTCTTTAAAAGCTATGTGTATTGCTGGTAATAAATGGTTTGCTTCTTTTACTTTACTCATTCCAATACTACTGCCTCCATTGTTGGGTTTTACAAATAATGGGAAATTGAGTGTATTGATAATTTCTGTTACATCATCCTTAAAATTATTCTTTAGTAACATAATAGATTTTGCAACTTTAATTCCACCAAATGATGCAACTGCTACAGTAAATCTTTTATTAAATGTAAGAGCAGAAGTAGCAGCATCGCAACTTGTATAGGGTATGTTTAGCATATCAAAATAGCCTTGCAATTTTCCATCTTCACCAGGTGTGCCATGTATGCACATTAATGCTGCATCAAATTTGATTGTTTGATTGTTGATAGTAATGGTAAAATTATCTTTATCAACAAAAAATTTTTCATCATTAATATTTTTATACCACCAACCTTTTGGGTTAATATCAATGGTATAAACATTAAACTTCTCTGTATCTACATTATTAATAACAGTGATGGCACTTTTATAACTTATTTCTGCTTCACCACTAAAACCCCCTACAATTAATGCAATATTTTTTTTCATTGTAATAATATATGTACTTACAAAGAACGAATAATTAATTCAGTTAAATGTAAAAGAATATTTTTTTTTGAGTTTATTAAGAAAGATTTTTTTACTGAGGTAAGGGAAAAAATAAAACTCTTGAATTTCAAGAGTTTTAAAAATTTTGCGGTGAGAGAGGGATTCGAACCCTCGGTACAGTTTAACCCGTACGACAGTTTAGCAAACTGTTGATTTCAGCCACTCATCCATCTCACCAACCTATTTTACCTTTCTGCTATAACGAAAGGGCTGCAAATATAATAGCTAAACAGAAATAGAAAAAACAATTTGTATTTATTTAAAAAGTTTTTTTAAAATTTTGTTGAAAGTACTTTACTGAACAAAAAAAAGAGTTGCTGTTATAGCAACTCTTTTACTTATTTACATAAGTGTATGAAATTTATTCATCATCGTCAAAGCTCATTGCTTCACGTGCTGCAGAAAGTAATTTATATTCTTCTTTACTTCCAACTATTAAATTATCAAAGTCTCTTTGTCCAGTACCAGCAGGAATTAGATGTCCTGTAATTACATTTTCTTTTAATCCACTCATATAATCAACTTTTCCATTAATAGCTGCTGTACTTAATACTTTAGTAGTTTCTTGGAACGAAGCTGCAGAAATCCAACTTTGTACACCTAAAGAAGCTTTAGTAATACCAAGCAAAACTGGTGTAGCAGTAGCTGGTTTAGCATCACGTACTTCTACAAGTTTTTTATCGGAACGACGAAGTATAGAATTTTCTTCTCTTAATTCACGAAGAGTGATGATTTGTCCTGCTCTCATCTTAGTGCTTTCGCCTGATTCTGTAACAACTTTTTTGTCAAAAATTCTATCATTTTCAGCAATAAAATCTACTCTATCTTCTAAATCTTCTTCTAAGAATTTTGTATCGCCTGCATCAACAATTTCTACTTTCTTCATCATTTGACGAACAATAACTTCAATATGTTTATCATTAATTTTCACACCTTGTAAACGATAAACTTCTTGAATTTCATTTACAACATATTCTTGAACAGCAAATGGTCCTTTAATTGCAAGAATATCTGCAGGTGCAATTTGTCCATCAGATAATGCAGTACCAGCTTTTACAAAGTCGCTATCTTGTACAAGAATTTGACGAGAAAGAGGAACTAAGTATTTCTTAACCATTCCATCTTTTGATTCTACAATGATTTCTCTATTACCACGTTTTACACTACCAAAAGTTACTATACCATCTATTTCGCAAACAATAGCTGGATTACCTGGGTTTCTTGCCTCAAATAATTCAGTAACACGAGGTAAGCCTCCTGTTATATCTCTTAGTTTACCTAATACACGTGGAATTTTAACTAATACTTGTCCTGCTTTAACTTCATCACCTTCATCTACAGATAAGTGGCTTCCTACAGGTAGGTTATAATGTTTATTATCTTTTCCGGCAATAACGATAGTAGGAATTTTTGTTTTATCTTTTGTTTCAATAATAACTTTTTCATGGTGTCCTGTTTGGTCATCACTTTCATCTCTATAAGTAATTCCTTCAATAATTCCTTCATATTTAATAGTACCAATTTGTTCTGATACTATAACATTGTTAAATGGGTCCCATGTACAAATTACATCTCCTTTCTTAACTTCTTGTTTGTCTTTTACTCTTAAAGTAGAACCATAAGGAACGTTGTTTGTAATAAGTAGTCTATCGTTTTTATCATCCATAATTCTTACTTCACCAGTACGTCCAATTACAACATTTATTTTATTGCCTTCGTTGTTTGTTGTAGATACGGTTCTTAATCCATCAAAATGAATTGTACCATCAAACTTTGCAGTTAATGAAGATTCTACAGCAGCACCACCTGCAACCCCACCAACGTGGAATGTACGTAGTGTAAGCTGTGTACCTGGCTCTCCAATTGATTGTGCAGCTATAATTCCTACTGCATCTCCTCTTTGAGCAATATAGCCAGTAGCTAAGTTTTTGCCATAACATTTTACGCAAACACCTCTCTTTGATTCGCAAGTAAGTACAGAACGAATTTCAACAGTTTCAATACCGCATTGTTCAATTAATTTTGCAACATCTGTTGTAATTTCTTCTCCTGCTTTTATAATTAATTCATCATTGATAGGATTATATACATCGTGTATTGATGTTCTTCCTTCAATTCTATCTGCTAATGGTTCTATAATATCTTCATTATCTTTTAGGGAACTGATAGCAATTCCTCTAAGTGTTCCACAATCTTCATCAGCAATAACAACATCTTGTGCAACATCTACTAATCTACGAGTTAAGTAACCAGCATCTGCAGTTTTTAAGGCTGTATCTGCTAAACCTTTACGAGCACCGTGTGTAGAAATGAAATAATCCAATACGTTTAATCCTCCTTTAAAGTTAGATAGAATTGGATTTTCAATTACTTCAGAACCACTTGATCCACTTTTACGAGGTTTTGCCATTAAGCCTCTAATACCAACTAACTGTTTTACCTGAGTTTTGTTTCCACGAGCACCACTATCTAACATCATAAACACAGAGTTGAAACCTTGTTTATCTGTGGTCATTTTATGAATTAATGTTTCGGTAATTCTCATGTCGGCACGGTTCCATATATCTACAATTTGATTGTAGCGTTCGTTATTGGTAATAAGCCCCATGTTATAATGTTCCCAAATTTCTTCAACACTTGCTTGAGCCATTTCTAATAATTCACTTCTTTCTTCTGGAACAACTAAATCGTTAATACTAAATGATAATCCACCTTTGAATGCCATACGGAATCCAAGTGTTTTAATATCATCTAAGAATTTAGCAGTTTTAGGAACATTGGTTATTTTAATAATATCGCCAATAATTTCTTTTAAATTCTTTTTAGTTAAAAGTGCATCTATATAACCTACTTCAGCAGGAACAAACTGATTAAATAATACACGTCCTACTGTTGTATCTACTATTTTTTTAACTAACTGTCCTTTTTCAAGAACTTGTGTACGTAATTTGATTTTTGCATGCAAATCAACTGCTTGTTCATTATAAGCAATTACTACTTCATCTAAATTATAGAATGATTTTCCTTCTCCTTTAATTGGCTCTTCTTTTGTTGATTTTTTTGCTTTAGTGATGTAGTATAAACCTAATACCATGTCTTGTGAAGGAAGTGTAATAGGTGTACCACTTTGAGGGTTAAGAATGTTATGAGATGATAGCATTAATAACTGAGCCTCTAAAATTGCAGCATTGCTAAGAGGAACGTGAACAGCCATTTGGTCACCATCAAAATCGGCGTTGAAGGCTGCTGTTACTAATGGGTGTAATTGTATGGCTTTGCCTTCAATTAATTTTGGTTGAAATGCTTGAATAGATAATCTATGTAGTGTTGGGGCACGATTTAATAAAACGGGATGTCCCTTTAAAATATTTTCTAAAATATCCCAAACTACTGCTTCTTTTTTATCAACTAATTTTTTTGCCGACTTAACGGTTTTTACAATCCCTCTTTCAATTAATTTACGAATAATAAATGGTTTGAATAATTCGGCAGACATATCTTTTGGTAAACCACATTCGTGCATTTTTAATTCTGGTCCTACTACAATTACAGAACGACCTGAGTAATCTACACGTTTACCTAATAGGTTTTGACGGAAACGTCCTTGTTTTCCCTTTAATACATCGCTTAATGATTTTAATGCTCTACCACCTTCTGCTTTTACAGCATTTGATTTACGGCTGTTATCAAATAAACTATCAATAGCTTCTTGTAACATACGTTTTTCATTACGTAAGATTACTTCTGGAGCTTTAATTTCTAATAAACGTTTTAAACGATTGTTTCTAATGATTACACGACGATATAAGTCGTTTAAATCTGAAGAAGCAAATCTACCCCCATCTAAAGGTACTAATGGTCTTAACTCTGGTGGAATAACAGGAATATGTTGCATAACCATCCATTCTGGACGATTTGAAATTCTTTCTGTAGAGTCTCTGAATGCTTCAATAACGCTTAAACGCTTTAATGCATCTGCTTTACGTTGTTGAGATGTTTCGTTTGCAGCAGAGTTTCTTAATTTATAACTTAATTCATCTAAGTCTAATCTTTCTAATAAATCGTGTACAGCTTCTGCACCCATTTTAGCTATAAACTTTTGTGGGTCTTCGTCTGGTAAATATTGATTGTCTTTAGGTAAAGCATCTACTATATCTAAGTATTCTTCTTCGGAAAGTAAATCTCCTGTTCCTAAGGTTTCATTTACTCCACCTTGAATAACTACGTAGCGTTCGTAATAAATAATGCTTTCTAATTTTTTAGAACTCATTCCTAATAGGTAACCAATTTTATTAGGTAAACTTTTAAAGTACCAAATATGCACTACTGGAACCACCAGTTTAATGTGCCCCATTCTTTCTCTTCTTACTTTTTTTTCTGTTACTTCAACACCGCAACGATCGCAAACTATACCTTTATAACGAATACGTTTGTATTTGCCACAGGCACATTCATAATCTTTAACTGGTCCAAAAATTCTTTCACAAAATAAACCATCTCTTTCTGGTTTATAGGTACGATAGTTGATTGTTTCTGGTTTTAATACTTCGCCAAAACTTCTCTCTAAAATAGAATCTGGAGAGGCAAGGCTAATAGTAATTTTAGAAAAACCAGGTTTGGTTTTGTTTACGTCTTTTTTTGTAGCCATAACGCTTATATGAAGTTTTATAATGAAATATTGTAGAGAACTTTTTACATTATTAAGTTTCCATAGCTTACTATATGTTGGTGAAGCACATAGTATTACTTGTACGTTCTTACTATGAATTAAAGTAAGACAAGGTGCCGTTTAACTTTAAAGAAATGAAAAAAGGGGACAATACTCCAAATTATTTAAGGCGGCGAAGGTATAGATTTTTTTTTGAAATAGAAAACAGAAATTTATGCTTCTATAATAGCAGAATCTGTTGTCGTTTTTCACCTTTTTTAAAAAAGTAAAATATACTATTTACTTCTTTTTAATTTGATGTTCTTTTTTATTAAGATTGGAGCATATTTAATTATTGCTTTTGGGGTAACAATAGTAGCACAAAGTTTATTATTAATCTGGTCTTCTGTAATTGCATTTATTACTTTCATTAATCCTAAAGGCTGAAGAGAGTTATTGATACTGCTAAGTACTAACTGTTCTTTTTTTGCTTTTACAATTGATTTACGAATTCTTTCTTTAGAAATTATTTCATTACTAGCATTTGCATTAATTACTAATGCTAAGAAACAAATTGAGATGATTAACTGAATACGCATTGAACTTAATTTTAAATATTGAGTTACTAAATATTGTTTATTCAGTTTTTCACATATTGGATAGATGTAAGTATTATTAACAATTCTGTGCCAAACTTTGTGAGAGACGGATTGCTTTTTTTATATTATTGATTATTAGTAGGTTGTGTAATTTTGTTGTGCTATTAATGCTTTAAAAAAAGCACAAATTATTCCAATATTGTGAAACAGTTTCCCAAAATTAGAATTAACCCAAATTAAGCGATAGAATCATGAAAACCCAAAAACTAAACTCTAAAAACTAAATACGAAATTCGAAAATTGAAAAACTAATTTATATTCCTAATGCAGAATCTTGTTTCACTAACATTAGCTTCACTTGATTGCTTCGGGCAAAAGCCCTTGCAAAGACGATGTAGAAAAGCAAACAAGCTCTATGGCAGTAACGAAATAATCCTCCTCATCGTCATTGCGAGTCATAGACGAAGCAATCTTCATCCCAAATTAAGCGATAGAATCACGAAAACCGAAAAACTAAACTCTAAAATCTAAATCCGAAATTCCAAAATTGAAAAACTAATTTATCTTTCTAATGCAGAATCTGGGATTAATTGAATAATATGGATGCTATATGATTTTATTGCTGTAAAAGAGTAATTCAAAAACAATTTTATTCTTCAAAATAGGCTATTGTGCCGCCAACCCATTCTTTATTTTGATTGTATCTTACACCAATCATTTTTCCTTTGCTTAATCGGGCTAAATTAAGAGTGGCTATTGGTCTTGCAGCTCCATCTTCCCAAAAATAAAAAATTCTTATTTCTGCTTTAGCTGGTATATCTGGTGTTTCAATAACATCGGCATATTTTACTTTACGTTGCAATATCCAATTTTCTGGGTCAGCTACATTATCAATATCTTGTTGTGAAACATCAATAACAACTCCTTGTCCTGCAAAAGAAAATAATGGCTTTAATACATAATTTTCTAAATCGGTTGGTAGTTCTTTTATTTCATTTAAAAATTTTGTTTTAGGTACATAAGGATTGTCAATATAAGGTAAGGTGTACTTGCTTATTCTATAAAACCAATTTGGGTGAGGTATCCATTCAACATCTAATTCTTCTAATAATATTTTTCCTTTTTCTTGTACTTCGGATGATTGCTGTTGTAAATCATCAAAAATTACACGGTTATAAATTCTTTTTACTTCAACTTTTTTTCCATTTTTTATGTAAAATAATTTTTTATCTTCTTTTATAAGTTGTGTAATGCAAACAATATTAATTCCTAAATAATCTTCTGTAAAATAAAAATCAATTTTAGTTTTTTGTTCGTGAGGGAATACTTCTAAAAGAATTACATTTTCTGGATTGTAGTTACCAACTAACATCTTCTTTAATAAATGTAGGTAAGAATCTTCTGTAAAATTATTTAAGTATGCTGAGTAATTTTGAGGTATAGAAAAATGTTTTCTAAAAGAGTTGTCTAAAAAAATTTGGTAAGCAAATAAAGTAGGAAAGCCTTGCATTTCTATTAATTGAGGTTCAAGAATTCCATCTTTATTTTGACAAATCCCAAAATCAAAAGCTATAAAGTGAGAATGATTGTTTTCATTGGGTACTCTTACATTATCAGGTATGCCGTGAGATGTTAAGGTTTTGAAGTTAAAGCCTGTAATAATATCAACTATACTTTCACAAGCACTAAGCATTTTTTCTTTAAAAACTTTATCAATAAACACAGGCGTTTCTGCTACACGAAATCCTAATGCTTCGGGATATTTATTTTCTGTTTCTTGAAGAAGTGCTTTGTATTTATCGGCACTATATTGTGCATTAAATTCTTTTCTAATTGAGGAAACCATATCTTAATCTGTTATTATTTTTTTGAAAGATAAAAATTCCTCATCAAACAAAAAGGAAATTTTAAACAAATCTGTATTTTGATATTATTTATGCTTCTGTAAAAACAGCTACAGCATTATTAAGAAAATTGGGAAGGATACATGAGTATGTCCATAATATTTTATCAGGATCACCTAATTGTTCTACCATGCTTTTCCATTTATCTTCACCATGATTAGAAATAACAGTAGCTTTTTTATCTTCTGTTTGTAGATATAAACTCATACCAATAGCATCTGCCTCTGGATGAAATTGAGAGCCTATAAAATAATCATTAAATCTTATAGCCATAATTGCTCTTTCATAAGGCACATGAGGTCTGTTTTTTTCAATAGCTAAAATTTTAGCTCCCATTTCTCTAAGCTTTGCATGGTTTGGCTCTATTACTTGATAATCTCTACTATCAACAACATAGAAAGGATCTTTTAATCCATCAAAAATAATTTCATCAAACCCTTCTTGTAGTTTATGAACAGGGAAAACCCCAAATGATGTTGATTTTCTTTTACAAACATTTCCAACTTCATAATGTCTGCATGCTAATTGAAAACTATGACAAATAAAAAAAACATGTTTAGGTTGATTGGTTGTATTTTTATTCCAATCCTCAATAGATTGCAACCAGTGAAAATATTTTTTCTCCCATGAACTCCCAATAGTATCTAAAGGAGAGCCTGGACCACCAGTTGAAATATAAATATCATAAGAGGTATCGGGTACTTCTTCTTTTAATCTTACATCAAATTCATCAAAACTAACATTGTACTGATTTTGTTCTGCCCAAGTATTTATAATTTCTCTTATACACCTCATTCCTTGATTTATATGTCCTTCATATAAATCCAAAATTGCTATATTAATTTTTTGGTCTGTCCATTCTGCCATAGAACAAACATAGCAATTTTTAAAAAATATAAAACCATTGTTATTATTTTTTATTAAAAAGTTGAATTATTAGTAGATGGTTTTTATAAGACTTCTGTATTTTTTTTGAAAAAAATATTGTAAATACCAAATAGTTTCATTTACTTTAACATTTTATTGTTTACTTGAAAAATAATAACTTATGAGAAAGTCAGACCTAATAAACAATATTTCAGAAAAAACAGGTATTCCAAAAGTAGATGTATTAGTAGCAGTTGAAACATTTATTAAAGAGGTAAAAGAAAATCTTTCTTCTGGCGAAAACATTTATATAAGAGGCTTTGGAAGTTTTATTACCAAAAAAAGAGCTGCTAAAATTGGAAGAAATATTAAGAAGAATACAGCAGTTCAAATACCAGAACATTATATTCCTGCATTTAAACCTGCTAAAGAATTTGTTGCAGAAGTAAAAACAAGATATAAACCATAACAAGTACATTTGCACTAAATTTTATTAGTGAAAAAGCAACAATTAGTTTTAGTAATAGGAGGAGCTATCTTATTTTCAAGCCTATTCTTTTTTGGTAAAACAATAAACCCTAACAAATCAAAACAAGCACCTACAGAACATAGTGCAAATGATGGGCACGACCATTCTATAAACTTTACTGATATATTATCAAAAGCAAAATCTAATTTGCCTGTTGATAAATTGCATAAATTAGAAGCAATAGAAAATAAGTTACAAAAAAGTTCTAAAGATGAACAAATACACGTGTTTCATAGATTAGCATCTTTTTGGAAAGATAGTGTTGGTGTATATGAGCCATATATTTATTATACTGCAGAAGCAGCAAAATTGGATAATTCAGAAAAAAGTCTCACTTTTGCCGCCCAATTGTTTATAGATAACCTTTTTGATGAAGCAAATCCTTCAATGCAAAACTGGTTAGCAACAAACGGAAAAGTTCTTTTAGAAAAAGCATTAGAAATAAATCCTAATAACGATAGCAGTAAAATTGGTATTGGTGCTTGTTATCTTTTTGGAAATATTTCTGATAATCCAATGGAAGGAATTATGCAGGTAAAAGCTATTGTAGATAAAAATCCCAATAACTTATATGCTCAATGGGTTTTAGCATTAGGAAGTAAAAAAAGTGGTCAGTATGATAAAGCAATAGAACGATTATTAATTATTGTTAATCATCAACCAAATAATCTTGCAGCAGCTTTACACTTAGCAGAATGTTATGAATTAAACCACAATAATGTAGAAGCAATAAAGTGGTATAAACAAATAAAAAATGTTATTCCTAACACTGAAGCTAAAAAAGAACTTCAACAAAGAATTGAACAATTGCAACATTAAAAAATGCTGTATTAAATTTTTTAATTTAATATAGGTTTTGATAATTTATTATATTTTTTAACAGGTAAAAATTATTAATAGTATGCCTTGTGGTAAAAAGAGAAAACGTCATAAAATTGCTACACACAAACGCAAGAAACGTTTAAGAAAAAATCGTCATAAGAAAAAATAATCAAAAATATTTTCTTAATACGAAATCAAAGGCAAAATGCCTTTAATGTATAAGTCTGTTTGTAATTTATATTATTACCTCAGACTTATGCATTATTAAAACACTGAAAAGTAATTACCTTATTTCTTAGCTGCAACTTTTCCTTTCCTTCTTTTATTATTATTGGGTAATTACAAAAAAGTGAGTTTGACATATTTCCTTTTTTTAGGAATATAATTGTGTATTTATAAAGTTGCAAATTTTGTGAACAAAGAATTAATTATTAATACAACGCCAACAGGTGTAGAAATTGCCTTGTTGGAAGAAAAGAAGTTAGTAGAACTACACAACGAAAAAGCAGATGCAAGTTTTGGAGTTGGTGATTTATATTTAGGTAAAGTAAAAAAACTTATACCTGGTTTAAATGCAGCATTTGTAGATGTAGGTTTTGAAAAAGATGCTTTTTTGCATTATACAGATTTATCGCCTTATGCAAAATCTATTCTAAAATTTACCAATCTGGCTGTAAACACTAATGGAACTCCTTTTGATTTTTCTAAATTTGAGATAGAACCTGAAATTGTAAAAACAGGAAAAATAAATGAAGTACTAAATGGTAAGCCAACAGTATTAGTACAAATTTTAAAAGAGCCTATTGCTGCCAAAGGTCCAAGATTAAGTTGTGAAATAAGTTTACCAGGGCGTTTTATTGTTCTTACTCCATTCAATGAAATTGTTGCTGTATCTAAAAAAATACATTCAAGTGAAGAACGTAAAAGGCTGCATAAAATAGTTGAAGCAATAAGACCAAAAAATTTTGGCGTTATTGTACGCACTGCTGCAGAAGGAAAGTCAACTGCAGAACTTCATCAAGATTTATTGGATTTAACAGAAACTTGGAAAACCATACAAACAAATATTAGTGGTGCAGAAGCACCAGCTAAAATATTAAGTGAGCAAAATAAAACTACCAGCATTTTAAGAGATTTGTTGAATGAATCGTTTAATAAAATAGTTGTAAATGATAAAAACATTTACAATGAAATAAAATCTTACATACAACGTATTGCACCAGATAAAGTAGATATTGTTAGCTATCTAAATAATGGCACACCAATTTTTGATCAGTTTGGAATTACAAAGCAAGTAAAAGGAGCTTTTGGTAAAACTGTAAATTTAGATAGTGGTGCTTATCTTATTATTGAACATACAGAAGCTTTGCATGTAATTGATGTAAATAGTGGTTATAAAAGTGTAAGCAATAGTCAAGAAGAAAATGCATTACAAACAAATTTAGAAGCTGCTGAAGAAATTGCACGTCAATTAAGATTAAGAGATATTGGAGGAATTATTGTTGTAGATTTTATAGATATGAAATTGCCTGATAATAGAAAAAAATTACAAGAGGCAATGGAATCATTTTTAAAAGCTGATAGAGCCAAACACGCTGTATTACCAATTTCTAAGTTTGGATTAATGCAAATTACCAGACAAAGAATGAGACCAGAGGTAAATATTAATACAGCAGAAAATTGTCCAACTTGTGGAGGTACAGGAAAAATTACAAGCACTTTATTATTAGAAGATGAAATTGAAAAAAGAGTTTATTATTTATCATCTAATGGTCATAAAAATCTTACATTAATGGTTCATCCAATTGTTTATTCTCATTTAACTAAAGGATTATTTACTTCTATTGCAAAAAAATGGAAAAGAAAATATAAGATTAAACTTTCTGTTCATCCAAATTCAAATTATGGAATTGTAGAATTTCATTTCTTAGATCAAAATGAAGAGGAAATTAAATTTTAATAGACAATTTGACATTAATCTTTAATTTATGCTAAAAATATTACGCCAAAATGACTTTTTGTTTTAGAATATTATATACAAATTATTTTTTTTATTTATTTGATAAAGGAAGTTTTTCACATTGTCAAAAAAATATTTTGAAATATGCCTCTAAATTGTAATTTAGCACATAGAATTTAATGGGTTAGTAAGTAAGAGGGTTAGCATTTTTGCTGACCCTTTTACATTTTATCATACAATGTTTTTTGTAAGTTGATAATTTCTTTTTTCTTAAACAAAAAGTTGAATTAAGAAAACAATTTTTTTCAATCACATCCTTTTTGAATTAAAAATTCTAAACTTCACATTCTCAACTCTCAAGGAATGTTATCTTTACTTTATGGCAAAAATTAAAACATCCTTCTTTTGTAATAACTGTGGATATGAAAGTGCTAAATGGTTAGGCAAATGTCCAAGCTGTAACGAGTGGAATACTTTTGTAGAAGAAGTAGTAGAAAAAGATAAATTACAAGAGTGGAAAGGTTACACTAATGAACCAAAACAAAACAAAGTAATTGCACTAAACAATATTACAACTACAGAAGAAAGAAGAATAGCAACTTATGATGCTGAGTTAAACAGAGTATTAGGTGGTGGAATTGTTTTAGGAAGTTTAGTTTTAGTTGCTGGAGAACCTGGTATTGGCAAAAGCACTTTGTTTTTACAGCATGGTTTAATGATGAAAGGCTTTAAAGTGTTGTATATAAGTGGAGAAGAAAGTGAACAACAAATTAAAATGCGTGCAGATAGATTAAAAATTGCTAATGACGATTTTTATCTACTAACAGAAACAAGCACACAAACAATTTTTCAAGAAATTAAAAAATTAAAACCACAAATAGTAATTGTGGATTCTGTGCAAACATTGCAAAGTAATATTATTGATTCTGGTGCTGGTAGTGTTAGTCAAATAAGAGAATGTTCAGCAGAATTTCAACGTTTTGCTAAAGAAACCAACACTCCTGTTTTTTTAATTGGACATATAACCAAAGATGGCACTATTGCAGGACCTAAAATTTTAGAACACATGGTAGATACTGTGTTACAATTTGAAGGAGATAGACATTATGCTTATAGAATTTTAAGAACTTTAAAAAATAGATTTGGCAGCACTGCAGAATTAGGCATTTATGAAATGACTTCACAAGGAATGAAAGCTGTAACCAACCCAAGTGAAATTTTAATTACTCAAAAAGAAGAACAATTAAGTGGTAGTGCAATTGCTGCAACAATAGAAGGTATGCGACCTTTATTAATTGAAGTACAAGCGTTAGTAACACATAGTGTTTATGGCACTCCACAAAGAACTGTTACAGGCTTTGATTTAAGAAGATTACAATTATTATTAGCTGTTTTGGAAAAACGTGGAGGCTTTTTGTTTGGAACAAAAGATGTATTTGTAAACATAGCAGGAGGATTAAAAGTAGAAGACCCATCAATTGATTTGGCAGTAATTTGTGCCTTACTTTCCAGCTATGAAGATGTACCATTGCCACAACAAATTTGCTTTGCTGGTGAAGTGGGTTTAAATGGAGAAATAAGAGCAGTAAACAGAATAGAACAACGTATTGCAGAAGCAGAAAAATTAGGCTTTGAAAAAATTTTTGTAAGTAAGTTTAATAAAAAAACATTAAACACAAAAGGATTTAAAATAGAAATTATACCTGTTGGTCAAGTGCATGAAGTATATCAAAAATTGTTTTAGAATGTGGAGTGCTATTCAGTCATACATCAAAGATTTTTCTCACCTTATTTTCCCTCATTATTGTGAAGGATGTGGTACTGATGCTATACTCCAACACGAATTTTTATGTATGAAATGTTTAGCACAACTTCCAGAAACTGGATTTGAAAAAATATCTAACAACCCTGTTGAAAAACTTTTTTATGGAAGATTAAAAATACAAAATGCCACTGCTGCTTTCTATTTCTCAAAACAATCTTTAATACAACATATTATACATCAACTAAAATATAAAGGCAATAAAGAAGCAGGAATTTTTTTAGGAAAATTGTTGGGTAATCAGTTAATTAAATCTGAAAGATTTAATTCTGTTGATGTAATAATTCCACTTCCTTTAAACGCTATAAAAGAAGCTAAACGTGGTTACAATCAAGCTGCATTAATTGCAGAAGGTATAACTACCATTTTTAATAAGCCTATTGATATAAAATCAGTTGTTAGAACAGTTTTTACAGAAACACAAACACATAATAATCGTATTGAACGTTGGCAAAATATGGATGGTGTTTTTAATGTTAAAAATGCTGATGCAATTAAAAATAAACATGTATTATTAGTTGATGATATTGTAACAACTGGCTCTACTTTAGATGCTTGTGGAAATATAATTTTAGAAAATGGATGTAGTGCATTAAGCATTGCAACTGTTGCTTGTGCGATGACTTAAAATTTTTTTTAAAATTAGTTAGCATCAAAATCTATATCATCACTATCCAATAATTCACGCTCTATTTCTTCCATTTGTACAATATCCCAAGCTTCACTTTCTGTAGGTGTTACATTCATTACTTCTAACAATTCTAATTCTTCTAATTTTTCTTCAATATGTTTATTCATATTGCAAATAACAAAACTTGCATTTGCAGTATAAAATGCTTGTTGCAGTTCAACAATTTTATAAGCAGCTTGTTCTTCCATATCTTCTACACTACCCAAATGCAGAATAATATTTTTTACTAGCTTAGATAAATAAGGCATACAAAACTCATTTAACTTTTCAGCCACATTGACATAAACAATTTGCTCATTAAGCATAATAGTCGTAAATTTCTCTTTGGTATCAACTTTGAATTTCATAATAAATTTTCATTAACATTGTGTGAATAAAAGTGTAATAACTTAGCTCAAAAATATTCTTTATCATTGTATAAACCCAAACATATTATGGACAATAATTTTTCAGCACAGGTAAAAGAGGTTATATCTTTCAGTAGAGAAGAAGCTTTAAGATTGGGTAACGATTTTATAGGTACAGAACATTTGTTATTAGGACTTATAAGAGATGGCGAAAATCTTGCTATTAAAGTTTTAAAAAATTTAAACGTAAACTTATACGATTTAAGAAAAGAAATTGAACTTGCAGTGAAAGATAAATCAGGAAAAAATATTGCTAACATCAATAGCCTTCCTTTAACCAAACAAGCAGAAAAAGTAATACGAATTACTGTACTCGTTGCTAAAGAATTAAAAAGCCCTTTAGTAGAAACAGAACATTTATTGCTGAGCATTTTAAGAAATAAAGAAAATATTGCCACACAAATTCTAAACCAGTTTGATGTAGATTATGATATTTTTAGAACAGAGTTAGGTATGGTTGGCATTTCTCCTAACACTCCTCCAACTACACCAAAATCTGAATTTACAGATAATGATGATGACGATGATTTTGATGATGAAAAAAAAGGTGGTGCTTTTCAATCTCAACGTGGTGCAACAAAGCAAACCTCCAATCCAAAAAGTAAAACTCCTGTATTAGATAATTTTGGTAGAGATGTAACCAAGCTTGCAGAAATGGGAAACTTAGACCCCATTGTTGGAAGAGAAAATGAAATAGAAAGAGTGTCTCAAATTTTATCAAGAAGAAAGAAAAATAATCCAATTTTAATAGGAGAACCTGGGGTTGGTAAAACTGCTATTGTAGAAGGATTAGCACTAAAAATTGTACAAAGAAAAGTAAGCAGAGTTTTATTTGATAAACGTGTTATTTCTTTAGACTTAGCAGCATTAGTTGCTGGCACAAAATATAGAGGACAATTTGAAGAAAGAATGAAAGCCATTATGAATGAATTAGAAAAAAACAGAGATGTCATTCTGTTTATAGATGAAATTCATACTATAGTAGGTGCAGGTGGAGCAAGTGGTAGTTTAGATGCAAGTAATATTTTTAAACCAGCATTATCAAGAGGAGAATTACAATGTATTGGTGCTAGTACTTTAGATGAGTACAGAATGTATATAGAAAAAGATGGAGCATTAGACAGACGTTTTCAAAAAGTTTTAGTTGAACCACCAAGTGTAGATGAAACCATTCAAATTTTAAATAACATTAAAAGTAAGTACGAAGATTATCATAGCGTTTCATTTGACGATCTTGCTATTGAGGCTTGTGTTAAATTAAGTGATAGATATATTACTGATAGATTATTACCAGATAAAGCAATAGATGTTTTAGATGAAGTAGGAGCAAGAGTACATTTAAAAAATATTAATGTACCTAATGAAATAGTAGAATTAGAAAAACAAATTGAAGAAATTAAAAACGAAAAAAATAAAGTTGTAAAAAGTCAAAGGTTTGAAGAAGCTGCATCTTTAAGAGATACTGAAAAAAGATTAGGAGAAGAATTAGACAAAGCAAAAAATAATTGGGAAGAAGAAAGCAAACACAAACGCTTTCCAATTACTGAAGAAAATATTGCAGAAGTAATTTGTATGATGACAGGTATTCCTGTGAAAAGAATGGTAGAAGCAGAAACAGAAAAACTTCGTAAGATGAGTGATGATATGAAAGAAATGGTTATAGGACAAGATGAAGCAATATTAAAAGTTGTAAAAGCAATTCAACGAAATAGAGTTGGTTTAAAAGATCCTAAAAAACCAATTGGCTCATTTATTTTTTTAGGTCCAACTGGTGTTGGTAAAACAGAATTAGCAAGAAGTTTAGCCAAACATTTATTTGATAGCGAAGATGCACTCATAAGAATTGATATGAGTGAATATATGGAAAAATTTACTGTAAGCCGTTTAATTGGTGCCCCTCCAGGTTATGTTGGTTATGAAGAAGGTGGGCAATTAACAGAAAAAGTTCGTCGTAAACCTTACAGTGTTATTTTATTAGATGAAATTGAAAAAGCACATCCAGATATTTATAATATTCTATTACAAGTGTTAGATGATGGAGTATTAACTGATGGAGCTGGAAGAAAAATTAATTTTAAAAATACACTAATAATTATGACCTCTAATATTGGTGTAAGACAATTAAAAGAATTTGGCGATGGTGTTGGTTTTGCAACAGCAACTCGTATGCAAAACCAAGAAGAAAATCAAAAAGCTGTAATAGAAAAAGCATTGAAAAAAACTTTTTCTCCTGAGTTTTTAAATAGAATTGATGACATTATTATTTTCAACTCTTTATCAAAAGAAAATATTTTCAAGATTATAGATATTTTAATGAAAGGAGTTACTCAACGTCTTAGCAATATCGGATTTTCTTTAGAATTAACGGAAGAAGCAAAAGAATTTATTGCAGATAAAGGATATGATGTACAATATGGTGCAAGACCATTGCACAGAGCCATTCAAAAATATTTAGAAGATCCTTTAGCAGATGAAATTTTAAATACCAACGTAAAAAATGGTGATGTATTATTAGCAAAATTTGATAAAGAAAATAATAAAATATTTTTTGAACTAAAGCAACGTGAAGAAAAACAAAAAGTATAACTTTTAACATTTTAATCTTCATAATTTTTCTTTATTTACATAAAAATTATACAGTTGAGCAATTCAATCATTCATTTAGAAAATATTCAGAAAAGTTATTTTATGGGTAGCCAAGAACTACCAGTATTAAAAGGTATTTCATTAGATATTTTCAAAAATGAGTATGTAGCTTTAATGGGTCCAAGTGGTAGCGGAAAAAGCACCTTAATGAATATTATTGGCTGTTTAGATACACCAACAAATGGTAAATATGTTCTTAATGGTAGTGATGTAAGTAAAATGACTGATGATGCTTTAGCAGAAGTAAGAAATAAAGAAATAGGATTTGTATTTCAACAATTTAATTTATTACCAAGATTAACTGCAATAGAAAATGTTGCATTGCCTCTGATTTATGCAGGTATTGCAAAAAAAGAAAGAACTAAAAGAGCAATAGAAGCTTTAGAAAAAGTAGGATTGGCAGATAGAGGTCATCATAAAAGTAATGAATTAAGTGGAGGACAAATTCAACGTGTAGCTATTGCAAGAGCATTAGTTAATAATCCTGCATTATTATTAGCAGATGAACCAACAGGAAATTTAGATACAAAAACTTCTATTGAAGTAATGGAAATTTTTGGAAAAATTCAAGAAGCAGGAAATACAGTTGTGCTTGTAACACATGAAGAAGATATAGCCAATTATGCAAAGCGTATTGTAAGATTAAGAGATGGTATTGTAGAAACAGATATAATAAAAGAGGAAGCATTTGTAGGTTAAATTTATTTTCAGCCTCTTTAGTTCTAAAACTCTCAAACAAATTTATTTATGGCAATTAAAATTTATACTAAAACTGGCGATGCTGGTAAAACTGCTTTAATTGGTGGAACCAAAGTCCCTAAAAGTCATATTCGTATAGAAAGCTATGGAACTATTGATGAGCTAAATTCTTACATTGGTTTAGTTAGTGATTATGCAGCAGAAGAACACACTAAAATTATTTTAAAAGAAATTCAAGACAGATTATTTACCATTGGCTCAGCATTAGCTACAGACCCAGATAAAGAACCTTTAATGAAATTACCAGATTTAAAAGAAGAAGATATTTTGCTTTTGGAAAATGAAATTGATAAGATGAATGAAGTGTTGCCAAAAATGAAAAATTTTATTTTACCTGGTGGTCATGTAGCAGTTTCTACAGCACATATTGCACGATGTGTTTGTAGAAGAGCAGAAAGAAACTGTGTTGCAATGCAAGAACATGAAATGTTTATTAGCCCATTAATTATTAAATACATTAACCGTTTAAGCGATTATTTGTTTATGCTTGCTCGTTATACAGGGCATATATTAGGAGTTGAAGAAATTGCTTGGAAAGCAAGAGTATAAAATCTTCTCTCTCAAAATATTTCATCAATAATCTTCTTTATATATTTAGTCAAAACAGTTACTTTTGTTTGCAAAGTTTTATATCCATCTCTATGAAAGTTATTTAATAAAATTCAATAGCCTTCATCAATATTAATTATTAGTTATAAAAAAATTATTACAAAAAGTAAAATTAAAATTATGAATTCATCAGTTGCAGAAAGAGTAGCAAAAGAAACAGCTAACGATTTTTTACCACTACAAGGAACAGATTATGTAGAGTTTTATGTAGGTAATGCAAAACAAGCTGCACACTTTTATAAAACAGCATTTGGCTTTCAAAGTGTAGCTTATGCAGGTCCAGAAACAGGCGTAAGAGAAAAGGTAAGCTATGTAATTCGTCAAAATAAATTAACTTTTGTTTTAACTACTCCATTACAAATGGATAACCCAATTGCAGGACATATTTATAGACATGGCGATGGCGTAAAAGTTTTAGCACTTCGTGTAGATGATGCAAATGATGCTTGGGAACAAACAACTAAACGAGGAGGTCAAAGCTATTTAAAACCCACAACCTTAAAAGATAATGATGGTGAAGTAGTATTAAGTGGCATTCATACTTATGGCGATACTGTTCACATCTTTGTAGAAAGAAAAAATTATAAAGGTGCATTTATGCCTGGATTTAGAAAGTGGGAATCTGCATACAATCCTTCTGAAACAGGTTTGTTATATGTAGATCATTGTGTTGGTAATGTTGGTTGGTACCAAATGAATAGATGGGTAAAATTTTATGAAGATGTAATGGGCTTTAAAAATATTTTAAGTTTTGATGATAAAGATATTTCTACAGAATACTCTGCCCTAATGAGTAAGGTAATGAGTAACGGAAATGGTTTTGTAAAATTCCCTATCAACGAACCAGCAGAAGGAAAAAAGAAAAGTCAAGTAGAAGAATATCTTGATTTTTATAATGGAGAAGGTGTACAACACGTTGCCATAGCTACAAACAATATTATTCAAACAGTTACTGATTTAAAAAATAGAGGAGTAGAGTTTTTAAAAATACCGCCTGCTTATTATGAAACTATTTTAGATAGAGTAGGAAAAATTGATGAAGATTTAAAACCATTAAGTGAATTAGGAATTTTAATAGATAAAGATGATGAGGGATATTTATTACAAATCTTCACTAAACCTTTAGAAGATAGACCAACACTTTTCTTTGAAATTATTCAACGTAAAGGTGCAAAAAGTTTTGGTAAAGGAAATTTTAAAGCATTGTTCGAAGCATTAGAAAGAGAACAAGCTTTAAGAGGTAATTTATAAAATTAATTTTCACAGATATTGCAATGAAGCGGTTTGTTTTACTATTTTTATTTTTCAACTTAACCATAAATTCTTTTGCACAAAATGTAGATGAACTTTTAAAAGAAGCACAAAGTTTAGAATACAAATTGCAAGAGCCTGAAGCTTTAGAAAAGTATAAATCTGTTTTAGTAGTTGATGCTAATAATATACAAGCATTAATTAAAACTACTGAGTTAAGTATTGCAATAGGTGCAAGACAAACTGATAAAAAAAATAAATCATTGTACTATCAATCTGCTATGAGTTTTGCTGAAAGAGCTTTAAATATTGATTCTAATAATGCAGATGCAAATTATATAACAGCATTAGTATTTAGCAAGTTGAATGATATTGAAAAAGAAAATAAAAAAATATCAGCTAATATAAAATCTACAAAACTCTATGTAGATAAATCTTTGCAACTAAATCCTAATCATGCTAAGGCAAATTTTCTTATAGGATATTGGCACTATGAAATGGTTAATTTATCAGGCATTAAAAAAACTGCTGTGAAATTATTTTATGGTAGTTTACCAAATAGCAGTTTAGATTCAGCAATATTATTTATGGAAAAATGCAAAACATTAGACCAATACTATATGCTGAATTATATGTTTTTAGCAAAAGCATATATACAAGACAATAAACCAACAAAAGCAATAACAGTATTACAAAAATTAGTAAAACTTCCTCTAAGAACAGCCGATGATGCAGCTTTAAAAGAAGAAGGCAAAAAAATGTTAGAAGAATTGCAATAAAAAATACAACATATATGGAATTACAACAACTATTTGAACAAGCAGTAGCCAACAGTAAATTATTATCTCAAAAGCCAGATAATGATATTTTGCTACAACTGTATAGTTTATACAAACAAGCTACAACAGGAGATAATACAGAAGAAGCTCCATCAAACCCATTTGACTTTGTAGCAAAATTTAAACACGAAGCTTGGACTAAATTAAAAGGTGTAACAAAAGAAACTGCTATGCAACAGTATATAGATTTAGTTAATAAACTAAAAGGATAATTTTAGTTACTTAACTGCCATTTATTGTGCAGCAAATTAAAACTACTAAGTATCTTACAATAGAAGAAAAAGTAATTTACTAAATCTAATTTCTTCTAAATTCAATTATATTTGCCCAAACCAATTTTATGATAAAGAAAATCATACTTACCACAGCTATTATTCTACAGTTTACTTGCTTATTTTCTCAAGCACTATATCAAGTAGATAATGAAGAAAAAGCAAACAATTCTACCCTAATAATTGAAGGTAAAGTTGTTGATAAAGTTTCATTTTGGAACGAAACCCAAACAATGATATATACTTCAAATAAAATTAAAGTTTATAAAGTTTTTAAAGGAGAAATAAACTCTGATTACATAGAAGTAATTACAGAAGGAGGAACAATTGGTGAACATGCAGTATATGTAAGCGAATTGCTAGATTTAGTGTATGACCAAGAAGGAGTTTTCTTTTGTTTCCCTAATATAAAAGCCAGAAAATCTCCTGTTACAAATAATGTATTATACGATGTTTACTCAAGCTCTCAAGGATTTTGGGTTTATAATCTTTATGAAAATAAAGCAACCGATCCATTCAATGTTTATAATGGCATTACTACAACAGTATATCCATTATTAAAACAATTAACAGGACAAGATTATGTTGTAAAAGACAATACATATAATGTAAATCAAAACAAAGTTGCACAACAACCACAATCTCAAAAACCACAATTTCCTGTTATTAACTCATTTGCTCCATCAACTATTTATGCAGGTGCATTTAGAGATGCTACAAATAATATATTAACAATTTCAGGAAGTGGCTTTGGCACTTTTACAGGAACAGCTGCAGTTTTATTTAATGATGGAAATACTTCACCAGGCACTGATTATCCTGTTGCAGCAAATAATGCTCAATTAGCTCCATTAGTTATTTCTTGGACAGATACAGAAATAAAAGTAAAAGTTCCAGCAAGAGCAAGTACAGGATTTTTTAAAGTAAAGGATCAGTCAGGAAATATTGCTTACTCACCAGATTTAATTAATGTTTTTTTTGGAATTATTAATTTTACAATCCAATCTGGCGGTGTTTATTATAACAAAGAATTTAATTTAATGAATATGGATGGTGCTGGAGGTTATACCATTTATTATAGCAATAGCACAGCAGGTAATGGTGTAGATTTTGATGGAGGAACTGCCAAATTAGCTTTTCAAAGAGCATTAAATACATGGAAAGAAATTGCTGGATTTAATGTTACAGAAGGTGGTACTACAACTAATCAATCTGTTAGTTCAGTCTCAGATTGTACAGTTATGTACGATAACCAAAATACTGGTAATAGTCCTTTACCTTCAGGTGTATTAGCAGTTTGTTATTCATTCCCTGAAATATGCAACTCTAATGTTCCAAATATTCAAGGAAGAAGAAAAAAGTTTGATATAGTAGTAAGAAATAATGCAGTATCTGCGGGTTCTACTGTTTTTAATAATGGACCTTGTCCATCACTTTCTTCTCCTGGTGTAACTAATTTTTCTCCTGTAGATTTAGAAACTGTTTTGTTGCACGAATTAGGTCATGCTATTAATCTTGCTCACGTTAATAATGGTATGGTTGGTTCTGGTTTAGGTACAACTACACCTGGTTCAATAATGCACTATTCAGTTCCTGGCAGTAATAGACATACAACACCCGATGCTTCTCCAAGAGCTGGTGCTGCATATACAATTCAACCACAAAGTAATAGTTATGGGTCTTGTACAACTGCTACTGAAATGATTCCTTTAACAACTATTTCTGATGTGAAAGATGATTGCCCTCTTAGCTTCCCAACTACACCAACACCAAACCTTACTACAGTAGCATTTGATATGGTTCATACAACAAGCAGTGTAAAAGTTGATCCAGAACTTACACAAGTTCGTTGCGATGGAGTTGGAACATCTATTACAAATAATGCATATTATGTAGTAAAAACTAATAGCAATGCTGGTGCTGCCATGCTTTCAATTAATGTATCAGGCTATTCAACATATCCATTTTCATTAGCAAGTTGTACGCACCCCACATTACCTGCATCAGGCTTTAGAGTAAGCTTATATAAAGTAAATAGTTGCCCAACAGCTGGAAATTTCCCTAATCCAGTAGCTTGTAGAACTTTTGCAGCTAATGGACCAATTGCAGATATTACTGGTTTAGAATCTAACACAACTTATTTGGTTTATGTTGGTGCAATTGAAAATACAAAAGCAGTATTTAATTTAACTTTTAGTGGTTCTGCATTAGTGCCAATTAAATTAAGCTCTTTCAGTGGTACAACTCTTGCAGACCATAATAATTTAGACTGGACAGCAGAACAAGTAATTAATGTTGAAAAAATTGTGATAGAAAAAAGTATTAATGGCACTGAGTTTAATAGTATTGGAGAAGTAAAAGGAACTGATGTATATCTTAAAAAAGGAAACTTTAAAGATTTTAAGCCTTCTGTAATTAATTACTATCGTTTAAAAATAATTAATACAGATGGAAGTGTAGAATACTCTAAAACTATAGTTTTAAAAAGAGCCGATAAAGTACTTTTCACAGTTACTCCAAATCCTGCAACTACATATTCAGATGTTCAAATTTCTTCTGAAATAAAAGGAAAATATAGTTTAGTTGTATATAACGTAAATGGACAAACTATTTATAGAAAAGAATTAACAGTAAGTCCAGGTATAAATAATCATAAAATTAATACTACCAACTTTGCTAAAGGAGTATATCGTTTAGTATTAATAAATGATCAAAATAGTAATGCTTATTCAAACACATTAATAGTGCAATAGACTAAGTTTATTTTTAAAAAACTTTTCAAAAAGTACATCAATGTAAGGTGTACTTTTTGTTTTTGTATCTAATCTATTGACAATCAGTAAGGCAGATTCAAGTTGTAAGTGCAACTGTTAATTAATTTGGTTTAAAGTTAGCGATAAAAACTTGTAATGGAGTTTTATAGTTTAAAGATTTTCTTGGTCTGTTATTAAGTTTGTTTTGTATTTCTACAAAAAATTGTA
>JBPXJV010000015.1:0-45504 GCA_051715485.1 Chitinophagales bacterium
TTTTATAAAGTACAGATTGATATTTGTATCAATTAAAAAATAATCAAACTAAATAAAATTATGGCTTCTGGCTTGTTTGCACTTTTAGATGATATAGGAGCATTGATGGATGATGTAGCTTTAACAACAAAAATTGCAACAAAAAAAACTGCTGGCATTTTAGGTGATGACCTTGCAGTAAATGCAGAAAAATCTACAGGATTTGTTTCTTCAAAAGAGCTGCCTGTTTTATGGGCTATTACTAAAGGTTCATTTTTAAATAAGGTTATTATTATTCCAGTTGTTTTTTTGCTTAATGTTTATTTGCCAGTTGCAATAACTATCATATTAATGGTTGGTGGTGCTTACCTTGCTTATGAAGGTGTTGAAAAAATTATTGAATTTATTTTTCACAGAAATTATAAAGCAGCAACAGATAATGATATAGTTATTGAGCTAAGTGCTGATGCAGAAAAAAAGAAAATTAATGATGCTATTCGTACAGATTTTATTCTCTCCTTAGAAATTGTGATTATTGCACTAAGTACTGTTTTAGATAAAGATTTATGGATGAGAATTTCAACAGTTTCGGCAGTGGCAATTATTGCTACAATTGGTGTTTATGGCATTGTTGCTTTAATTGTAAGAATGGATGATGCTGGTTTTTCTCTTATTAAAAAATCAAATGGTAAGGGCTTTATAGGATTTTTAGGAAAATTATTAGTAAATGCTTTACCTATTATTATTAAAATGCTAAGTGTTATTGGCACTATTGCATTATTAATGGTTGCTGGTGGTTTGTTTTTGCATAATGTAAATTACCTACACCATTTATTTGAAAATTTTCCAGAATTTATTGCAAGTATTTTTATTGGTTTAGTGGTTGGTTTTGTAGTAATTTTTATAGTTGGGTTATTCAAAAAATTGGTTTCTTTTATCCAGATTCTACATTAGGAAAATAAATTAGTTTTCGTATTACTGAGACTCTTTATGCATCTATCACTTAATTTGGGGCAGATTGCTTCGTCTATGACTCGCAATGACGATGAGAAGGATTATTTCGTTACTGATAAAGAGCTTGTACGCTTTTCTTTATCGTCTTTGCGAGGGCTTTTGCCCGAAGCAATCAAGTGAAGTTAATGCTATTGAATCCAGATTTTGCATTAGGAAAATAAATTAGTTTTCGTATTAGTGAGACTGTTTATGCATCTATCGATTAATTTGGGTTTAATTAAAAAATGATAGGTAAGGTTAAAAGGAAATTATTATTTAATTGGAATAATTTTTTAGTATAGGTATTGCATTGATGAGTTGTTGTGTATAGCTATTTTTAGGTTGTATAAAAATATTTTCGGGTGTATTAGTTTCAATTATTTTTCCTTCTTTCATTACCATAATTCTATCGCTAATATATTTTACAACTGATAAGTCGTGTGAAATAAACAAAGCAGTAAACTTAAACTCTTGCTTTAAATCGTTTAATAAATTTAATACTTGAGCTTGAACACTAACATCAAGAGCACTAACACTCTCATCACATACAACAAACTCGGGTTGCAATATTAAAGCTCTGGCAATTACAATTCTTTGTCTTTGTCCACCACTAAATTCATGAGGATATTTTTTAAAATCATTAGTAGATAATCCAACTTTTTCTAACAAGCAGATAACTTTTTCTTTTATCTGAATTTTAGTTAAATTTTTTTCATAAACATGTAAAGGCTCTGCAATAGCATTGCCAATAGTTATCATAGGATTAAGAGAAGAATAAGGGTCTTGAAAAATTAATTGCATCTTCCTTCTTAACATAGTTAGTTGAGAAGAATTTGCTTGAGAAATATTTATATCATTAAACAAAATGTTACCAGCATTTGGTTTCAATAATCCAACCAATAATCTTCCTAATGTTGTTTTGCCACAACCACTCTCTCCTACCAAACCTAATGTTTCTCCTTTATAAATATCAAAACTTACATCATCTACTGCTTTAAAATTTGTAATTACTTTTCCTGTAAAACTTTTCTTTGTTGTGTAATGCAGATGTACATTTTTTGCTGAAATTAAAATTTCATTTTGTACGTTTAAAATATTTGTTTCAATATTTTGTTGTAATGTAGGTGTGTATTGTGTATTGTTTAAAAAATCAGATACAATAGGAAGCTTTGTTCCTTTAGCATACAATGCAGGTCTGCAAGCTAATAATGCTTTTGTATAAGGTTGTTGTGGAGCAGAAAAAATTTGTTGTGTAGAATTTTCTTCTATCATATTTCCTTTATACATCACATTTATTTTATCAGCCACTTGTGCTACAATTCCTAAATCGTGTGTAATAAACATTACACCCATTTGTGTTTCTTGTTGTAATTCTTTTAATAAGTTTAATATTTCTTTTTGAACAGTTACATCTAATGCAGTTGTTGGTTCATCGCAAATTAGCAAATCCGGCTGACAACAAATTGCCATAGCAATCATTACACGTTGCTTTTGCCCTCCACTTAATTGATGAGGATATTTTTTTAAAATGTTTGAAGGATTAGGCAATTTTACTTTTTCAAAAAGTTCTATTGTTTGTTGCTTTGCTGCTTTGTAAGTCAATTTTTTGTGCAGCATAATAACTTCTATTACTTGATTGCCACAAGTTATAACAGGATTTAAAGAAGTCATTGGTTCTTGAAAAATCATTGCAATATGATTGCCTCTTATTTGCTGTAATTGTTTTTTATTTAGTTGTAATAAATTTTGCTTTTGATTGTTGAAATAAAAATTAATTTCTCCTTTAGGATAGTTTACAATTTGTTTTGGTAGTAATTGTAAAATAGATAAAGCAGTAACCGATTTGCCTGAACCACTTTCTCCTACAACTGCTACAACTTCATTTTTATTGATAGTAAAACTTATATTATTTACAACATTTTGTGTAGTGCCATTGGTAGTTAAAAAATTTACAGAAAGATTTTTTATTTCTAATAATGTTTGCAGCATACTACAATAATAAGAAACTTATAAAAAATAAGAGCCGCAAAATTGCGGCTCTTACATATTTCATATTAATTTATGGTATTAATATTTTACAAACTTAGTTACTGCACTTTCACAACCATTGTTGCAAATAGTTTTAATTAAGTATGTACCTTGAGATAATCTACTTACATCAATTTGTTGTGTGTTAATACCAGTATTCAACATCATGTTTTGTTGAGTTAATACCTTGCCGGTAATATCAGTTATAACAACACTTACTTTTTCTGAACTTGGTGCATAAATATTTACATTCAAAGTATTTCTTGTTGGGTTTGGATAAACTCCAGTAATACTTATTTGTGCAGATTTATCTCCTTTAATTAATATCACATTAGAATAATTTACTTTACCGTCTTTATCCATTTGTTTTAAGCGATAATAGTTGTTGCTAACTAATGGTTTATTATCAATATAACTATAAGTTAAAACAGAATTACTATTTCCATTAACTGCTTTAGAAGCAATGAAATCTAATTTACTGAAATGATTACCATCAGCACTACGTTCTAATTCATAACCAAGGTTATTGGTTTCAGTAGCAGTAGTCCATTCTAATATATTTGTATTGCCTTCTTTTTTACCAGTAAAGTTTGTATAAGTTACAGGTACTGCAGATAATTCTAATGTAAAGTCATCAAAACTTAAATACCAAGGAGCTACTGGTGCTGTACTCTTAATACCAAAATAATATACTCCATCAGCAGGTGGTGTAAATGTGTAAGTAAACTTCTGATAAGTTGTATTATTTGCAGCATAACCACTAACCAAAGAATTTGTCATATCTGCAGATGTTTGTGATGTACCATAAGCTACATCCATAGTAAAACCAGCAGTTCCATTTTTATTCATCATATAGAAAGAGAAGTCGTAAGATGACCCAGCACTTAATTGGAAACCTGGTGTATATGCCCAAGCAGTAGTGCTATATTGAGTGTACATATATTTAGTACCTGTTTTTGGTGCTCTATATGTATCATTTGCATTTGACGTTCCTAAACCTGTTCCAGTTATTAATTCTTTATTCCAACAATTTGGTAAAATACCAACTCCAGTAGTTGTAACACCTTCAAAGCCTTCTGTCCAAGGCAATGTTGTAATAGCAGCACAAGCAGTAGCAAAGTTTGCAACATTACTCCAACTACTTGAGTCTGTAGCACTACAAACACTACGTACCCAAACATAGTAGGCTGATGAAGGGTTTAAGCCTGATAATGTAGTAGAAGTACCAGATATACCACTCATTGATGGGGCTTGTGTAAGTGCAGGTGTTGTATTTGTATTACTATAATAAATACTATAAGATGCTGGTGTGCCTATCAAAGGAGCATTCCAACTTATATCAGCACCTGTAGTAGTAATATTAGCCACTTGTACATTAGTTGGTGCATCGCAAGTAGGTGTAGCTGTTATTGAAATATTATCTACATACAAATAATATTGATTAGCTGCCGAATAAACATTAAAACCAAAATAATAAACACCAGAAGCAGAAGCAACAAAATCTACTGTTGTATCTTTCTTAATATTATTCTTAATAGATGGTAGGTCAATAATTTGTTCAGTCATTGCTGTATAATCTGGAGAAGCACCCGTCATTACTTGTAATTTTTCGTTGTAACTTGTAGTATTGCTTCCATAATCAAATTTTAATCTATAAGATGTACCAGCAGTTAATTGAATTCCATTTGTATAAAACCAAGCATTAGCTGCATTAGAAGAATTATATGCATAATATAAAACTTTAGATGTAAATCCATAACCTGGATTACCTAATGTAACCCAATTATTACCTGTTCCTGCATTTTCTCTTGAAGTACAGTTAGGCAATGCAGGTACAACAGCAGTTTCAAAATCTTGCATATAAGGCACTGTTGAAGATACACAAGCAGTAGTAAATGAAATTGATGTACTCCAACTACTTGAATCAGTTGCACTACAAATACTACGTACCCATAAATAATATGTAGTAGCTGGTGATAATCCTGTTAATGTTGTAGTAGTTCCAGAAATACCACTTTTAGATGGGGCTTGTGTAATAGTAGGTGTTGTATTTGTAGTACTATAATAAACACTATAAGATGTTGGTGTGCCAGTAAGTGGAGCATCCCAACTTATATCACTTCCTGTTGTAGATACATTTGCTTTTGATAAATTAGTAGGTTCGCCACAATTAGGACTTACTTCTAATTTAAAATCATCAAAACTTAAATACCATGGTGTTCCAGTAGGGCAGGTGCTCTTAATTCCAAAAGTATAAGTACCTGTTGCAGGTGGTGTAAATGAGTACTTAAATTGTTGATAAGATGTGTTACTTACAGCATAACCAGTTATTAAAGAGTTGGTCATATCTGCTGATGTTTGTGATGTACCATAAGCTACATCCATAGTAAAACCAGCAGCTCCTTGTTTATTCATCATATAAAATGAGAAATCGTAAGAAGTACCAGCAGTTAAGTTAAAGCTTGGTGTATATGCCCATACAGTTGAACTCCATTGAGTGTATAAGAAATTATTACCAGTTTTTGGTGCTCTATAAGAATCATTTACATTAGAAGTTCCAATTCCACTACCTATTTCTAACTCAGATTTCCAACAGTTAGGCAATACACCTTGTGCTGGTGCTGTAACTCCTTCAAAGCCTTCAGTCCAAGGTAAAGAAGAAACAGGAACACATTCTGTTTTAAATGTTTTCATAATACTCCATTCACTTGAATCAGTAGCACTACAAACACTACGTACCCATAAATAATAATCAGTAGCAGGAGTTAATCCTGTTAATGTTTCTGTTGTAAGAGAGATGCCACTTTTGGTTGGTGTTTGAGTAAGTGCTGGAGGCGTATTTGTTGTACTATAATAAATACTATAAGAAGTAGGAGTTCCTATTAACGGCATATCCCAACTAACATCTGCTCCTGAACTTGTAACATTTGCTATATCTACATTAATAGGTTCGCCACAAGTAGGAGTAACTGTTATTTTTATATTATCAACATATAAGTTATCCATATCTGCATCAGAATATGCATTAAATCCAAAATAAAATACACCGCTTGAAGTTGCAATAAAATCAACTAAAGTATCTCTCTTTGCACCTGTTTTAATAGATGGCAGATCAATAACTTGATTTGTCATTGCTGAATAGTCAGGAGAACTACCATACATTACTTGCATTTTCTCCGTATAAGTTGTACTACTTGAAGCATAATCAAATTTTAATCTATAAGAAGTACCAGCAGTTAATTGAATTCCATTTGTATAGAACCAAGCATTAGCAGCATTTGTACCATGATATGGATAATTCAATGCCTTGCTTGTAAAGCCTCCTCCTGGGTTATTTACAGTTCTCCAATTATTACCTGTACCAGCATTTTCAATTGAAGTACAAGATGGCATACCAGGTATTGTTGCACTTTCGAAGTCTTGTAAATAAGGAACAGTTGATGAATTACAATTAGTTTTAAATTGCTTATTATTCCATAAGCTAGAATCTCCAGCACTACAAACAGAACGAATATAAAATGTATAATTAGTATTAGGTGTTAAGGAAGTTAAGTTTTTAGTTAATGAAGTTGTTGTACCATTAGAAACTAAACCTGTAGCACCACTACCAGCAGCACCACTTGTTCTTAACTCATATAAATAACCTAAAGAAGGATTTGAAGTAGAAGCATCCCAATCGATTGTAGCTGAACTTGTAGTTATTGCTGATGCTAATAAATTAGTTGCTGGTGCACAAGAACCAGATGCTGCAACTGCTACAGTATAATCTTCTGCTTCTCCATAAGTTGCACTATAACATGGATTAGGGCTTGAACCAGCACCTGCATAAGCCAACATAATTCTCATTCTTGTATTACCAGGGGTAGCCGATAGTGGAACTGATATATTATAAATATGAGGTCCATTTACATCAGTACCGCTTACTATAGTATAAACTTCATCTGCATCATTTAATATTCCGTTTTGATCCCAATCAATAAATGCATACACAAATTCATTGAAATCTGCAAGAATTGTAACTGACATGGATAAATTATCACCTGGTGACACATTGGCTATTTGTGAAGTGTAATTAACAGGTCCACCTGTATTACCAGTAGATGAATTATTAATTCCTGCAAATGTTACATTAGTAATGTGTTCATAACTTACACTAGTAAAGTTTGAATTACAATACTGTGCATTACTAAAATAAGAAATTAGTAACAAGCTAAATAGTAGAGATAAGAATTTCTTCATAATAAAAATGATTTTGGTTCAGGGTTCAATAATAAGGTAAAACAATCTTAATAAAAAAAAAATTCCATAAACGTTCATTTTATAGGGGTAAAAATGAAAGTTGAAATAGGCTTTAACTAATGAATACTATCTGTTACTATAATATAACTATCGGGTTGTACTTTATAAAAAGTAATATCTCTAAGGCTTTGGTCTGCTCTTATACCTAAACTATGAATATATTTTTGCGAAAACTCTCTTTTTACTTTTACTGGCTTATCTGTATAAAACTCTTGTTTATTTTGATCCCAATATAATAAAGATGTCCATAATGTATCTCCTGTTCTATTAAAAACAATTACACTATCTTTTAAAAGAACTTTACTGTCTGATTCTAAATACTGTGCATACCTTGCATTTAGCTGAGTTTCTACGGCTAAAGTATCATCATAAAAATCTACATGAAGGCTTTTAGTAAATTCAATTTTAGGAGTATCTAATAAATATCTTAACATTAATGGTGCTGTAAGTTTTGCCTTCATTCTACCTGATTGGCTTATATAACTTTCAATGTTTATTCCCTCTTCTACACCAAGAGTAGGATTATCCATTTTCTGCAAAACTTCTATTTTATTTTCGCAACTAATTATAAAAAAGCAGCCTAATCCAATGGCTGCTATATTTTTAATTATATGGATAAATTGATTAATCATATTTACGTTTAATAAACCAAATATCACTTAAACATAAGCTTACAGAAAGTTTAAAATATTTTTCTGAAATATTATTAACTGCACTTCCTCTTTTTCCAAATTCTAAAGCTGTATGAATGGTTGTATATTGATAGCTAAATCTTGCAGGACGAACAGGTAACCCAAAGCCTAAAGTGATGCCATAAGTTTTTAATTCTTTTCCATCTGCATTGATATAATCCTTACCAATATTAAATCCTGCACGATAAGCAACACGACTAAAATAATTTTCTGTATTTTTTGCATCTGGTGTCCATTGACCTCCAATTTTTAATTGCCAATTATTTATTGTTGCATCTTTTTGCTCATAAAATCTGTACTCATTCCATTTTGCAAAAGTAAAATCTGCTCCTAAAGCCCATCTATCAAAAACACCAAAAGCATCTACTGTTGTTTTTTGAAATAAAAATCCAAAAGTATATGTAGCTGGCACTTTAATTTTTCCTTTAGTTATGCTACCTGCATCTATACTATCTAACACATAAATATCTCCAGAATAATCGTACTCAAATGTTTGCTTATAATTGGTTTGTTCTGCCTGAAGATTATGACCTAAAGTAAGTGCCCCGCCTAATTTTAAATAATAAAAATCTTTTGCTGCATTTTGTTTTCTTTTAGATGTATCAGACAATAAAATATCGTATTGAAAACCTCCTGTTAAAAATGCTCCTCCAAAGGAAGTATTTGCATTATAGTTAGATTTATAATAAGCTACAGTATCATTAATTAAAGCTCTTCTACTGGCTGTTTGTCTTTTTCCAAAATGATAACCAGTTGATAAGCCTAAAGAAAAATTTTTCCATCTTTTTCCAACACCAACAAAAACTTCATTCATGCCACCAGAGCCTTCAAAAAGTGTTTGTACACTATCAATACCTGGTATTCTTTCATTTCTTACAACACTATAATTAATACGTGTTATTGGTCTAAAACCAAAAGCTAATCCTAATGAATGTGCAGAACTTAAAGGAGTTCCAATAGCTAAATAAGATGGTGAAAAATTATTTGAGTTAAATTTTCCAACAGGTGTTTTACTGCTCAATGTTCTTGAGTCTATTGTTATACCTAAATCGTATGTTACAATTCTTGCATTTGCAAAAGAAGCAGGATTGCTAAAGTTAATTATTTGAGGATCTGTAAAAGCTACAGAAACGCCTCCCATACCTTTTGTTAGTATGTTTTGTGTGTTGGAATAATCTCCTAATCCATAACGAGAGAAAGGAGAATTTTCCTGAGAAAAAGCAGTTGAAGTTATTATCCAACTAAATAAAACTACATATCCTACTCTATAAATTGTTGTACTCACTGATTGCATAAAGTCCTTTAAATATTAAATAAGGGTCGGCAAATATCTTGTTTTTAATGTGAGAGACAAAAAAAGCCATATCTCCTCCTGTTATTAGCACGTTAAAGTTGTCATATTTTTCATTATAAGCCTCTATAATTCCATCAATTTCTTTAGCCAAGCCTAATAAAACACCACTTAATAAATTGGTTTTGGTATCATAGCCTATTAAAGGAAAATTATGCTCTGCTTCTATTAAGGGTAATAATGCTGTATGCTGGTTCATAGCTTTAAAACGCATGTGCATACCTGGAGAAATACTACCTCCTAAAAATTCATGAAACTTATTAATAAAATTATAAGTAATACAAGTACCTAAGCCAATAGCTAAATTATGACTATTAGGATAAAGATGAACTGCTGCTGCACAAATAGCCAATCTATCTGCTCCAACAGTTTCTGGCTTACCAACTGGAATACTGAATGGTAATTTACTTGTATGATTTAGTTTATGAAATTTTGTATTGTGTTGCAATATTTCTCCTACTAAAATATTATGATGAATAACAGAAGATAAAATTGATTTATCTGGTTTGTGTTGTTGAATAATAGAAAGTATTGTTTCTTCCTCTGCATTATCCATTACTACAACATCTTTTAATTCTGCATTTTTAAAAACAGCATATTTTAAACGAGTGTTGCCAAAATCAAAACAAATAGTTGTTTGCATAAAACAATAATAAGGAAAAACTAAAATCTAAAAAAAGAAAAACGAAAGTATATAGAGAAGTTGGGTTAATGTTTAATTGTGAATGGTGAATGATTAATGGTTAATGATGAATAATTATTCAAGAACCATAAGGTATAAATATAATGTATAAAACCCACAAATTACAGGGAAACTATTTTGAATTTTTAGAATGTCATATACAACCCAATTGGTTGCTTATTTGGGAACAAGACGACAATAACAAAATTATCTATCTCACCCGTACAGGAACTCACTCAGATTTGTTTTAAGAATTTATTTCTGCCAATTAGCTATTTTTACTGAAACAAATTGTATGGAAACAATAACGATTGATAATAAAAAGTATGTGGTAGTTGAACAAAAAAAATTTGAACAGTTGCAGGAAATAGCAGCATTAAAAACAGCACCACGAAAAAAACTTTCTTTAAAAATATTCAAAAAAAATGACAATTAAATAAAGCTATTATACAGCAAGGATAGCCAAAATTGTTATAAATTTGCACATATGAGAAAGTTAAGATTATATTTTGACACTTCTGTATTTGGTGGGATTTATGATATTGAATTCCAGCAAGAAACCAATAAGTTGTTTGATATGGTCAAAGCGGGAAAAATTGTATGTGTGTATTCCGACCTAACCGAATTTGAATTGGAAAATGCACCTGAAAAAGTTAAAGACCATTTTATTAATTTAGACAGAAACAACATTAAATTTGTAGAAGTAACGGAAGAGGTTAATGCACTTGCCGAAGAATATATCAACGAAAAAGTTGTTGGCGAATCAAGTATTGACGACTGCCGACACATTGCTTGTGCCACAATCAATAAGGTTGATTAATTAGTAAGTTGGAACTTTAAACACATCGTAAACGTTTTTAGAATAAGGGGCTACAACTCAATTAACATTAAGAACGGTTATATGCAATTAGATATTCGTTCACCAAAAGATATTATAGAAAATGAAAAATAAAAAACATATCAAAACACAAGAGAAAGAGTTTGACACAGTTAAATTTTTTAGAGCAGTAAAGGAAAAAATTGCAAAAGAAACGAAGGGTATGACCTTTTCTGAATTTAAAGAATACATCGGCAAACGGAAACTGAAAATAGCGAGATAACAACTATATACAACATTGTGGTTTGTGCAATAGCCACAAACCATTATTTTATTAAAACACCTAAACCCTCTACATCATTAATCATTAACCACTGGCACAAACCTTCCTCCTTCATCTACTCCTCTCCCTCCACTTTCATGGTATTCTGCATCTTGATTTACATTCCAAACATCATATAATTCATTACCTGCAATAATATTTTTTGCTGCAAGCATGGCTGTCATCATGCTATGATCTTGGTTATTGTATTTATGCATTCCATTTCTACCAATTAAATACAATCCTTTATAATTTTTTAATGCTTGCTTTATGGTTTCAATATGATCTTTGTATTCTTTATCATAAACAGGATAAGCTTTTGCTTGTCTTACAACATAACCATCTACAACATTATCTTCATTCATTAAACCTATTTGGTGCATTTCTTTTTTAGCTAATGCAATTAAATCTTCCTCTTTCATTTGCCACATTCCATCTCCTTCAAAACAAAAATATTCTAATCCATAACAAGCCATATTTTTATCAGGTACCATATATGGACTCCAACTTTTAAAATTTTGTATTCTACCAACTTTTACGCTTGGGTCATGAATATAAATCCAATTATCTGTGAAACTGTCTTTGTCTTTACAAATTAAAACCACCGTTAAAAAATCTCTGTAGTTTAATTGTTTGGCTGCTTTAATTACATCAGAAGAAAGTAAAGGTTTTATGTATGGAACAATATCTCTTATAGGTGCTGATGATAAAACATAATCAAAACTATTTTCTTGTAATCCATTTTCTAATGAAATACTCCATTGATTATTATCAAAAGAAATGGCACTTACATTACTATTCATTTTTACCTGAACACCCATTTGCAAACATTTATCTCTGCAAGTTTCCCACATCATTCCAGGACCTTTTTTAGGATAACGAAATGAGTCTATCAAGGTTTTTATAATAGCATTTTTATTGGTTAATCTTGGTTTAAACAAAGCATTTTTTATTGCCGATGTTAACGACAAGCCTTTAATACGTTGTGCTGCCCAATCTGCTGAAATATCTCTACAACTAATGCCCCAAACTTTTTCAGTGTATGTTTTAAAAAATATGCTATACAATCTTTTACCAAATTGGTTACTTACCCAATCTTCTACATTTTGAGGATTTTTGATAGGGAATATTTTTGATTTTACATAACTCAATACACACAAAAACGATTCCAATAACCCTAATTTTTTCAATGCTTCAAAAGCTACTAATGGATAAGAAAAAAAAGTATTGTTGTAATAAATTCTACTGCTTCTTGGTCGTTCCAATAAATCATCTCCTAAAATTTCTGTCCAAAAATCTTCTACTTCTTTACTCTTACTAAAAAATCTATGACCACCAATATCAAAATAATAACCTTTATAATTTTCTGTTCTTGAAATGCCACCAACATACTGTGTATCTTTTTCAAAAATAACAGTTTCAATATTTGCTTTGCCTAACAAATAAGCTGCAGTTAAACCTGCTGGTCCAGCACCAATAATAGCAACTCTTTTACTCATTAAGTTGATGATAATATTTTATAAAGGCGTGAAAGTATTACTTAGCATTTAATAAATAAAAAGAAAATAATAATACTTTGCAAAAAGTAAAACAAAACTTAAATTAAAAACCTTTAACGCTTCTTTGATAATGTATTAAAAATTGTAACCTTAGCTTTGCTTTTATGAGGTTGAAATATACATTTATTTTCAGTTTAATATTTTCTTTTGCGTTGCTATTTGTAGCTGAAAATTGTTGTGCACAATCCAATAATAAAAAGACTCACTTAAAAAAGGAATTAAATATCACAGGTATTTGGAGAGGATATTTTTATCAGAAAGATAAAGTTTATGACCCAATTAAAGGAACATTTGTTTATGATAAATATAAATACGAAATACAAATAAATAATTTACCAACAAACAATTTAGAAGGTGTTACATACTCATACTTAAATACTACCTTTTATGGTAAAACTTCTTTGCAAGGAATTTTTACCACAAGTACCAATAATGTAATTATTAAAGAAAATAAAATGCTAGAGTTAAAAATGACTTCTGGTGGAGATGCTTGTTTAATGACTTGTTATTTAAGCTATTCTAAAGAAGGTGATAAAGAATTTTTAAAGGGAGAATACTCTAGTGTAAATATGAATTCTAAAAGATCTGCTTGTGGCGATGGTATAGTATTTTTAGAAAAAGTACCAACAACCGATTTTACTAAAGAAGATTTTTTATTAAAAAAAGTAACAACCCCTACTGCAAAAAATATTACTAAAAATAATTTTTCAAAACCAAAATCAACCGCTTCTTTAAATAAAGAAAATACAACTAAAACAAGTTTACCAAAATTAAAATATAAACCTGGTGCTGAAGATGCTTTAGTGAAAAAAGAAGATAAACCAACAGAATTAAAGAAAGATACAGCTACAGCTATTGCCCCTACTGAAATTAAAAATGAAAGTTTAGCTACTAATAAAAAAATAACTTTAAAGAAAAATACTGAGCTTCCTAAAGAGCTAACAGAAAGAAAAAATAATTATGTAAGAACTTTTTATGTAGGCGAAGGTGATATAAAAATTGAACTTTATGATAATGGAAAAATTGATAACGATACAGTTTCTGTTTATCATAATGGTACTCCAATAATTTTACATGCTCGTTTAAGCACAAAACCTATTACAACAACAATTCGTATAAGTGCAGAAAATCCAATACATGAAATTATTATGGTTGCAGATAATTTAGGAGAAGACCCTCCAAACACTTCTTTGATGAAAGTTACTGTTGGCAATAAAACCTATCAAGCTCTTATTACATCTGACTTACAAGAAAATGCTAAAGTAATTTTTGAGTACAACCCAACAAAGGAAAACTTAAATAATAAAAAGTAATTTGTTTAATTTTTATTACAACAATAAATGTTGAAATGATATGTACTATTAATTTCTTTTGTATAAAAAATTCCTTTCTCTGATAAAAACTTTTCAGTTAATTTTTTATTGTTAGAAATAATAATAAATGCTGAATTATTGTTTATACTATTTGCATCAAAATAAGCAAAAGGAACTTTGTACACTTTTAAATAATCAGCAATTCCAGTGCTACCAAATCCCTCATCTAAGAACAAAGGAATATTTTTTTCATTTAATAATTTTTCTGCGAGTAGTACAGTTTGTTTAGGATTAAAATTGATTAAATAATATTGATTAATTAAATCGTGTGTGTTTATAGATTGCTCATTATTTTTTTTAGCAACTCTAATAGCAGTAACAAAAGAAATAATTACAAACAAAAAATTTAAAACAAAGAAAATTGATAGTTTGATAGTATCTTTTTCTTTTGAAAAAACCTTATCAGTTATGGCTGCAATTAATACAGCAAAAACAGGTATCAAAGAAAGAAAAAATCTTTGAATAATAACAGCTCCATGTATAAAGCAAATAATGAAATACAACACATAAATAGTTACAGAAATAACCAATGAATCTGAAAGTAAATCCTTTTTGTTTTTACTTCTTATCAACATCCATAAAAATGCAATAAGTAATAAATAAAAATGAATTCTACAATGTGTAAAATGAAAAAATACTGCTAATGATTGTATTAAATTATCTGTTGCAAAAAAATGAAAAGGCAAAGCAGCATCTGTTGGAGGTTGATTACTATAAAGCCAAACATAAAATGCTGTACCAAGTGCAGCTCCTGCAACCAAAGAAAAAACTATTTTTAATAAAACAATTTTTGATAAAAAAAAATTTCCAACATAAATTTTTATTGAAGGCTTAAACATTACAATCAAAGGCAATACTATCATTGCCCCAATTAAATAAATATTTACAGGCAAACATATAATGCTTAAAAGTGTTGCTAAATAAAGCTTTAAAAAATTAGTTGTTTGTATGTTATGCACTTTCAAGCACTTTAAATAATAGTAAAATAAAATAGTGCACAACACAATGTTTAATGAATAACCTCTGAGCTGTGTAGCAAAATTTAGTAAAGAATAAGTTGTTACATAAACCGAGAGAGCTATTAAAGCAAATTTTTTTCCATAAAGTTTTTTAATAGCAACATAAAAAAATACCATACCAACTAAAGAAATAATAAAAGGAATTATTCTAAAATAATATGGATGCAACATTGCTTCTTTTACATCATTCATACCCAACAAATGCCTTTCAATATTCAACAAAAAATTAAATAAAATATGGTTATTTGCTACATGATAATCAAATAATGTTGTAGCAAAAGGAGCAAAAACAAAATGTGTTAATGTATAAATTTCATCTTGCCATAAATCGTTATTAATAAAGTACCATGAGCATACAATAAATATGATACAAGAAATAACAACAGAAATTTTATAGCCTTTCATCAATAGGTTTTAAGCAAACAAGGTTACGAAAGCATACTTAATTCAAAAAATTATTTTAATATCTTCTTAATGACAGGCTACTAAAAATTGAAATATTTTTTGCCAACATGTCAGCAATTAAGAATTGGTATTTTGTTTGATTTTATTGGATTTGCTTATTATAAGCAGTAAAATATTTATTTCTTAAACTAAAAGTAATTATACAATGCAAAAAGGTCAGATTCGTGTACAAACAGAAAACATTTTTCCCATCATTAAAAAATTTCTGTACAGTGAACATGATATTTTTTTAAGAGAATTAATTAGTAATGCCATAGATGCAAGTCAAAAGCTAAAAACTTTATCATCTATTGGTGAAGCAAAAGGAGAATTAGGAGATTTAAGAATTGATGTAACACTTAATGCAAAAGAAAAAACTTTAACCATTGAAGATAGAGGTGTTGGTATGACTAAAGAAGAGGTAGATAAATACTTAAATCAAGTGGCATTTAGTGGTGCTGAAGAGTTTTTACAGAAATATAAAGATGCAAGCATTATCGGGCATTTTGGTTTAGGTTTTTATAGTGCATTTATGGTTGCAGAAAAAGTAGAAGTATTAACACAAAGCCACAATACAGATGCAGCAACAGTTTATTGGAGTTGCGACGGAAGCCCAGAATTTGAATTATATGAAGTTGAGAAAAAACAACGTGGAACTAAAATTATTTTACACATCAACGAAGAAAGTAAAGAATTTTTAGAAGCTCATAAAATAAAAGAAGTACTAAACAAGTTCTGTAAGTTTTTACCAATACCCATTTATTTCAATGATATAGCAGAAGAAAAGAAAGAAGATGCAGAAGAAAAAAGCATCAACAACACAAACCCAATTTGGGTAAAAAAGCCAAGCGATTTAACCAAAGAAGATTACGAAAATTTTTATAAAGAATTATATCCATTCAGCGAAACACCTTTGTTTTGGATTCATTTGAATGTTGATTATCCATTTAACCTTACAGGTATTTTGTATTTTCCAAAAATTAAACAGAGTTATGAAATACAAAAAGATAAAATACAATTATACAGCAATCAGGTTTTTGTAACTGATGAAGTAAAAGACATTGTACCAGAATTTTTAATGTTATTGCATGGTGTAATTGATAGCCCTGATATTCCTTTAAATGTTAGCAGAAGCTATTTACAAGGCGACCCCAATGTGAGAAAAATTAATAACCACATTACTAAAAAAGTTGCAGATAAATTAGAAGAAATTTTTAATAAAGAAAGAAAAGAGTTTGAGCAAAAATGGGAAAGTCTTGGCTTGTTTGTAAAGTATGGTATGATGACTGATGACAAATTTTTAGAAAAAGCCAATAAATTTTTGGTAATGGAATCGGCAGATGCAGAAAGCAAGTTTTACACTTTAGATGAATACAAAACAGCAACAGAAACTTTACAAAAAAATAAAGATGGGAAAAATGTAATCATTTATACAACAAATCCTGTGCAACAAGATGCTTACATACAAGCTGCAAAAGCAAAAGATTTTATTGTTGTAAAAATGGAAACATTGGTAGATGCTGCTTTTATTAACAATATGGAAATGAAATGGGAGAATGTAACATTTGTTAGAGTAGATGCTGATATTGCTGATAATTTAATTGACAAACAAGATGCAGCAGAAAGTGTTTTAAGCAAAAATGAAACAGAAGAATTAAAAAAATTATTTGAACAAAAAAATGATCAAATAACCATTAATGTAGAAGTAAAAGGTTTAAACAAAGAGGCTGCTCCAGTAATTGCAACAAGACCAGAGTTTATGCGTAGAATGAAAGACATGGCAAATGTAGGTGGTGGTATGGCTGCATTTTATGCTCAAATGCCTGATGAAGTTACTTTAACTGTTAATGGAAATCATCCTATTTATCAAACACTATTAAAAGAAAGTGATATTGATAAGAAAGAAAAACAAATTCGCAACCTTGCAGATTTGGCTTTACTTTCTCAAGGATTATTAAAAGGTGCAGAGCTTACTAACTTTATTAATAGAAGTGTTGAATTGATGAACAATGAAAAAAGTAGCATTATAGTAGAAGCATAAAATAAATATGTTGAATGTTACAATGTCTGATGAGTTTTTTATTGGTAGTTTATTGGTAAATTCTTTTACCAAATAATAAACTACCAATTCTTACCATATTGCTGCCTTCTTCTAAGGCAATAGTATAATCATCACTCATGCCCATTGAAAGTGTATGAAATGATGAATTGGTAATTGATAATTTATCAAATAAACTTTTTAGTTGCTTAAATTCATTTCTTACCAAAGCCTTGTCATCACTGAAAGATGCCATGCCCATTAAACCATCAACTGAAACATTTGTAAATTTTTCAGAAAGATTTAGTTCTTGTAATTCATCAAAACCAAAACCAAATTTTGTTGTTTCTTGTGCAATATGTACTTGCAATAAGCAACCAATAATTCTATGGTGTTTAGCAGCTTGCTTATTTATTTCTTGTAAAAGTTTTAAACTATCAACTCCATGAATTAAGTGAACAAAAGGTGCAATGTATTTTACTTTATTACTTTGTAAATGACCAATAAAATGCCAACGAATATCAGAAGGAAGTTTTGCTTGTTTATCTACTAATTCCTGAACATAATTTTCGCCAAAATCTTTTTGCCCTAATTGATACAATGCCAAAATATCTTCAACAGGTTTTATTTTGCTTACTGCTACCAATGTAGCTTTATTGTTTAGCTTTTCAATAATTTTAGTATATGCTTCGGTATTAACAGACATTTTTTTAATTCTTCTTCTAACAATTAATCAATCATACTACTACCAAAATAACTATGCAAAACTTCTGGAAGCCTTATTCCTTCTGGTGTTTGGTTATTTTCTAAAAGTGCAGCATAAATTCTTGGCAATGCAAGTGAACTACCATTTAAGCTATGTGCTAATTGTATTTTTCCTTCAGCATTTTTAAATCTGCATTTCATTCTATTGGTTTGAAAATTTTCAAAGTTGGTAACACTACTAACTTCTAACCAACGTTGTTGTGCTGCACTCCAAACTTCAAAATCATACGTTAATGCACTGGCAAAACTCATATCTCCTCCACACAATTTTAAAATTCTGTAAGGCAGTTGTAAGTTGTTTAAAAGTTGCTCTACATGATTTACCATTTCATCTAAAACAGCATAACTATTCTCTGGTTCTACAATTTGTATAATTTCTACTTTCTCAAATTGATGTACACGATTTAAGCCTCTTACATCTTTACCAAAACTTCCTGCCTCTCTCCTAAAGCAAGGAGAATAAGCTGTCATTTTTAAAGGCAATTCACTTTCTTTTAAAATAACATCTCTGTAAATATTAGTTACAGGAACTTCTGCAGTAGGTATTAAATAAAAATTATCTTCTGTTGCATGGTACATTTGACCCTCTTTATCTGGTAATTGCCCAGTTGCATAAGCACTTGCTTCATTAACCATAAAAGGAGGAATATATTCTGTGTAACCAGCAGCAGTATTATAATCTAAAAAATATTGAATTAAAGCTCTTTGCAATTTAGCTCCTTTTCCTTTGTACAAAGGAAATCCACTACCTGTAATTTTAGCACCTGTTTCAAAATCTACTAAATTATATTGCTTAATTAAATCCCAATGAGGTAAAGCATTTGCTGGTAAGTTTGGTTTTACACCACCTTCTTTTACAGTTTCATTATCTTCTGCTGTTTTTCCTTTTGATACTGAACTATGAGGAAGATTAGGAAGTAAAATAATTGAATCATGTAACTGTTTTTCAATAGCAGATAATTGGTTGTTAAGTGTTGCAACTTCTTGTTTCCAATTGCTAACTTCTAATTTTGTTTTTTCTGCTTCATCTTTATTTCCTTGAGCCATTAATTTACCAATTTCTTTGCTTGCAGCATTTATTTTAGCTTGAGTATTATCAAACTCAAGTTGTACTTTTTTTCTATCATCATCCAACTCAATAATTGTATCAACAATTGAAGTATCTGAAACATTCTTTACAGTTAATCTTTCTTTTACTTTATCTATATCTTTTCTTAGTGTATTAACCTGAAGCATTTAAAAAAATTTTGGCAAAATTACTTATTCTTTCTGTTATATTATTAATCTTGCTATTTATAATTTAATTACATTTACATAACATTCAATAATTCTTAAAACCTTATGAGATACCCATAAATGAAAACAAACTATTTAAGTCTTTGTGTTCTTTTATAGAAAACTCAAACTCATTGTATTTAATAAGTTTTGATGAGAAGGATAATTTTACCTATGTAAACCAATTGTATAAAAAACACTTTGCCCACGTTTATACCAACTTTATAGGAGAAAAAATTACAAAAGATATGTATCCTGAAAGTGTACAATTATTTTTAGATTGTAAGAAGAGAAATTGGATAAATATATCAGACGATAAAGCAATTGAAATAAGAAAAAAGGGAACAGAATTAAATATTGATATCTATATAAAATGGGATTTTTTTCCTATTCATTCAGAAAATGGAAAAGTAACAGAAGTGGGTGGTATTGGTTATTGCATGACAGAATATAAAAAAGAAAAAGAAGAACACAAAAGCACTTTACAAAAATTACAAATGGCATTAAGTAGTGTAGATGAATCTTTTTATTTTATTGATAAAAACTTTAAAGTACTCTCATATAATAAAAAAGCAGAAGAAGCCACACTCAAATTTATAAAAATGAAATTACACGAAGGTTTTGATTTTAGAAATATAGTTGAACCAAATAGATTAGAACTTTTTGAAAGTAGATTTTTAGAAGTATTAAAAGGTAAAACTATTACCTATGATTTTGAAAACAAATTAGAAATTAATACACCTCTTTGGTATAGGCATACTATGAAGCCTTTTAAAGATATAAATGATAATATTATTGGTGTTATTTTTAGCTCAATAAATATAGAAGAAGCTAAAAGAAAAGAAGAACGATTAAAAGAAATTGCTTGGCATCAAAGCCATAAAGTAAGAAAGCCTTTATCTAATATTTTAGGATTGGTAAATTTATTAAAAGATAATAAAGCTGCATTAAATGACGAAGAGATAATTGATATGTTAGATGAAAGTGCCAAAGAATTAGATGTAGCTATTAAAGATATTATTAATAAAACAATATAAAATTTTTCAAACTTTTTTCAATGTCATTACAAGAAAATTATCAAAATCAATGGCAAATTTTAGAAGAAAAATTAACAAAAAAATTTGGCAAAAAACCAGATATTGAAACTATACTTTTTTTAATAGGATTACAGGAAACCGGTTTCCCCTCAAAACAAATTTCAAAAGAACAAAAGCAAGATTTGATGCACGTTGCTTTATGTACTTTATTGCTTCCAAGTGGTTATTTTATTTTTGAAAAAATAGATGAGGATAATTGGCCTCACTTTAAACAAATAAAAGAAATGCCTAATTATTCATCTTCGGAACAAGAAGATTTTTTAAAAGAACACATTTTACTTTACTTTAACCAATTAGAATTTTAATTTTGTAGCTAATTATTTATCAAAAAACAATGAAACAATTTTTATTATTACTTAGTATAACAACTTTTGCAATAAATGCTAATGCACAAACTCCTAAAAAAAGACCTGTTGCCAGAACACCATTAGCAGAAAATACACCCTCAGAAAAAGCAAAACCAAAAGCAACAAAATTAGAAAATACCAAGCCAACAACTCCTAGTTCTCAAACAGAAAGGTTAGTAGAAATTACTACAGATTATGGTGTAATGATTGCACGATTATATAATGCTACACCTTTACATAGAGATAATTTTATAAAACTTGTTCAACAAGGTTTTTATGATAGTTTATTATTTCATAGAGTTATAAAAGATTTTATGATTCAAGGTGGCGATCCTACAAGCAAACATGCAGATAGTTTAGCAATGTTAGGAGGAGGAGAAGTTACAGGACAACCAAGAATACCAGCAGAATTTAATAATAATTTTATTCATAAAAGAGGAGCTTTAGCAGCAGCAAGAGATGGTAATCCAGAAAAAGCAAGTAGTAACTGTCAGTTTTATATTGTACATGGAAAAAAAATGGATACAGCTCAATTACATCAAATGTATGAACAAAGAATAAAGCCTAATAATCCAAACTTTTCTTATACAAAAACACAAAAAGAAATATATCAACGTATTGGTGGCACACCATTTTTAGACCAAAATTATACGGTTTTTGGAGAGGTAATTTCGGGTTTAGATGTATTAGATAAAATTGCCTCTACACAAACAAAACCTGGCGACCGCCCAGCAAAAGATATAAGAATGAAAATAAGGATGCTGAATTAATAGAAAAGCGAAAGAAATATTTCTTTCGCCCTTTCTTGAACCCCCCAGAGAACTGCTATAAAAAAAATATTAATAAATTAATATTGATACTACCATTTTATGAGTTGTTGAGTATGAACTTCATTAGATGTTATCATTCTTATCAAATACACACCTTGTTTTATATTGTTAGTATTAATTGTAAGTTGTGATGTTGATGATGTAAGTTGAAAGCTTTGTTGTTGTACGGTTTGACCTAATACATTTATAATTTGCACATCTACTTTTCCTGTTATAGGTCTTAAAACATCTATTCTACAATTATTTTTAGTTGGATTAGGATATACATTACTAAAAAGGATAGACTTTTCTGAAGCCCTTACTTTTAAGGTATTACATATAAATTGTTCCTTACCATCTTTATCATTTTGTTTTAATCTGTAGTAATAAATTTTATTAGGTTTAATTGTTTCATCAATAAAATAATAGTTGCTTTCTGTTAAGCTATTCTTTGCCTCTATTTTAGTTATTGGTAAAAAATTAGCCCCATCTTCACTTCTTAAAATATCAAATGATGCAACATTATTTTCTGTTAATGTAGAAAAAGTTAGAATTGCCTTTTCGTTTTGAATTTTATAACTAAAGTTATTACAAATTGCAGGTAATACACTATTATCAGCATATTGTAAAAAGAATCCAGAAAAATTTGGAGTAATCATATCTATATAATAGCCAGTAGGAACAAATGGATCAGAAGGATTACTTAAATAACCAGAACCCACAATGTTATAATAGATACCATTTACAGGAATAGTTGATGTACAATTTGCACCTGGAATTCTATAAACTCTTAACTCATAAGGAGCACTAATGCCTCCACTTGCAGCATCTGTTATTAAAGTATTAAACTCACTTACTGTAAAATAAAGTCTCACTTTTACTGGGCTATTGGTAAAGTTGTTTCCTCCATCACTAATTTCAAAATTTCTATCCAATACTGATGTGCCAGCATTTAAACGTAACCCTCCAGTATTAGTAAAATATTGTACACTTATATTACCTCTTGGTGTAAATGTAGCACCAGAATAAGCTGGACCATCAAAAACAGAAAGTACTAAACTACCTGCTTTATAAAAGTTTAACCATGTACCACTATTTGTAGAAACCTTTACAGCATCTGCACTTGTACAACTACTAACAGTTGATGCAATACTTATAGGTGGTCCAAAAACACAAAGTGTAAAGTCGGCTTGTTGGCTTACAGGTGTTCCACTAGTATTAATAACTCTTATATAATAAGTATTACCTATCGTTAATGAATTAACAGTAATTGAGCTACTAGAAATTGTTGGGTCATATTTTATGGTTGATGCATTGTTTTCATACATAATAATTCTTGTAGCAGCCGATGGTCTATTTGAAACAATATTTACTGAAGTAGTTGTAGCAACAAACTTATACCAAACATCTTGTGTAAATGAGGCATTGCCAGGCAATGATGCAGTACTTGGATTTGTACTCAATGTGCTAAACCTAAAAGTAGTTGCATTATTTCCAGCAGTACAGGTAATATCTTGTACTACAGTTGTTGCACCAGAACTTTCATCATTAGATGGTGGAGTTGTACCAACAACCCTAAGTTTATAAGCAACACGACCACCATTATAACTATTTTCCATTACAGTTAAATAATATTGTGTACCAGAAGTTAATGAAACAGTTTGATTATCATTTATAATACTATTTACACATTTTACAGTATCATAAGTATTTGGTGGAGGTGTTGTAATAATAGTATCAGTGCCTGTTGTGTAACATGTGTTTCTTTTTAATAATCTAAAACCTGCACCATTTTGATTTACACTTAATCTAACAAAATCTTTAAAGTCTATTAAATAATTTCCACTACTTGGTACAGTAAAAGAATACCATGCTAAAGCATTTGGTGCATTGTAGCCATAACAAGCAAACTGACTTTTTACTGTTATTCCGTTAGTTGAACCTTCTTTATATGTCGCAGATTGATCTGTGGAAGAATTGATAGAAATTGCTTTTGCACAAGTGCTATCAGCAGCAATTGGATAAACAGCTGCAGTAGGTGTTTGTTTCATACATACTTCAAATGTTCCTTGATTTGTGTTCTCGCAAAGTAATCTTACATAGTAAGTATTGCCTACAGTATATGTTCCTGATAAGGCAATTTCATTATTTATAAAAACTGTTCCACAATTAATTAAAGTAGGACTACCACATGTGCCACTATATACTGCAGCATAAAATATTGGAGAGCTAGAACCAATAGTGGATGTATAATTTTGAATTAAAAATGTAATACTATTATTTGTTGAAGGTATAAACTTTAACCAAATATCTCTATAGTTAGAAGATAGACAAGATGGTGGATTTGCACTTGCTGTAGTATTATTAGTTGTTAAAGGTATTGGTGTACAATTAGCAGGATAATTACTAATAGGAATTAGTGTTGCAAAAGCACACTCATTATTAGGTAAGGCAGGTGGTGGAGTTGTATTTACTACACACATTTTAAAAGTAGAAAGTGTAGCAAATGTTCCATTGGTATAAACTCTTATAAAGTAAGTAGTACTTGGAGAAAGTGAAGTAACATTAAAAATATCACCACATGCATCTGCTAAGCTGCTTGTAGCAGAGCAACTTGTCCATAGCTCCATACAATTTCCCATACCACCAGTTGCATCTGTAATTTGAATTTGTGCATCTGTTTGACCGGCTAATGTTGTAAACTTAAACCACACATCATCATCATTACTAATACCCGTTGATAGTTGTGGACTTTTAGTTGCACCAGTTGTTGTATAAGTATTACCTCCTGTTACACAAGTTGCATTAACAGTTAAATTAATAGCAGCCCCACAACTATCATAACTACCAACTGGACTAAGTTGTGCTTTTGAAAAATGATATAAAAACAACATTGAGATTAAGAGTATGATTGGTTTCATAAAAATAATTTATAACCCAAAAATATTCTTTCAATAATCTTTTAACAATACCATAATAGGGGGACAATGAATGAATTAATATTAATGAAATGTTCATTCAATCTATCAAAATAAATAAGGGAATTTAAATAATAATTCTTAATGATAAATTAAAAGCTAAACTATTCAAACCACCTTTCTTTAATAGCTTTTGCAACAGCTTCTGTCATAGAATTAACGTGCATTTTTTCATAAATTCTTTTAATATAGGTTCTTACAGTTTCTACGCTAATGTGTAAGTATGCAGCAATCATTTTATAACTTTTACCATCAGTTAATCCTTTTAAAACTTCCTGTTCTCTAACAGTTAAAACATCTTTATTGCTTTTTTGCAATTGTTGATGATTAAAAAACAAAGCTATTTTTCTTGCAATTGCTGCTGTCATTGGTGCACCTCCAACTACAACTTCTTGTATAGCTTCAATAATTTTTGCAGGTGGTGTTTTCTTTAAAATATATCCTGTAGCACCAGCTTTTAAAGCTTCAAATATTTTATCATCTTCTTCAAAAACTGTGAACATAATGATATCAATACTTGGAAAAGTCTTTTTAATTTCCATTACAGCATCAATGCCAGATTTTTCGGGCATATTTATATCCATTAAAACAACACGAGGTAAACATTCTTCAACCTTTTGTATTGCGTTTAAGCAATTATCAAATAATGCAGCTATCTCTAACCCAGGAGTATAATGCAGTAATTGATATAAAGAATTACGTATTGCATCGCTATCATCAAATATGGCTATTCTAATATTCAAATCAACATCATAATTTGTTTGCATAAAAATAGATTTTGAAATGATTATTATTTATACCATAAAAGGGTTAGAGGGTTATCATTAATTGAATAGAACTTCCTTTATCTAATTTACTTTCGCAAGTTATAACAGCATTAATTTCGGCTGCTCGTTGTTTAATATTTTTTAAGCCATTTCTATTTACTTCTTTGTGTGTATCAAATCCTTTTCCATCATCTGTTATTAAAAGTACTAATTTATTATTTTGTTTAAAAAAATCTATGGTAATATTTTTGCAAGCTGCATGTTTTATAGCATTATTCAATACTTCTTTAAAAACTAAATAAACATTTCTCTTGGTTAACATAGGTAGAAAAATATTATTAAGTTTAGTATCATAATTAAAATGAATTTTTATTTCTGCTGCTTCAGCAATATTGTATGCAGCTTCTTTCATTCTACTTACAATATGTTCAAAATTGTCCATCTTAGGATTAATTGCCCAAACAATATCATCCATTACATTTAACATGGTTTGAGCATCTTTTCCAATTTGATGTACCCATTCTTTTGTTTTAGCTGGATGAGTTTCCATATTATTAATAACCGAAGAACTAATAATTGATATGCTACTTAAAGTGGACCCTACTTCATCATGTAAATCTCTTGAAATATTATTTCTTAATTTTTGTAATTCTAAAATTCTATTTATTCTTATTCTATAATAAAATAAAATTGCTGCAAGAATAATAAAAGCAAGTATTGCATAAAACCACCAAGCTTTATAAAATACTTGTGTTACCTGAAATTTTAGTTGGGATATTTTAGAACTCAAATAACCATCGCTATTGGCAGCTCTTACTTTAAAAATATAATTGCCTGATGGCAGGTTAGTATAATTGACAAAACGAAGATTCCCATCTTTCCAATTTTTATCATAACCTTCTAAAATGTATTCGTATTTAATATTTACAGTATTAAAATTTATAGCAGCAAACTTTATTTGAATTACATTATTTGCATGATGAATGGTAATTTTGTTTTTTAGTTGAGATGGTGAAAGCAAAGAATCTCCTGCAATACAACTAATAATTTGCACATTGGGTGGTGGTTGTTGCATAATCAATTTAGTATCAAGCATAAGTAAACTACCATTACTGAAAATAATTTTATCATCATAGGTTGATACTAATGAACTTCCTTGTATTAAAGATTGCTCAATACCTTCATTTTCGGCAAACTTGGTAAATACATTATTATCTTTACTCCATTTAATTAAACCCGATGTGCTTGATATCCAAAACTCATTATTACCTGCATATACAATACTTTTGGTATTGCTAACAGGTAATCCTTCCAACTTGCTTATATGAGAGATTTTTTTAGAAAGTAAATCATATACTTTAATACCTGATGATGCAGTAGATGCATAAAGTGTATTATTAATTAATACAGCTTTACCAGTTGTATAGTTACTATTTAGCATTGATACTTTTTGGGTGTTTGTATTTAAAAGCATTAATCCTTTATTGGAAAAAAGAAAATAGGATGAATCATTTTTTTGAATGGCTTGTGCAAATTCAAAATTATTTTTATCACTGATAGGTATGATAATAGGTGTTGTAGTTCTTTTCTTTCTATCTAAATATAATAAATTTTTTGCCCACCACCATCTTAATAAAAATAAATCCCCATTGGTTGTTTCTACAAAATCTGTAATAGGATTGTCTTTTAAAATAGTACATTCTTTAAAATCATCTACCACTTTTGTTTGTTTATTAAAAATTGATAGTCCATTTTCTTTTCCAATAAAAATTTCTTTACCGTTTTTAGATTCTCTTAATGACCAAACACTACTGTTTTGAATTTTATTTTTGTTAAATAAATGGCGATACTTGTTTAATAATATTTGCTTATCGCTAAAATGATATAGCCACTCAGCATCAGCAGCCCAGATTGTACTATCGGCAGCAATTATTGTTGCTGAAATAGCATGATTATTATTTGTTAAAATTGGTTGTATTAATTTAAAAGAAGGATTAAAAATACTGATGATGTTTTTGCCTGCAGCCCAAATATTTCCATCATTATCTTTCATTAATTTTAAAATGCTGTTTGTACCAATACTTTGAACATCATTTATATTATTTAAATAATGTTTAAAACTATTATTTGCAAGAGTGTATTTATATAACCCATTGTTTGCTGTTGCTATCCAAATATTATTTTCATTGTCTTCAATAAAATCCCAAACCAAATTATCATAAGCATAGGGTTTCATTTCTGGAAGCTTTATTATATCAATTATATTTTTTTCAATATTAAATCTATATAATTCTGGTTTCCATGTACTAATCCAAAGATTATTCTTATGGTCAATAAATAGCTTTGCAATTGCTGCTTTATTGCCAACATTATCTTTCAATAAATTTTTTTTAAATGCTGTAATAACAGTGTTGTTAGTATGGTTGTATAAAAAATTTTCATTGGCAGATAAATAATTTAGCCCTTTTACTGTTGCTATCCACAAATTTCCATTTTTATCTTTTACTATATCGCCTGTTAAGCCTCCTTGTAATGCAGAATTATCGGGTGTAAATGTTTTAGTGATACTATCATTTACTAGTTTAACAATTCCGTCATTGCTACAGATATAAGCCACAGAGTCGTTTACAAAAAGCAATTTCCTATAACCAACAGCATCAGAAGAAAGTAATTTTTGGTTAGTATTTATATAAAGTTTATTTGTATTGATATAGGAGTTGTAAAAGCCAAATCCATTCATAAAAGAACTTATCCATAATCTATTTTTATTATCAATAGTAAGGCTGGTTAATCTTCCATTTGGAAAAGTGTTGCCTTGTTTATTAGCATCGTGATAGTAATTAACAAATTCATACCCATCAAATCTTTGCAATCCTTCTTCTCCTGCAATCCAAACAAAACCATTTTTATCCAAGACCAAACTACTTATTTCTCCATACATTAACCCATTTCTATTATTAAAGTGTTTGCAAATAATTTTATCTGCTTGTTGAGCATGTAACAGGCTTGAAAACAATAAAATAAATACAATAAAAAAACGCATTAACATAATTAAAATAAAATTATACATTAATGGCTAATAAAATAAACTAAGAAGAACAAAAAATAGCTATTGTTGTCATTATATTTTATCATATTTGCAAAAATTAAAACATAATAATTATGAATTTTCCTTCTAATCTTCGTTACTCTAAAGACCATGAGTGGATAAGTATTGATGGCAATACAGCTACAATTGGTATTACAGAATTTGCTCAAAGTGAATTGGGTGATATTGTTTATGTTGATATTAATACTGTTGGTAAAAGCCTTCAAGCAAATGAAGTTTTTGGTACTGTAGAAGCAGTTAAAACAGTTAGTGATTTATTTTTACCTGTTGCAGGAACTATTACAGAATTTAATTCTGCTTTAGAAAAACAACCTGAACTAATTAATAATGATTCTTATGGTGAAGGCTGGATTGTAAAAATTACTGTAAACAACATTGCAGATTTAGATACTTTAATGAGCAGTGATGCTTATGCTGCAATGGTAGGTTAATAACTACTTTTAAACACACACATTATGCCCTCTTTTGATATTGCAAGCAAAGTAGATATTCAAACATTGGATAATGCTATTAATGTAGTTAGAAAAGAAATTACCAATCGTTTTGATTTTAGAGATAGCCATGTTGTTATTGATTTGAATAAAAAGGATTTTACCATTTTATTAGAAGCCGATAGCGATATGAAACTTCAACAAATTATTGATGTTTTAATTAGTAGAAGCATTAAACATGGTATAGATGGTAATGCATTTGATTTTAGTAAAGATGCTTACCCAAGTGGAAAAGTAATGAAGAAAAATGTTTCAGTAAAAAATGGGTTAAAACAAGATGATGCAAAAAAAATTGTAAAAGCTATTAAAGACAGTGGCTTAAAAGTACAACCTGCTATTATGGATAATATTATTAGAGTTACAGCCAAAAAAATAGATGATTTACAAGAAGTAATTGCACTTTGTAGAAATGGAAATTTTGGTGTACCGCTACAATACGAAAATATGAAAAGCTAAAAATTTTAAAGGCAACCGATTGGTTGCCTTTATTTTTTAAATAAGAGATTTTATAAAGCTTTGCTTATTTATTTCTTTTACAAAGCCCATTTTATTTAAAAAATTTTGATGTATTTGATGAATATTTTTATGATACGTTAGTGTAGTTATTCCATTTTTTATAAGATGTTGTTTTTCTTTTTCAAAAATAAACAATCCACTTTTATAATCTCTAAATTGTGGAATGGTATAATCAATTTCAATTTCTGCCTCACCATTTGTTTTTATATTGGCAATAAACAAATTTGCAATAACCATATTACGTAATACTACAAATGCAAAAGTGTTTGATTGAATAGTTGTATCGGCTTCTGGAAAAAATTTTTTAATATCATTACCATAAAAGTTTATAAACCTTTCAGCCAATGCACTATCATTTTGCAAAGGCATTAATTCAAAAGTTTCTTTAGATTGATACACTTTTATTAACTGATAAATATTAATTACCAACAAAAGCCCATTAGCTAATATTACAGGATGTGCATTTATTAAAAAGCCATATATAACAAATGTTAAACAGCCTAAAGTATTCCACCATCTAAATCTTAATGTATTGGTTACAACTAATGAAATGCCTAAAAATATCGATGCTAAATAACCTATAATTGTTTCCATCATTTTATTAAATTTTAATAATTTTTTGGGTGAAATTAAAAATGTATTCTTATTGTTTTACTTTTCTTCCAGGATAATCTTCCATTGCTTTTCCAAAATTTTTATCTGGTTCGGCAGACAAAGTAATTTCTAAAATACCTCCTTTCAATATGTCTGAATGTTTGATATAAGATTTTGTATATGGTTCACCATTCAATAAAATATGTTTAATGTATTTATTTTTTTCGTTACCATCTTTTACAATTACTCTAAACAAATGTCCATCTGGTAATTGCATTGCACTTTCTTGTACTAATGGTACACTTAAAACATATTCTCCACTTGCAGGATTTACAGGATAAAAACCTAAAACACTAAACACATACCAAGCACTCATTTGCCCACAATCTTCATTACCTGGCAAACCATCTGGCTTATTGCTGTATAATGTTGTACAAATTTCTCTAACTCTATCTGCTGTTTTATGTGGTAAGCCTACATAATTGTATAAGTACGCAATATGATGACTTGGTTCATTGCCATGCACATATTGTCCAATCATACCACTAATATCTGGTGGAATATGAGAACCTGTTAGTTTAGAATCTGCATTAAATAATGAATCTAATTTAGCAGTAAATTTTTTTGCACCTCCCATATAATTTATTAAAGCATACACATCGTGTGGAGCAAACCAACTATGTTGCCAAGCATTACCTTCTGTATAAGCTGTTTTATTTTCATCATGCTCTGTATGATAAGGGTCAAAGGGTGTAACCCAATGTCCATTACTATATTTAGGTCTAGCAAAGCCTGTTTTTTTATCAAACACATTTCGCCAATTCATACTACGTTTTATAAACTCTCTATAATCAGCAGATTTGCCTAAACGTTTTGCTACTTGTGCTATACACCAATCATCAAAAGCATATTCCATTGTTATGGTTACGCTGTATCCAGATTTTTCGTAAGGCACAAAACCATATTGTCTATACAAATCTGTTGCTCTTACATTTTGGTAAGCACTTGCTTTCATTGCCTGATATGCTTTTTCATAATCAAAACCTGTAATACCTTTTAATATTGCATCTGCAATAATTGGTACTGCATGATAACCAGTCATACAATTGGTTTCATTAAACTGTAATTCCCATACTGGTAATAATCCATAATCATCATAAAAAGTTAGGTAAGAGTTAATAATTGCAGGAACTAATTCTGTTTGTGTAAGAGTAAGCAATGGGTTAGCTGCTCTAAAAGTATCCCATAAAGATTGTACAGTATAAATAGATTTTCCTCTTGCAATATTACCTTTAGAATCTTTATAATTTCCATATCTATCACTAAACCTGTTTGGTGCAATATAAGTGTGATATAGTGCAGTATAAAAAGTTTGTTTTATTGCAATATCGTTTGTGCGTATTTGTAATTTTCTTAATTCTCTTTCCCAAATATTTTCAGCACCAATTTTTACTGCATCAAAATCCCAACCTTGAATTTCATTTAAACTTTCTAAAGCTCCTTCAATATCTGCACTACTTAACCCTACTTTCATTAAAATTTTTTCTCCTTGTGTTGTTTCAAATTCTAATGCTGCCTTAATATCTTTTGCTGTATAAGTATTAGTATCAATTTTTTCTTTATCTGCAAACAGAGAAATATTTTTTACAGGCTTATTTGTTTTTATTGCAAAAAATATTTTTTGATTAGCTGCCCAACCTGTACTAAATCTATATCCTACAAAAGTTGTATCATTAATTTTTTTGAAAAAACATTCTTTGGTTCTGTCAAAATTTATAGCAAAGCCTAAATCAAAACGAATTGCAGCTTGCTTTGAAGCAGGAAAAGTGTAACGATGAAAACCACAACGAATAGTTGTTGTTAATTCTGCCCAAACATCAAAATCTTTTAAATGTACTGCATAATAACCTGGTTTTGCAGATTCTTGTTTATGAGAAAATCTACTAACAATTTTATCAGCAGAAGCAACTCTATTAATCATTGGCAATACAGAAATATCGCATAAATCTCCAACACCAGTGCCACTTAAATGTGTGTGGCTAAAGCCTTGTATTACACTATCGCTATAATGATAACCACTGCTCCAATCCCAACCATTTGTACCATTATCTGGACTAAGTTGAACCATACCAAAAGGAATGGTTGCACCTGGATATGTATGCCCATGAGCATCTGTACCAATAAACGGATTTACAAAATCTACTAATCTTTGTTGAGAAAAAATATAATTACACAACAATAAAGCTGCTGCTAAAAACAACCTCTTCATAACTCAAAGTTTGATATTAATTTAAAAACAATTATAGATGAATTTAGAATGGTAAATCATCTACAGGTTCATTAATTTCATTAATAGGAGTAACTGTTGGTTGAGAAGTTGCAGCTTGATTAGGTGTATATGGTTGAGAAGTTGTTCCACCATCAGCATTACGGCTTCCTAATAATTGTATATTTTGTATTCTTAAAGTTAATGATGCTCCTTGTCTGCCATCTTGTGTTGTATAACTTCTTATATCTGGGTTTCCTTCAACAAAAACTTGTGTTCCTTTTTTTAAATAAGGTGCAATGGCTGTTCTATCTGTCCAATAAGCACATTCAACCCAAATTGTTCTGTCTTTTTGATTGCCTTGTGCATCTTTATAACGCTCTGTATGAGCCATGTTAAAGTTGATAACATTTTTTCCATTAACATTGTTTACAATAGCATCTTTTCCAAGATTGCCAATTACTTGAAGCTTAATCATAAAAATTTGTTTTAATAATAAATTAATTTTCTTAAAGGTTGCCAAGATAATTAAAACAAAGAAAGAATAAGTACTAATAATTATTATGTGAAAAAGTAATTAATATTAAATTACATTGATTCTAAAAATTCTTGTAATTCCATTTCAGATTTAAACCTTACTTCTCTTGCTTTGCTTCCAAGGTTTGGTCCTACAATTCCAGCCTTTTCTAATTGGTCCATTAATCTGCCTGCTCTGTTATAACCCAATTTCATTCTTCTTTGAATTAGTGATGTAGAGCCTACTTGATTTTGAACAATTAATTTTGCCGCATCTTCAAACAAAACATCTTTATCATTTACATCAAAATCTTTTCCTGATTCTTCTTTTTCATCTACATATTCAGGAAGTAAGAAAGCATCAGGATAACCACGTTGGCTATTTATAAATTCACAAACTCTTTCTACTTCTGGTGTATCTACAAAAGCACATTGTAATCTGGTAACTTCTCCATTATAACTTACAAGCATATCTCCTTTACCAATTAATTGTTCTGCCCCACCAGTATCTAAAATGGTTCTACTATCAATTTTAGATGAAACTTTAAATGCAATACGTGCCGGAAAATTTGCTTTAATAGTTCCTGTAATAATATTTACAGAAGGGCGTTGTGTAGCAATGATTAAGTGAATACCAATAGCTCTTGCTAACTGAGCCAAACGTGCAATTGGCATTTCAATTTCTTTGCCAGCAGTCATTATTAAGTCTGCAAATTCATCAATTACTAATACAATAAATGGTAAGTATTGATGACCTTTTTGTGGGTTTAATTTTCTTTGTGTAAACTTCTCATTATACTCTCTAATATTTCTGCATCCAGCTTCTTTTAATAAGTCATAACGATTATCCATTTCTATACACAAAGCATTTAAAGTATGTACTACTTTTTTAGTATCTGTAATAATGCTTTCTTCTTCGCCAGGTAGTTTTGCAAGAAAATGTTTTTCAATAATTCGGTATAAACTTAATTCTACTTTTTTAGGATCTACTAAAACAAATTTTAATTGAGATGGATGTTTTTTATACAATAAAGAAACCAGCAAAGCATTTACTCCAACTGATTTTCCTTGACCTGTTGCTCCTGCCATTAATAAGTGAGGCATTGCAGCCAAATCAACAATAAAATTTTCATTATCAATTTTTTTACCAATAGCAATAGGCAATGAATAATTATTGTTTTGAAATTTATCGCTACCAAGCATTGTTTTCATGCTAACAATAGTTTTACGAGCATTGGGCACTTCTATACCAACTGTTCCTCGTCCTGGAATTGGGGCAATAATACGAATGCCTAATGCTGCAAGACTTAAAGCAATATCATCTTCTAAATTTTTTATTCTGCTAATACGCACACCAGGTGCTGGAACAATTTCATATAAAGTAACTGTGGGACCAATAGTTGCAGCAATACGCTGTATGGCTATATCATAATTTTTAAGTGTAGCAATAATTTGATTTTTATTGGCTTCTAATTCTGATGGGTCGTGAATAATTTTTTCACTCCCATGAGTTTCTAATAAATCTAAGGTTGGATATTTATAATCTCTTAAATCTAAAGTTGGGTCGTAATTAAATGTTGCTAATTCATCGCTTCTAACCTCAAGTGCTGTATTATCTTCTATATTAATTTCTTCTTCTTCTATTTCATCAGTTGTTAAAACATCTTCGTCATTTATTATTTCATCTTCTTCAACTTGTGGTTTTATTTCTAAACTTAAATCTTCAGCAATATCATTATTTGCAGTAGCAAATTTATCATTGATAGAAAGTGATAATTCGTTTGCTAAGGTTTCATTTAATTCTACTGGTATTTCTTCTTCTTTTTCAACTAAATCAAAAGTGGGTAAATTATTTTCTTCCATTTCTGGCATAATTACAGTTACGCCTTTTCCTTCTGATTTTAATTTATTGCCACTTGCAGGCTCTACTAATTCTTCATCTACAAAAAATTTGGCAGCTTCATCTTCATTTTCAATTTCAGAAATTATTTCATTTTCTAAAGTTGTATCATCGTTAATTTCATCAACTGATGTAGCAATATTATTTTTAGGAGAAGGCGTAAAAGCTTTTCTAAAGAAATTTTCTACAGCACTAAAAGAAGGATTAAAACGCCAAATAAAATAAGCAAATACACTAAGCAATAAAATTGCACCAGTGCCAATACCACCAATCCATTTTATAAGCCAACTATTAATTAATTCTCCTACTGCACCACCCCAACTAAATTCAGAAACTCTTGAAACAAAAGATAGAGCAACACTCAATACAATTAAGCCTGTAATTAAGTAACGAAGGTTTCTATAAATTGAAAATATTTTTTTGGCAAATAATAAATTTACACCTAATACAAAAAAGAAAGTGCAAAATAAAAATGAAGCAATACCAAAACCATTGAAAATAAAATTGTGTGCAACATAAGCTCCTAACACTCCTAATAAATTACTTACTTGAACATCTGATGTAGAAAATATTTTTGCACCAAAGCGTTGTACCTTATCTTGATCTTCTTGCCAAGTAAATAAATAAGAAGTAAATGCTACAAATAAAAAAATAGTAAGCACTAAAAAAATTGCTCCAATAATTTTAGTAGTACGTTCATCTTTCACAACTTCAGATACTGTAACCTCTGCTACTTTATCTGTTGTTAAATTTTCTGGATTAGGAGTTTCCTCCTTTTTCTTCTTCAAACGATTAGCCATAATATAGGCAAATTAAATTTTGCCTAAACTACAAAACCCTTTATAGATATAGAAAGTATGTGGATTACTTTTTACAATTTATAGCATAATATACTAAAGGTGGATAACTTAAAAGCAAATATTTTATCTAAAAAAAAACCATTTTATCAAACTACTAACCGAAAACTGAAGGAAACGAGTGCTATAAAAAGCTAATTTAGCATCCTCAATATTTAAGTCATCATTTCATGAATATTCATATAGAAAAATTAATTGCAACGCACATTAAAAAAATTATATATCCTGAAAAAAATGAAAATTTTCAGCAAAAAATTCTGCTTAATAAAAATGAAAATAGTATTGGAAGCCCTTTGATAAAATGGTATAATCGTTATCCTGACAGCTTTCAAACTGCTGTAAAAGAAGCAACAAGCAAAATAAAAAATGTAGCTGCCGAAAATATTTTTTTAGGTAATGGAACAAATGAATGTATTGATTTGTTATATACCTGTTTTTGTGAACCTCAGAAAGATAATGTTATAGTTTGTCCACCAACTTATAACAGATACGAAATTGCTGCTAATATTCATAATGTAGAAGTAAGAGAAGCAACCCTTATTGAAAATTTTCAATTAGATATGGATCTTTTACAAGAGTTGGTTGATGAGCATACAAAAATTATTTGGCTTTGTTCTCCAAACAATCCAACTGGTAATTCAATTTATAGAGAAGACATTGAAATTATTCTAAATAATTTTGAAGGCTTAGTTGTTGTTGATGAAGCATATATTAATTTCTCCAGACAAAAATCTTTTCTACAAGATTTAAAAGAATATCCAAACTTAATTATTCTGCAAACATTCAGTAAAGCATGGGGTTTGGCAGGTTTACGTTTAGGGGCTTTGTTTGCAAATACTGAAATTATAAATATTTTAAACTGCATAAAAAATCCTTATAACATTAATACAGCATCACAAGAATTTGTTTTAAAAGCATTAGAAAATGTTAGTGAAACTAATGAAATGATTAAAGAATTAGTAGCAATGAGAAAAGAGTTAGTTAAATCATTAGCTCAATTTCTTTTTATTAAAAAAATATACGATAGCGATACAAATTTTTTATTAATTAAAGTAGATGATGCTGATAAACTTTATCAATTTTTATTAAACAAAAATATTGTTGTAGAAAATGTAAGTAATGAACCTCTTTGCAATAATTGTTTGCGTATAACTGTTGGTACAGAAAAAGAAAATGCTGCTTTAATCAATGCTATTGAAGAATTAAACAATAAAACATAACATTGGTCTATAACTTATAACAACCTTTCATCCATAATTTCAACTAACTACATTTGTTACTTTAAAATTTAATTATTGAAAAAGTTTTTGCAAAAAATTTATTACTGGGAGCAGTGGAATTTCTATGTAATTTATACACCACTTACATTAATTTGGCTTTACTATTGGATAAGGTCGGGTAACTTTTGGTTTTTTTCAAACGTAAATCCAAGCTTACAATTTTCTGGTTTAGAAGGTGAAACTAAAAAAGAAATGTTTGAACAACTTCCTAAAGAATCTTACCCAACAACTATTTACATACAACCAAAAGAAAATTTTGAAAATATACTTTTACTAATGCAACAAGTAAACCTACAATTTCCAGTAGCTGTTAAACCAGATATTGGCACAAAAGGTTTATGTTTTAGAAAAATTGATAATGAAGAAGAACTAAAAAAATATCATAACACTGTGCCTTTTGTTTACCTTATTCAAACAATGGTTGAGCTACCAATAGAAATGAGCATTTTTTATGTACGATATCCTGATACAACAAAAGGAAAAATAACAGGAATAACTGCTAAGGAATATATGCAAGTAAAAGGAAATGGTAAAAACACTTTATTACAACTAATAAAACAACACCCAAAAGCAAAAGATAGAATTGAAGAATTAACGAAAAAACATTCAGATAATCTTCATAAAATAATTCCTAATGATGAAGTATATTTTTTAAGCATTGCAGGTAATCATAACAGAGGTGCAACTTTTAAAAATTTACAAAACGAAATTGATATACAACTTACCAATGTATTTGATGAAATAAGTAATTACACAAAATATTTTTATTATGGAAGGTTTGATATTAAAACAACTTCATTAGAAGATTTAAGGCAAGGAAAAAATATTCAAATACTTGAATTTAATGGAACAGGTGCAGAACCAAACCATATTTACGATTGCAATATGAGTTACTTTGCAGCATTAAAAACTATTGCAACACATTGGAAATACTTATACGAAATTGGTAGAATAAATTATAAAAATGGTATTCCTTACACATCATTTAAGCAAGGTGTAAGATTTATACAAAATGCTTTTGCAGCTTATGCTGTATTAGAAAAAGTTGAAGCAGATTGTTAAACATTTAATTTTTTGCATGGCACTAATTATTATTTTATTAATTGCATTTGGCATAAGTTTTTTAGGACAAATTGTTTTAAGCAATATGAATATGGCTGCAACACAATTAAGTGTACAAGAAGGATTTAAAAAAGCTTGGCAATTTGGTATAGGCGTTGCAATAGTTGAAGTAATTTATTTAAGACTTGCTTTAACAGGCATGACTTGGGTAACTAAACACAAAACAATTTTTCAAATTTTAGGTTGGCTTACTGTAATTATTTTTTTACTACTTGGCATAATTGCTTTTATAGCAGCAACAAAACAAGCAACAGAAAAAAAAGGTTTATTAATTAATAATAAGATTAATCGATTTTTATTAGGTGTTACAATTAGTGCATTAAATCCTGTACAAATTCCATTTTGGTTTTTGTGGAGTACTCAACTTATTCAAAACAATATATTACAAACAAGTTTTAATCAATTTAATTTCTTTTGTGTAGGAGCAGGTTTAGGAACATTAGCAGGAATTGGTATTTATATTCATGGAGGTTATTGGGCTATAAATAAAATGAAAACAAGTAATAAAACTTTAAACCTAATTATGGGTATTGTTTTTTTTATTACAGCTATAATACAGCTTTATAGAATGTTGTACAAACCTTGGATTTAAGGAAGTGTAAAATAATGTTGCCCTTGCTCTATATCTTTTTCAAGAGCATTTAACACAACTTCCAAATGTTTTTCATTACCTAAAAAATCGGCATTAGTTGCATCTATAAAAATGGTTTTTATGTTATGCTGTTTTATATAGCTTGTATAAGTTTCCTGTAAGTTATATAAATATTCATCAGCTATTTGTTGCTCATATTCTCTGTTTCTCTTTTTAATATTTTCTTGAAGCTTATAAACTGGTGCATGTAAATAAATAAGTATATCAGGGAAAATTAATTGTTGATGAATAATATCAAACAATTTTTGATATAATCTAAATTCTTCTTCTGGTAAATTTACTTTTGCAAATAGCAAACACTTTGTAAACAGATAATCTGAAATAGTTATTGTTTGAAATAAATCCTTGGTATGAACCATTTCTTTCAACTGCTTATATCTTTCAGCCATAAAAAATAATTCTACCGGAAAAGCATAATGTTTTGGATTATCATAAAACTTAGATAAGAAAGGATTATCTGCAAACTCTTCTAAAATAATTCTTGCATTAAAGTGCTTTGCAAGTAAGTGTGTTAATGTGGTTTTACCTGCACCAATATTGCCTTCTACAGTTATAAAATTATGTTTCATACAAGGCTTCAAAATTAGCCTCCTGAACTATGAGCCTCATTAAATCTTTTGCACATTCAAAGTATCATTACAAGCTTGTAGAAGTTGAGAAATTGTCTTTTTTTCAACAGGATGTATAATGTTTGGGGCAATTTCGGCAAATGGAATTAAAGCAAATTTTCTAAATATTAATGCAGGGTGTGGTAAGATTAATATTTCTTCATTGCAAATAAAATTTTCAATTAATAAAATATCAATATCAATAATTCTTGGACCCATTTTTTTTATTCTAACTCTTCCTAAAGTAGCTTCAATATTTAAGAGCATTTTCATCAATTCAATTGGTTGAATATTTGTTTCAAGTGCTAAAGCTTGATTATAAAAATTTGGTTGATTGGTTACGCCCCAAGCAGCAGTTTCGTAAATGGAAGATGTAGCTTTTATTTTACCACATTGTTTTTCTATTAGCTGTTTTGCTTTTGTTAAATTTTCTTCTCTAATGCCAAGATTTCCTCCTGTTAATAAATAAGCAGTATAAGGTGTTTGTATAGAAATATTCATTAGGTACAAAATAAAAATTTTTTTCTAACATTAATAAAATAGTTTTGTATGTTATAAAATTATGCAATCTCAATACAATCAATTTAAAGCATTAGTTGCTATTACAAAAGCAAGTCTTTTAGCAATTTTTAAAAACCCAGGTTCTGTATTTTTTAGTCTTGTATTTCCTTTAATTTTTGTTTGGATTTTTGGTTTTTTTGGAATGAATGGTTTTAGCAAACAAAGAGTTTCTTTTAGTAGTAAAACAGATACAGCCAACATTGCATATACTGTTGTTAGTAATATGCAGCAATTAAAAATTATAAAATATCCTACCGATTCTTTGCAGAAATTAAATTTAGAAAGAGGAGAATTAGATGCCATTTTAAATATTACAACAAAAAAAGATTCTGCCAATAAAGAGCAGTACATTATTCAAGTTATTGCAACCAATGCAACTGCATCTGCTGTTGCACAGTTAATGCCTTTCTTAGAAAATATTTCTTTGAAAATAAATCCAGAAATAAAGAATAATGTTCACATTCAACAAAATATATACACGATAAGACCATACAGGCAAATAGATTTTATTTTACCAGGACAAATTGGTTTTTCTGTTTTATTTTCTACCCTATTTGGCATAGCATTTACTTTTTATAATTTAAGAGAACAATTAGTGCTGAAAAGATTTTTTGCATCACCTGTAAATAAGCTAAGTATATTAACTGGCATAGGTTTCAGCAGATTATTTTTTCAACTATTAAACGTAATTGTATTAATAGTTGTAGGAAGATTTTGGTTAGGATTTACATTAGCACATGGCATAATTACTTTTTTTGAAATGATTTTAATTTCTATACTAATGTTATTATTATTGATGGGTGTAGGATTAATATTTTCTAGCGTTGTAAAAACAGATGCAACTATTCCTCTGTTAATAAATTTATTTGCATTACCACAAATGCTTTTATCAGGAACATTTTTTCCTATCAGTATTTTTCCTGCTTGGATGCAATCTTTATGCAAAATTTTTCCACTAACACATTTTAATGAAGCTATGAGAAAAATTTCTTTTGAAGGTTTAGGAATAACAGAAGTTTGGAATCATATAACCATTATTGGACTTTGGACAGTGATAGTGTATGCAATCATTTATAAAATATTTAAGTGGGAATAAATTAAAAAATTAACTATGCGTTTCTTTAAATTAGCTATTATTAGTGTTATTTTTCTTTTTATTGCAGTTACAGCAATAGGTTTATTATTACCATCTTCAGTTGTTGTTTCAAGAGCTATTGATATTGCAGCCAATCAAGATTCTGTTTTTAATAAAATGAGTAATATGTATGAATGGAAAAAATGGATTGTTGGTTTAGATAAAGAAGGTATAAATATTGAATCGGCAACTGAAGGAAATTTTTTAGGAACAAAAGTATCAATTACAGATACCAAAAATTATACAATACACTCAACTTGGATTGGTAAAAGAGGAAGTGAGCAACAAAGCATCATGCGTATTATTCATAATGAATCTTCGCCTCAAATTGTTGTGCAATGGCAATTTACAGAAAAATTAAAATGGTATCCTTGGCAACGTTTTGGCTCTATGATGAATGAAGCAGTTACTGGAGCACAATTAGAAAAAAACTTAGCTGCATTAAAAAAATTGCTACAAAGCAATTCATAAAATAAAAAAAGGTCTGATTTTTTTATCAGACCCAGTTTAAAAAACCTGGGTCGTTAATGACTTCCAGGAATTTTGGACTTTGCGGTTCTTCCTTTTTAGATATTGGTTTTCTTACATTTTAGGCTGTAAGCACCTTGGTTTTTCATTAATTGGACACTTAAAAACGGGTTTAGTCTTTTATAGGATTATTGAACACATTTGCTTTTTAATACTTTGGGTTTATTGTTTACTTAGGTTTCGGATTTGTTGTTGTTGTTGTTGTTTCTTGGAATTTTTACCTACACTCTTTTAATACTCATATAAACCTTGTATCAAATTGCAATGCAAACATACGCTGAGCTTTATTTCCCAACAAGAGCAAAACTTCCCAATTTGAGACGTTCAGTTTTATGAAAACATTGGGGTAAAAATAAGATTAGTTGCTTCGTAGTTTTTCTAATATTTTCGTAGTAAATTAACTCAGTTTTACTATTTTTACCCAATACCTGAAAAGCACTACTAATAATTTTACTAATTATGAACGAAAAAATAAAAGTAATTATAACAGACGACCATGCTTTATTCAGGCAAGGAGTAAAAGTTGCATTAAGTCATAGACAAGATATTGAGTTTTTAGGAGAAGCTGAAAATGGAATGCAACTATTAAATATGTTGAAATTTTTACAACCCGATGTTATTCTTTTAGATATTCAAATGCCAATAATGGATGGCATTGCAACTTTACCAGAAGTAAAAAAAATAATGCCTGATGTAAAAATTATTATGCTTACAATGCATAATGAAGTTACTTTAATTTCAAAATTAATGGGCATTGGAGCTAATAGCTATCTTACAAAAGATTCTGATAGTGAAACTATATATCAAGCAATAAAAACTTGCTTTGAAAATGAATTTTTCTTTAATGAATTTACTAATAGAGCAATGCTTACAGGTTTACGTACACAAACCAATGCACCAAAACAAGACGATGATGCTGATTTAAGTGATAAAGAACTACAAGTGCTAAAGCTGATGTGTGAAGAAAAAAGTACTAAAGAAATTGCAGACATTGTAGAAATAAGCCCAAGAACTGTAGAAGCTATTAGAGATAGATTAAAAGTAAAAACAGGTGCAAAATCAACTGCTGGTTTAATTTTATATGCAGTAAAACACGGATTAATAGAATCTTAATTTTTTATTAGAGTCTATTATTTTTTTTATTCATTCACATTATTGCTGCATTATTATGCTCACTGCTAAAACAATTATTGAAAAATATGCACTGCTACCACACCCAGAAGGTGGTTATTATAAAGAAACTTATAGAGCAGAAGAAATAATAAAGCAAAATGCCTTGCCACAAAGGTTTTCTGGTGATAGAAATTTTTCAACAGCTATTTATTTTTTATTAGAGCAAGGAAATTTTTCAGCTTTTCATAAAATAAAAAGTGATGAATGTTGGCATTTTTATGCAGGTGAAACTTTACTTGTTTATGTTATAACACTAACAGGAAAATTAGAAATTATACGCTTAGGAAATAATATAGAAAAAGGAGAAACCTTTCAATACATTGTGCCAGCAAATTGTTGGTTTGCAAGTGAACCAGCCCCTGAAACTAATTATAGTTTTGTGGGTTGCACAGTTGCCCCAGCATTTGATTTTGTAGATTTTGAATTAGCAAAAGCAGAAGAATTAATCAAACAATATCCAGAACATAAAAATATTATTCAAAGATTGTGTAGAAACTAATTGTTCATTTATCTACATTATAAAGCAAATAAACATTTCTAAGAGTAGATGTTGGTGTGTAATGTTTAATTAACCAATTCCAAGAAGTATCATTTTGCATTTTGTGTAAAACAATATCATTCATACTTACAAAATAATTTCCTTTTTGAGGTGTAGCATTTGGTAAACGATAATCAGTATTTTGTTGTAAAAAATTTTTAGCATCTAATCCTCCTTGACCATAATCAATACTGCTATCCATCAATGTTTCATACACTTTTGCTTTGTTTACAATTAACTCGTTGGTGTAAGGAATAATATCAGGATAAAATTTTCCTACAGAAAAAATCATAAAAAACCACATTGCAACAACTAACCATTTTGTTTTATACATCCATAATTTATTTATTACTACTGCTAATAGCAAATAAATTAAAGGCAACACAATTAACAAATGCCTGATACCAATTTGAAAACTATTGAAGAAACTTAAAACAATAAAAAAGTAAATGATAGAAAAAATAATTATCCAATAATTCTTAAGAGCAGTATTCAATTTAATTAATAACCATACAAAACCAATTGCTAAAAAAAACAAAATACTTAATGGAAATTTGTACCATAAACTAACCAAATAATAATACCAAAAACCTCCATGCAATTTTACATTTCCTAAAATATATACACCAGGATAAGTGTTATCTAAACTGCCTCCTAATTGTGCATGGTATTGCAACAAATCCATACTTTGTAAATAAGTTTCAGGTACTGGAATTGGCAGCCAACTTAAAAAACTAAAAAACTGTTGTAAGTTATTAAAAGCAATACTTTGAAAATGATAACTACCTAAGCTTTTAAATGAGTGATGAAAATAAAACCACACATTAATTACTATCAATATTATTCCAGCAAATTGAAATATTTTTTTCCTTTCAACCTTTCTTTTAGTAAAAAAAACAACTACCCAAAAAGCAGGAACAAAAAATAAAAAAGTATGTTTAGTTACTAAACCAGTACCAAGCAAAATACAACTATAAAAAAAATCATTATTGCTATTTTTATATAAATATTTATGCAAATGATATAGAGTCGCAAGTAAAATTAAGCCACTCAACAAATCTGAATTAATAAGTACAGAGTAAGCAATTATTAAAGGGTCTGCAATAAAAAATAAAAAAATAATCCACCAATTTTTTAGTTGTAATAATCTGCAAAATTTATATAGGTAAATAATTGTGATGATAGAAAAAACTATCATCATATATCTTCCTTCTTGTTGGTCTTTTTTTCCAAAATCATCTCTTTGATAAGAAGGGTTGATAATTTGATGAACAATTCTTGGCAGCCAAACAATACTAATTACAGGTGTTTTACTATCATCTAAAGGTTCAATTCTTGCTGGGTTTCCGTGCAACCACCTTTTGCTATATTCAATATAACTTGGTTCGTCAGAAGTAATATTTTGTTTACCTATAAAAAAATAACTAACACCAATATGTGCTGCTATTATAAACAACAGCAACAAATTTGATTTTTTATAAAAAGTGGCAAATATTTTTTGTAGAATATTCATTAATTAAACAGACGTTTCTGCTTTTCTTAAAGCAATAATTTCTTTTTCAAAATTTTCAATGTTATAGGCATTATTTAAAGTAAAATCTCCAATAGCAGTTCTGCACAAGCTACTTAAATAAGCACCAACACCTAATGCTGCACCAAAATCATTCGCAAGACTTCTTATATAAGTGCCTGTGCTACACAAAACTTTAAAGTGTACAATAGGTAATTCAATTTTTGTAATAGTAAATGTATGAATAGTTATTGGTCTTGGTTCTACTTTTACTTCAATTCCTTTTCTGGCAGATTCGTATAATCTTTTACCATCTTTTTTAATGGCAGAATGTTGTGGAGGCATTTGTAAAATATTGCCAATAAATTGTTTTGTTGTATTGAAAATTTTTTCTTCTGTAATGATAGAATATTCTTTAAAATTTTCAGGAGTGTGTTCTAAATCGTAAGAAGCAGTTGTAGCACCTAAAGTAAAAGTACCAGTATATTCTTTAGGTAAGCCCATATATTCATTT
>JBPXJV010000016.1:0-24637 GCA_051715485.1 Chitinophagales bacterium
TGCTCAGACACACACTGTGTATCGCGTATGTCGAGTATCCATCGTTTAGGGCGTGGACTACCAGGGTATCTAATCCTGTTTGATCCCCACGCTTTCGTGCCTCAGCGTCAATATATGTGTAGCTTGCTGCCTTCGCAATAGGTGTTCTATGTCATATCTAAGCATTTCACCGCTACATGACATATTCCGCAAACCTCCACAATATTCAAGATAAATAGTATCAATGGCAGTTTCGGAGTTAAGCTCCGAGATTTCACCACTGACTTACCTACCCGCCTACGCACCCTTTAAACCCAGTGAATCCGGATAACGCTTGCACCCTCCGTATTACCGCGGCTGCTGGCACGGAGTTAGCCGGTGCTGATTCGTATGGTACCGTCAAGTGAGAAAGAATTCTCTTTTTTCGTCCCATATAAAAGAAGTTTACAATCCAGAGGACCTTAATCCTTCACGCGGCATGGCTGGATCAGACTTTCGTCCATTGTCCAATATTCCTTACTGCTGCCTCCCGTAGGAGTCGGGCCCGTGTCTCAGTGCCCGTGTGGCTGATCATGCTCTCACATCAGCTACTGATCGTAGGCTTGGTGGGCTACTACTCCGCCAACTACCTAATCAGCCGCACACCCGTCATCAAGTGCCGAAGCTTTAATATTATAATGATGCCATTTTAATATATTATGGGGTATTAATCCAAATTTCTCTGGGCTATTCCCCGCTTGAAGGGAGGTTGTGTACGTGTTCCACACCCGTTTGCCGGTCGCCATCAAGTATTGCTACTCATGCTGCCCCACGACTTGCATGTATTAAGCCTGCCGCTAGCGTTCATCCTGAGCCAGGATCAAACTCTCCATTGTAAATGAGTTGATCTGACTATTAACTTCAAATAAAATTAACGTCGGATTTAATTTAATTGTGCTTATAAACCTTACTCTAAATTAAAATTAGAGTGCTGTTGCTTTCAAACTTTCAAAGAACTTTTAACCTATTTTTGTAGTCCCATTTATTTTGGGGTTGCAAAAGTAAAGGTCTTTTTTTTATCTGCCAAATTTTTCTTTAAAAAATTAAGAAAAATAAAAAAATATTTTCAAAGTAACTACCCGTTATTTTTGAACGGGCGGCAAAGATAAGAGTGTTTTTTTATCTACCAAATTTTATTTTAAAAATTAAAACAAATAAGATGAATTTCAATTATTATCTTTAAGAACTTTTGCTTTTTCAATATTGATATTTTCAAAAGCGGGGTGCAAAGATAGACGTGATTTTATTACTGCCAAATATTTTTTTAAAATATTTTTTACATAACTAACGTAAGTCAATATCAGTAAGTATTTTGAGGGAAAATATTTTTGTCAAATCTATAAAGAGATAATCCCTTTTAGCTACATTTTCCAAAAGAAAAAGAAAGAATATTGCAATAGTTTTAAATCAACTTTTTTTTAATCGAATTCATATATTCGGACAATGATTACGATTACAGAGGTTCTAACCCAACTGAGTTTGTTGATAGAAAGGAAAGAAATATGCGAATTGGTTTTTTACAAAAGGTTGGCGATAAGCATTTATTAAAATTTTTCCCTAAAGCTGGGCATGACCGATACTTCTGTACTAATAGTTCACTTTATATTTTTGGCAACTCTATAACATCCAATAAAGAGACACACATTACTTATTATCCACTAATTGAGTATTATAATGAGTACTTCAAAATACAATAGCACATAAGACCAACAAGCTGTCTAACTGAACACTTAAATATTTAAAGAGATAGAAATTATTCGCTATGATTCGTTCTATTAATAGAACAACATTGCAAAAAACTCTATGGAAATTGTGTTCCTTTCTTTATTTCTGTAGTTAGACTTGTTACCATGAATGATACTGAGTTTAATTTTTTCTCTTTATGATTTTAAAAAAGTTGATTATTGAGTTTTGTTCTATAATAATTTCACTCCCTGCTTCTCCCAAATAGGAGTATTTTTTACAATTATTATAAAAAATAATTTTGCAAAAATTATTTTTATTATCTTTCCCCCAAGATATTAATTTATTAATTATAATTTTTTGGAATACCAATAGTATATATGAAAATATTAATTGCTGAAGATGAACCTTTAATGTCAACTGCTTTAGAGAAAAAACTATTAAGCGATGGACATCAGGTTATTGCTGCTTCAGATGGAAGAATAGCTTTAGAACTCTTAAAAAAACAATTACCAGATTTAATTATTACAGATATTATGATGCCTTATACATCAGGTCTTGAATTGATTGGAATTATTAGATCGGAGTATAAACAAAGAATTCCAATTATAGTGCTTTCTGGTATGGGAGAAGAGGACACAGTGCTTCAAGCATTTGAATTGGGAGCTGATGATTTTATTATTAAACCATTTAATACTTCTGAATTATCTATAAGGGTTAAAAGATTTGCAGTAAAAATTAAACCTTATTAATGTTGAGGTTTTGTATTTTTGTTTAATTAATAATAAAATTACTATTAACTATAGCATCACTTTAATAAACTATGCAATATTGCAATATATCTTTTCGTTTATAATTTTATTCATAATAACTAAATTAATATTTTACAAAAAATGAAAAAGCAGCAATTCTTAATTGTTATAATGTTAGTCTTATTTTTTTCTTCAATTAGTTGTAAAAAAATGATAGATGACATTAAAGAGCAAACTATAACAAATGCAATAACTAATGGTTCTTGGTATGTATCTAAATATGAAGAGGGAGGTTCTAATATGACCTCAAGTTTTTCCGGATGGGATGCTATATTTTTAGATAATGGAACATTTACTATTAGCAAAACTGGACAACCGACTGCTGTAGGTACATGGGTTGGTAATATTTCTGATTGGACATTTACGATTACTTTTACAAGTACCCCTACTTCTCCTTTAGAAAAACTAGGTGGAGTTTGGACAGTAACGAGAGCAGTATCTGATAATAAGGGAAGTTATTCTAAAACTATAGGAGGCGTTGTATATAATTTAGAAATGACCAAAAGACCTTAGAAATTTTTCCAATAATAATTTTTTCATTTTTGATTTTAATTTAAACTTTGCTTATTTAGTTTGCAAACCTATATTTGCACCCCTAAAGAAATGAATTTGGCCCCGTAGCTCAACTGAATAGAGCATTTGACTACGGATCAAAAGGTTTCAGGTTTGAATCCTGACGGGGTCACCATATAGGAAGGAGCAGCATTTTTGCTGCTCTTTTCTTTTTTTACAATCGCTAAAACCATTACCAGCACTGCAAAGTAGCGTTAGTAATTCATTTGGTTTTGTGGTTTGAAATGTATTATTGCTAAATACCAGTTTTTCAGGGAATATCAGATAGGAGGATATAGCTTTGAGTGGACAATATTTTAGAACGAAAAAGCTGAAGTATTAAATACAATGTGTACAAAATGTTTTATTATTTCAGCGTTTAGCTAACATAAAAAATTTTACAGAATTTTATCATTAAAACTAAGCTCAATGTAAAAGAATGTTAAATCAATTATTTGTATTACTGACTTTTCATCAGGTTTACTATTTTGCTACTCAAAAGGCACAGTATTTGAATTTAAAAATGATAAATAAAACAAAAAAAATATGAAAACAAGTCTTAAAAATATACTTGCTGTAGTAGTTGTTAGTGCAACTACTGCTGTTTTGAGTGTGGTAGGCTATGGTAAATGGATGCAAAGTAAATATGCTGGAATGCAAGAGCAAGGTAAATTACCTGTTAACTATGCAAAATTTTTTGATAATGGATATGCTCCTGGTAGTGCTTTAGATTTTTCTGCTGCAGCCACAAGTGCTACACCTGCTGTAGTGCATATAAAAACAAAAATTAGTGCAAAACAAATTGCCAACAATGCACCTCGCAATAGAAACCCTTTTAGTGATATGTTTGATGATTTTTTTAACGGACCAAGAATGCAAATAATACCAGAGCAACAAGCAAGTGGCAGTGGTGTAATTATTAGTCAAGATGGCTATATTGTTACTAATAATCATGTAATTGATGGTGCAGATGAAATTAAAGTAACGCTTACCAATAAAAAAACTTATAAAGCAACAGTAATTGGTTCAGACCCAAGTACTGACCTTGCTGTTATAAAAATTGATGGAAATAATTTTCCTTATTTAGTTTATGGTAATAGCGATGATGTTAAATTAGGTCAATGGGTATTAGCTATTGGTTATCCTTTAAATTTAGATGTTACAGTTAGTGCAGGTATCGTAAGTGCCAAAGCAAGAAGTATCAACATTAATCAACGTCAAAGTAAGACACCAATAGAAAGTTTTATTCAAACAGATGCTGCTGTAAACCCTGGTAACAGTGGAGGAGCATTAATAAATACCAATGGTGAGTTAGTGGGGATTAATAGTGCAATTGCATCTCCAACTGGATATTATACTGGCTATTCTTATGCAATACCTGTAAATATTGTAAAAAAAGCGATAGCAGATATTGTAAAATATGGTTCAGTGCAAAGAGCATTTGTTGGAATTTCATATCCTGCAGAAAGTTTATCTGATAAACAACAAGATGAATTGGATAAACAATATGGTAATGCTTGGAAAACTAATGAGGGAGTATTTGTATTAGGTGTAACACAAGGTGGTGCTGCTTCTATTGTAGGAATAAAAGAAAAGGATATCATCACAAAAATTAATGGTGTTGCAGTAACAAGTGGACCACAAATGCAAGAACAAATTTCTTTATACAAGCCTGGCGATAAAATAAAAATAACTTATTTAAGAAATGGTAAAGAAAACACAGTTAGTGTAACTCTAAAAAATAAATTAGGAAATACAGATATCGTTAAAAAAGAAACTATCTTAGATAAAATTGGTGGTGTATTAGAAAATGTTGATGCTAAAATTGCATCTGCAAATGGTATTCAAGGTGGTGTAGTAGTAAAGAAGATAGGTAATGGAGCACTTTCAAAAACACGTGTTCAAGAAGGATTTGTTATTACAACTGTTAATGGTATTGAGATAAAAAATATAGATGAACTTAAAATTGCTATAGAAAACTCAAAAGGCAAAGTAAGATTAGATGGCATTTATCCTGGGTATGAAGGCACATATACATATCCATTAAACTTAAATGCAGATGGAGATGGAGATGAATAAACAATATTTTATTAAGTTGAACATTTATAAAGAGAGAGCTGATAAATCAGCTCTCTCTTTATTTGGATATTACTTACCCCCCCTTTTGCATTTAGCAAATAAAAAATTTTTTATGTATGTAATTAATATTTTTTTGCTGATTTGTATTTATAAAAATATTTATTGAAACCCTAAATACTTATTAATATTTGGTAGAGTTTAATAAGCTTATCAAAGTGGTGAATTTTTAGCACTAAAGTTCAATTTAAGAATAAATGTTGAACCTTGCACAAATGCCGTTCAGTCCCGCTTTTGGCAAAAAAAAGATGCTAGCAGCATACCTTTTTAGTCGGTCGTCAGTTTAAGTATCCAAAGCCAAGCGTCCCCAATTTCTTCGTCTTGCACAATTTCAGTAAATACAAAATTGTTCTTCTCTAAAATTTTTGTTGAGGCATTTTTTTCGGGTGCAGTCTTTGCCGTAATTGTTACATTTGGGTCTGCTTGTTTTGCAATTTTTACCAATTCACTACAAGCAAACGAGGTGATGCCTTGAGCTTCAAATTCCTTAAATGTCCAATATGAAACTTCAACTTTTCCATCTTGTGGTTGTCCAACGAAACTGCAACACCCTACAATTTTGTCTTGTCTAACCACAAAGCAACCAATCTAAGGAATGTTGAAGCCGATTTTAGGATAAACGTCGTCATACATTTGCAGTAGCTGTTGACAATCAGCCGAAGAATTGCACCGTTTGTCTTGTCTTCGTTTAGTGTTATTGGTTTTAAATTCATTTCGACTGTCTTTGTTTTCTTAAATAGAATATCGTATAGATTGCTGTGGTTAAAAACGGCAATGTAGAAGTCAGTATTTTAAAATTTAAACTTGTAATGCCGATAAAAAACATAAACCCTAATAACAGTCCCAAACAGGCAATACCGATGTAAGTCAGTATCTTACTTGATTCCTTTTGACACAATGTAATCAAAAGTAATATTTGTCCCACAAGAGGAATGATAGTAAAAGGATGTACGGCTGTTTTGGGTTCGGTACAAATTTTAGTTAACACATCGTATTCACTTTGAAATAGAAAAGAGCTGTTGTTTCCTCCCCATTCCAAATAACCAAATAACGAAGTTATAATCAATAAAATAGTTAAAATTTTTGCTTTCATTACTCAATTTTAGTTGGTAAGCTCGGTTCTCATAGGGTTATTGTCAACTCCCAAATATAAACAACTATATTATTTCTCAAACACAATTTATTAAATTGATTTTTAATGAAGGATAAATTGTTGGTGGGTAATTATTGACTTAAAATTTTGGTTGAGTTTATTTGATAAATTGTTTTGTTTTTTAGATATGTTAGTATTGCTAATGAGTTTATTTAGTTGGTATTTCATTTAGTATGTTTGTAAGTTATCGGAGATAATGAAAGGTATTTTGAATTTGTATTAATTGGAATGTTTATAAATGAGTGTTTTTTGCTCATTCTAAAGTGTTTAAAATTTAAGTTGAAAGCTAAAGCTGTATTGTAGTAATTGCATTTATAGTTAAAAATTAAAACAACTTAATTAGCTTATTAATTTTTCCATAAAAATCCCCTACTTTTGCCGCCTTAAAAAAAGTTGATGTATCATTCTTCTGTTGAAGTGTGCGACGCAACTGCAGCTTGGTTTTATACAAAAGCTGGTATCATAAACAAACAAAAAACAATAAATACAAGCATTATGGCTGATTTGAAATTTCAACGCAACTTTGGTATTGCTGCTCATATTGATGCTGGTAAAACCACTACTACTGAGCGTATTTTACGTTATACAGGTATGATTCACAGAACTGGTGAAGTACATGATGGTGGTGCTACTACAGATTGGATGGAGCAGGAAAAAGAAAGAGGTATAACCATTACTTCTGCTGCAGTAAGTTGTCAATGGCAGTTTCCTACATTATTAGGAAAGCCAACACCTGAATCTAAGAAATATTATTTTAATATTATTGATACTCCGGGGCACGTGGATTTTACTGTAGAAGTAGAAAGAAGTATGAGAGTATTGGATGGTTTGATTGCGTTGTTTAGTGCTGTTGATGGTGTTGAGCCACAATCTGAAACTGTTTGGCGTCAAGCAAATCGTTATGGTGTACCACGTATTGGTTTTGTAAATAAAATGGACCGTGCTGGTGCCGATTTCTTAAATGTTGTAAAACAAGTAAGAGAAATGTTGGGTTCTAAAGCTGTACCATTACAATTACCAATTGGTGCTGAAGATAATTTTCAAGGTGTGGTGGATTTAATTAAAATGAAAGGTATTATTTGGGATGCTGCAACAGAAGGTATGACTTATCAAGAAGTGCCTATACCTGCTGATATGCAAGCTGAGGCAGAAGATTGGAGAGCACAATTAGTAGAAGCAGTTGCTGAATATGATGATACTTTAATGGAAAAATTCTTTGAAGATCCTAATAGTATTTCTGAAGATGAAATTCATGCAGCTATTCGTAAAGCTACTTTAGATTTAAGTATTGTGCCAATGATGTGTGGTTCATCTTTCAAAAACAAAGGTGTACAAACTGCATTAGATGGTGTTTGTAGATATTTACCTAGCCCAGTTGATATTCCTGATACTCATGGAGTAAACCCAGATACAGGAGAAGATGTTTATAGAAAGGCTGATGCTAAAGAACCTTTTTCTGCATTAGCATTTAAAATTATGACTGACCCATTTGTAGGTCGTTTAGCATTTTTCCGTTGTTATAGTGGTCATTTAGATGCTGGCTCTTATGTATTAAATGTAAGAAGTGGTAAAAAAGAACGTATTAGCCGTATTATGAAAATGTTTGCTAATAAACAAAACCCAGTTGATTTTATTGAAGCAGGAGATATTGCTGCTGCTGTTGGTTTTAAAGAAATTAAAACAGGTGATACATTGTGTGATGAAGACCATCCAATAACATTGGAAAACATGTTTATACCTGAGCCTGTAATTGCCATAGCTATTGAGCCTAAAACACAAGCTGATGTTGATAAAATGGGTATGGCTATTGCAAAATTAATTGAAGAAGATCCTACATTACGTGTTAATACTGATGAAGATACTGGACAAACAATTCTTCGTGGAATGGGTGAATTGCACTTAGAAATTATTATTGATCGTATGAGACGTGAGTTTAAAGTAGAAGTGAATCAAGGTGCTCCACAAGTTGCTTACAAAGAAGCTTTTCATGCAACTATTGAACATAGAGAAGTATTGAAAAAACAATCTGGTGGACGTGGTAAATTTGCAGATATACAATTTGAAATTGGGCCTGCTGATGAAGAATGGATTAAAGAAAATGAAGGTAAAAATTTCCAATTTGTAAATGATTTATTTGGTGGTTCAATTCCTAAAGAGTTTGTACCTGCCATTATTAAAGGATTTGAAAGTGCAATGACAACAGGTGTTTTAGCTGGTTATCCTGTAAACAATATGAAAATTAGGGTTTATGATGGTAGCTATCATGATGTGGATTCTGACTCTATGAGTTTTGAACTTTGTGCAAGATCTGGTTTTCGTGAAGCTGGTAAAAAAGCAAAACCTGTTTTGTTAGAACCTATTATGAAAGTAGAAGTTTTAACACCAGACCAATATATGGGTGATGTAACAGGTGATTTAAACAGAAGACGTGGTATGTTAGAAGGTATGGATAGTAGAAATAATTTACAAGTTATTAAAGCTAAAGTGCCATTAAGTGAAATGTTTGGTTATGTTACACAATTACGTTCACTTTCATCTGGTCGTGCAAGTTCTACAATGGAATTTTCTCATTACTCTCCTGCTCCAAATAATATTGCAGAAGAAGTAATTGCTAAGAATAAAGGAAAAGTAAAAATAGCTGAAGATTAATATTTTCTTGCTAATAATATAACAAAATAGGGCTGCAAAATTGCAGCCCTATTTTGTTGTTTAGGTTGTTGAAAAGATATACCTCTATGTACTTTGTGGTAAAAATATATCTTAACCACAGAGAAGACAGAGAAAAAATAATTCTTCCATGTTTTGTGAAGACACGAACAAAGGCATTAATTATTGTTGAAATTAACCCAGATTCTGCATTAGGAATATACATTAGTTTTCGTATTACTGAAACTGTTTTTGATTCTATCGCTTAATTTGGGGTGAAGATTGCTTCGTCTATGACTCGCAATGACGATGTGAAGGATTATTTCGTTACTGACAGAGAGTTTGTACGCCTTTCTTTATCGTCTTTGCGAGGGCTGTTGCCCGAAGCAATCAAGTGAAGCTAATGATATTGAACCCAGATTCTGCATTAGGAATATACATTAGTTTTCGTATTACTGAAACTGTTTATGATTCTATCTATTAATTTGGGGCAGATTGCTTCGTCTATGACACGCAATGACGATGTGAAGGATTATTTCGTTACTGACAGAGATTATGTACACCTTTCTTTATCGTCTTTGCGAGGGCTTTAGCCCGAAGCAATCAAGTGAAGCTAATGTTATTGAACCCATATTCTGCATTTGGAATATAAATTGTTTTTCAATTTTCGGATTTAGTTTTTAGATTTTAGTTTTTCAGTTTTCGTGATTCTATCGCATAATTTGGGATTAATTGGAATAATATTGCCATTTGTAAGTTAAATATAATCTATTTTGTTCAAGAGATTTTGTAGTGCGATTATAAACTGCACCTCTTGCTATAAAAAGTAAAGATCTCTCATCATTTTTCTTTTTAAAAACAGATTTTATTCTAAAACCATTTCCATCAGGTTTAGAGCTTTTGATTTTAAACCCATTATTTTTTGCGAAAACATCTAAACAATTTAATGATATAGCTTCTAAGTTGGGTTGGCTTATTTCGTCAAATTCAAAAAGTAATGCTTTTGTAGTTAAAACAACTTTAGCATTAGTATTCCACAATTTTAGCGTTTCTAAAAATGGTACTATACTATCTTTCAAAAACTGAACATCTGCCTTGTGTTGTTGCAAAACAATATCTACAGAATCCATTGCTAGTTTTAATTTTTCTAATTCATTACACTCTGTTTGTGCAAAAGAGAAAGTGGTAGTTATGCTAAACAATATTGTAATAATCAATTTCATATTTTTATGAATTAGAATGAATTTAAAAATATAACTCCAAATTTATAAATAAGTATTAATACTTTAGTTGAAACTACTTCAACGCCTATAATAAAATCACTTTCTTTGGTGAGGTTAGACGCAAAAAAAACAACACACATTTAGACAATATCAAAATGAAAAAAACTTTTTTATACAATAGCTGGTTCTTGCTGACTTAAACAATGAAAGCTTCCTAAGCCCCAAATAATATCAGTAGAATCAATGCCAATTACTTCTCTATCTTTAAAGCAGCTTTGAATTATTTGTAAAGCTTTATCATCTTTTTTACAACGATAGGTTGGCACAATAACAAATTTATTAGCAATATAAAAATTGGCATAAGCAGCAGGTAATCTTTGCTCTTCATAAATCACTTCATCAGGCATTGGTAATTCAATAATATTTAATTGCTTACCATTTAGTAAACGCATTTGTTTTAATTGTTTAAGATTGTGTTGAAGCAAATGATGGTTTTCATCATTTTTATTTTCTTCAATTACAGTAAGTACTGTGTCTTCATTTACAAAACGAACTGTGTCATCAATATGTCCATCAGTATCATCACCAATAATTCCTTCATCAACCCATAAAATTTGTTCAACACCATAATAGTTTATTAAATACTCTTCAATTTGTTGTTGATTCAAATGTGGATTTCTATTTTTATTTAATAAACAAGCTGTAGAAGTAAGCAAAGCTCCTGCACCATTAAATTCTACTGAACCACCTTCCATTACTATCTTAGGATAAAAAATAGGCAAATTATAATGTTTAGCAATTAAGGTTGGTATTACATCATCTAAATCATAAGGAGGATATTTATTTCCCCAAGCATTATAATCCCAATCTACAATAGCTTTTTTATTTTCTGTTTTATGAAGTAAAAATGCAGGTCCATGATCTCTGCACCAAGCATCATTTGTAGGATGAATAAAAAATTCAACATTCGTTAAATTAACAGATGCTTTTTGTAAATGATTTATTGCAAATTGTTTCATTGCTTCATCATTTACATTGATGCAAACTTTTTCACTTAATGCTAAATATTTAATAAACAAACTGTAGTTTGGATAAATCTTATCAATCTTACCAGGCCAAGAAGCTTCTTTATGAGGCCAGCTTAACCAAGTTGCTTTGTGTGGTGCAAACTCAGCAGGAAAATAATAACCTTGATGTTTGGGAGAATTAAAAAATTGAGAAGAAGAATTTTCAGAAAAATTATCTGCAAAAAATTTTTTAATGACTTGTTTCATTGTATAAATTCTATTTTTTATGTATAAAGCTTAATTAAACTTTATTTGCAAACATACAAGTATGAGTAATAAAATAATAAATGTACATCTGCTTTGTAGCAAAGTTATTAGAATAATAACTATCACTTTTTCTATTCAATTCTAAAATGATAATTGTCATTGTATTTATATTTTTTTATTTTTGTTACGATTGAAAAATAATAGTTAGCAAGTTTTTATATTTTGATTTTTAAATAAATATTATGTGCAGTATCGCAGGAGCTATTGAAAATATACATTGTTTAAATAAATATGATTTCTCCAAGAACTCAGAATTTTATATAACAATAGCCAATAGAGGACCTGATTTCTATAACTTTAAAACCATTTTAAAAGACGACAGTTGGCAAATAACTTTAGCTCATTCAAGGCTTGCAATTATTGATTTAAGCAGTAGCTCTAATCAACCAATGATTTCAGAAAATGGTCGTTACACTTTATCATATAATGGCGAAATATATAATTATCTTGAAATTAAAGAGGAATTAACAAAACTTGGTATCAACTTTAAAACAAAAGGCGATACTGAAGTAGTTTTAAAATCTTGGGAAAAGTGGGGTAATGAATGTTTACATAAATTTAATGGAATGTTTGCTTTTGCTATATATGATAATGTAGAAAGTGAACTTACTTTAGTTAGAGATCGTTTTGGAGTAAAACCTTTGGTATATGGATTTGATGCTAACAAAAATTTTTTATTCTCTTCATCTGTAAAAGCTGTTGGTAAGGCTATAAATAGTAATTATGATTTTAGTTATTGTGCAACTGGTTTAAAATTTGGATATTTTGAAGGTAATGATAATAAAACTATTTATGAACAAGTAAAATATGTAGAACCTGGTAGTTTAATAAAAATAAAAATTGCACATCAATTAAATATATCTACCTATACTTGGTATAATATAGATGAAGAAATAAATAAGAAAATTGAACTGTTTAGCAACAAAAGCATTGATTATTTACTTGAATACAGTAAAGAGTTATTTGATAGTGCTGTTAAATTAAGGCTAAGATGTGATGTTAAATTAGCAATTTCATTAAGTGGTGGATTAGATTCTTCTTCAATAGCAGCTGTAGCAAAAAAATACAATGAAAATATCACAGCATTTGCTTATGGTAGCCCAAGTAGTGAACTATCTGAAGGACCAGTTGTTCAAAAATTTGCTCATTCAACTGGCATAAATGTAAATTATATTTATCCTAATTATTCTGCTAAAGAATTAGGTGATATTTATGATCAAACATTACAATCTCAAGAAGCTCCTTTTTTAGAGCTTAGTATTATAGCACAACACATTATTTACAAAACAGTAAAAGAATTTGACTATAAAATATTATTAGGAGGTCAAGGAGGTGATGAAATATTTGCTGGTTATAGAAAATTCTTTTTGTTTGCCTCTAAAGAATCATTTATTCAAAATAAATTTATTGAAAGCTTTGGCTATATTTTATCATTAGCTAAAATGATGTATGCCGAATCTAATCAACTAAAAATATATTGGAATGCAAGAAACAGATACTTAAATACAAAAGGAAATCATCTAAATATTATTTCAAATTTTCCTGAAGAGAACATAAAAATGCTTTCAGGAAATGAACTATATAAAAGACAAATATTAGATATTACAAAGTATAGCCTTCCAACATTATTACGTTTTGAAGATAGAAATTCAATGTTTTATTCTATAGAAAACAGATTACCCTTTATGGATTATAGGCTTGTAGAGTTTGCTATTGCTTTACCAACCTATTTAAAAATAAACAATGGTTATAGTAAATGGTTTCTTAGGTTAATGATGGAAAATAGTGTACCATCTTACATTTTAAAAAATAGGAATAAACGTGGCTTTGATGTAAGCCAAAATTGGGTAAAAGAAGGTGTTGGGCAAAGAATAATTACAAATATTCTTGACAATAAAACAAAGGCAAAAGAATTTGTGTCAGACTTAGCAACATTAGAAAATAAAATTACTGTAGATAAGTTATGCAACTTTAAAACCTTAAATGAAGCTATAATGCTTAATTTTTTAACCCAATAGAATTAGAGAAATAGTTTTTAAACCGAAATAATTTTTCTCATTAAATAAGTACTTTTTATTAAGCTATAAACTAAAATAAATTATTCATCTTACTAAATGAACATAAGTTGTAATCAAAATACATACAAATTTTAGAATAAAATTTTTCCAAAATTAGTAAAGCAATCTGCCAAATAATCATTGTAACAATTTCAAAATCCAACAAATAGTTTTTAGGTTTGACATTCATTATTTTTATTCATCTAAAATAAATAAGTTATGAAAAAACAAACTTCAAAAAAATCAACAGTTTTAAGCATACTTTTAGTTGGTGCTTTTATGTTTTTTACTTCAAATACTTTTGCTCAAGCATCTCAAACTCTTAAAGGAGAAATATTAGATGTATCTTGTTATATGACACATGAAGCAACAGGTAAAGGGCATAAAGGTTGTGCTCAAGGTTGCTTAAATAAAGGCTTACCAGCAGGTATTTTAAATAAAGCAGATAATCAAATTTATCTGTTAGTTGAAGACCATAAAAAATCTGATGTTTATAAAGAAGCTATAAAACATGCAGCAGAAATTGTTGAAATTACTGGTAAAGTAATTAAAAGAAATGGTATGCAAAGCATCGTAGTTGAATCTGTTAAAGTAGTTGAATAAATTTTATTTAACATCAAAAAAACTTAAAGCTACTCTTTGTTTTATGAGAGTAGCTTTTTTTATAGAGCTTATATGAAGCAAAAAGTTTTTGCAAAAAATGTAATAGACTTTAATAAAAGCTTACATTACAAAGGTCAGTTGCCCAAAGGCTTTCAGGTGCTAAATCCTTATTTGGATAATCCTGAAACGATACAGGTAATGCAGCAATTTTATTATAAGTTTTATAATGATACTAATCAACGAAAATTTATGATTGGTATAAATCCAAGTCGTCATGGTGCAGGTGTTACAGGAGTTCCTTTTACTGATACTAAAAGGTTAGAAATGGCTTGTGGTATTTCAATGACATCAGCACATACACACGAAGTATCTTCAGTATTTATGTATGATATGATTGAAAGTTTTGGAGGAGTAGAAGCTTTTTATAAATTGTTTTATATTAATTCTCCATTTCCTTTAGCTATTGTTAAACAAACAACATCTGGTAACTGGTTAAATGCAAATTATTATGATGATAAAAAACTTTTTGAAAGTGTAAAAGACTTTATGATTCAATCTTTACAACAGCATATAAGTTTAGGCTTAGATACTTCAGAAGTTTTTATTTTAGGAAAGAAAAATGCATCATTCATAAACTTGCTAAATCAAGAACACAAACTATTTCAAAAACTAACTATTTTAGAGCATCCACGTTATATACAACAGTATAAATCAAAAGATAAACAGTTGTATATTGATAAATATATTTCAATACTTGGAGCAAATATTTAACTGAAATTTTATTCTGTAATAATTAAAGATTTTGGTTTTATTTCTACTAACTCCAAATCAAAAATTAATTCTTTACCAGCTAAAGGATGATTAGCATCTAACTTTACGCTTTCTTCTTTTAATTCTACAATAGTTACATTAAATTGCTGCCCAGCACCATTGTGCATTACTAATTGCATACCAATTTCAGGAACTAAATCTGCAGGAAATTGATTTCTTGGATATTCTAAAATCATTTCAGGGTTAGCCTCTCCATAAGCTTCTGCTGCTGGAATATTGATTGTTTTTGTTTCGCCAACAGTCATACCAGTTACGCCATTATCAAAGCCTGCTATAACCATACCACTACCTAATTCAAACTCTAATGGTTCACGTCCTTTACTACTGTCAAAAGTTGTTCCATCTGTAAGTTTTCCATGATAATGAATTTTAACTGTATCGCCTTTTTTTGCTTGTTGCATTATTATTTATTTAAAGTGAAAAAATATTTTGATAATTTTTAAAAAATATAAGGCTGCCAAAATACAGCCTTATACATTATACTACAAAAGTTATTTTGTTTTTTTGATAAAATATTATGGTAAGCTAATAACCATTGCACTTGCACCACCTCCACCATTACAAATTCCTGCTGCTCCTACTTTACCATTATTTTGTTGTAAAACATTTATTAAGGTTACAATAATTCTTGCACCACTACAGCCTAATGGATGTCCTAAACTTACAGCACCACCATGTACATTTACTTTTTCAGAAGGTAAATTCATTTTTTGACAATTTACAATTCCTACTACACTAAATGCTTCATTTAGTTCAAAGAAATCTATATCACTAATTTTTAAACCAGCCTTGCTTACAGCTTGTGGTACAGCTAAACTTGGTGTAGTTGTAAACCATTCAGGAGCTTGTTCAGCATCTGCATAACTATTGATAATTGCAATGGGTTTAATACCTAATTCATCTGCTTTTTCTTTGCTCATTAAAACCAATGCAGCTGCACCATCATTCATGGTACTTGCATTTGCAGCAGTTACAGTTCCTTCTTTACTAAATGCTGGTTTTAATTCAGGAATTTTATCAAACTTAACATTAAAAGGTTCTTCATCTTTATCTATAACTACTTTACCTTTTCTTGTTTCAATTTCTACTGGTACAACTTCATTAGTAAATTTTCCTTCATTCCATGCAGTTTGACTTCTTTTATAACTTTGAATAGCAAAATTATCTTGGTCTTCACGTGTAATGTTACATTCTTTTGCTGTAGAATCTGCAAAATTTCCCATTGCACCATTAAAATAAACATCAGTTAATCCATCTTTTGCTAAACCATCAATTAATTGAACATTACCATATTTATTTCCCCAACGCATATTAGCTGAATAAAAAGGAACATTACTCATACTTTCCATTCCACCAGCAACAATAATATCAGCATCTCCTAAAAGAATACTTTGTGCTGCTAATGCAATAGATTTCATACCACTTGCACAAACTTTATTTACAGTTGTAGCTACAACACCATCAGGCAAATCTGCAAATTTAGATGCTTGTCTAGCAGGTGCTTGACCTAAATTTCCTTGAAGTACACAACCCATAATTACTTCTTGTACTTGCTCTGGTTTAATACCAGCTTTGTTGATAGCTCCTTTTATAGCTACTGCACCTAATTGTGTTGCAGATAAATCTTTTAACACACCACCAAAACTTCCCATTGGAGTACGTACAGCACTAACAATATAAACTGTTCTATTATTCATAATGATAAAAATTTAGGTGGCAAAAGTACAAGAAACCTCACAAACTCTTATTCACTATTAAAACATAGTTCACATATTTTGCACTTCATTTGCAGCCTTTACAGTTAATTTGCAGCTATGAAATTTTCTGCATTGATAAAAACAACACTTTTTATTGTTGGTATTTTTATGTTGCAAACTTATGCAGAGGCTCAACGTACCATACAAATTGATAGAAATAGTACTGGTGGAGGTGGTGGAGTTGCTACTGATAATCAAGGAAGACCAATTCCTCATAGAAAAACCACAGGAGATTCTTTACAAAAAAGAGATAAATATGCAGATTCTATAACTATTTTTTTTAAGTATTACGATTCATCTGCTATAAGAAAATTAGATTCATCTATTAATGATTTTGCTAAAAGATTTTCTCAGCCTTATTACTATCAAAACAATGGAAATTATGGTACTGCTTCTCGTTCATTATTATTCAATCCTTTAATGAAAGCTGGTTGGGATGCAGGTTTTCATCAATTTGATGTGTATGATTATACTTTAGAAAACACACGTTTTTTTCAAACAACAAGACCTTATACAGAACTTGCTTATGTATTAGCATCTAAAGCAGAGCAAACTATTAATGTGTTGCACACACAAAACAAAAAATCTAATTTCAACTTTGCTTTTGAATATCGTTTTATTAATAGTCCAGGAAGTTATAAAACTCAAAATAATAATCATAACAATATTCGTTTTAATGCTGCTTATAATACTTTAAATAGAAAATATGCAGCAACTATTATTTTAATTTCTAACAAACATATTTCATCTGAAAATGGTGGATTAAGAGATGCCTCTTTTTTAGATAGTCTATCTTTTAATAATCCTTTTCAGTTAGAAACAAGACTTGGTGCTTCTGGCATATTCTCTCAAAACCCTTTTAATACAACTATTTCAACAGGTAATCAATATAAAAACACAACAGTTTTATTGAAACATTATTTTGATATAGGGAAGAAAGATTCTGTTTTTAATTCACACGACTCAGTATATCAAAAAATATTTTATTCAAGATTTAGATTACAACATACTTTTAAATTCAGTAATTATAATTATGAGTTTATTGATAAAAATGTAATAGATACTAATTACAAAAAATATTTTGGATTAATACTGCCTAACAATAATATAATTGATGTAAAAAATAAATGGAGTATTGTAGAAAATGATATAAGTATCATTACTTTTCCTGATAAAAATAATCATGCACAATTTTTAAAAGTTGGTGCTGTTATTCAAAATATAAAAGAAACTTCTGCTGATTCTATAACTAATCATAACTATAATTTATTTCTAACAGCAGAATATAGAAATAGAACTAAGAATAATATTTGGGATATTGAAGCAACTGGAAATTTTTATTTAGCAGGATTAAATAGTGGCGATTATCAAGCTTATATATCTTTAAAAAGAGCATTGAGTAAAAAACTTGGTTATTTATCATTAGGTTTTCAAAATGTAAACAGAACACCATCTGCAATTTTTGGATTAAATAATTTTTATGTAAAACCTAATAATGTTTCTAAAAAAGAAAACACTATTCAATTATCTGTTGATTATGAAAATCCTTTAAAGAAGTTTAAACTTTCTGCTGAATATTTTTTAGTAAATAACTATGCCTATTTTGATAGTTTTTTTACTGCCAAACAAGAAAGCACTTTGTTTAATGTAATTCATATTAGTGCAGAAAAACAAATTAAATTAGCTAAACATTTTAATTGGTATGCAGAGTTTCATTTACAACAAGCAACAGCAAATGCACCTATAAATATTCCTCTTATCTTAACCAGAAATCGTTTTGCATTTGAAGGTAATTTTTTTACAAATTTATTTTTATCTACTGGGTTAGAAGTAAGATATTATACTAATTACAAGCCTTCTGGCTATTCACCTTTAACGGGGCAGTTCTTTTATCAAAATAATTTTACTACATCTAATAGACCAGATATAAATTTATTTTTACACTTTAGAATTAAAAGTTTTAAAGCATATCTACGTTTAGAAAACTTGAATACCATTATACCAGGAAAAGGAAAATATAACTTCACATCACAAAATTATGCAGCTAATGGTTTGTGGTTTAGAACAGGTATTTGGTGGAATTTTGTTAACTAAGTTTTGTTGAAAAATAACACAAATCATAAGTAGATTTTAGTTCATTATAGCTATGCTATTCCATAGTAAAAGACACTAAGAATACAGATTAATTTTATGATTTACCACCTCTATTTTTTTGTAAATTCACTAAACTCAGATTCTGCATTTGGAATATAAATTGGTTTTCGTATTACTGAGACTGTTTATGATTCTATCGCTTAATTGGGGTGAAGATTGCTTCGTCTATGACTCGCAATGACGATGAGAAGGATTATTTCGTTATTGACAGAGAGCTTGTTCGTTTTTCTTTATCGTCTTTGCGAGGGCTTTTGCCCGAAGCAATCAAGTGAAGCTAATGTTATTGAACCCATATTCTGCATTAGGAATATAAATTAGTTTTAGTATTACTTAGATTGGTTATGATTTTACACCTTAATTTGGGGTAAACAAAAAAGCTATGCAGTTAATAAAGGTTTAAGAAGTGTAAAGTTGTTGAATGATGAATGTATTATAACGAAATAAAAAAACTTCGTCAGACAAAGCAGCAAGACGAAGTTCTAATTATTTTATTGTTTTGTGAAGATATAAAACAAGGAAACAAACTATTTAGTGTAGTTTAAAGAGTCTGCAACATCTCCACAAGTAAGCATGTGTTTTGGTAAGTAAGGATTTTTAATATCAGAGCTACGGCTTAACCAATAACCATTTGGGTCTCCATCCTCAAAAGCCATTGGGCAGTGTTGATGATATACTATTTCTCTATCGTATTGTACAATTCTTGCTAAATTATATACATGCTCTGTTAGCATATTAAAAGATTTTCTTTTAGTTAATAAATCTTTTTGTGTTAATAAATTTTTTACTTCTGTATTAATATTTTGTACAGTTGCTTTTGCATTTTCTGTTATACCTGCATCACCTTGTAATTCATTTAATTTTAGGCTATCGGCAGCAGCTATTAATTGCTTTGCATAGCTTTCAATCATTTCATTACTTTCAGTTATAAAATTATCTTTTAAATGAAAATAAGCATCCATTACATTTTTAAAAGAGGCATTAAATGCATCCGAATTTTTGCTTTTACTTAATGGTGCTGCTGGTGTAGGTTCTTCTACAACAGGTTTATCATTACTGCTACCACAAGCAATCATTAATAACAACGAAGTGTATAAAAATACTTTTTTCATAAATAATTATTTTAAAACTGATGTGCCAAAATTAATGTATTTGATTAAATAAAAATTCAATAAAACTTTTAAGTTGTTGGCGTTATAGATTTTTGCTCTCTTTTATATTTTGTTCAACCAATTTCCATAAAATAATGCCTGCTGCTGTTGCTACATTTAAAGAATGTTTTGTACCAAGTTGAGGAATTTCTATGCAACCATCACAAGCTTCAATAACTGATTGTTGCACACCTTCTACTTCATTTCCAAAAACTACAGCAATTTTATTGTAAGCCGTTGTATTTAACTGTTCTAAAGATATGCTTTCATCTGCTTGTTCAATAGCAAATACAGCATAATCATTTTGTTTAAGTTCATGTACTGCATCTAAAGCATTTGCATATTGTATCCAAGATACTGTATCTGTTGCACCTAAAGCAGTTTTTGCCATTTGCTTGTGTTCTGGTGTTGGCGAATAGCCACAAATACAAATTGCTTCAATTAAAAAAGCATCTGCTGTTCGAAAAATGCTGCCAACGTTATATACACTTCTTATATTATCAACAACAATAACTATAGAATTTTTTTTTGACTGCTTAAATTCTTCAACAGATTTTCTGCCTAATTCAGCCATACTTAATTTACGCATACATCAAAGATAATTATGCAAAATAAATTGTAGTATCTTAATTTTAATAGATGAAAAAAAATTAGTTGATATTGCAATTAGTACTATAACAAAATTTTTAATTTTTATGTTTTAGGTTTATTAAATATTTCTTTTTTTATAGGTTTAAAGGTTAATAATTTTTAGATAGATGATTTTAAAAACATTGCTTTTATTTTTTGTAACTATTATAGCCTTTTGGATAAGTGCTATTTGTGGTGGTGGTGCAAGTTTAATTGTAATACCTATTTTAAATTTGCTTTTACCAACATCGGTTGTACCTTTTTCTTTAACCATTGGTACTTTTACAAGTTCTGCATCAAGAATTGTTGTTTTTAAAAAATATATTAATTGGAAAATATTTTTTTGGTTTGTTCCATTTTCAATTCCTGCTGTATTAATTGGAGCATATTTTATAAAATACATTAACCCTAATTATTTACAATTAATTGTTGCAATATTTTTAATAGCTAATTTACCTCAGCTATTTATTTCTCGTAAAAAACAAAAAAAAGAAGAGAAGCCTTATCCTAAATTTATTTTAAGTATTGTAGGTTTTTTAGCAGGTTTTGTATCGGGTATTACTGGTGCAATTGGTTTATTGTTTAACAGATTTTATTTAAAATATGGTTTAAGTAAAGAAGAAATTGTAGCAACCCGTGCAGCAAATGAAATTTCTTTACACCTCATAAAACTTATTATTTACATTATTTTGGGTTTATACTCTAAAGCTGCCATTTGGTTGGGTGTAGCTATTGCATTGGGTGCAGTGTTATCATCTTATTCTGTAAAATATATTTTGCCATATTTAAGTGAAAAAGTTTTTAGAAAAATTGGTTATGGAGCTATGGTTGTATCTGGATTTATTCTATTAATTACTACTGCTTCACAAATTATAAAACAAGATAGAATTTCTTTTTCTGAAAATAAATTAAATGAAACTACTTTGAAATGGAAAGAAAGCAACTTTGTTTTAGAGTTTGCTATTGATGAAGGATTAGAAGTTGAAAGACCAATAAATGCAAATGAATTACCAGAAAAATTAAAAATAAAATATGATGAATTATATCGTCAATACGATAAAATATTTTTAGAAAAAGTTTTTAAACTTTCTGCTGAACCCAGCTATGAATTTTATTGTTATAAAAATAATGTTCTAACAAAATTTGAGTTTGAAGAGTAATGCTGATACAGCATTATTAGAATTAAATTTTACTCCTTAAAAATTAATATCGTGTTCAAATGTATAAAACCTCTTTAAAAAAAATGACTAAATTAGAATTCTATTCCACTAATTGATTGGGTTGCTTTTTGATTATATAAACACCTAAACAATTAAGTAAAGCACTTTTGATAGTTATGAAGGAAATAGTAACATAAAACAATTTGAACTAATAATTCAAATTACACTTTATAATGTAGAATAAACAATTCTCAATTTCATTTTTCTATTTTGTTGAGAGTTGTTGCCTCCTAATAATCTTACTCTACCACAGGATGTAGCATTTAATGCCATAGATGCTATAGGATAAAGGCTTGAGGTTTTTCCTTCTCCTGTATAAACATAGTCTGTTACTGGTGCAAATAAATATAAATCATATACCTTATGGTTAAAGGTTATAATGCTTTGTATGTATCTTGAAATATTAAAACTATAAGAAGCTATTCGTTTACCATTAATATCGTTTTTGTAAATAACATTTCCACCAAAAACATCAAGATTTTCCACTGTTCCGCCTTGTCCTGTTACAATATCTTTAGGTATATAAAACCTGTAAGCAGCAGAATCAGGATGTGTACTTGTAGCACATAAAAATAAATTAGGTGCAGTAAAAACATTATAGAAAGGATCTCCATCTGCTTCTTGCTCCATTATTAATTCTGCTCTATGAACAACTCTGTTTTTAATACCAGCAATGCCTGGTGTTTTTATTCTTACATAATTACCTTGTCCAGCTTGCAAAAACAATAAATCGTCTTGTGTGGTAACAGGGTTAGTTAAATAATTTTGAGATTGAGAACCAGCTCTATTTCTTACAATATTATTAGAAGCACCAGTAATATCAGCACCTGACCTAAAATAAGTAATAACAGTAGTATCTACACCATTACGTTGTTTGTATTTGTAATATAAAGCTACTTTACTATTGGTATCAGTTAAAGAAACTCTTAATAAAGTATTTGAGCCTGTTTGTGGCACAATAGAAAATCCTCTAAAAATACTTGAAAACTGATTACTACTAAAATAAGCATTACTGCTATCAAACTGCTTTAGTAGTTTATTTCCAAATGCAGAGGTTAATGGAATACGAATTTGATTAATAGCATTTTCACTAAAAGCTTTTACCGAATCTTTTAATCTTCTTGGGTCTGTAATATGCACTTCTCCTAATTGCCCTGCAATATTCATAGAAGCATAAGAAGGATATATAGAATCGGCATTTAGTTTACTCGTTTGGCTTATTTCAAATACTTTTAAGTGCATAGGGTTTGTGCTATCTCCCCAAAAGCCTCTATAACTTAAAACCAATACTACCGAATCTAAAGTAAGGCTATCCTTACCTACAGGAAAATAAAAAGGAAAAGAGGTAGGCTTAAATTCCGAATTTATAATTGCTTTTGTAGTACCCATTAATGGGTCATTGTTGATACTACCTAAAGCCATTTCTTGTAATTTGGAAATACGAAATGAGTCTGATAAAATATTAAAAGTTTGTACATCAATAGTTGTATCAAAAGTATTTACACCGTCAACTGGTGGAATTAATTGGCTACCAATTTCTGTTACAGAAATTTTAGTGCACGATACTATTATGAAACAAAGTATAAAGGCAGGAAATAAAAGTTTCTTCACGCAGTAGAGAATTAATGATAATTTGTAGATTTGTTATTTATCTGCAAGGTCGTTGTACAATTCTAAATACTCTGTTAAATCAGTATCCCATCCTTTGAATGGTAATATTTTTTTACCTCTTACTTTAGAAAATTCTTCTGCTAATTTCTTATCTGGATTTGGTGTGCCAAAAGTAATAGCATCGGCATAAGTAGCACCACCTCTAAACATAGCAGTATTATTATTGCCTTTAAATATTTCTAAATCTTTTGAAGTAATATTATTATTAATCAAAGCTAATTGAAACAACTCGTTACCTAATTTTTCTGTAAAGGTATTTTCACCAATGGTGTATATTGTTTTACTATGCAAAAAAACAGGTTCTCTTTTATATGCAGTTTTAATAAATGCAGGTATTAAGCCACTCATCCAACCACTACAATGTACTATATCTGGGGGCCAACCAAATTTTCTTACAGTTTCCAATGCTCCTTTAGCAAAAAATACAGTTCTCATTGCATTGTCATCAAACCATTTTTCATCATCATCATGAAAAATATTTTTTCTTTTAAAAAACTCTTCATTTTCTAAAAAATATATCTGAAGTCTTGCATTGGGTAATGATGCTACTTTTATTTGTAATGGATAATCATCATCATTTACAGAAACATTGATACCGCTTAATCTTACAACTTCGTGTAAGCGATGCCTTCTTTCATTAATAACTCCAAAGCGTGGCATTATGCAACGCACTTCCATTCCACTTTCATTACTTTTTACAGCAAGCTTATTTACAATTTCTGCAAATTCTGTCAGCTCTAAATAGGGCGACATTTCTGTAGCTATAAATAAAATTCTTTTCTTAGACATCAGCTCTACATATTTTGGGGGATAGCTATTTATAAGGTTGCAAAATTAAGAAAAATACCTTTAATGACAAAAGGTTTACACATCTTAATAAATTAGGCAGATTCAAGTTGTAAGTGCAACTGTTAATTAATTTGGTTTAAAGTTAGCGATAAAAACTTGTAATGGAGTTTTATAGTTTAAAGATTTTCTTGGTCTGTTATTAAGTTTGTTTTGTATTTCA
>JBPXJV010000017.1:0-20665 GCA_051715485.1 Chitinophagales bacterium
TATAGATAATATTTTAAAGCCATAAAATTTATTTGGGGATAAAACTAAGTTTTTAAAATTAGTATTTGTGTATGAACTTATTTTTTTAAACTAAAATAATCATATACGCTAACTAATATTTTTATAATCTTTTTTTAAACTGAATGATTAATATAAATCTTCTGATTTTTATTGAAGCAATATTTTACAAAATATAAATGCGTATAAATAAAAAATGGCTCATAAAGTTATGAACCATTTTTAAAAATATTACAAATTGTTTTAAGCAAGTTTTGCTTGTAATGCTTTATCTAATTCATCTAAAAATTCTTGAGTGTATAAATAATGTTCTCCATGATTTAGTTTATTTCCATGAATACAAACTGCTAAATCTTTGGTCATTTTACCACTTTCTACAGTTTCAATACAAACTTGTTCTAAGGCATTGCTAAATTTAATTAACTCTGTATTGTTATCTAATTTTCCTCTAAACTCTAAACCTCTTGTCCATGCAAAAATTGATGCAATAGGATTAGTAGAAGTTGGATTTCCTTTTTGATGTTCTCTATAATGTCTTGTTACTGTACCATGTGCAGCTTCAGCTTCCATTATTTTTCCATCAGGAGTAACTAAAGTAGAAGTCATTAAACCTAAGCTACCAAAGCCTTGTGCTACAGTATCGCTTTGAACATCTCCATCATAATTTTTACAAGCCCATACAAAATTGCCATTCCATTTTAAAGCACTTGCAACCATATCATCAATTAAACGATGTTCGTAAGTAATACCTGCTGCATCAAATTGAGTTTTAAATTCTTGTTCATAAATTTCTTGGAAAATGTCTTTAAATCTTCCATCATATTTTTTAAGAATAGTATTTTTTGTAGAAAGATAAAGAGGCCATTTTTTTTGTAGAGCAGTATTAAAACAACTTCTTGCAAAGCCTTTAATACTTTCATCAGTATTGTACATAGCTAATGCTACACCATCTCCTTTAAAATTATATACTTCATGTTCTATAACACTTCCATCTTCTGCTTCAAACTTAATAGTAAGTTTTCCTTTTCCTTTAGTAACAAAATCTGTTGCTCTGTATTGGTCTCCAAAAGCATGACGACCAATACAAATTGGAGCTGTCCAATTTGGTACTAAACGAGGAACATTTTTACAAACAATTGGTTCACGAAATACTGTGCCATCTAAAATATTTCTGATAGTACCGTTTGGGCTCTTCCACATTTGTTTTAAACTAAATTCTTTTACTCTTTCTTCATCAGGAGTAATTGTTGCACATTTAATACCAACGCCATATTGTTTAATAGCATTTGCAGCATCAATAGTTACTTGGTCGTTTGTAGCATCTCTGTGTTCAATACCTAAATCATAATATTTAATATCAATATCAAGGTATGGAAGAATAAGTTTGTCTTTAATAAATTTCCAAATTATTCTTGTCATTTCATCGCCATCCAACTCTACTACAGGATTGGCTACTTTAATTTTTGCTGCCATATTTTATGTATTAAATTGATTAAAAAAGTGAAGCAAATATAGGGCTAATGCTGCTTATGAAATATGTTTAGAGTTATAGAAGTAAAACTAATTTTTCCATAAAAAAAGCGTAAGGTTTTAAAAATATTTCCTTACGCTTTTTTACTAAATAGTTTAAGTTTTTATTTTTTAGCTTTTGCTAATTCTTCAGCCATAATTTTTCCAATATCAGCAGGGCTTGCAACAACAGCAATACCACATTCAGCCATTATTTTCATTTTTGCAGCAGCAGTGTCATCTGCACCACCAACTATTGCACCTGCATGACCCATTCTACGACCTGGAGGAGCTGTTTGCCCAGCAATAAAACCAACTACTGGTTTTGTTTTATGGTCTTTAATCCAACGTGCAGCATCAGCTTCCATGCTTCCACCAATTTCACCTATCATAATGATTCCATCTGTTTCAGGATCGTCCATTAAAAGTTTTACAGCTTCTACAGTAGGTGTGCCAATAATAGGGTCTCCACCAATACCAATTGCTGTAGAAACACCTAAACCTGCTTTTACTGCTTGGTCTGCAGCTTCATAAGTTAATGTACCAGATTTTGAAACAATACCAATTCTTCCTTTCTTAAAAATAAATCCTGGCATAATGCCTACTTTAGCTTCTTCTGCAGTAATAACTCCAGGACAATTAGGACCAATTAAACGAGTAGTTTTATCTTGTAAATAATTTTTTACTTTAACCATATCTTGTACTGGTATTCCTTCTGTAATACAAACAACTAAAGCTATACCAGCATCAGCAGCTTCCATAATTGCATCAGCAGCAAAAGCTGGTGGAACAAAAATGATGCTTACATCTGCTCCTGTTGCTTTTACAGCATCTGCTACAGTATTAAAAACTGGTTTATCCAAATGTGTTGTGCCTCCTTTATTTGGAGTTACACCTCCTACTACGTTTGTTCCATATTCTATCATTTGTGTAGCATGAAAAGTACCTTCTGTACCTGTAAAACCTTGTACAATAATTTTAGAATTTTTGTTTACTAATACTGCCATTATTTATTTTTTTTGTGTAGAAAAATGAATATGCTGTAATACTTTAAAAAGATGTTTTTAAAAAAATCTTTTTTATGATAAGCAATGCTGCAAATGTATATGCAATAGCTTTTCTAACAAAAATTAAATTCAATTTTATGGTTTTGAACTTAAAGTTTTTCCATTTCGTTGCTAACAAAAGCTGAGAGTGTTTTAATGTATTCTGGAGAAAAATTAAATTGTAAACCAGCAGCTTTATACAATTCAGGAAGTGTTTTTGTGCCACCTAAACTTAGTGCATTGATATAATTGTTTAATGCTTGTTGTGGATTTTGTTTGTGTTGCATCCATAAACCAATTGCTCCTAATTGTGCAATACCATATTCTATGTAATAAAATGGAACTTCAAATAAGTGTAGTTGCTTTTGCCAAGCAATAGAACGATAATTTTCTAAACCAGAAAAATCAATTTCATCTGAAGAAAATTCTTGTAAATATTCTAACCATTTATTTGTTCTTTCTGTTGTTGTATGATTGGGGTTTTTATATATCCAATGCTGAAATTTATCTATTAAAGCTATCCAAGGAAAAATGGTTATTACTCTTTCTAATTGATGTTCTTTGGCACGTTTTAAATCTTCTGCATTATCAAAAAAAACATTCCAATAATTCATACTAAAAAGTTCCATTGCCATACTGGCAACTTCTGCAATTTCTGTAGGATATTCTTTAAATGCACTTAACTCTAATTGATGGCTTAAAAAAGAATGTATTGCATGACCACCCTCATGAACCATTGTTGTTACATCACTCATTTGCCCTGCTGCATTCATAAAAATAAAAGGTGCACCACTTTCTAATAAAGGGCAATTATAGCCACCTGGTGCTTTTCCTTTTCTGCTTTCTAAATCAAAATGTTTTAGTTCGTTCATTTTCTTTAAGCAGTCTGCAAAAAATGGATGTAATTGTTTAAAACACTCAACAGATTTTTCATAAAGTTCTTTACCTGTTGTAAATGGTTTTAAAGGTTGTGTTCCTTCAGGTTCTGCTTCTGTATCCCAAGGTTTTAATACATCTAACTGAAGTTTTTGTTTTTTGTTTTGATAAATTTTATTTACTAATGGAAGGATGTGTTGTTTTACAGCTTCATGAAACTGAAAACAATCTTCTTTAGTATAATCAAATCTTCCTAACTCTTCAAATCTATAATCTCTATAATTTTTAAATCCTGCATTTAGTGCAATAGCATTACGTTTTTTTATTAATTCATTAAACAAATTATCTAACGCTTCTTTGTCTTGCAATCTTCTTTCATTCATTTTTTTATAAACTTCTTCACGTAATTTTCTATCATTGTTTTCTAAAAATTTTGCAGCCTGTTGTAGTGTATATTCTACACCATTTACTTCAACAGTCATTTTACCAGCAATTACACCAAACTGTTGTTGCATAACACTTAGTTCAGATTGTAGAGGAATATTTTCTTCTCTGAATAAGGCAATATTCTTTTTTACATTTCTTAAATAAGTAAAAAACTTCTGTTGGTCTAACTCTTTTGTAATAGGAGAGTTAATAAGTTTTTTATTCAAAGCATCTGCATAAGGTTGAAGCTTTGGTTGAATTTCCATGCAGAAATAAGTAAAAGCTTCTTCTAAAGATTTATCAGTTGTATCGCAAGTCATTTTTATTTGTCGCCAACAAGCATCTTCACTTACAATAGCTTCTAATTCGCTAATATCTTTTAGCCATTTTTCTAATTCAGTTTTATTATTGATTTCTCTGTCTAATAAATTTTTAAAATAAGGTTCTAAATTTTCCCAATTTGTTACGATAAAATCTTTTGGTAAAAAATGTCTATCTAATTTTTGAATATCTGCACTAAGTTTCATAATTTTTTTTTGAGTGGCAAATGTAATGAGAAGAAAATAGTAGATTTATTAAACAAAGTATAAAATGCTACAATGCTAAAATATGAGTTAAAAATTTCAATATTAAAATTTACATTTGACAAAACAGTAAAATGGAATTGCAGAAGATTTATAATGAAAATTGCTTGTACACAATGGCTAATATGCCTAATGAGTTTATAGATTTTATTATTACATCGCCGCCTTATGATAACATAAGAGAATATAATGGTTATGAATTTGAGTTTGAAAAAATTGCTAATGAACTTTTAAGAGTTCTTAAAATTGGTGGTGTTATAATTTGGGTTGTTGGCGATAAAACAGAAAATGGAAGTGAAACTGGTACAAGTTTTAAACAAGCATTGTATTTTAAAGAAATTGGCTTTAATCTACATGATACAATGATTTATTATAAAAATAATCCAATGCCTACAACAGGCAATAGATATCATCAGCATTTTGAGTTTATGTTTGCTTTATCAAAAGGCACTCCAAAAACTTTTAATCCTATAAAAGAAGAAACAAAATTTAGGGGATTAGCAAATATGAAGAATAGAGGAGAAACTGGGAGTTTGCATTATAAAAAAGTAGAAAGAACATCTGAAAAAAAAGTAGGTAATGTTTTCTTTTATTCAATAGGGGGTGGCATATCTACAAAAGATAAAATAGCTTATCAGCATCCAGCAATTTTTCCTGAACAATTGGTTATTGACCAAATAGTAACATGGACAAATGAACATGATTTAGTGTATGACCCTTTTATGGGAAGTGGCACTACAGCTAAAGTAGCTACTCTTACTAATAGGCAATGGATAGGCTCTGAAATTTCTGAAGAATATATTAAAATTTCAGAACAAAGATTGTCTGAAAATTTTTCACATAATTTATTTTAAATGAATTTACAAGAAATTGGCTCAAACACTGCTAAAAATTGATTTAAAAATGAAGAAGACATTGTTTATAAATTTAATCAATGGCAAAATGATTTAGATGCTCAAAAATGGCTATTGCTAATGCAATACAGATTAGACGAAATAGAATTTGTAAATGCTGTCAAATTACATGGATATAAAACTGATGTACAAGTTCAAGTTACTATAAAATTAAAAACAGCAATTGATGTTCAGAATTTACAAGTAAAATTAGTTAGTAACTTAAGGGGATTCAATCAAATAGATAAACGTTGGGTAGATAAATATGCTGAATTGTGGAATATTCCTTCCAACATTATTTTTATTTTAAAAAGATATACAGGAGAATTAAAACCAACAATAAAAAACTCAAAAGATAAAAGAAGAATGTTTGCTAACGAATTTAAAGAAGATGAGATAAATGAAATTTTAAGTTGGCTTAAAAAGAATAAATCCCTTATTGTTTCTGATATTTTAAAAGGTAGGGGGCAATTTGCTGCAGAATGGATGTTGGTGGCTCAAAAAATTAAATGCGATGCTCGTTGGATATTAAAACCAATGAATTTTTGTTTGAACTTTTTTGGAAATGATGAAATAGAAATTACGCAAAGGGGTAATTTTAAAATAGGAAAAATTACTTTGCAAAGAAAAGGAGGAGATGCTGGTAGAAATACAGCCAATATGTTGCAATTTAAAATTAATCCAGCAGAGCTTTTAAGTAGATAAACAACATCTCTTACATCACAAACCAATAACCTAACAACTGACAAAATACACCTGTAAAGATGCCAATATACATTTCTGCATTGGTATGATTACCTGCAATAAAACGGCTTGATGCTACAATGCCTGTAAGTAATGTTGCAATGCTTATTAGCAAACCAATATTTACCTGATAATAAAAGGAAAATAAAATAATAGCCATTAAAGCACTGCCCATTGCAATACCATGTAAACTAATTTTAATAAAGTTGTTTATAATAACTCCAATAGAGGTAGAAATAAAAATTCCGAAGAAAAAGAACTTTAAAACTTTTGGTTGGTCGTCAAAATTTCTACTTAAATAAAACATCCACCAGTAAAAAAACATGGTTATAAAAAAAGGAATAATTCTTTCTTTTTGAGTTCGTAAAAAAATATTATCAATAAATTTTAAACGCCATAATAAAAACACTGCTAATGCAGGAAAAAATGCAGTCATCCAAAACACGCTAAAAATTCTTAAGCCTAATAATTTTTCGTTGATACCAGGGAAATCGTAAGGAAAATATTTTACTAATAACCAAAATATATAGGTTGGTATAAATAATGGATGAAAGAGGTACGAAATTATTTTTGCTAATATGGTAATTACTTTACCATATTGTGGCTTGTATAATTCTTGTTGAATATTCACAAATAAAATTAATGATGTTTTATAATTCTTTTCTTAGCCTTGCTACAGGAATGTTTAATTGTTCTCTGTATTTAGCTACAGTTCTTCGTGCAATGTTATAACCTTTTTCATTTAAAACTTCTGTAAGTATTTCATCTGATAAAGGCTTTTTCTTATTTTCATCAGCAATTAAATCACTTAGAATTTTTTTTACTTCTTTAGTACTTACTTCTTCGCCACTATCAGTGCTTAAACTTTCACTAAAGAAAAACTTTAGCCTAAAAGTCCCAAATTCTGTTTGTACAAATTTGCTGTTTGCTACTCTACTTACAGTGCTAATATCTTGTCCTGTTACTTCTGCAATGTCTTTTAAAATCATTGGTTTTAAGTCTGTTTCATCGCCAAATAAAAAAAACTTTTCTTGATGTTTCATTATGGCATACATGGTATTGTATAAAGTTGCTTGCCTTTGCTGAATCATTTCAATAAACCATTTTGCACTATCTATTTTTTGTTTAATAAAAAGTATGGCTTCTTTTTGTTGTTTATCTTTTTTATTGCCTTTGTCATAATCTTTCAGCATATCTTTAAAACCCTCACTAATACGAAGGTCTGGAGCATTTTTACTGTTTAAAACAATTTCTAAAATGCCATTATTATTTACAACAAAAAAATCTGGAATAATATAACTTTCTACTTTATTTATTTCGCCAACATTGCCTCCAGGTTTTGGATTTAGTTTGATGATTAAATTGATTATGTCTTTTATTTCCTCATCATTTAAACTTAAACCTTTTTGTATTTTTTCAAAATGTTTTTTTGTAAACTCTTCAAAATATTGCTTGATTACTTTAATAGCAAGTTCAATTTTTTTGCCTTCTTCTTTTCTTCGTTCTAATTGAAGTAATAAACATTCTTGCAAATTTCTTGCACCAATACCAGGGGGATCAAATTGTTGAATTTGATGTAACAACTCTTCCACTTTTTTTTCATCAGTCATTATATTTTGTCTAAATGCAAGGTCATCTACAATACTTGCTAATTCTCTTCTCAAATATCCATCATCATCTAAACTACCAACAATTTGCTCTGCAATTTTATAAGAGTGTTCATCTAAATCCAACATTCCTAATTGATCTACTAACACATCATAAAAACTTACTTCATTTTTAATAGGAATTACTTTGTTCTCGTCTGTATCTGCATAGTTGTCTTCTTTTAGCTTATAATCTGCTACTTCATCATCACCTTCATGTACATACTCACTAATGTCTATATTTTCATATTGTTCTTCACTTCCATCAAAAACTTCATCTTCATTTCCGCTTTCAAATTCATCTTTTGCTTCTTCTGAGTAAGCATCATCATATTGCTCATCAACCTGTTCTAATGCTGGGTTTTCTTCTAATTCTTCTTTAATTCTTTCTTCAATATGAGCAGTAGGTATTTGCAGCAATTTCATTAATTGAATTTGCTGAGGAGATAATTTTTGTAATAGTTTTTGTTGTAAAGATTGACTTAAGCTCATTTCTTTTTTATCTTTTAACTCTCTCTAAATTAATTACAAACTAATAGAACTATTGCTATTAAACAAATTTGTTTATTAAAAAATTTTTTTGTAAAATATTGCTCTAATTGTATTTGAAAAATACATTTTATCTTCACAAAATATTTTATCTATTAAACTATGCTCAATAAAGCAGATATTGAAAAATATTTTATTGACGAAAAACAAATCAGCCTAATACTTATTATCATTAGTATTGCTGCAATTATTATTGCTGTTTTTTGTTGGTTTTACTGGAAAACTCAATTAACAAAAGGTGCTGCAATACCTTTACTTATTATTGCTTTATTACAATTTGTTTTTAGCTTTTCTACTTATAAAAACAGTGACAAAAAAAGAGTTGATGTAATATATGCTTTTGATATGAACCCAGATAAATTACAACAAGAAGAATTGCCAAGAATGGAGCAATTACTTAAACAAAAAAGCATTTTACAATATACTTTTACTATTTTATTTTTTTCAGCTGCTTTTCTTGTTTATTATTATTTACCAAAATCAGAAAAACAATTTTGGACTGGCTTTGCTATTGCTGTTACAATCTATTCTTTAGTGTTATTTAGTGTTAATTTTTTTACAGAAAAAAAGTCTTTGCATTATACACAACAATTAAAACAAAAAATTAATTAACACTTTAAATGAGTTACCAACTTCCATACACATTTGTTTTAAAAGCATTATATCCATTAAGACCAGCAATAAAAAAAATGCTTGGTGGTTATGCATTATTTAGAAATAAAAAATTATTGATGCTTTTAAGAGAAACTCATAAAAGCCCTGAATACAATGGTATTTTTATTGCAGTAATACCTGATTTTTTTCAAGAACTTCAACAAGAAATTCATACAAGTAAAATGGAGTTTGATTTAGATGGTAGTAAAAATAGTTGGATTTTTATTAGCGAAGATTTGCCAAATTTTGAACAAAAAGTAGAACTTGCTTGTAACTTAATAAAAAATGAAGATGAAAGAATTGGAAAAATTCAGTAAATGATTTTTACTTCAATTCTATCCATTCACTAATATTATTTCCTCTGCTAACAGTGCTTACAAAAACTTTTCTCTTATTATTTTTCCATTGTTTGGTATCTATTTTATTATTATTTCCTAAAACAATGAATTGTTCTAATCTTGCATTTTCTAAATAAGGTTCATCAGAATTATTTAAAGTAAACACTGCAAAACCCTTGATGTTATTAGTGTTAGAAGTTGTTACAAAATAATCATACTTATTTGCTTTTTCTATTTTTGGTGATGTTGGCATAACACTATCAATCCAAAGCATAGGAGGGGGTAATGCTGGATAAGCATAATAATTATTTCTTAAACTATCATTCCAGCCATTAGGGTTTGATTCAAATGATTTACTACTAAAATAAATGCTTCCTTGTGTTGTGTTATATTTTCTAAGCATCTGAATTTGTTCGGGCAATTCCTTTTTATTTTTCCAACCTGCTGTTGTTCCTGCTCTATAAATTCCATGACCAATGTATAAATGTTTTCCATAAGTATAGTTATTCCACCATGCAAGCAGTGTATCATAATCACAAAGTTTATGTCCACGCTCCCAATATAATTGAGGTGTTACATAATCAATCCAACCTTCTTTAAGCCACAATAAAATATCTGCATACAAATCATCATAATTTGTAACACCAGCTTTAGTGTTGCTACCAATACTATCTTTACTTTTATTTCTCCAAACACCAAATGGACTAATTCCAAATTTTACATAAGGCTTAATGGTTTGTATTGCTTGATGCAGTTGCTTTATAATGCTATCGCAATTACTTCTTCTCCAATCATCTTTTGATAAATTATTACCATATTTTTCAAAGGCTTTTCTATCGTGAAACTCAGAATTATATTTATCAGGATATGGATAAAAATAATCGTCCATGTGTATAGCATCAATATCATAACGAGCAACAACATCTTGTACTATTTTAGTTACATAATTTCTTACTTCTGGCAAACCAGGGTTAAATATTTTTTGATGATTATACGTTACAAACCAATGAGGATGTGTTTTGGTAATATGATTAGGAGCTATTGATGAAGTTGCAGTACTAAACACAGCTCTGTAAGGATTTATCCAAGCATGAAATTCCATTCCTCTTTTATGTGTTTCATTAATCATAAATTCTAATGGGTCGTATAAAGGATTTGGAGCTACACCTTGCTTACCTGTTAAATATTCACTCCATGGTTCATAAGGAGATGGATAAAGAGCATCTGCTACAGGACGTATTTGCACAATAACAGTATTCATTCTATTTTGTTGATGCAAATTCAATAATTGAATAAATTCTGCTTTTTGTTGTTCGTTGCTTAATCCTTTGCTGCTGGGCCAATCAATATTTACAACACTTGCAACCCAAACACCTCTAAACTCATATACAGGTTGTGCCTTTGATACAAAGAAAAAAATGATAGAAACAATAGTAAGAACAATGCTCTTCATGAAGTAAATTTTAATAATGCCGAAGATAAATATTGTAAAGCAAAATTGAAGAAAGCAAATTATTTATTAAGAATAAAATAGCATTTTAAAAATTACTATTCACTAACTTTATATTTTTACCAAACAATACAAAGAAAATTTACTTTGTAGAGTAAAAAAAAATAATCTTATCAATAAAACAATACATAACATTCAATGAATTCTTTTGAAGTACGTGGTGGAATAAAATTAGCTGGAACTATAACTCCTCAAGGTGCAAAGAACGAAGCTTTGCAAGTAATTAGTGCTGTATTATTAACCAACAAAACTGTTACAATACACAACATTCCAGATATTCTTGATGTAAATTTACTGATTGAGTTATTACATGATATGGGTGTGCAAGTAAATAAATTAAACAGACATTCTTATTCTTTTAAAGCAGAAAATGTAAATGATGAATATTTGGCAAGCGATATTTTTAGAAAAAAAAGTGGTAAGCTTAGAGGTAGTGTAATGCTTGCTGGACCTATGTTAGCAAGATTTAATAAGGCATATATACCTAAACCAGGTGGCGATAAAATTGGTAGAAGAAGATTAGATACTCATATTATAGGCTTTGAACAATTAGGTGCAAAATTTGATTACATAGAAGATAAACATTGTTTTCAACTTTCTACAAAGCAGTTAATGGCAACTAATATGTTGTTAGATGAACCAAGTGTTACAGGAACAGCCAATATTTTAATGGCTGCTGTTTTAGCAGAAGGTACAACCACAATTTACAATGCTGCTTGTGAACCTTACATACAGCAGTTATGCAAAATGCTTAATAGCATGGGTGCAAAAATTAAAGGTATTGGTAGTAATTTATTAACTATTGATGGAGTAAAGGAATTGCAAGGTACTGAACATACTTTACTCCCTGATATGATTGAAACAGGCAGTTTTATTGGTCTTGCAGCTATGACACAAAGTGAAATAACTATTAAAAATGCAGGTGTAAATCATTTAGGAATGATACCTCAAAAGTTTCAACAATTAGGTATTCAATTAGAAATTAAAGACGATGACATTTATATACCTGCACAAGAAAGTTATGAAATTGTAACTTATTTAGATGGTGGTATTTTAACTGTTTACGATCATCCATGGCCTGGTTTTACACCAGATTTAATTAGTATTATTTTAGTAGTAGCTACACAAGCAATAGGCAGTGTTTTGGTACATCAAAAAATGTTTGAAAGTCGTTTGTATTTTGTAGATAAATTGATGGATATGGGAGCACAAATTATTTTATGCGACCCTCATAGAGCCACAGTAATTGGCTTAGGCAGAAAACATAGTTTAAAGGCTATAACTATGAGTAGTCCTGATATTAGAGCAGGTCAAGCATTGCTTATAGCTGCACTAAGTGCAAAAGGTGTAAGCACTATTCAAAATATTGAACAAATAGATAGAGGTTATCAGTTTATAGATGAACGTTTAAGAGCCTTAGGTGCTGATATAAAAAGAATATAGTGGTTATAAAGTTGGGTATTCTTATTTTCTCATACCTCTTAATGCTGGAAAACCACCCATTGGCATTTTATTCATCATACCCATCATTTTTTTCATTTGTTCAAACTGTTTAATAAATCCATTTAGTTCAGCCATATCTTTTCCACTACCTTTTGCTATACGCATTTTACGAGTTTGGTTTAATACATCAGGATTAGCTCTTTCTTCTGGTGTCATACTTTGTATCATTGCTTCTATTCCTTTAAAGCTGTCATTATCTACATCAACATCTTTCATTGCTTTGCCTACACCAGGTATCATTCCCATTAAATCTTTTAGGTTGCCCATTTTTTTTATTTGTTGTAGTTGCTCTAAAAAATCTTGAAAATCGAATTGGTTTTTACGAATTTTCTTTTCTAATTTTTTTGCTTGTTCTTCATCAAATTGTTGTTGGGCTTTTTCAACCAAACTGGTTATATCTCCCATGCCTAAAATTCTTTGAGCCATACGGTCAGGATAAAACACATCTAATGTGTCCATCTTTTCACCACTACTCATAAATTTAATAGGCTTATTTACTGTGTATTTAATAGATAATGCAGCACCACCTCTTGTATCACCATCTAATTTTGTTAATACCACACCACTAAAATCCAATCTATCATTAAATGCTTTGGCTGTATTAACAGCATCTTGCCCTGTCATGCTATCTACAACAAATAAAATTTCTGTTGGGTTTACTGCATTTTTAATATTGGCTACTTCTGTCATCATTATTTCATCAATAGCTAATCTTCCTGCAGTATCTATAATTACTACATTTTTATTTTTTGTTTTAGCTTCTTTAATAGCGTTTTGTGCTATTAGTACAGCATCTTTAGTTTCTGGTTCTTTGTAAATATCTACACCAATTTGTTCTGCTAAAACAGTCAATTGGTCTATGGCTGCAGGTCTGTAAATATCTGCTGCTACAACCATTGGGCTTTTACCTTTTTTATCTTTTAAATAAGTAGCTAATTTTCCTGTAAAAGTTGTTTTACCACTACCTTGCAAACCTGCAATTAAAATAACAGCAGGATTACCAGTAATATTAAATTCAGCAGGAGTGCTGCCCATTAATTCTGTTAATTCATCTTGCACAATTTTTATCATTTGTTGTCCAGGACTAACAGCATTCAACACTTTAGAGCCAATAGCTTTATCTTTTACTTTATCTGTAAATTCTTTGGCAATTTTAAAATTTACGTCAGCATCAAGTAAGGCACGTCTAATATCTTTTATTGTATTGGCAATATTCAAATCATTAATACGAGCTTGACCTTTCAGGTTTTTAAAAGCAGATTCTAACTTTTCAGATAAACTATTAAACATAATACTCCTAAATTTTTATACAAACACTTTTTATAATTTTTACAATTGTTTATTATTCAAAGTGTTTATTTTTTTTAAATGATTGACAAATAATAATTGGGCTGCAAATATAGCTGCACTATATGTTTTATACATAAAGTAAAAATTTATTCATCCCATTTTTTGAAATTATTTTTTACAGAGATGAAAAATAAGAGGAATATTTTTTTTTATTTATCATTCGTTCTATATATTTACGCTCTAAAGCAAATTTTTTTTGCTAAGAATTTTTAACTAAAATGTAAATTATGAGAAAGTTTTTACTGTTGTTGCTAACGATGTTTTTTGCTTCTGTTTCATGGTCTCAAACCATTACAATTAATGGTGGAGGTGCTACCAATACAAGTGGTTCAGGTAATGATCCTATAGATGATTATTACGCATATATGCGTTACCAAACTGTTTATACTGCTGCTGAACTTACATCTGCCGGGTTAGTAGCTTATAATGAATTAACGGGGTTAGGATTTTCTGTTACAGAAAGTCCTGGTTCTTTAGCAAATTATACTATAAGAATTGGGCATACATCAGCTACCAATGCTTCTGCTCATATCTCATCTTCAAGTACATTAGTAAAACCATCTTTTAGTTATACACCAACTGTTGTAGCAGCTGGTAGTTATGATATGATTACCTTTAGTACTAATTTCGTTTGGAATGGGACTGACAATATATTTATAGAAATTTGTACTGGGAGTAATCCTTATGCCTCTCCTTATGGTGGCGTAAGAGCTGATTCTAAAACAAGTGGTTCACGTTCTGTTAGAAGTGATGGTTCAAGTCAATGTGCCGTTAATACATCATCAGCTAATTCAAATAGACCTGTTATTCGTTTTTCATACATTACAGGCACGCCGCCAAGTTGTTTGCCTCCCACTGCTCCTATAGGCTCTGCTACAAGCACAACAACAGCTAATATAAGTTGGACAGCAGCAACGCCGCCTCCTTCTAACGATTATGAATATGCAGTAACAACTTCTGCAACACCACCAGTTTCAGGTACTGCTTTTGCTGGTGTTTCAACTTCTGTAAGTAGCTTAACAGCTAATACAACTTATTATTTACATGTACGTAGTAATTGTGGTGGTGGAGGTTTTAGTACATGGGCAACCAGTGCAGCATTTACCACTCCTTGCGATGCAATAAATATTCCATATACAGAAAACTTTAATTCTGTAACGGTCCCGGCAATTCCTTCATGTACAAAAGTACTACAAGGAGGTAGTGGTAACCTCTGGACTACAGCTGCAAACCCTGCTGCTAATGGATTTACCTCTCAGGTTTTAAGATATGCTTATAATTCATCAAATGCAGCTAATACGTGGTGGTTTACTCAAGGACTTAACTTAACTGCTGGAACATCTTATAGATTAACCTATAATTATGGTAATAATAGTGCTTCCTTTACTGAAAAATTAAAAGTTGCTTATGGTAATGCAGCTACTATTGGAGGTATGACAACAACTCTTGCAGATCATACAACAATAAATCAGGCTAATATTCAATCTAACACTATTGATTTTACACCAGCATCTTCAGGTGTATATTATTTTGGTTTTCAAGCATATTCAATTTCAAATCAATATAATTTATATTTAGATAATGTTTCTGTTACGCTTACTCCAAGTTGCATTGCACCAACTGCTCCTATAGGCTCTGCTACAAGCACAACAACAGCTAATATTAGCTGGACAGCTCCAAGCCCTGCACCTGGTATTGGTTATCAGTATGCAGTAACAACTTCTGCTACACCACCAGTTATTGGAACTGATGAAGCAGGAGTAAGTACAAGTGTAAGTGGTTTAACAGCTAATACAACTTATTATTTGCATGTACGTTCAGTATGTGGTGTTGGTGATACAAGTGTTTGGGTAACAAGTGCAGCATTTACCACTCCTTGTAATGCTGCAAATGTCCCATTTTTCGAAGGCTTTGAAACAGGATTTACTGATCAAACTGCTGTAGCTAATTGCTGGTCTCAGTCATCAGTTTCTGGCTCAGAAATTTGGACAGCTAATAGTACTTTAACTTCTTATAATAGAGCTGCAAAAACTGGTACATTTAATGCTTACTTAAGATATGGAAATGAACGTTGGTTATTTTACCCAATTAATTTAACTGGTGGCAAAGCATATCAATTTAAAGTATATGCACGCCAAGATGATGTTACTCCTTCTGATGCAAGTATTACACTTGCTTATGGTAGCAGTGCAACACCTGCTGGCATGACAAATATTGTGGTAAATTCATTTAACATTGTTAATGGTAGTTATCAGGAAGTGAAAGGGTTCTTTACACCTTTATCTTCTGGCGTTTATTATATTGGTATTAAAGGATATATCAGTGGCAATCCTTGGTATCTTTCTTTAGATGATATTTCGGTAGAACTTGCACCAAATTGTATTCCACCAACAGCAATAACAGCAACGCCAACAGGTTCAACAACTGCTAATATTAGCTGGACAGCTCCAAGCCCTGCACCTGGTATTGGTTATCAGTATGCAGTAACAACTTCTGCTACACCACCAGTTATTGGAACTGATGAAGCAGGAGTAAGTACAAGTGTAAGCGGTTTAACTGGAAATACAACTTATTATTTGCATGTACGTTCAGTATGCGGTGTTGGTGATACAAGTGTTTGGGCAGCTCCAACTAGTTTTGTTACTCCTGTAACTACTGCTATTCCTTGGAGCGAAACTTTCCCTACTGCTACATTACCTACAGGTTGGGCTGTTAGTTCTTACTCTGGTCCTAGTACAGTAGGTGCACTAAATTCAGGCACTACTACAAATTATATGTATAAGAACCTTTATTCTGCTGCAACAACTGGTTACTTTACAACAGTAAGTGTTGGTGTAGTTACTGGTAGCGAAATGTTATCTTTCAACTACAGAACTGCTGATTATGATGCTCCAAATAATCCACCAGCTGCAGGTAGTGGTAATTTTGTTGTAGCAATTTCTACTGACTATGGTGCTTCTTATACAACACTTGAAACTGTGGTTAATGATGGTATTGCTGGTTGGAAGAGCAAATCATATAGTCTTTCTGCATATACTGGTTCTTATGTAAAAATTAAAATTACCGGTAATTGGATTTCTGGTGATTATTATTTAGGATTTGATGATTTCCAAATTGGAGCTGCTTGTACAGCACCAACAGCACAAGCAACTTCATTAAATTTAACACCATCTACAACAACTGTGTCAGGCACATTTACAGCAGCAAGTCCAGTAGCTGATGGTTATTTAGTGGTTCGTACAACTGGTGTCCCACCAACAAATCCTGTTGATGGAACAACTTATACTGCAGGTCAATCTGCTTTAGGAGGAGTAATTGTAGCAAGTGGTTCTTCTACAAGCTTTACAGCTACTGGTTTAACGCCAGGAACTGGTTATACTTTCTATGTGTATTCTTATAATAATACAGGCTGTGTAGGAATAGCTTATTTAACAGCATCTCCTTTAAGTGGTAGTACAACTACAACATCAGCTTATGTTTCAGTACAATCTGGTGCTTGGGATAATCCAACTACATGGGATTTGAATGCAGTACCAACTGGTAATGATGCAACAATTGCTTCTGGACATACTGTAACTATTAATGGTGCAGCAGCAAGTGCAGGAGTTGTAACTGTAAATAGTGGTGGTACATTGGAAGTAACAGGCAATACATTAAGTGCTTTATCAATAAGTAATAGTGGTATATTAAATTTAACTGGTGGAACAGCAACCATTAGTGGTACTACAGGCTCTGGCATTACCAATAATAGTGGAGCAACATTTAATGTTAATGGTGGTACTATTAATTTAGGACCTGCTGGTGGTGGAGATAGAACATTTACCAATAATGGTACATTAAATGTATCAAGTGGAAGTTTAACTATAAATGGTAATTACTCTCAAATTACATCAACAGGAAGTATAGCACAAGTTGGTGGTGATATTATCGTAGATGGTAATGCTGCTGGTGTATTAGTTAACAGCGTTCCTTCTGGTACTTATATATTCCAGGTAGGAAATTCATCTAATCCTGCAACATCAGCAAAACTTGCTTTATCAGGTGGAACTATAACCATTGTTGACCCTCATGCATCTGCAACAGCTACACACTCAGTTTATATTTATGTAGGTAGTAGCTTCTCTGCAACAGGAACACACACCTTTAAATTTGGAGATGGCGTTTCTACTGATGCTGGAGGAAATACTAATGGATTCTATACCTATACTTATCCAGGCTCTTACTATGCTATGAATAATGTAATAGTAGATGCTGTCAGTGGAACTAACAGAACATTTACTCATTATCTATATGCAAATAGAATAGGTGGAGATTTAACTATAACAAGTGGCGAATTATTAAATAATTATGGCTTATATGTAAACGGTAACATTGTAAATAATGCTATTTTTACCAATAGTAGTACTTTATATTTATCTAACTACACAACTGGTTCTGTATTGGCAAGTACCAATGCTCAAACAATTAGTGGTGCAGGGATGTATAGAAATGCACAAAGCTCTCCTACAGCAAACTTTGCAGGATTAAGTGTAAATAATACAAATGCAAGTGGTATCACCTTTGGTTCAGGTATTAACTCACCATCATTTAGTAACACATTAACAGTTACAAATGGTAAGGTAAATGCTAATGCTATCAACTTAAATGGAACTACAAGTATTGCATTAACTGCAGCTACATCAATTATTAACACAGGTAATTTAACACATAATACTGCTGGCGGTGTTGCTGTTTCTGGTTCAGGATTTTTAAATGTTAGTGGTAGCTTTGCTTTTGGTAATGTAGATAGCAGAACCTTTACAACTGGAGGTCGCTTAGTATTAAAATCAACTGCAACAGGAACTGCAAGAATAGCAGATATAACTAATGGTGGCGTAAATAGTGGTAATGCAATAAGTGGAGATATATCACAAGAACGATATATACCAGCTAAAGCAGCCAGAAAGTGGATATTGTTAAGTAGCCCTGTTTCACAAAGTGTAGCAAATAGTTGGCAACAACAAATACATGTTACTGGTGCAGGTACAGGTGGTACAGTTTGTCCTACTTTAACCACAAACAGTAATGGCTTTGATGCAACAGTAAGCAATTCCCCAAATGTTTATAGTTATAATGCAGCAAATGCACAAGGTAGTCGTTGGACTGCTTTAGCAGCAACAACAACTAATGTTGGACAAGGTGTAGGCTTTAGGGTAAATGTAAGAGGAGATAGAAGTATTGGTTGTAGTTTATTAGATGGAACTCCTGCTGGCTTAGTACCATCAGCAGTTACCTTAAAAGCATCAGGAGCTTTAAGTGCAGCACAAAAGAACATGGGTAGTTTTACAATAACTTATCCTAATGCTGGTGTTAATAATTATGTATTAATAGGTAATCCATATCCAAGTGCAATTACTTTTAGTGGACTACAAGCAAGTAATGGTGCAACTATTAGCAGCACTTATGCTATTTATATTCCAGCAAGTAATACAGGAATTTATAGTTATTGGGATGATAATGTAGGAGAATTTACTGGAGGTACAGGTTATGATAATGCAACTGGTAATATTATAGCTAATGGTCAAGCTATCTTTGTTCAATCTTCAATAGCTGGAGATATAACTTTAAACTTTACTGAAGCTCAAAAAACTACAGAAACAAATACAGGTTATTTCCGTACACCAAGAGTGTTTAATGAAAAACTAAAAGTAAGCTACTTACAAAATAATAACAAAGTAGATGAAGTAGTTATTCGTTATGCAAATGATGCTGCTGTAAGTAATACAGAATTAGGTAAATTTGATATTACTTCTATGAATACTGGTACATACATCAGTAGCTTAAAAGCAACTAAAGGAATGGCTGTACAAACCAGAGATTTAAAAACACTAAGTAATGATGAAGTATGGTTAAATATTGGAGCAACAGAAAGTGGTACATATCAACTAAACTTTAGTGAATTTGAAAACTTTGGTGTAGCTGAAATATTCTTAAAAGATCACTATACAAACACCACACAAAACATTAAACAAAATGATACTTATGAGTTTAATGTAGATAAAGATAATGCAGCAACCAAGGGTTCAGCAAGATTTAGTGTAGTGTTTAACAGAACAACAAACCCTGTGTATGTAACTAATATGATTAAGATGTATCCAAACCCTGCAAACAAACAAGTAACTTTTGAATTGCCACAAACAGCAGACAATACAATTAGTTACAGTATTAAAGTAACAGATTTAGCAGGTAAAGTTGTTATGCAACAAAAAGCAAATGGAGGTACACATCAATTAACTATTGATAAACTTACAACAGGCACTTACTTTGTAGAAGTTATAGACAGCAAAGGCAAAAGAACAACAGATAAATTAATTAAAAACTAAGTAAGAATTTTTAAGAGCTATTGATTAATAAATTCTACAATCAATAGCTCTTTTTTAAAAAATATGAATATTAATTAAAATTAAAACACTTACTTACTTATATTTGCATCAAGTTAGAAAATAAAACTAAGGATTATGAAAACAAAATTATTTAAATTGATAGGTATTATGTCTTTATTGATGGTATTGTCGTTACCAGTAAAAGCTCAAGATGATTTTGATCCACCAGAAAATGATATTCCAGTAGATGGTGGTATTTCTTTGCTTTTAGCAGCAGGTGTTGGTTATGGAGCTAAAAAATTAAGAGATAATAAGAAAAAACAACAAGAGAAAATCTAATATTTTTTCTTAGTCTAATTTTTAGATGTAAGATAAACTAATAAATAATTAATAAAGCCGTTTTATGTGCAACATAAAACGGCTTTATTTTTTGTAATTCTATTGATTGATGACAATGTGGTTAAAAATGGTTGGTAAAATCATCTAAGAGTCAATGGCAGTAAGTTTTTTAGAAGAAAGCAATGAAACGGGTTTCATTGCTTTCTTTGTTTAATGAAAAAAAAGTAATAAAAAATGCCTTTGTTGTGGCAGTAATTGTATCCAAAAATGGGGTAATAGAAACGGTAGTCAACGATTTAGATGTAGTGATTGTGGTTA
>JBPXJV010000018.1:0-24635 GCA_051715485.1 Chitinophagales bacterium
ACTGGTGCATTTATGCCACAACTTATATAACTTATAGCATCACCAAAACTGGCAAAATTGCCTCCCCCTGTTGGTAGGGCATTATTAATAGTATAAGTGCCGCCTACTAAAGATGGGGTTGTTACTTCTATTGGCGTTGAATAAGCTGTATCTGTTGTACAAGATACTCTACATCTATACCATGTACTTGCTGTTTGAGTTCTTGTATAACTTAGTGTTGTTCCTCCTGCTATGTCAGACCAAGGTCCACTTGCTGAACTTCCTGACTGCCATTGATATGATAAACCTGATGCTTGTGTTTGACCTGATAATCCTAAACTAAATGGTGCTCCACTACAAGCATTGGTTGTTGAACTTGTTGCTGCTCCTGCTGTTGGCATTCCTGAACAAGATGCTGAACTTATCATATCAAACTGTATTTGGGCTACTAAATTTAATGCTCCAGTAGATGTAGCTGTTGGGCTTGCAGGATTTATTGTTGTACCATCTTGATAAAAATAAATTCCTTTGCTCCCTGATGGTGGGGCTAAAGTATAACCTGCCCAAGTTGGTGCTGTTCCCCAACCCAATGTTTTATCTCTTACTGCAACAACAACATTACTACTTCCATCCCAAAGAAATGGTGTAGAAAATGTTAACTCTATCCAATCATTTGCTGTTAAACTTGCTGGTAATGTACCATCAAATACCATCGTCATTGCAGAGGATGATATATAATCTGTTACTCCTGTAAAACTTGTTTTAGATGTATTGGCTATATAAATTTCCCAATCTTTCCAGTTTGAAGTACTTGTTACGGCTGCTGTTGATTTGTACCTTATTTTATTGATATATCCAGGGGCTGGTGCTCCACCTCCTGTTAATTCTGCTGCTGTATAGATAGTTTGGCTGTAACTATAATCATACAAATAATAAATTGGAAAATAAGTACTTGCTCCTGAACCAGAACCAATACTTACAGTGGTCTGTGCTTTGGTTTGAATGCTAAATGCAGTAAATAATACTATTAGTAGTAGTATCAATTTTTTCATGGCAATAAGTTTTAGAGCGTAAATATAAGAAGTAAAATATTTTATAAAAAAATATTTTTTTATAAAATAAAGAAGCATTATGCCCTAATGGAGTTAAATTAAATTTGATAAAACTTAACCTTCGTTCTATTTTCTTTCTTTTGTTATTGATGTAACTTTCTTATCATAAATGCACTAATAGTTTCATTGTTGGCAGCAAAAATATTCATAGAGGAAATATTGGTAACATGTGCTAAGCCAATGTTATTAGCTTTATCATTTAATGCTTTGGCGTGTAATGGATGATGTATTGCAGCACTTCGTTCTGTTGGAGGCACATTAGGATTTCCATTAGTTATATAAAACTCTGGATCGTCTGTACTCATCCATCCTAACATATCTAATTCATTTCTTAAATAAATGGTTTTTGGATCTGTATAAAATTGATCAAATGAACTTATGCCGTAATCGTCTGCTAAAGATTGTGCTAAACCTGGTATGGACAAAACATTAATTCCGGCTGCATTAAAAATATTTATCATTACAATAGGGTCATAAGAACACTGACTGGTAAGATGTCCTGCTGCTGCTAATCTTGTTGATTCTCTTAGTATAGGGTCGGCATTTGAAATATCTGCCATATCTGGATGAAATGCTAAATAAATGGATGCTCCACCACCTGCAGAGCCTCCATAACATGCTACTTTATTTTTATCAATATTAAAAGAGCTTGCATAATATCTTATAAATTGTATGCATCGTTTAATGTCATTTAAGCTTAGCATTATATTACTATCAGGATTATTTGTTCTAAATTGATAATTAATAGTTGCAAATGCAATTGAGTTTTGTAAATAAGATTGAATATCATTTGGACTTTGAGAATAAATAGATGATTTATCTCCTCCAACAAAACCACCTCCATGAATAAATACTACTAATGATGTAGGACTATTAGAGTTTGGTAAAAAAATATCAAACTTAGAATTGGGGCTATTATTGTAAGAAATATTAGATGAAAATTTTGTTCCTGTTGGTACAGTAATAGGAGGCGTGCTAAAGCTTAGTTCTAACTTAGGGTTATTTAATGAATCTGATTCTTTTTTACAACTGATTATTACTATTGAAATTATTAACCCAACGATTAATTTTTTCATTTGATATTTTTTTTATCGGACAATAAAATTATTCAATAGTTTAATTTGATAAAATTAATAATTGGAAAATAACTTCAAGTAAAATGAACTGATTGCTTGAAGTTATGCTAATTTTGCTCAAAAGAAAATTAATGAAGAAGCTTAGTGATTTGGGTATTGGACAAAAAGCAATTATTCACTCTTTTGAACAAAAAGAATTGTATATAAAATTGATGGAAATGGGTTGTGTGCCTGGCGAAGAAGTTAAGGTAGAGCAAATAGCACCCTTAGGTGATCCTATTTCAATTAATATAGCTGGTTATTCTTTAAGCCTTAGGCTTAGTGAAGCTGAAGAAATTTTTGTAGAAGATGTTAATTAACTCTTTCTCTCTTTTATTTTTTTAACTAATACACTAAAATGAATATTGGTTTATACTTTGGTTCTTTTAATCCTATTCATATAGGGCATTTATTAATTGCAAATTTTGTTGCTGATAGTAAATTAGTAGATAAGGTTTGGTTTGTTGTATCTCCTCAAAACCCTTTAAAACCTTCTAATAGTTTGTTGAATGAATATGATAGATTGCACTTAGTAAATTTGGCTATTGAAAATGATGAAAGATTTAAAGTTGTTGATATAGAGTTTAGGCTTCCTAAACCTTCTTATACTATTGACACTTTATCTTACTTAACAGAAAAATATCCTTTATATCATTTTTATATCATTATTGGTGGTGATAGTTATTTGAATTTGCCTAAGTGGAAGAATTATGATATTCTTTCTACCAGATATCAATTTATTATTTATAACAGACCCAATATTCATTTCCCTAAGCCACATCAATCCAATTTTCATGTTTTAGATGCTCCGCTTTTAGAAATTTCTTCTACAGATATTAGGCATAGAATTAAAGAAAAAAAAAGTATCAAGTATATGATGCCTGATGCTGAAAGATTAGAAATAGAAAGAGCAGGATATTATAAATAAATATTATCCCAGATTCTGCATTAGGAATATAAATTAGTTTTTCAATTTTCGGGTTTTGCTTTTAGATTTTAGTTTTTCGGATTTCGTGATTCTATTGCTTAATTTATGGTGAAGATTGCTTCGTCTTTGACTCGCAATGACGATGAGAAGGATTGTTTCGTTACTGACAGAGAGCTTGTTTGCTTTTCTTTATCGTCTTTGCGAGGGCTTTTGCCCGAAGCAATCAAGTGAAGCTAATGTTTTTCTTTTGGATTGCTTCGTCTATGACTCGCAATGACGATGAGAAGGATTGTTTCGTTACTGACAGAGAGCTTGTTAGCTTTTCTTTATCGTCTTTGCGTGGGCTTTTGCCCGAAGCAAACAAGTGAAGCTAATGTTTTTCTTTTGGATTGCTTCGTCTTTGACTCGCAATGACGATGAGAAGGATTGTTTCGTTACTGACAGAGAGCTTGTTTGCTTTTCTTTTCGTCTTTGCGAGGGCTTTTGCCCGAAGCAATCAAGTGAAGCTAATGTTATTAAACCCTGATTCTGCATTAGGAATATAAATTGGTTTTCGTATTACTGAGGCTGTTTATGATTCTATCAATTAATATGGGATTATTATTCTTGTTTATTTATAGGCTTAGTCCACAGACGTTTTATTAATAAAAACAATAAAATTGCACTTATAAAAAGCCATAAATAAAATAGAAAATTGCTTAACGTAAATTTATCATTCCAATATGCAAAGCCAAATTTTATTCCTGCTGTTACATTAATTATCATCCACAAAAACACAGAAAATGATCCTGTAATAATTCTTTTAAAAAATATTTTTATATCTGGCTCCATATAGTTTTTTTAATTTAATGTAGCAGTATCTTTTTCAATTTCAAATTTATCAGAAAGTTCTTTTATTTTATTCCAACCACCTAATACATTTCTTATATTATGAAAGCCTTGTTTTTTAATTAGAGAGGCTGCAATTACACTTCTATAACCTCCTGCACAATGAATATAAATATTTTGATTTTCCTCTAAATTAGCCATGTTTGCAGGGTCAATTAATTCTGATAATGGAATGTTTATAGCTTCTTTTAAATGTGCATCATTAAATTCTATTTCTTTTCTTACATCAATAACTAATAAGTTTTCATCAAAAGGAATATCCATTGCTAATTCATCAGATTCTACATCTACAATCATATCTATTTTTTCTCCTGCACTTTTCCATGCCTCAAAACCACCTTCTAAAAATCCTGCAAATTTTTCAAAGCCAACTCTTGCTAATCTTATTACTGTTTCTTTTTCTTTTCCTTGTTCTGCAACAATTACAACTGTTTTATCAAATGGTAATAAACATCCTGCCCATTCTGCAAACCTTCCTTCTAAACCAATAGAAATACTATTTGGCACAAAACCTTGTGTAAACATTGTTGCTTCTCTTGTATCTAATACAAGTGTGTTTTCGTCTGAAATTATTTTTTTAAACGTATCAACACTTAGTGGTTGTAATCCTTTTTCTATTACTGCATCTATGCTTTCATAACCTTCTTTATTAATTTTTGCATTGATAGGAAAATATTGAGGGGGTGTTGCCAAGCCTTCTGTTACAGCTTTTACAAACTCTTCTTTTGTTTGAGGTTGTAATGCATAGTTAGATTTTTTCTGTTCTCCAATTGTGCTAAAAGTTTCTGGTCCTAAATTTTTACCACAACTACTACCTGCACCATGTGCAGGATACATAATGATATTATTATCCAATGGCATAATTTTATTTTGCAAACTGTCGTATAACATTCCCGCCAAATCGTTCATTGTTAATTCCTCTCCTTTTTGTGCTAAATCTGGTCTGCCAACATCTCCTACAAATAAAGTATCTCCTGTAAATATTGCATGTGGTTTTTTGTTTTCATCTTTTAATAAAAAACAACTGCTTTCTAAAGTATGTCCTGGTGTATGTAATACTTCAATGCTTAGTTTTCCTACTGAAAAATTTTCTCCATCTTTTGCAATATGCACTGGAAGTTTTGTTACAGTATCTGGGCCATAAACAATGGTTGCACCTGTAGCTTTTGCAAGGTCTAAATGTCCACTAACAAAATCTGCATGAAAATGTGTTTCAAAAATGTATTTTATGTTTACTTTATTTTCTTTAGCTAAAGCAATATATTCATCAATATCTCTTAAGGGGTCTATTACAGCAGCCTCTCCTTCACTTGCAATAAAATAAGCAGCTTCACTCAAGCAACCTGTATATAATTGTTTAATAAGCATGGTAAATTTTTTTTGCAAAAATAGAGTTATCGTAATTGAGTAAATGCTATCTATTTTATTTTAACATTAAAAAGCTATTTGTAACAATAAGTTTGTAGAAATGGCGTAAATGAAAAGTTCTAATAGTTAAAAAGTTCCTGAATTAACTATTATCATTCTCAAGTGTATCAACCTAAACCCAATATTCATAAAGGGTTCAAAAAATATTATTATAAAAGGATGAGTAATCTTACTTTTGCTCAATCTTTCTAAAAATGAGTAATATATCTATTCAAAGCAACGAATCTGTTTCTTCTTCTCGTAAAAAAATTATTGTTCTTGGTAGTGGTCCTAATCGTATTGGTCAAGGTATTGAGTTTGATTATTGTTGTGTTCACGGATTATTAGCAATTAAAGAATGTGGCTATGAGGCAATAATGATTAACTGCAACCCCGAAACAGTTAGTACTGATTTTGATATGGCAGACAAACTTTATTTTGAGCCTGTATATTGGGAGCATTTATGGGAAATTATTGAGTTAGAAAAACCAGAAGGTGTTATTGTGCAATTAGGGGGACAAACTGCTTTAAAACTATCTAAACGATTACACGAAAAAGGAATAAAAATTATTGGTACTTCTTATGAAAATATGGATATAGCAGAAGATAGAGGAAGGTTTAGTGATTTGTTGAAAGAATTAGAAATTCCTTATCCTAATTATGGTACAGCTTTTACTGCAGATGAAGCTATTGAAGTTGCAAATAAAGTTGGTTATCCTGTATTGGTTCGTCCAAGTTATGTTTTAGGAGGACAAAGAATGCGTATTGTTATTAATGATGAAGAGGTAGAAAAAGCTTGCATCAGTATTTTTAAACACATACCAGATAATAAAATTTTAATTGATCATTTTTTAGACAGATGTCAAGAAGCAGAAATTGATGCTATTTATGATGGTGAAAACTTTCATGTAATGGGAGTGATGGAACATATTGAGCCAGCAGGCATTCATAGTGGTGATAGTAATGCAGTTTTACCAGCATTTAATCTTTCTCCTTTGATAGTAGAAACAATGGAGTTTTATAGTGAAAAAATTGCAAGAGCATTAAATATAAAAGGCTTAATTAATATTCAGTTTGCTATTAAAGATGGTAAAGTATATGTTATAGAAGCAAATCCAAGAGCAAGTAGAACAACGCCTTTTATTGCAAAAGCATATCAAATACCTTATTTGAATATTGCAACAAAGGTTATGTTGGGCGAAGCAAAACTTTCTGATTTTACAATTGAAAAAAAGTTAACTGGCTTTGCCATTAAAGAGCCTGTTTTTAGTTTTAATAAATTCCCTGGTGTAAATAAAGAGCTTGGTCCTGAAATGAAAAGTACTGGTGAAGCTATTAGGTTTATCAAAGATTTAAGAGACCCATACTTTAGAACTTTATATAAAGAAAGAAGTATGCACTTGAGTAAATAATTGATGAACTAATATCTTATAATCCAATTAAAATCTATATTTTCTCTTCTTACGGTTGGTTTTTGTTTTTCATTAGTTAATGTTGAAACTCTGGTGTTAATATATTTTACAAGCTCTTCAATACTAACTTTTCCATCTTTATTTCCTCCATAATACTCATCTGCATATTTTAAAAATATTCCTTCTCTTATAGCCATTGTAAATACGCCATTATTCCATTCTGCACTTTCAAAAGCATACTCCATACCACCAGCAGCAGAAATTATTACAGCACCATTTGAACCACTTAAATCGCTAAAGGTTTGTTGCATTAATTCAAAACTACTATTTGCATTTACTTTAGATTTTTTGTTGGTTATTTTAATAGAACTTCTTGATGCAATACCTGTAACATTTGTTTGTTCTTCTGTTTTTGCTTTTACTTTTGTTCTATTATTTTTTTCTAAAGCCAATAGTTCATCTTTATCAATAGCACCACTATGACAAGCATCTATAAACATAATTTTTTCTTGTGCTGGAACATCGTCTAAAAGTTTTTCAATCATTTCATATTTTAGTCCTCGTTTTTCTGGCTTTGTAAAATTTATATCATAAGTAGCATAATAAAAATCTAAAGAGTCGCTTAATAAACCATGTCCTGTAATAGCTACAATTATTCTATCATCGGGTGTGGTTTTAAGTAATTTATTTCTTAGATTCATAATGTTTTCTTTAGTAACATTTTCATTAAGCAATGTATCTATTACTACATCTTTAAAATATTTTCTTACATCAGAAGCTAAGTCTCTAATATCTTTAGCAGAGTATGTAAGATTGTACAGAGAGTCTTTATATTTTGCAATACCAATTCCTACAAAATAAATAGTTGGTTTGTGAACATTACTTTCATAAGTGCTATAAACATTAAATGTTTCTTTAAAAGAAGTTATACCAACCACATTTGTACAATAAACTTTTATGTTATTATTTCCATAAGCCAAAGGCACGGTAATAGTTGTTGAATATGATTTTACATTTTGAGAAGAAATATTTTTTCCAAACACACCATACATAGGAGAATTATTTACCAACACTTGTATTGTTTGAAGATTATAATTATCGTCAGAAAAAGAAACATCAAAAGTATATAAGCTATCAGATGTTGTAGATTCTAAAGTATATCTATTCAAAAGTTTTATGTGTGGAAGTTGAAGTTTATTGGTAATTTCTAATTGCTTTTGATTAATGCCTAACGATTTTAATCTTTTTAAATAAGCAGTATGATAATTATTAATAATTGAACTATCTGTTCTTCCAATGGTTTTAAAAATAATATCTGGTCGGTTTAATTTTATATCAAATTGGTCGTAAGGATACATTTGATTGTTGTAAGAAATATTTATAGCATTCAAGGCATTTTTTGCTGCATAATAATGGTTTAAAGTATCTGTTATAAAAGGATCTTTTTTAAATGGAAGAAAAATATTTGCTTTAATTTTTCCTGTTGATAAATCATACAAACGAATAGTTCCATCTGCACCGGCTAAAGCAAACTCTGTTTCACTATTATTTACTGCAATATCTCTACAATTATAATTTAATGAAAACTGATAAAGAAAAGAGTCAAGTGCAATATCAAAAAGTGCTATACCCTTTTCACTATCTTGAATAAGAATTTGATTTTTTGTAGTTATATAACACATTTCCAACGATTCTTCTTCTGCTCTGTTTAATCTCCAGCCTGTAATATATTTGAATGTTTTTGTGTCGAAAATTTTTAGTTTACCATCGCCTGTTGTAATAAAAATTTTTTCTTTTGTTGGTGTTACATATCTTGCTTTATCAACAAAAATAGTATCTGTAACACCTCCTGTTTGAGTATTTAATATAAGTACATACTCCTGATTTGTTTTACAATAAATTCTATCATTATATTCATCATAAAACAATCTCATTCCATAAGCAACTTCTTCTGTTTTAAGATGAGTATTAAATATTTGAGAAGATGTGTTGAGGTTGTAACCAATTATTTGGCCATTTATTCCTGATACAAAAAGGTAATTATTGTTTTTTGTTTTTACAATAGAAGAAATATTTTCAAGAGTATCAAGATAGATAGCATGTACAAAACTATCTTTTTCATTATCAAAAATACCCAATGTATTACTTTTTGAATTTGCTTTTACTGGAAATAAATTGTCTTTATTAAAACAAAGAGTTTCTCCTTTTGGAAAGTTGATTGATGCAGTATAATTTATAAATAAACTACCAGAAGCAAGATTTATTTTTCCATAATTTCCTTCTGTTATTAGATAATGAATTGTATTATCATCATAACTATATTGTACTTTATTTATTTGATTAGCATAAAAACTAATTCTGTTGGTTGTTAGTGCAGAATTTTTTTCAAAGTCATAATTTCTAACATTCATTAATCCAAAATCATAAGAGCTGCTTGTTAAAAGTAAATCTTTTCCATCGGGCATAAATAATGTACTTCTTAAAATATATTTATTGGTATTAAAATAATATTTTCTACTATAACTATCAGATAAATTGCAAATACGAAAACTATCAACAGCAATAGGTATTGCTAAAACTTTTGAGTCTGTACTAAAAGAATGAACTGCATACATCGATGCGTTTTTAGTAGTATAAAAAGATGCTTCTAAATAAACGTTTTTAGTAAGAGTAAAGTTGTTGGTATATAAGTCAAACACACGAACTGTGCTATCTTCTGTAACCATACTTATATATCTGTTGTTATTGCTAATAATAATACTTTTTACTTTTGAGCCAAGTGAGTATTCACTTCTTTTTGACATCTTAGCCAGATCCCATTTACGAAATGTTGAGTCGTCTGAACAGGTATATATAATATTTGGGTTATTTTGAAAAAATACAAAATCATTTATTGTTCCTCTGTGTAAGGTAATTTTCTTTTCTATTGTTAATGAATCAGAAAATAATTTTATTACATATAAAACTGAGTCTTCTGCTAAATATAATTGTTTACTGTTGGGCGAAAACTTTGCTACTTGTGTTTCTCCTTCTGAAGTAAAACTGGTTATTAACTCATAATTAAAAGCATTCCATACAGCAATTTTTTTATCTGCCCCAACACTTACTAAATATTTTCCATTAGGGCTATATTGTAAATTAATTACTTTGTCTGTATGATAGCTAATAGTATGTATTTCTTTTCCTGATTGTTTATTCCAAATTTTAATAAGATAATCTGAGCCTCCTGTAGCAAAATATTTTGCATTTGGCGAAAAGGTAGTTATATAATGTAATGTATGCCCATCTTGCATTTGAACGTGTATGTCTGTATTTTTTTTCCAATTAGCTTCTGTTGAAAGTATCCAAGTTTTTCCTTCATAATTATTGTATTTATTAAAAAGATTACTTGCCTCATTCAAATAGTTAGAAGCTTCTGCAAAATTTCCATTACTATGAGCAATGTTTGCTAATAAATATTCTGCCCAACCATTGTAAACACTATCAATAATTGTTGATGAAATATCTTTTAATAATAAAGCGTTTTGTTTTGCATTATTGTAATTTTCATCTCTTATATCTTGTAATGTTTCACTTACCCAAACATCTAACAATTCCTTTTTTTTAATTTGATTATATAGGTTGTTAATTTGTTTTATTCTTTCTTCTTTGTTTTGAATAGAAAGTAAATATGGTTTTACAGATGATGGTGTAAAATTTGTGCCACTCAATATCCATACTGCATAGCTTGAAACAAAAGATTCATTGTGTCCCATATTGTCTCCTGGTATAGAGTTTTCATACTCAAAAAATAATTTTATATGTTGTTGGGTACTTTCTAAAAGAGATTTTATTAAATTGTTTCCTGTAAAAATTCCTTTTGTATTTTTTTCTGTAAAACTTCCACCAGGTAAAGAGTCTTTTGCCAAACTATTAGCTGCTTCTTTTATATCATTAAGCATTACTAATAAGGTTTCATTTTCTAAAACTTCATTTCCATAATAATAAAAAAAGCGGTAGCTGAAATATTCGTCTTTATTAATAGTAAAGATGTCGTTGTTTAATAAAGGTTCTTGTAGTATAAGATTATTCCATTCAATAGGGATTTCAACTTCTGCTGTTACAAAATCTCCTACTAAAACTTTATTATTAAATGATGATGAGATATGAACATAGCTTCTATTGTTTTCAACTTTATAAAAGCTTGTCATTGTAAAAGTTTTTATTCCAGTATGATACAATGAGTCTTCTTTAATAATTCTTGAATTTACTCTACATTCTTGAGAGTCATTTCTAATACCATCAAATGTTCCTGCATTAATTAATAATTCTAAAGAGTCTGTATTGGGAATTGGAGTAATTGATTTTATTTGAAAATAAGCTTCTGTTGTTTTGGTTTCTTTGGGTGCAGTATAATTGAATGTCCAATTATTATTGGCAATTTCTTTGTGTAAAAAATTTAATCTTAATAAAATGGTTTTAATATCTTTATTGTGTTTATATTTTCTTGCATTGGCTAAAGCCTTCGTTAATAAATCATGAGAAAGTTGTGGCTTAGCTACAAGCCTATAACATCTACCTAAATGGCTGTATAATTGTGTGACTTTTACACTACTATCATAATATTTATTTTTTTGAATCCAGTTGTATGCTTTTTCATAATAATAAATGCTACTGTCTATTTTTTCAGCAATCATAGCATTAGTTCCCTTTTCAAAATTTTCTAAAAAAAGTTTGTTTTCTGTTTGAGAAAAAACAAAAGAAGGTATTATTAAAAAAAGTAGATAGAGAATAAGTTTTCTTGATTTCATTATGCTAATATAAATTTTTTTGCTCTATAAAAAATACCCACTAATACTGATAAATATTGTTTAATAATTATGCCACTGTATCAAATAAATAAAGGCTACCATAATTATTGATAGCCTTTGCTTTTTAGGGGTTATTTATTTTATTTTATTTTGCCATATTACAAGGAACACTTTTAGAAGCATATAATAATTTCATTTCGCCATTATCTTCTAAGAAAACATAGAAAGAAGCTCTGATATTTTTATTTCTAATTTTTTCTGGTATTTCTGAGTATGGTATAAATAATTCCATATCTTTTTTACCGCTTTTATTTACTTCAATTTTTTGACCAGCATTTAATACTGTAGTTTTAGATGTGCCAGAAACGCCAAATACTTTATAATCGTTACTTGCTGTTTCAAACATATTTCCATTTTCATCTGTAAATACTGCTAAGTAATATACTCTTCCACTTTTTCCTGCTGTATTTATTGTAAATGTTGGATAAAAACTTACTCCTTCTTTACTATCATTTCTTTCAATATCCATTTTTGAAAAATTACTAATAGTAAAACGAGGTACTTCATTTTTTCTTTCTCCCTTTTTAGGATAAAGTGCTGCAATTAAAGCTTTATCTCCTTCAGATATACTATTATTCCACTCTACATGATAGCCATCTAAAGTTTCCCAACGAGAAATAGGATAGTGCATAATTGATTTAGAATCGTACTTTGTACCATTTGCGTAGCTAACATTGTATTTTTTAAATAGCTGTGCATCTACCATGTCTTTGTCCCATCCTTGATTTAGTTTGTATGCAGCGTAAATTCTGTTTTTATCCCATTTAATTCCAGAAATAGGGCTCATGTGTTCGTGCATTAAACCTAAAGCATGTCCAAATTCGTGAACAATACAAGTGTATGTATATTCTTGTGTTTGAAAAGAGGTTGTATCTAAGTGCATAGTGTGTTCATCTTGTGGAACCATTAAAGCCATTGTTCCTAATTTAGAATAGTTTCCTCCACCATCATTTCCTGTTAATATAACACGAATGTGAGATGCCCCTACTTCTACAAATTCAAATTTTATGTTTGCATACTTTTCCCATTCTTTTGCATAGCGTTTAATTAAATCTTTATAACGTTGGCTACCATTCATAATTTTTACATAAAGTGTTTTGCCATTGTCCCATAAATAATAATTATCAGCCATTCCTCTTTTTCCTGTTTGTGTTGTATCAAAGGCAAATACTTGTTTTATGGGTTCAACAGTAGCACAACCCATTTTTTTATATTGTTGCTTTTCTTGTGCTATTACAGTAGTAGTAATGCAAATTGCTAATCCTAATACTAATATTTGTTTTATTGTTTTCATTTTTTTTATTTTAAATAATTAATTGATTATGGTTATGATTTTATAAAATTAAATACTGATCTTTTTGATTGATATAAAATTTTTAGCTCTTTATCATCTAACAAATAAACCCTAAACTCAACTTGAAAATTATTTTTTCCAGATGCTACAGGCAATTCATTATAAGGAATAAATAGCTCAAAGTCGTTTGATTTTATTTTATTGGCAGATAATTTTTTATTTACATCTAATATTACAGTTTTATATGTTGCTGCCATTTTGCTTATACTATAAGTTGTGCCATCTTTCATAATAGGATTGCCCTCTGCATCATAAAAGAATGCTATAAAATAAACCCTTGCAGATTTTCCTGCTGTGCTAATATTAAATGATGGATAAACAGAAATTCCTTGTTTTACATCGCTATTAACTACTTTGGTTGTGGTATAGTCAGATACAGTAAATCTTGGTACTTCATTTTTACGTTCAAAATCTTTTGGGTATAGAAGTTTTATTAACTCAATATCTCCTTCAGATAATTGATTATTCCAGTTTACACTATAATTATTTGTTGTCCAACGTGCAAATACAGGATAATGCATTATTGATTTAGGATCGTACTTAGTACCATTAGTATAATTAATATTGTATTGATTAAATAAGTTTACATCAACCATTTCTTTTGTCCATCCTTGTGTTTGTTTTAATTCTGAATATACAACTTCTTTATTCCAATGAATACCAGATATTGGGCTATAATGTTCGTGTAATAACCCTATTGCATGACCAAATTCATGTAAAACAGTTCTATACATTGCAGCATAGGTTTTAAAATCTGTGGTATCAAAATTCATCGTTCTTTCATCTTGAGAAACTGATATTGCCATTGAACCAATAAGTGAATTATGCCCTCCTTTGTCATCTAAATTAATTCTTATATGTGATGGTCCTACTTCTACAAAATGAAATTTGATATTTGCATATTTTTCCCACTCTTTAGCAATAGTTTTTACTTTATCCTGCATGGATTTGCTACCACTTAAAAACTTTACATAAAGTATTTTACCATTATCCCATAAATAATAATTATCTGCAAGACCTCTGCCTGGTGTTGTATCTTCAATAAACATTTTTGCAACAGGAACTTCGCTGCTACAACCATATTTCTGTTTTACAGCAGTTTTACTCTTTGCCTTTTGTGCAAATAAAGATGTACTTAATAGGCTGATAGATAATAATGTTAAGGTAATTTTAATTGATTTCATAACTATTATTTTTTATTATTTTGTTTTAAGAACACAATAAAGATAAAAACAAGCCAAATATTACATATATAATGCCATAAATTAAGAGCAAAATACCCAATAGCACGTATTAATTAATCTAATACTTCATTTAAAATTTTTGCTAATCTTAAGCCGCCTTTTAATAATTGATTGTTTAAATCTTTTTCAAAAATATAATTGTAACGATAACTTAATTTAGAACCATCGGGTGTTTGAGCATATATTTTATTAGCTATTGAATAGGATTCATAAAACCAATCTTCTAACGATGTGTTTTGAATTTTCTTTACTTGATTTTTTTCAAGAATATCCAATGTTGATGCATATTCTGTAAAACTGTATTGTTGATAATTAACTAATTTATCGTCCCAAACTTCGTGTAAATTACTTGGTTGATTGAACCAAGTTAGTTTAATTTTATTGCCCCCTAAATCTTCTTCTCTTCCTATGTGTAAGGGTTGATGAAGGTCGCCAACTAAATGTATTAAAATGATTAATGCTGTTCTTCTTTGTTCTACAGTTACTGATTTATCTGCAATTTGGCTTTTCATAGCAATTATTTGTGAATAAAGATTTTCACCTTGTAAGCTTGTCAGTGTTTTTACAAAATCTTCTTTATTCAACCCTCCAGTAACATTTACATAATGCCATTTAGAAATATGTTTCCAAGTATTTGTTGTATCAGATTTTATAAAATCCATCCAATTTGCCCATTCTGCTAACGACTCTTTCCCTATCAAAGTTTTGAGCTCTCTTTGTGCTTTCCTTGTTAAATGATTTTGTGCAATTTTTGCTACAACCCTGTGCCCTGTAATACCCCAACTATAACCTGAAAAGGGAATTAAAATAATGAATAGAATAAGTAGTGTATTAAAAAATCTTTTTCTGTTTTGTGTTTGCATTGTAATTAATTTTCTGTTTTAATGAATAATTTTATTTTGCTGAAATATAAGTATAGTAAGTGTTTGGTGGTTTTATCTTCCCATATAAACCATTAATATTTGTACATCGCTTGGATTTACGCCACTTATTCTGCTTGCTTGTCCTAATGTTCTTGGCTTTATTTTTTTAAATTTTTGTAATGCTTCGTTTGATATGGCTGCTACTTTATCATAATCAAAACTGTCTGGAATAATCAGTTCTTCCATTTGACTCATTTTTTCTACTAATTCTTTTTCTTTTTCTATATAACGTTCATATTTTACTTGTGTTTCTGCTTGTTCTAAAACTTCTTTCTTTTCTTGAGAAATTTCTTTTTTCAAAGTTTCTGAAAAAGGTATTAAATCTTGCAAACTAACACCTGGTCTTAATAAGATTTTTGAGGCTTTTTGTTTTTCTGATATTGGTGCTGAACCAATACTTTCAAAATATTGATTTATTATTGATGGTTCTATATAAATGCTATTGAGCAATGTTTTAATTTCTTCAACTTTTCGTTTTTTGTATAAAACATTATCCATTCTTTGTTGAGATGCTAAACCTAAATGATAGCTTAACTCTGTTAATCTAAGATCAGCATTATCTTGCCTTAATAATGTTCTAAATTCTGCTCTGCTGGTAAACATTCTATAAGGTTCATCTGTTCCTTTACTAATGAGGTCATCAATTAAAACTCCAATATAAGCTTCGTTTCTTTTTAATATTAAAGGTTCTAAATTTCTTGATTTTTGGTGTGCATTTATACCAGCCATTATTCCTTGACAAGCTGCTTCTTCATAGCCTGTTGTGCCATTTATCTGCCCAGCAAAGAATAAGTTATGTATTAATTTTGTTTCTAATGTGTGGTATAATTGTGTTGGTGGAAAATAATCATACTCTATTGCATAACCTGGTCTAAATATTTTACAATATTCAAATCCAGGTACTGCTCTCAATGCTTTTATTTGAACTTCTTCTGGTAATGATGTAGAAAAACCATTGACATAAATTTCTACTGTATTCCATCCTTCTGGCTCTACAAAAAGCTGATGTCTATCTTTATCTGCAAATCTATTTATCTTATCTTCAATACTTGGGCAATATCTTGGTCCAACGCCTTCTATTCTTCCTTGATACATTGGACTTCTATCAAACCCTGTTTTAAGAATATCGTGTACTTTTTGGCTTGTGTAAGCAATATGACAGCATCTTTGTTGTTCGGGTTTTATTTTTTCTGTTTCTAAAAAAGAAAAGCCCGTAATTTCCTCATCTCCTTGTTGAGTTTCCATTTTGCTATAATCCAAGCTTCTTCCATCAACTCTTGGGGGTGTTCCTGTTTTTAATCTATCGCTTTCAAAACCAAATTCTACTAATTGTTCGGTGATGCCAGTAGCTGCTTTTTCAGAAATTCTTCCACCACCCAACTGTTTTTCTCCTATATGAATAATACCATTTAAAAAAGTACCACTTGTAATAATAACAGAAGAAGCATAAATTTCATGTCCTAAACCAGAAACTACACCACAAGCAGTATTGTTTTTAATAATTATAGACCTTACCATATCTTGATAAAAATCAACATTTGGTGTATTTTCTAACATCTCTCTCCAAGTAGCAGAAAACAACATTCTATCGTTTTGGGTTCTTGGACTCCACATTGCAGGACCCTTACTTCTATTCAAAACCCTAAACTGTATCATGCTTTTATCTGTAACAATACCACTATAACCGCCCAAAGCATCAATTTCTCTAACAATTTGCCCCTTTCCAATTCCTCCCATTGCTGGGTTACAACTCATTTGAGCAATGGTTTGCATATTCATTGTAATCAGCAATACCTTGCTGCCTAAATTTGCTGCTGCTGCTGCTGCTTCACAACCAGCATGACCAGCCCCTACAACTATAACATCATATTTTTGAAACATTTGGCAAATATAAATTGTGGAGGATAATTTTTAGGTATTATTTGGTGATTCGTGGAACGTGATTTTAGCAGAGAAAAAGTGTGATTCGTGGAACATTAATTTTGACAACATTTAAAATGTTCATTGTGAAACATTAAGTACTTTTATAAAATTGATTTAAATAATAATTCTCTTTTTCTCTCATCTGTTTAATTTCATTTTTTATTTTGTCTTTATAACCACATAAATGCAATGCACCATGAAAAATTACCCTTTCAAGTTCTTCTTTAAATATTACTTTGTTTAATTTGGCATTATCTTTTACTCTATCTATACTTATATATACTTCTGCTTCTATAGGTTCATTTTTTTCAGATAAACAAAAAGTAATAATATCTGTATAATAGTTGTGTTGAAGAAATTGTTGATTAATATTAAGCAAGAACTCGTCTGAACAAAAAATATAACTAATTCTATTTAATTGAAACCCCTCTTTCTTAAAAAGTTTTTCTACAAAATGTTTAAGCTTTGTTTTAGCCAAATAAGTCATTTTTCTATCGGCATATCTAAAATAAACTTTTGATGCCACTTTGTTGGATAATACTTTCATTAATTTTAATTTTATAGAATATTTTATTAATTGCTTATCATTTATTTATCATACAAAAAAGTAACTTTTATCAAAATTAAAAAAGAATTTTTTCTTATTAAAACTTTGTAAAACTAAGTAGCTTTCTTTTCTTTGCACATGGCTAAAGAAAAAATAATTATTATAACTGCACCATCTGGAGCAGGAAAAACCTCCATTACAAGATTTATATTAAACAAATATCCGAATATTTCCTTTTCTATTTCAGCCGCAACAAGAAGTATGAGAATTAATGAAAAAAATGGTGTTGATTATTATTTTATTTCTGTACAAGAATTTCAACAAAAAATTAAAGAAAATGCTTTTGCTGAATGGGAAATGGTTTATGAAGGAAAATATTATGGAACTTTAAAAACAGAATTAGAAAGAATTTGGCAACAGGGTAAAACACCTATTTTAGATATTGATGTAAAAGGTGCTATTCATATTCAACAACAATATCCTCATCAAACCTTATCCTTATTTATACAACCTCCAAGTATAGATGTTTTAAGAGAAAGATTAGAAAGCAGAGGAACAGAAACTACTGAAAGCATTAATACAAGATTAAACAAAGCTGCTTATGAAATTTCATTTAATCATTCTTTTAATACAATTATTATTAATGATGATTTAGATAAGGCATGTAAGGAGGCTGAAATGGCAATTAAAAATTTTTTACAATAGCACATTCAATGTACTGAATAAAAAAAAGGAACTCTAAAAGAAGTTCCTTTTTTGGGGTTATTAATATTGAGTTATTAATAAACTTTATATCTATAATCTTTAATAGTTGCAGATTCTCTTAAAGCAGATGAAGCTCTGAATGCTGCACTTTTTAGTTGATTTAAAATATTTTGTCTTATTGCTTCATCGTCTTGTGTTGTTGGTACTGCACCAATATTTAAAACCTTTAGAGCAATAACACCAGTGTTTCCTGCAATAGGCGTTGTAACTTTCCCTACCATATCTTTATTAAATGATGCTCCAACAGCTTTTTGTTCATATCCAATAGCTGGTATTGCAGGGTTTGCTAATTTTAAACTATCTGCACGTTGTATTTGAGAAGATGATGATGTTGCATATTCTTCTAAAGAAGATCCTTTAAATTTGGTTTCAATTATCTTCATTGCTTTCTTTTCATTTTTAATAAATGGCTCAACTTGAGGACGAGCTGCTGCTACAGATTTTAATCCTATTTTATTAATATCTGTAATAATAGCTACTATATAATTATCGCCTATTTCTATTGGTTCGCTTACTTTATTTATTTTGTTATCAAATAACCATCTTACTATAGAACGAGCTGATTCTTGTTGAAAATTTGGAATGGTAAAATCATTTTGTTTTACATCCATAGCAACTAAAATTGGCTTATTTAGTTTATTAGCATTTTCATCAAATTGCTTTTTATCTTGAATATTTGCTGCAAATTGTAATGCTGCTGTACTTGCAATATTTACAGTTTCGTTGCTTGCAATAATTGGTTTTGCTAAATAAGCAATTTTAACAGCATCAGTAAAGTTCTTTTGACTAATAACTTCAATGTAATGATAACCAGAATAGGCATCATTTTCTACTTTAACTACTTTTTTATCTCCAGCTTTGCCGTAAAATATTGTTTCTGCAAATTCCTTACTAATTCCTGCAAATTGTTGAAGAGCAAAATCATATTCACCTTTTGTTCCTTTACTTCCACCATCATCACTATATTTTTGAACAAGAGCATTAAAATCTGCACCTGGTAATTTTGCCAACATTTCTACACTGTCAATTCTTTTCTTTGCAATACTATCTTCTAATACAGGATTTCTTTTGTCTTCTGTTTTAACTAAAATATGTCTAACTTTTACACTATCTGGTAATAATCTTTTGCCTAACATTTTTGCAATAACAAAATTATTACCATCTAAATAAGGACCAAAAACTGCTCCATCTGACAAGTTTTTAATGCTGTCAGCATTTGGTACTTTTAAGTCCTTTTTTGGTAGGAATGCATCATAAAAAGGAATTTCTGTACCAATACGTGCTAAGTAAGCTTCTGAATTTGGAGCAGAAATAAAATCAGATTTTAAGCTCATAACTTGATTATAAGCATTTAAAGAATCTGTTGAAGAAGGAGCTGTACTAAATGATATATATGAAAAGTTTCTTGTTTCTTCCTTTTGTTCAAAACCTGAAGGATATTTTTTTATATATGCTGCAACTTCTTTATCTGTTACTTGAGTTATAGCACTATCTGAAATTGATGTATAAGGAACATAAACATACTCAATATTAGAAATACTATTATTATCTGCTTTTTGCTTTTCTACTAACCAAGTTGGTGCATAAGCACTTTGTTGAAGTAGTGCATCAAATTTAGCCTTTAAAGCTTGTTGTTGTATAGGTTCAATATATGCCTGAACAACTCCTTGAATATTTTCAGCGTTTTTAGATTTTTTTAATTGTGCAAAAGCTTGACGTGCTTCTTCTGCTTTAAAATTTCCATTCTCATCTATAAATTGTTGTTCTCTTCTTAATGGTGAGTTTTGTCCAAATAAAATATCACTAACTTCTTTACCAGTAACAGTTAAGCCTAATTTATCACACTCTTGCTCTAATAAAATTCTATCCACTTCCATATTCCATAATTGAGGAATAATTCCATTTCTATCTTGACCATTTGCAGAATACATATTTACTTTTTGGTCAAATTCGCCAAGCTTAATAGCTGTACCATTTACTTTACCAATGGCAGAAGAAGCAGATAAACCACCATAACCCCTACCAACACCATCTTGAAGAATAAAGGCTATCATTGCCACTGCAATAATTCCAAATATTACCCATGCACCCTTATCACGAATTGTTTGAATAACAGACATAACTTATTATTATATATATTTTAAAGGAGAGCAAAATTAGGGGAATATAGTTATTGAACAAATTGTGGATAAACTGTATTAATCTAATCACAAACTAAACCATAATTAAACGTTGTTCTTTTGATACAAAATCACTATCTTTACTAAATCCAAAAAATAATTTCTTTGAAAATTCTACTCACATTTCTGGTGGGCATTTTTCTATTGAACAATATTTCTAATGCTCAAAGCTATCCTCCTTGTATTACCACACATGTTAGTACAGATTTAAGTTCTTCCCTTTCTTCGGGTCTTTATTATTTAGATAGCGATGTGTATGTTACAAGCGATATTACTGTAACCGATGCTGAAATAATAATGGCTGCCAATACAACTATTTATATTACAGATGGAGCAACACTTACTTTAAACGGTGTACATATTTATGGGTGTGATGAAATGTGGCAGGGAATTATATTAAACCAAAATTCCGCCATTATTTGCAATGCAGGAAGCACACATAATAATACATTAATTGAAGATGCAGATGTGGCAATAGCATTAAGACCAGAATATTTTTCTTTCGGTGAAAAATATTATTACGATGATGCACAAGCTGCAGGAATAAGTGTAATAGTGGGCGTAAAAAATACTATTTTCAACAGGAACAGGATAGGTATAGATTTTTATAGAGCCAGATTTGCTACTAGCACATCTACTTTGCTAACCATACCCCCGAATTATTATCCTGTAGAGATTTACAATACTATTTTTACTTGCAGAGATATTCCTTTTACGATAGGCAGTAATGTTTGGGCAAATTATGAAACATTTAAAAATACTACATTATCATCAGGTACATCTTACCCTAATACTCCTGCTACCAACAGATCACCTTATATAGACCCTGCTACATACTCACCAACTAATTCCAATGCTTATTTAAAATACCCACATAATGGCACACCTACAAAATCTGAAATAGTTATTTATGCCGAAGAAGTAGGTCATCTCAACGGAATGTATAAAATAGGCAATGAAAATGCAGGTACTGGCACCAATAATGTAACCCTATTTGACAATCATGATTATGGAATTAAAATGTGGGAAACAGATTTAAAAATAGAAAATTGTACTTTTCAAAATACGCCCCAAGCCAATACTAATCCAACTGTAGGCGTTTCTGTGGGTCAGTGGGACGAAATGAATTTTTGGATAGACACAAGAGCAAATACAAATAAACCTCACAATGCCTTTTTTGACTGTGGTACTGCCATTGTAGCTGATTATTATACGCATACGCATATCAACGATAATGATATACGCAGTAGTAAAACCCAGAAAACTATAAACCAAATAGAAAATGGGTTAGAGGGAATTGTGGTGCATATAAATGGTTTTGGCATGTATGAACAGGCATATAATAATACTTTAAGAATAAACAATAATGAGTTTGTAAACATTGCATACCCAGTTACTTTACAGTATGATGATGCTTATTGGACATCTGTTTCAAACGGGCTTTCTTATGATATTGAGATAAATGACAACTGGATAGCACTATATAGACAGTCGGGTAGTATGAACGATGTTTTATCGGGTTTCTTGACAGAGCAAGCAATTAATGTAGAAGTAACATTTTTTAATCCATCCACTACTGCATACCCACCACTACGCTGTAACCGTAATTATATAGAAAGTGCTAGAACAGGAATACGTATTAGCGGCTGGGATGGTAAAGATGTACGTGTAGTAGAGAACAATATACTTATCAATTATGATTCATACATTGCCTATAACGATGCTAAAGGCATTTTATTAGAAGGCAATATACCACAGCAACCTTATGGTAATTATGTATATAAAAATGTAGGGATAGTAAACTATAATTATCCTGGTTATAAACAACTGTCTGCCAATACTCGATTTTTAGACATAAATAATGGTCTTGAATATAGTGTAAAGTGCAACCATGCTACTGCTGCAAAATATAATATTTTATTTGCAGGTATTATGCCAGATGTACAGTTTTACAACAACGTTATGGCAACTGATTTTGTAAATGGCGGTAGTGCAGGACTTACACTAAACAATGCACAAATAGGGCAACAAGGTACTTCTACAAATGCCTGTGGTAATAACTATGGTGACGACTGGGAATATACCCTGCCGCCCTTTCCTTCACTAAAAACATTGTGTATTAACTCTGATGCCACACAATCTCCTATGTTTATATATAACACACTTGGAAATTTCCAAAACCCGGAAAATTTTAGTACTGCTGTAGGGTCTCCTGCTGTTACTTACACCTTTGCTAATTCCAGTTTACAATGGGCAAGCAATCCTACCTCAGAAACCTGCGGTGCTGTTGAAAATCGCAGCAGTACGCCTGCAAACAATAATGTTTATGCAAGTACAGACACTTCTGCCGCTATGATAAATGCCGTAAAACTACAAGAAATGGCAAATGTAGCAGAAGGGAATATAAATATATTGGGTAGCGATGCTGCTTTAAGGCTGTTTGTGGCACAGCAGCAACTGTATCGTTTTTTAAGCCAACCCAATAATGTAGCTGCTCAAAACCCACAGTTGCAACAATTTGTAGCTGCAAAAGATACAAGCAGTTTTGGCACAATGAACCAAATAGCAACAGCATTGAGCAAAAGAGATACTGCATTGGTACAGCAACTATTAAACGGCTGGAACAAAACGAACCGTGTGGACAGCAATTATGCCAAATTTTTTACATGGACTTTGCAAAGAGGCTTGAAGCAACCCGTAAACCTTGCTGATGTGGAAGAACTAGCAAAACGCTGCCCCCAAACAGATGGTAACGTGGTATTTTTAAGCCAAAACCTGTACAATGCCATTACCAATCAACATAGAATATTTACCACAAGTTGCGATTTAACAGGTGATAAATTCCCAAATAATACTGCCAACTACATAGCTAAACCTGCTGCTAAGAGTACAGAAAATAATACTGTAAGCATTTACCCAAACCCTGCCAGTAATAATGTTGTGGTAAAAGGTAATGATATTGCCTTTATTGAGGTATATACTATGAATGGTACAAAAGTGTATAGCTCTCAACATTATAATTATAAAGGTGAAACTAACATTGTTATTCCTATAAAAAGTTGGGAGCAAGGAATGTATATACTAAAAGTATATGACAAGCAAAATAAATACAATATTCATAAAATAATAAAGCAGTAACAAAATGAAATGTTTCCTTGCATTTATATTATTATTTATATTACAAACCAACAAATTGTATGCACAATATAATTTGGTAAGAAACTACAGCTTTGAGGATAGTGTTGTTTGTCCCAGCTTAGGAAATAATCTTTTACCTACCCCTTGGTATATGCCAACCTCTTTTCAAAATGGAGCATTTTTACATTCTTGTAGTTTAGATATGTATGCAGGTGTCCCATATAACTGGGTAGGGACTATTAGCTTTCAATATGCAAAAAGTGGGATTGGTTATGCAGCCATTGAAGCAATGCCAATTTTTTTTTTCAACGGGAGGTTATATTTACAGCAAAAAATCAAATCCATACTTTTAGCAAACAAATGTTATTATGGTGAGTTTTGGATAAGTTTACATAATCCATGCAAGTTAGCTTGTAATAATATAGCTATGCTACTTACAGACACAGCAGTTTTGGTGGATACTAACAACTATCCATCTGGCATTGGTTTAATACCTGCCAATCCTCAAATATTTAACTATGGCAATCCTGTAATAACAGATACGTTGAACTGGGTAAAAATAAGTGGCGTTTTTACAGCACAAGGTGGTGAGCAATATATAACCATTGGCAATTTTAAAGATGATGACAGTACAACTACAATAATGGTAAACAATTCAAGCGAGACTGCAAATAAGGCTTCATACTATGTGGATGATATACACCTAATACCATTAGACAGTATGCAGTTAAAAGCAGATGCAGGAGAAGACAGAACTATTACAGCAGGAGACAGCACTTATATAGGTAGCTATATTAATGGCATTAATAACATTACATGGTATAATGCAGCAGGTAATATAATAGCCACAGGCATACCTGGTATGTATGT
>JBPXJV010000019.1:0-24358 GCA_051715485.1 Chitinophagales bacterium
ATCTTTTTTGGGGTACCCCAAAAAAGATTGAACTGGTGTTGCACTTGCTACTTGAACTTAGTTAATGTGTATTAAAGATATTTTCTTTGTTAAAAAGAAAAACTCCCTTACTTTTGCACTCCAAAAATTTATTACCCACAAGGCTCAATAAGTGTCTCGTCTGTTCGAGAACGCCAGTAGGGTGTAATCTTTAAAAGATTATTTATGCCTAAAGTTAAAACAAACTCAAGTGCCAAAAAAAGATTTAAAGTAACAGGCACAGGTGAAATTACTTTTCAAAAACCTTTCAAACGCCACATCTTAACAAAAAAATCTAAAAAACGCAAACGCAATCTTCGTAAAGCAGGATTAGTTGGTGCAGCAAACAAAGATTTTGTTCAAAGATTATTGAGATTAAAATAATTAATCAGTAAAGAAAAGTAAACAATAAATTAATTCACCAATTCGGGTTAATAAAATTTTTTTAATACCGAATATCAAATAAAAAAATTATGCCACGTTCAGTAAATGCAGTTGCTTCAAGAGCACGTCGCAAAAGAATATTAAAACAAGCAAAAGGTTTTTATGGTAAACGTAAAAATGTTTATACAGTTGCCAAAAATATTGTAGAAAAAGGTCTTACATATAGTTATGTTGGTCGTAAATTAAAGAAAAGAGAATATCGTCAATTATGGATTGCACGTATTAATGCAGCTGTAAGAGAAGAAGGCTTAACATACAGTCAATTTATCAATAAATTATCTGTAAAAGGAATAGACTTAAACAGAAAAGTTTTAGCAGATTTAGCAATGAACAACCCAGAAAGTTTTAAAGCTTTAGTAGCATCTGTTAAATAATACAGTTCAATTAATTTTATATAAAGTCGGAGAAGATTTTCTCTGACTTTTTTATTACTATTGCAAATAACAAATGATTACATTTGTTATTTAAAATGAAAAAAACAAATCTTTTAATTTTTTAATCGTTAGTTAAAAGAATGACAAATAGCTATACTTCCTTAGTGAATCAAACCTTTCACTTTCCTCAAGAAGGATTTGCCATTAATGATGAAAATGATTTTTTAGAATTTAATGGAATAAACCTAAAACCAATTATAGAAAAGTATGGAACACCATTAAAACTTACTTATTTGCCTAAAATTGGAATGCAAATAAATAAAGCAAAGCAAATGTTTGCTAATGCTTTTAAAAAACATAATTATGAAGGAAAGTATAATTATTGTTATTGTACAAAAAGTTCTCACTTTTCTTTTGTAGTAGAAGAAGCATTAAAGCATGGAATTAATTTAGAAACTTCTTATGCTTATGATATAGAAATAATTAATCAGCTTTATAAAAGAAGAAAAATTAATAAAGAAACTTTTATAATTTGTAATGGTTTTAAACAAAAGGCATATACCTCAAGAATAATAAAATTAATAAACTCTGGCTTTAAAAATGTTATACCCGTATTAGATAATAAAGATGAATTAAAAGCATATAAAAGAGGTATTAAACAACCTTTTGGAATTGGTATTAGAATAGCAGCAGAAGAAGAGCCAACATTTCCTTTTTATACTTCAAGATTAGGTATTAGAGCAAAAGATATTTTAGAATTTTATGTAGATGAAATAGAAGGAAATGAAGAAAAATTTTATTTAAAAATGCTACATGTATTTTTAAATAAAGGAATTAAAGATGATATTTATTATTGGAGTGAATTAAATAAAATTATCAATCTATATTGTCAATTAAAAAAAATTTGTCCAGAGCTAGACTCTATAAATATTGGTGGGGGATTTCCAATAAAACACTCATTAGGTTTTGAGTATGATTACCAATTTATGATTAATGAAATTGTTGGTAACATTAAAAAAACTTGCAGAAAAGCAAAAGTACCTATGCCAAATATTTTTACAGAGTTTGGTAGTTTTACTGTTGGCGAAAGTATGGCTCATATTTATAGTGTAATAGGAGAGAAGAGACAAAATGATAGAGAAACTTGGTATATGATTGATTCATCTTTCATCACTACTTTACCAGACACTTGGGGAATTGGAGAAAAATTTTTATTACTTCCTATCAACAAGTGGGATAATGAATATCATAGAGTAGTTTTAGGAGGCATAACTTGCGATAGTCATGATTATTATGATAGTGAAGAACATATAAAAGAAGTTTTTCTTCCAAAAATATTATCCAATAATGCAGATGATATTGTTAATAAAGAACCACTTTATGTAGGCTTTTTTCATACAGGTGCTTATCAAGATCAAATAAGTGGTTATGGTGGAATAAAGCATTGCTTAATTCCATCTCCCAAACATATTATTATAGAACGTGATAAAAATGGAAACTTAATTGATTGGGTTTATGCTAAAGAACAAACTGCAGCAAGCATGCTTAAAATTTTGGGATACTTACGTTAAATTCTTAAAAAAAAATACATCAATGAAACAACTAATTACAATTTTATTGTTTTTACCAATAATAGTAACAGCTCAACAAAAAAAAACAACAACTAAACCACAACCAAAACCAAAAATACAAAATTCAAGTAACTTAAAAACTGGATTAGATTCTTTAAGTTATGCTTTAGGTACAAGAATTGCTTTAAACTTAGCTGCAAACAATATTGATAGTTTAAGCTATAATGCTTTTGTAGATGGAATTAAAGATGTATTGAAAAAATCAACTTTAAAATTTGATGACCAAACTACAAACAACATTATTAATACCAAACTACAAGAATTTGCAACTCAAAAAGCTAATAAAGAAAAAGAAATTAGTAAAAAGTTTTTAGATGAAAATAAAAAGAAGACAGGAATTACTGTAACGCCAAGTGGTTTACAATATGAAGTAATTACAATGGGCAATGGCATAAAGCCATCTTTACAAGATACTGTTGTTTGTCACTATCGTGGCACATTAGTAAATGGTGTTGAATTTGACAATAGTTTTTCAAGAGGAGAACCAATTAGTTTTCCTGTAACTGGTGTAATTAAAGGTTGGACAGAAGCTTTACAATTAATGCCACAAGGAAGCAAATGGAAATTATATATTCCTTCAGATTTAGGTTATGGCGATAGAGGTGCAGGAAATGATATACCTGGCGGAGCTGCCTTGATTTTTGAAGTAGAATTATTAAATGTAAAAAAAGCATCGCACTAATCTTTATAAATCATTAAGAGAGTATAATATTTTTTCTAAAATTTATTAAACAAGTTTGTTGATGTACTCAGCAAACTTGTTTGTTTTAGTAGCTTAGTTTATTGTATCAATATTATAAAAATATGCACTTACTTTTGCTACAACTATTCACTATCCAAATAAAATAATTATGTCTGTTTTTAATAATAAGGTTGTAGTAATAACAGGAGGTTCAGAAGGAATTGGAAAAGCTTTGGTAGAAGCATTTATAAACTTAGGTGCTAAAGTTGCAACTTGTGGAAGAAATTATGATAAGCTTTATCAACTACAATCAATCCATTCTGGTAAACCTTTAATGATTCATACAACAGATGTAAGTAAAGAGCAAGAGTGCAAAAATTTTATTGATACAGTAATAAAAAACTTTGGCTCAATAGATATATTGATAAATAATGCTGGTATTTCTATGAGAGCATTGGTAAATGATGCAGAATTAGAAACAATTAGAAAAGTAATGGATATAAATTTTTGGGGTACAGTTTACTGTTCAAAATTTGCATTACCACATATTTTTAAAACAAAAGGAACTATTGTAGGAGTATCTTCCATTGCAGGTTTTAGAGGATTACCTGGCAGAAGTGGTTACTCTGCATCTAAGTTTGCTGTAAATGGTTTTATGGAAGTGTTAAGAACAGAATTATTACATTCTGGTGTTAATGTAATGTGGGTTTGTCCAGGGTTTACTACTTCAAATATTAGAAAAGCCTCTTTAGATAGTAAAGGAAACTCTCATGGAGAAACTTCTATGAATGAACAAGAAATGATGAGTGCTGATGAATGTGCACAACACATAATTAAAGCAATAGAAAAAAGAAAACGTACTTTAATACTAACATTCACAGGAAAGAAAACAGTATTTTTAAATAAATTTTTTCCAAACTTAGCCGATAAGTTTACTTATAAATTTTTCTATAAAAACGGAGAATTAATTAAATAACAAATTCTATTTTTAATCGTTAAAGAGTGTAATGCCATTAATAACACTAACTTCAGATATTGGACAACAAGATTTTATTGTTGGTGCTGTGAAAGGGCAGTTACTATCGGCAATTCCAAACTTAACCATTGCAGATATTACACACTATCTTCCAAGAGATAATTATGCTCATTCTGCCTATATCTGTAAAAATGCTTTTGCTTATTATCCAGAAAATTCATTTCACATAATTTTATTAAACGTTTTTGAAACTACTTCGGCACATTTTGTACTCAGCAAATTCAATAATCAATATATTATTTGCCCCAACAATGGCATACTTAGTATGATTATTGGCGAAATTCCAAAATCAAGTTCTGTGTTACCAATTATCAATGCAAATACAATTATTGAAATAACAGAACAGCTAACTAAAAATATACTTCAATTAATTAATGGTAAGAATATAGAAAGTCTTAGTACAACAGGCTTAACTATTGTAGAAAAATATATGATGAAACCAAGTTTAGGAAAAGATTGGATGGAAGTACAAATATTATTTATTGACAATTTTGAAAATGCAGTTGTTAATGTTTCTAAAGAAGAATTTGAAAGAGAACGAAAAGGAAGAAATTTTAAAATTGTATTTAAACGAAACGAAACCGTAACAACCATCTGTAAAAATTATGCAGATGTTAACGAAGGTCATCATTTAGCATGGTTTAACTCTGCTGGCTATTTAGAGCTTGCTGTAAATAAAGGTAAGGCAGCCGAATTATTTGGGTTAGAAAATTATAAAGAGAAAATGCAAAATGGTGGTATTGCTACACAGAATAAATGGTTTTATCAAACTGTTCGTATTTTTTTTGAATAGAATTTTCAACTATTACAGTAACAAATTTTCAGTTTCTATATAGTAAACATAGACTTCTAACATCATCAAATTACTATCTTTGCTGCATGATTAGTAATAAACGTTCAGTAGCATTTCATACTTTGGGTTGCAAACTAAATTTTTCTGAAACATCTACCTTATCAAGAATGTTAGAAGCGGAAGGATATGAAAAGAAAAACTTTGATGAAGTTTCAGATGTTTATGTTATCAATACATGTTCTGTTACAGATAGTGCAGATAAAGAATGCAGACAAATTATAAGACGTATTCAAAGAAATGCACCAGAAAGTTTGGTTGTTGTTACTGGTTGTTATGCTCAACTAAAACCAAAAGAAATTGCAGAAATACCTGGTGTAGATTTGGTTTTAGGTGCTGCCGAAAAATTTAATATTGTAAAGCATATATCAGAATGGACTCAAGGCGATAGTACAAAAATTTGTAGTTGCGATACTAATGAAATTGCAGGCTTTAATGCTTCATTTTCTGCACATGATAGAACAAGAACATTTTTAAAAGTACAAGATGGTTGCGATTATACTTGTACCTATTGTACTATTCCTATGGCAAGAGGAAAAAGCAGAAGTGATAGTATTGAAAATGTGGTAAAAAATGCAGAAGAACTTGCATTAAAAGGTGTAAAAGAAATTGTTTTAACTGGTGTTAATCTTGGCGATTTTGGTAAAGGAAATGATGGAAATTTTTCTCTTGGTATTAATCAACGAGAAGAAAATTTTTATGAACTTATTCAAGCTTTAGATGAAGTAGAAGGCATACAACGTTATAGAATTTCTTCTATTGAACCCAACCTTTTAACCAACGATATTATTGCTTTTGTTGCTAATAGTAAAAAATTTATGCCACACTTTCATATTCCATTACAGAGTGGTAGCAACGATATTTTAAAATTAATGCGTAGAAGATATTTAAGAGAATTGTATGCAGAAAGAGTAGCCTTAATTAATCAACTAATTCCTCATTGCTCTATTGGAGTTGATGTTATTGTTGGCTTCCCAGGAGAAACAGAAGAATGTTTTAAAGAAACATACCACTTTTTACACGATTTAAATATTAGCTATTTACACGTATTTACTTACAGCGAAAGAGCAAATACTGTTGCATTAGATATTAAACCTACTGTTCCTATTAATACAAGACACGAAAGAAATAAAATATTACGAAACCTTAGCTATATGAAATCGCAATATTTTGAAGAACAACATAAAAATCAGGTTCGTAAAGTATTGTTCGAAACATCTGATAAAAATGGAATGATGGAAGGCTACACAGATAATTACATAAGAGTTACTACACCATTTAAACAAGAGTGGGTTAATGAAATTATTGATTGGAAAATATAATGCTTCAGTTAAACAATATATCATTCATTCAGTTTAAAAATTATTTGCAACAGCAATTTGTATTTAAACAAAAAGTAATTGGGATTTGTGGCAACAATGGAACAGGAAAAACAAATTTGTTAGATGCCATTTATTATTTATCCTTTACTAAAAGTTACTTTTCTTCTACCGATGCTCAAAATGTTTATCATGGAAAAATGGGTATGAGAATTGAGGGAAATTATTCTACTAATAATAATGAAGCTACACAATTAATTTGCATACTTAGAGAAAATAATAAAAAGGAATTTTTACAGAATAATGAAATCATAAAAAAATTTTCAGAACACATTGGTCGTTATCCTTGTGTAATGATTGCTCCAGATGATACCGAATTATTAATAGGTAGCAGTGAGCCAAGAAGAAAATATATTGACACCATTATTTCTCAATTAAACAAACAATATTTACTGTATTTAATTGATTACACAAAACTTTTACAACAAAGAAATAGCTTACTAAAACAAGCAGCAGAAACAAATAGTTTGAATGAAGATTTATTAAGTATTATTGATAAACAATTATCAGATAAAGCAACATTTATTTATCAAACAAGAAAACTTTTTTTCAATTCTTATCTTCCATTAACATTGGAATATTATAAAAAAATTGCTGAGAGTACAGATAATATTTCTTTAAGTTATCAAAGTGCTTTACACCAACAATCAATGCAAGAGTTATTAAAAAACTCTTTACAAAAAGATATTGCACTGCAAAGAACTTCTACTGGCATTCATAAAGATGATATTGAAGTAACCATGAACCAATCTTCTTTTAAAACAACAGCCTCTCAAGGGCAAAGAAAAAGTTTACTATTTGCCTTAAAATTAGCTGAATGGCAAACCTTAAAAACAAATAAAGGTTTTGCACCAATATTATTGTTAGATGATGTGTTTGAAAAACTAGATGATAAAAGAATGTATAATTTATTGCAATGGGTTTGTAAAGAAGATGATGGGCAAGTGTTTATTACAGATACACACAAAGAAAGATTACAACAAACTTTAGAAAAAGCAGATATTACATTTCAGCTAATAGAATTATAACATAAAAAAGGAGAGTAAAAATTACTCCCCTGGATAAACATTAATAACAATTTCGCAATCTGGTAACAGTTCTTGTAATTTTAAATAGTCTTCCTGCGGATATAGATAAGGCAAATTCAGCCTTCTTAGGTTTTTCAGCTTTTTTAAACATTTAATAGATTGCTCTGATAGTACACCAAGTTGTCTAAAACTCATTCTCAATTCTAACACTTCCAATTGTTTTAATTTAGACAGGTTGCAAAAAAATTGTTCCTGTTTAAAATCAAAAGGACAACCATTCAACCTAAAAGTTTTTAGGTTATTCAATTCAGACAACTTTTCAAAAGAAGCATCTGGAGCAGGTTTACCTTGCTCAATATCGAAAATCATTCCACGTGTATAATATACACTAACTGTAGAAATGTTTTCAGGCTCTTTCAAAGCATCTCTTAATGATGTAGCATAACCCATAGGGTTAAAACTATTTTGAGCATTTGCTACACCAATCGTTAAAAGAAACATCCATACGAAATGGATGTAGTATTTTTTGGACATCATAGATAAAGGGATTAGTAAGCTGATGTAAAAATAATTTTTATTTAATTCATAATTATTAAAATGAGATGCTTGTGAATAAAGAAAAAATATTTTTTGGGTTATGCACAGAAAATTTGAAAATGATATTTGTTAAAAATATTTTATAGACTTTACCTCTTTATTGAATAAAATATATTTTGATGTTAGTAGAAATTCAAATTGTTGTTATTGAAATATGCCTTTTTTTTTCAACTACATCAAATGGCTTCAAATCAAGGCTACTATTAAAAAAAGTATTATTGTACCCTAACAAACTTCTTTAATGCATACATTGTAGAAAAACAGTAGTATTGTTTTCTATAATGCCAATATTTTCCTCAACTTTGTTTAGTTATGGCAAAAATCAATGTAAAAAATACAGAAATAGTAATATTCAAAAAGGAGAAAGAAGATTATATTTCTCTAACGGATATTGCTAAAGTTCGGGATAGAGAAAACCCTTCACAAATTATCAGCTTATGGCTAAGGACTTATAATACAATTGAATATCTTGGTTTGTGGGAAATGCTGAGTAATCCAAATTTTAAACCCCACATTTATGAGGGGTTTAAAAATGAGTCAGCAAAACCTCACTTTTGGATGTCTTCTCAAAAATGGATTTCCGAAACAAACGCAATAGGAATAATATCTAAATCAGGACGTTACGGAGGAGGTACTTATGCTCATTCTGATATTGCTTTTAAATTTGCGTCGTGGATTTCGGCAGAATTTGAACTTTATCTAGTAAGAGAGTTTAAACGACTTAAAGAAGAAGAACAAAAACAACTTGGTTGGTCTGCCAAGCGGGAATTGACAAAAATAAATTACCATATTCATACTGATGCTATTAAAAAAAATCTTATTCCAAAAGTACTTTCAATGCAACAAACATCAATCATCTATGCTAATGAAGCAGATGTTTTGAATGTAGCATTATTTGGAATGACAGCTAAACAATGGCGTGAAGATAATCTTAAATTGAAAGGAAATATTCGTGATTATGCAACAATCAATGAATTGATTTGTCTTTCAAATATGGAAAATTTGAATGCAATTTTAATTAATGAAAAAATACCACAAAAAGAACGACTAATTAAACTTAATAAAATTGCTATTCAACAAATGAGTATATTACAAGATGTTGATAACCGAAAGTTACTAAAATAACCACCTTTAAAACCTATACACAACTATTCCCCAAACAAAAACTAGTAAGCCAATATTCATGTAGCATTCCTTATTTTGCACACATGGAACAATATCAAAAATTATTACAACACATTTTAGATAATGGCATTAAAAAACAAGATAGAACAGGCACAGGAACTATCAGTTGCTTTGGTTATCAAATGCGTTTTGATTTGCAAAAAGGGTTTCCATTAGTAACTACTAAAAAACTACATTTAAAAAGTATTATTTACGAATTACTTTGGTTTTTAAAAGGCGATACTAATACTAAATATTTGAATGAGCATGGTGTAAGTATTTGGAATGAATGGGCAAATGAACAAGGAGAACTTGGACCAGTGTATGGAAAACAATGGAGAAGTTGGGAGGGTGCAAATGGTGTAGTGGTAGATCAAATTAAAGACGTTATTCAACAGCTAAAAACAAACCCAGATAGTAGAAGAATAATTGTTAGTGCATGGAATGTTGCAGATTTACAAATGATGGCTTTAATGCCTTGTCATGCTTTGTTTCAATTTTATGTAGCTGATGGAAAATTAAGTTGCCAATTATATCAAAGAAGTGCAGATGTTTTTTTAGGCGTTCCATTTAATATTGCATCTTATGCTTTACTTACAATGATGTTGGCACAAGTTTGCAATTTTCAATTAGGCGATTTTGTTCATAGCTTTGGAGATGTACATTTATACAGCAATCATATTGAACAAACAAATTTACAACTTCAACGAACTCCTTATCTTTTACCTACACTAAAAATTAATTCATCAGTAAAAGATATTTTTGATTTTAAGTTTGAAGATTTTGAGTTAGAAAATTATCAAGCACATCCACATATTAAAGCTCCAGTAGCTGTTTAATTTGTGTAAATAAATTTTTTGAAATGATTATTTCATTATTAGTTGCTGCATCTGAAAATAATGTTATTGGTATAAATAATACGTTACCTTGGCATTTACCAAACGATTTAAAATTTTTTAAAAATACTACTTGGGCAATGCCTATTGTAATGGGACGAAAAACTTTTGAAAGCATGGGTAGTAAACCTTTAAAAGGAAGATTAAATATTGTAATTACAAAACAAAAAAAAATTAATGCTGAAGGTGTTGTTGTAGTAAACAGTTTTGACGATGCAATATTTGTTGCAAAAAGTCATTACTATAAAGAAGTTTTTGTTGTAGGTGGTGGCGAAATTTTTAATCAAACAATTAATAAGGCACAAAAAATTTATCTAACACGTGTGCATACAACCTTAGATGGCGACATCTTCTTTCCTGAAATTGATACTAATAAATGGCAAAAAAAATCATCAGATTTAAACCCAGCCAATGAAAAACATTTGTATAGTTACAGCTTTGAGTTTTGGGAAAGAAAATAAATGATACTGTGAGAATTAGATAGTATATCAATTAAATTTCTTTATAAATCTATGCTACTAAATAAAATACTTGTTCATTAATTATTACTATTATTATCCAATAAACAGTTATCTTGCCGCTGTAATTTTAATTAATAAAAATGAGTGCTTCTATCACCCCCAAATTTCCAGCAGTTAAAAATTCATTACACTCAGAATTAAAGAAAAGAGTACAAGAATATTTTGATGAAAAAGGAATTTCTATTACAGGCAATTTGAATTTATTTTCAAAAGCCATCATACTTGTATCAGCATTTATTGCTATTTATATTCATCTAATATTTTTTACTCCAGAATGGTATTTTGCTATTCCAGAGTGTATTCTTTTAGGTGGCTTAATTGCTTCTATTGGTTTTAATGTAATGCATGATGGTAGTCATGGAAGTTTTAGTAAAAATAAATGGAAAAATAAATTAGCTGCAGCATCACTAAGTATGTTAGGTGCTAACCATTTTATGTGGAATATGAAACACAATATTCTTCATCATAGTTATACTAATGTAGATGGTGTTGATGATGATATTGAAATTGGTGTTTTAATGAGAATGGCACCTACACAAAAACGTTTATGGATGCATCGTTTTCAACACTTTTATTTTTGGTTTTTGTATATGATGTTGTATGTGTTTTGGATATTCTTTACAGATTATAGAAAATATTTTTCAAGAAAAATTGGAAATGTGCCATTAAAAAAAATGCAACTTAAAGATCATTTAGAATTTTGGATAGTAAAACTTTATCATGGTTTTATTTTTATTGCATTACCAATAATAATGATTGGATGGTTTAATTGGTTAATGGGCTTTTTATTAGTTACATTAGTATCTGGCTTGGTTCTTAGCATTGTTTTTCAATTAGCACACACTGTAGAGGATACACATTTTCCTATTGCCAATTCAGATAATAATAAATTACCAGATGAGTTTGCTGCTCATCAACTAAAAACAACTGCAAATTTTGCTACAAGAAATAAAACAATAAGTTGGCTTTTAGGAGGATTAAATTTTCAAATAGAACATCATTTATTTCCTAAAATATCTCATGTACATTATCCTGCAATTAGTAATATTATAAAAAATGTTTGCATGGAATATCAAATTCAATATATTGAATATCCAACAATGTATAGAGCAGTAGTAGCACACATTCACTTTTTAAAAAGATTGGGTAAATACGATTAAAATAAATACTATTGTAACGTGTAATATTGAATCAAAATAATTTCTCACAACAAAGAAAGAGTATTAGAATAATTCAAAGTTATTTAAGCGAATGAAAAAAATAGTTATAGCTGGCGTTGCAACTGTTATTATGTTTATTGTTTTACGCTTTTTTTCTGTAGGATTAGTAACAGATTATAGTCCTTCTGGAATTATTAGTTTTGAACTTGCAAAAAATATGAGAGACGCCAATGCAATGATGAAAGCTGTTGGTGTAAAGCCTTTTCAAATAAATATTGCTGTAGATTTTTTATTTATTATAGCTTATTGCATTTTTCTTTTTTTATGTTGTAAAGCAATAATGAATAAATATTTAACAAGTATTTCAAAAACTATTGGACTTATTTTTTTAGAGTTAAGTGTACTGGTAGGTGTTTTAGATTTAGTAGAAAATATTGCTATGCTAATTACATTGGGTGGCTATGGAAGCAATGTAAGTGTTGGTATTAGCAGATGGTCGGCTATTATTAAATTTTCATTAGCTGCATTTGTTGTTTTATATATTATTATTACCTCACTTTATTTTTCATTTTTATCAAAGAAAAAAAGCTAATGTTTATTGCTAAAAAAAATATTATAGCAGGAAGAAACCCTATTATTGAAGCCTTAAAACAACACCAAGCTATTGATAAAATATTGATAGCAAAAACTGCTTCTGGAAATATTATTCATGAAATAAAATCTTTGGCTAAAGAAAATAATGTACCAATACAATTTGTTCCTTCAGAAAAAATAAATAGCTTAACCAATATTCAACATCAAGGAGTAATTGCATATAAAAGTGCAGTACAATATCAAAACTTACAGCAAGTAATAGATTTTATTAACGAGAAAGGAGAGAGCCCTTTATTTTTAATATTAGATGGAATTACTGATGTAAGGAATATTGGAGCTATTGCACGTACAGCAGTTTGTTGTGGAGCACAAGCCATTATTATTCCAGATAAAGGTGTTGGTGCATTAAATGAAGATGCAGTAAAAACAAGTGCTGGAGCTTTAGAAAAAATTCATATATGCAGGGTAAATAGTTTAATGAAAACTGTTGATGAACTGCACTTAAATGGCATAAAAGTTTATGCAAGTGAAATGACAGCAACAACAAAACTACATAACTTAAACTTGCAAGAACCTTGTGCAATAATTATGGGCAGCGAAGGAAGAGGCGTTTTTACAGGATTAATAAAAATATGTGATGATACTTTTGCTATACCAATGGCAAATAATTTTGAAAGCCTAAATGTTAGTGTTGCTACAGGAATGATTTTGTATGAGGCTATGAAACAAAGAACTTTATAAAAAACACTACTGCACTTTATAAAGAAGTTAAAATATACAACGAATTGTCATTATACAAAGTAGCAACTGTTGAGTTTGGACCTTTATTAATTTCAATTTTTCTTTTCTCTGTTTTATTATTAGTAACAACAGGTGTATAATTTATTTTATAAGTATTCCACGCTTCTCTATTAAAACTATAAAATGCCTCTACAACTTGAGAAAACATTTGTTCATTATTAGCACTACTTTCTTTATATGCTAATAGATAATTTTTCTTACTAACATCGTAGCCATTCTTTGTTACTTCATTTACAAACACTACAGAAAATCCTTGTAATTCTTTTTTGCTATTGTAATAAGTAGTAGTTGTTGAGCTATTTTCTTCTTTTTTTAAAACATTATTTCCTTTTACTTGATACCATTGACTATTAAGAATATCTTTAAACTGCTTGTAAAAATTAGTAGTAGATTGTTGTGCTTCAATGATATTTGTGCCAAACAACAACAAGGTGCTTAAAAATAATATGAGTATTCTCATACTTTTATTTTTTAATGATTTAAGTAATTTATTTTAATTAATGTTGTTTTTCGTGACATGATTTACATACTGAAACAAGCCATTCTATTGGCTCTTTTCCAATATTATATTTTGCGTATTTTTTATGATGAACTTGCGTTGCCTTATTACCGCAAAATACACAACGCCAGTTATCCCTTTTAAGTACAACATATCGTTTTCTTTTCCATTCTTCTGACTTTAAATAGTAATTACGATAATAATCACGTCTTTTTTTACGATTATACTCAAAAACAAATTGCTTTAATACAAAAATTGTAATACTAAAAAATATTAGAAGAAATATTAGCATATTTATGTTTTCATTATTTTATTTTTTTTGATTTGATTGTTTTGGTAAAACATTGTCAGGTATTTCAGTTCCTGTAAGTTGCCTTGGTTGGTTTACTTTAATTGATTTGGCTAAATAAAATCCAAAGTAAGCAATGATAACAATTTTTATAAAGATGTAAAACTTATAATAATTTACAGGAAGCAAGGAAAAGATTAAAAACAGAAATATTACTGCTACTAATACAAACAATATATTTCCATAATAAGTTAAAGAAGTTTGACCAGTACGAATTTCACAATTTGGATTTGCTGATTTTGCTTTTTGAATTAATTCTTTTACAAAAGAGGTATAAGTTTCAGCTTGATCTACGAAATTTGCAAAACCTTCGTAAGTGCTTGAGTAAATATCAAAAACTGCTTGATTTCTTGTAGTTATTTTGCAACAAAAATTATTAAGACGATAACGATTGTTTGCATAATAAAACAATCTTATTTTTTGAATATCTTGAAAAGCAATTTGTATATTAATTCCTTTTTCTTGACTACATGAAATGGCTTGTTCTGAAAGCTCCCAATTTTGAGGCTTATCAACTGCTGATTTTCTAAAAGTATAACAACTATTCATAAGTAAATGTATGTATTAATATTTGATACAACTTTGTACAATAGATGCTTACAATATCAAATATACATAACATTAATATTTACTTTTAAACGAAATTATTAACCATAACTACATATCCTTATGAGAAGAAATTGATTTTCTTTACTTAAAATAAAAATGGTTTGTAACAAGTACAAACCATTTTAAAGAATATTTCTCTTAAATATTATATCACCTTAACCAATTCTTTAAACAATAGTGTAAGTTTAGGTTCTGCTTCTTTAGCAGCTTGCAAAACTTCTTCATGTGTAATAACATTGTTATCTTCTCTTATACCTAAATCTGTAACTACACTTACTGCAAAAACTTTCATACCACAATGCACAGCAGCAATATTTTCTTGCACTGTACTCATACCAACAACATCACTACCAATTGCTTTTATTAATCTGTATTCTGCATGTGTTTCAAATGTAGGTCCTGTTACAGCAGTATAAACACCTTCGTGCACATGAATATTATTAGCTGCTGCAATAGCTTTTGCTTTTGCAAGTATTTCAAAATTATATGGCTCACTCATATCAGGAAAACGAGTACCTAAATCTTCTTCATTTTTTCCTATTAAAGGGTTTGTTGTAAAGAAACTTATATGGTCATTAATCAACATTAAGTCGCCCACTTTATAATTTGGGTTTACGGCACCTGCTGCATTGGATAATAATAAATTTTGTACACCCAACATTTTCATTACACGAACAGGATAAATAACTTGTTGTGCAGAGTAGCCTTCATAAAAATGAAAACGTCCACTCATTACTATTACTTTTGTACCACCTAATTTTCCAAAAATTAATTTACCGCCATGCCCTTTTACAGTACTTACAGGAAAATGAGGAATATCTGTATATGATAAAGCAACATCTGTTTCAATAACAGAGGCTAAATTGCCTAATCCACTACCTAATATAATACCTGTTGTAGCTTCTGGTGTTACTTTACTTTTAATGTAAGAAACTGTCTCGTTCAATTTGTTCATTAATTCACTCATATAAAAATAATTAAGAGAGCAAATATATAGCCATACACTTTTGCTTCCTAAAATGTGAATATGTTTTAATAGTCTGTTTTATCTTGTTTATTATTCCAAGCATTAAAAATTTTTAATGCTTCTTCTCTACCTAAGGCTTCTAAAACAATTTTTCTTTGATGAAGAGGAAGCACAAGTTCTTCATAAATCATAGAATCATCAAAACCAATATCAGCAGCATCTTGTCTTGTATTGGCATAAAAAACTTTATCTGGTCTTGCCCAATAAATTGCACCCATACACATAGGGCATGGCTCACAAGAAGTATAAATTTCACAACCATCTAATTGAAAACTTCCTAAATTTTTACAAGCATCTCTAATAGCTACAACTTCTGCATGTGCAGTAGGGTCATTTGTTCCTGTAACTCTGTTCCAACCTTTACCTACAATTTTTCCATCTTTTACAATTACACAACCAAAAGGTCCGCCATCATTATTATTCATCCCATGCTCAGATAGTTTAATGGCTTCTAACATAAAATGTAATTTGTTTTCCATATATTTTTTTTTAGGTTGTTACAAATATAATAAAGATAAAAAGGTATGAAGAGTTTATTTTATAATTGTATTTTTATCAAAAACATTTATGATAAGTTGGCAAGATTTTGAAAAAATAGAAATTCGTACAGGAACTATTATTGAAGTATTACATTTTTCCGAAGCAAAAAAATCTGCCTATAAATTAAAGATTGATTTTGGAGAATTAGGAATAAAGCAATCATCTGCACAAATTACACATCATTATACATTAGATGAATTAATAGGCAAACAAATTATTGCTGTTGTAAATTTTCCTACAAAACAAATAGCCAATTTTATGAGTGAGTGTTTAGTGCTTGGTGTTTATGATGAAAATAAAAATGTAGTTTTATTAACTACTGATAAAAAAGTAAATAATGGTTTATTGATAGGTTAATGAACAAATTTTATTACATCAAATTCTTATAATTTTACCACTCAAATTTTATTTATGCAAGAGCTGTACTATACATATTATGAAAGCCCAGTAGGCTTAATTAAAATTGGAGGTACAGATATATATATTGCAGAACTTAGTTTTATAGATAATAAAGAGCAAATAAAATATGGAGAACCTGGTGTAAGTGATATGATACATTATTGTACAGAACAATTAATAGAATTTTTTGCTGGTAGAAGAAAACAATTTACAATACCTATACATCAAGAAGGTACAGCTTTTCAACAAAGTGTTTGGAATGAATTAATACAAGTACCATTTGGTAAAACAATGAGCTACTTAGATGTGGCTAAAAAAATGGGTGATGCTAAAGCAACAAGAGCAGTTGCAGCAGCAAACGGAAAAAATAAAATATCTATAATAGTACCATGCCATAGAATTATTGGTAGCGATAAAAGTTTAATTGGCTATTCTGGAGGAATGTGGCGAAAGAAATGGTTATTACAACATGAGTTTAGAGTAACACATGGCATACAAACTTTGTTCAATTAATTTTTCAATGCTGCTCTATTTGTGCTAATTTTTTGCTAATAAATACATTTTATAAAAAAGTTATTTAAGAATCAATATTTATTCCTAAATTGGGCTATCAAAAAATTATACAACTATGAAAAAAGTAACTTTACCCATTATGTTAGTTGCTGCATTGTTTGCAGTAAATGCTAAAGCACAAACAAATAAAGCTTATGCTATTACATCAGAAACAAAAGGCACATATAATTGGACAGCTATTAGAGAAATAGATTTAAGCAATGGAAGTATTGTAAGAACTTTGTATAGTAGTGCAAATCCATCTAAAGTAAATTATAGTTTTTTACATTCAGATGGATTAGCTAATAGAAGTTTACAAACTTCATCACCAACTGTTAATGGTGTTGCAGCAGCTGCCTATGATGCAAAAAATAATCGTTTATATTATACACCAATGTGGGGTACAGATTTACGTTATGTAGATTTAAGCACTAATGAAATGAGTGTAGTTATTAATAATGATACTCGTTTTTCTACAGGAGCTCGTGTAGATGAAAGTAATGTAATTACTCGTATGACAATAGGTGCAGATGGCAATGGATATGCACTTACAAACGATGGCAACCAACTTATTCAATTTACTACAGACAGAAACCCTGTTATTACAAACTTGGGTTCTTTAATTGATAGTAAGAACAATAACAACGTTAGTGTGCATACACAATGCACCAGTTGGGGAGGTGATTTAATTGGTGATGCTTATGGCAATTTATATTTATTTACTTATCGCAATTATGTATTTAAAATTAACCCTGTTACAAGAATTGCAGAGCATATTGGCATTATTAAAAACTTACCAGCAAACTTTACTACTAATGGTGCTGCTGTAGATGCAAATGGAGATGTTTTTATTACAAGTGCTATTGTAACTGATAATTATTTTAAAGTAAATTTATCTACATTAAATGCTACTGAAATTATTAAAGCTGATAATGAAGTTGTTTATAATACATCAGATTTAGCAAATAGCAATTTAGCATATAGTGCTGCAAAAAATGTAGTAGTAAGTAATGAGGTTAATACTAAAAATAATATTTCTGTTTATCCAAATCCAGTAGTTAATAAAACATTTGCTATTCAATTTGATAAATTACCAACTGGTAATTACGCTGTTGAAATAAGTGATGTAAATGGAAGACGTATAGTTACAAAAGCTATCAATATTGCTGGAATACAAAATGAAAAAATAAATTTACCAAGAGCATCTTCATCAGGTATATACTTTATAAAAGTTCTTAATGCAAATGGTAAATCTGTTTTCTACGATAAAGTAATTGTGCAATAATGATGCAAATAAAATTCTGTTAAAGGCTAAAATTTTTTATATTTTTTCGTAAAAAACTATTTTAAATTTGTGTATTAAAAATTTTACTTTATGAAAAAAACATGGTTCTTACTGTTAGCTGTGTTTATAACAACATCAGCCCTAAACAGCCAAACAAAGCAACCTGAGAAGAAAGCTACTACTCAGAAAACAGAAACTAAAAAAGAAACAAAACAACCTGAGAAGAAAGTAGCAACTACTCAGAAAGCAGAAACAAAAGAAGTTAAAAAAGAAAGCAAAGAACCTGCAAAAACAGGAGCTACTCACACAAAAAAAGACGGAACAGCTGACAAACGTTTTAAAGAAAACAAAGAGCCAGCAAAAACAGAAGCTACTCACACAAAAAAAGATGGTACACCTGACAAACGTTTTAAAGAAAACAAACAACCTACTAAAAAGAACTAATCAAATAAACTTACTTAATAGTTTATTTGTTTAATAGGATGTTTGAAAAATTAAACAGGTTAAAAAAAATAAAGAGGTTGTCTTAATTAAGACAACCTCTTTATTTTATAAGCATATTTAAAAATTGTTAGTCTTTACTAAATATATGTTGATATGTTTTTATTAACCTAAAAGTAATAATGATATGTATGCCCAAAATGATAGAATAAAAAAGCATAAAGTAACTAATATATTTTAGTAGTTTATGCATAAATTCAGGTGTAAACTGTGCAGGCAAATTACTTTGTTGAGCACTAACATCTGCTATTAATAGCTGAGAAATAATAGAAGGATTTTTGATGATAATTGATGTTTGTGCAAACATTAATCCTATAAAAACAATTGTAACAAAAGCATTAACTTTTATCCAATCTTTTAAAGATCTTTTACAAGCAATTTCTTGTTTAATACCCTTTTGTAAAAAAATAAAACAAGTAACAATATAAATGATGATACATATAATCATAAATAAAGGAAATAATGCTGTAGGAGAAATAAATGAAGCCAAAAGCATTGGAAAACTTGTAAATAACATTATCAAACCAAATGGTAATAATAGAAAACTAAGTACAGTGTATAGTGTTGTTGATTTCATAAGTTTAAATGCTTAATAATTTAAAGTGGTTGTATTTGAACAAAAGTAAATGATAAAAAAAATATTACTCAAAAATATCATCAGGGTATTGAACAGAGCATAAAAATAAACCTTGAGATGGGGCAGTAAAATCGGCTAATAAATTATTTTTAGATTCTATAATTTTTTTAAACTCTTCTTCTGAAATTTTATTTCTACCAACAAGTAACATAGTGCTTACTATACCTTTAACCATACCTCTTAAAAAACGATTTGCTTTTACACGATAAATTAAAGCATCATTTTCTTTATTAACATACCACTCAGAAATTTGAAGGTTGCATAAATAATTATTAACCTGTGTATGTTTTTTAGAAAATGATTGAAAGTTGGAATATTGAAGTAAAATATCTGCAGCTTGTTGTAGTTTTTGAATATTTAATTTATAAGGATAAAACCAAGATTTGCCTTCTAAGAAAGGATTTTTTTGTTGAGATATAAAATATTTATATTCTCTTGCAGTTGCAGCAAAACGTGCATGAACATTAGGTTTAACGGCTTTGATGGATTTTATAGTTATATCAAAAGGTAAAATAGCATTCATGTTGTAAACTCTTTTTTTATCTATTACATCATCAATATCAAAATGAAAAAAATTTTGATATGCATGAACACCTGCATCTGTTCTGGAAGAGCCTGTTAAATTAATTTCTTTTTTTAAAACAATGTGTAAAGCATTTTCAATTTCACTTTGAATGCTGTTTGCATTTTTCTGTATTTGAAAACCGCTATAATTTGTTCCTAAATATGCTACTTCAATAAAATAACGTGGCATTAATTATAAAGATTGACGAAATTGATTAATAACCGAAGATAATGTAAACTGCATTTCTAATGAGGCATAATTAAATTTATCGTAAATAGAAGGATAGATTACAGAAAAGAATTTAAGCCTACTTTGTTCAGACAAAAACAGTAACCCTAACTTTTGTATTTGTTCAACATACAAACATTTATTACCCAAATTTTTTTTAGCAACTTGTATCATTTTTTCATCAGTAGTTTCTGCAGACATTAATTTTCTTACTCTTAATATATCTGCTTCTGTAGCAAGGTTTACACAAGTTGTATTGTATTGCCCTGTATTAGTAATATTGTTTTTATTTGATGTGGTATAAGTAGTTGTGTCTTCTGTTGTATTCGTTTTAGTATTTGTATAAGATTGCTCAACTTGTTGGGGTATAAAAACAATTATTGTATCTGTTGGAGTAGTAGTATAATCAACATACATTTCATCTATGCCATTAATATTTGCTTTTTGATAAGTTCTTATAATTCCTTTTTTATTATTAGTTGCAACAACTGTTTTTGTAGATGAAGTTTCTTTATTTTCTTGCTGTGAAGTTGTTGTTGTACTTTCTGCTTTTTTATTTTCTTTAGTATTGGTTTCTTTGGTTTGATTAGTTGCAGTGCTGCTGCTAACTTCTTCTTTTTTGGTTGTTGTAGTTTCTGTTTTCTGAGGATGTTCTTCTTTAACTGTGGTGGATGTTTTTTCTTGTGTTTTAATAATAGGACTTATGGTATAAGTATCATCAATAGTGGTAGTATCATTTTGCATTTTATCTGATTCCCAATTTTCAGCATTTGCCATAATTTTTGTGAAGTCTATAATATTAAATAAACCCCAACCTTCATTGCCAAATTGTTTCAATACAAAACCTACATCTTTATCATTAATAACATAAGAAAATTTTTGTTCGGAATATTTATTTTTTGGAAAGCCAGCTATAAAAAAATATTTACCATTTTTTAATCTTGGAATTACTAAATTACCAGTTAATGATGAACTATAAATTTTATTATTAACAGATATATAAAATGGTTGTTTATTCTCTGCTTGAATGTACATGAAATACTTTCTTTGTGCAGATGCATATTCAGAAATAAAGAATAGTATAACTAATATTAAAATTGCTTTTTTATAAAAGTATTTCATTGAAATTGGTTAAAGCGTTACACGAATTTATATGTTTTTTTTATTAATAAAACCGACTAACATTGAAACAAAAAGAAAAAATATAATTTTTAACCTTTCATAAAACTATCTATATATTTATTTTGCATCAATCTTATCTTTATCATTATATAAAAATTACTTCATGAAAAAAATTTTTCTTATTGTAAGCCTTTTTAGTTTTACAATATCATTTAGCCAACACTCTAATAGTAGAAACTTAAAAGAGGATAGCTGGAAAACTCAATACAGAGCATTTCCTGAAAAAATAAATGACCTTGTACACACAAAGCTTAATGCAGGTTTTGATTATGCAAACAGTTATTTGAATGGAAAAGTTTGGATAACCCTAAAACCACATTTTTATAATACCGATTCAGTTGAATTAGATGCAAAAGGAATGGCAATACATAAAGTAGAAATTGTTAAATTAAATAAGAATGCTGCTTTAAAATATAATTATAATGGTCAAGTATTAAAAATTGCATTAGATAAATCTTATACAAGAAATGATAAATACACTATTTATATTGAATATACAGCAAAACCAAATGAACTAAAAGTAGAGGGAAGTGCTGCAATAACTGATGCTAAAGGATTATATTTTATTAACCCTAAAGGAGAAGAAAAAAATAAACCAACACAAATTTGGACTCAAGGCGAAACAGAAGCTACATCTGTTTGGGTGCCTACAATAGATAAGCCCAACCAAAAAACAACACAAGAAATTTATATGACTGTACCTGCTAAATATGTTACACTTAGCAATGGTGCATTAGTAAGTCAAGTAAAAAATGCAGATGGTACAAGAACAGATTATTGGAAAATGGATTTACCACATGCTCCATATTTATTTTTTATGGGTGTAGGAGATTTTGCTGTTGTAAAAGATACCTATAAAACTAAAGAAGTAAGCTATTACGTTGAAAAGGAATATGGAAATGTGGCAAGAAAAATTTTTGGCAATACCCCTGAAATGATGAAATATTTTTCTACAGTTTTAGGTGTTGAATATCCTTGGAATAAATATGCACAAATTGTTGGAAGAGATTATGTAAGCGGAGCAATGGAAAATACAACAGCAACATTACACCAAGAATCTGCACAACAAGATGCAAGGCAACTTATTGATGGTAATAGTTGGGAAACAACTATTGCACACGAACTATTTCATCATTGGTTTGGAGATTATGTAACTGCAGAAAGCTGGAGTAACCTAACAGTAAATGAAAGTTTTGCAAATTATAGTCAAACTTTATGGAGAGAATATAAATATGGTAAAGATGCAGGAGATGATGAAAACTTTACAGATATGCAAGGTTATTTAATGAGTGGTAGTCAAAGTAAAGATTTAGTAAGATATTATTATAAAGATAAAGAAGATATGTTTGATGCTGTTAGTTATAACAAAGGGGGAAGAATTTTACACATGTTAAGAAACTATGTTGGCGATGATGCCTTTTTTAAATCTTTAAATAAATATTTAACTGATAATAAATTTGGTACAGGAAATGCGGATAAACTTCGTCTTGCTTTTGAAGCTGTTACTGGCAAAGATTTGAATTGGTTTTGGAATCAATGGTATTTCAGTAATGGTCATCCTCAATTAGATATTTCTTATGCTTATAGCCCAGAAAGTAAAATAGCATCTGTGTATGTAAAACAAACACAAAGTGGCGATAAGGTTTTTAAACTTCCTGTAGCAGTTGATATTTATTTTGGCAAAGAAAAACATCGTTACAATGTTTGGATAAATAATAAAGTAGATACTTTTAGTTTTAATGCACCAACTAAACCAGATTTAATAAATGTAGATGGAGATAAAGTTTTATTATGTTCTAAAAAAGATGCAAAAACTTTAAGTGAATACATTCATCAATATAAATATGCTGGTAAATATTTAGATAGAAAAGAAGCAATTGATTTTGCATCTAAAAAAACATCTGAATCAGAGGCAGTACAATTTTTAATAGAGGCTTTGAACGATACTTATGCTCCTTTAAGAAATAAAGCAATTCAAGCATTAGCTAAGTCAGATATGAGTGAAGCAACGATAAAGAAAATAGAATCACTTTCTAAAACAGATAAAAGTCCACTTGTAAAAGCTGCTGCTATTGATGTTTTAGGAAAATTTGAAGATATTCAATATACTTCTTTATTTGAAGTTGGCACAAAAGATTCATCTTATAGTGTTGCAGGTGCAAGTTTAGAAGCATTAGCTAATATAGATTCTTCGAGTGCTATAAAAATTGCCTATAAGCTTTCTAAAGAGCCAGCTAAAGGACGTTTAGCTACTTCTATTTCAAGTGTGTTGGTTAAATATGGTGGCGAAGATGCTTTTGATTTTATTGCAAATAGTTTTGAACAAATGCCTTTATCACAAGGTAAATTTGAATCATTACAAGCTTTGGCTGATATATTAGTGAAAGTAAAAGATGTAACTAAATTTAAAAGAGGTATTGATTTAATTGTAGAATTTAGAGATGCAATGCCAGAAGCATATAAACAGCAAATAACAGCGTATGTGAATAATATGGTTTTAAAAGGAATTGCAGATAAAAAAGATAAAACCGGAGAAACAGAATTGGCAAATTATGTAAGAAGTAAAATGTAATTCAACATTTAATTTTTAAATATTATTTTTTTAAAGCTATCTGATTTTTCAGGTAGCTTTTTTATTTACCATTTAATAGAAAATTTTACCATTTAATAACATTATTGTCCGACAAAAAAATAAAAGGGTAGCATTTCTGTTACCCTTTTTGTTGTTTTGAAGTTACTACGCTTTAAAACTATGAATCAAAGTAACAATTATTTCGGACAGCATTTATTTTCTCAGTTAATTTCTTTGT
>JBPXJV010000020.1:0-16401 GCA_051715485.1 Chitinophagales bacterium
TGAGAAAATAAATGCTGTCCGAAATAATTGTTACTTTGATTCATAGTTTTAAAGCGTAGTAACTTCAAAACAACAAAAAGGGTAACAGAAATGCTACCCTTTTATTTTTTTGTCGGACAATAATGATTTTTTTTTGCAAACTTTTGTTCTAAAAATTCTTCTTTAGTAAATAGATATATACTTACTTTTGAAATACACTTCTATTATTAAATAATGGGCATTGTACGCAAACAAAGTATTTACTCTTCTATATTTATTTATATTGGTTTTTGCATTGGTGCAATAAATATTTTATTACTTTTTCCTCGTTATTTTTCTACAGAAGAATTTGGCTTAACAAGGTTATTATTAGATATAGCTTTACTCTATGCTACATTTAGCACTTTTGGTTCATTACCTATAACGCTTAAATTTTTTCCTTTTTACAATACATATCTTCCGCCTAAAAAAAATGATTTATCTTTTATTACAATTACGCTTTGTATTATTGGTTGTATATTATTTATACTATTCTCAATAATTTTTAAAGATTTAATTATAAGAAAATATCAAGCTCGTTCTCCCCTATTTACAGCACATTATCATTTATTATATCCACTAACCATTTCTATTACTTTCTTTTATTTATTTGAAAGTTATTTATGGACTTTAAAAAAAACTATTACAACTAATGTAGCTAAAGAACTTATTTTAAGAGTTTCTGTTACCATTTTTATAGGTCTGTATTTTTTCAAAATAATTGATATTGAACAATTTTTTATTTTATTCTCTTTATCCTATGTTCCATCATTACTTTATATACTTTGGTATATAAGAAAAAGCAAAAGTTATAAATTTAATTTTTCTATTAGCACTGTTACGAGAAGGCTTTGGAGAAAAATGTTTTCGTTTGCTTTCTTTATTTTAACTGGCAATGTTTTAAATATTTTATCAAGAACCATTGATACAATTATTATTGCAAGTCAATCTACCAATGGGCTTACAGATGCTGCTATATTTACTATACCAACCTATATAATTACTTTAATGGATGTGCCTCAAAGAAGTATGATATCTATTTCTATACCTATTATTTCAGAGGCATGGAAAGAAAAAAACAGAGCTAAAATTTTGATGCTTTATCAAAAAACTTCTTTGAATTTATTAATGATTGGTTTATTAATTTTTGGCACAATTTATTTGAATGCAGATAATATGGTTAATTTTTTAGGACCAACATTTGCTCCTATTAAAGAAATTATTCTCATACTTGGTATTGCTAAAATATTGGATTTAGGCACTGGGTTAAACTCTCAAATTTTACTTTTATCTAAATACTGGAAAATAGATTTTATAACCAATATGCTTTTTGTTATTTGTGCCATTCCACTAAATTATTTTTTAATAAAAAGTAATGGTGTAATTGGTGCTGCTTATGCTAATTTAATTGCTTTAAGTTTCTTCAACTCTATAAGGTTTATATACATTTGGAAGTTGTTTAAAATGCAGCCATTTTCTTTAAAAACCTTATTACTATTTGCTATAAGCATTATTTGTTTTTTACTAATTTATTTTATTCCTACTATTTCAAATATTTATATTGATAGTGCAATGAGAAGTGTTTTGTATATTGGATTATTTAGTTTCTGTATTTTAAAATTCAATGTTTCTGAAGATATTTCAGAATTGTTACTCAATTTTAAAAACAAATACCTTTCTAAATTGTAATTAAAAAATTATAATAAAGCCTTAAAGCCTCAACTATAATTTTGAGATGAAAGATATAGCCCTACATTTGCGAAAATTTGAAAATATACTATATGACTAACAGAACATTTACAATGATTAAACCAGATGCAACTTCTAAAGATTATACTGGTGCAATTTTAGACATGATACTTAAAGCAGGATTTACTATTAAAGCAATGAAATGGACAAAACTTACAGCAGAACAAGCTGGAGAATTTTATGCCGTGCATAAAGAACGTCCATTTTATGGTGAATTAGTAAATTTTATGAGTAGTGGACCTATTGTAGCTGCTATTTTAGAAAAAGAAAATGCTGTAGCCGATTTTAGAACTTTAATTGGTGCTACAAATCCTGCAAATGCAGATGAAGGAACTATCAGAAAAAAATATGCTGCTTCTGTTGGCGAAAATGCTGTTCATGGAAGTGATAGTGATGAAAATGCTGCTATTGAAGGAAACTTCTTCTTCTCTTCTTTAGAAAGATTTTAGAGGTTAATAAAGAATTTTGAATTGAGGTTTTGGATATAATGGGAAGAAAAGTTAAGTGGTAGATAATTTTAGATTAAGAAGATTTATAGGTAAACTGTAGAAATGTGTGCTATATCAAATTTTCTACAAAAATTGATAAAAAAAATACTCAGTTTTTTAAGAATAAAAAACTGAGTATTTACTTCTGTAATATGCCATTAAAAATAGCCTATACTATTTAATATTATTTTAAAATACTTCTGCTAATTACTATACGTTGAACTTCACTTGTACCTTCATAAATCTGTGTAATTTTTGCATCTCTCATCAAGCGTTCAACATGGTATTCTTTCACATAACCATACCCACCATGTATTTGAACTGCCTCTACTGTAGTCCACATAGCAGTTTCACTTGCAAAAACTTTTGCCATACTGCTGCTTAAAGCATAGTCCATACCATTATCTTTTTCCCAAGCAGCTTTTAAACATAATAAACGTGCAGCCTCAATACGAGTAGCCATATCTGCCAATTTAAATTGTATTGCTTGATGTTGAGAAATTTCTTTACCAAAAGCTTTACGTTCTTTAGAATATTTTAATGCAAGTTCATAAGCACCACTTGCTATACCTAATGCTTGAGATGCAATTCCTATACGACCACCACTTAAAGTTTTCATAGCAAATGAAAATCCAAACCCATCAGCACCAATTCTATTTTCTTTAGGAACTTTAACATCTGTAAACATAATAGTATGTGTATCGCTACCACGAATACCTAATTTATTTTCTTTAGCTGCAACAGTTACACCATCCCATTTTTTTTCTACAATAAAACAGTTAATTCCTTTGTGTCCTTTACTTACATCTGTTTGTGCCATTACCAAATAAACACTTGCACTACTGCCATTTGTAATCCAGTTTTTTGTGCCATTTAATAAATAATAATCTCCTTTATCTTCAGCAGTTGTACGTTGGCTTGTAGCATCACTTCCTGCTTCTGGCTCACTTAATAAAAATGCTCCAATATATAGTTCACCATCTTTTTTGCCTTGTGCAATAGGTGTTAAATATTTTTGCTTTTGTTCTTCAGAACCATAGGCTTGTAAACCATAACAAACCAAACTATTATTTACACTCATACATACACTTACACTTGCATCAATTTTACTTACTTCTTCCATTGCTAAAACGTAGCTAATAGTATCCATACCACTTCCACCATATTCAGGACTTACCATCATACCCATAAAACCAAGTTCAGCAAGTTTCATAATTTGTTCTTTTGGGAAACGTTGATGTTCGTCTCTTTCAATTACGCCAGGCAAACATTCATTTACTGCAAAATCACGTGCTGCTTTTTGAATCATTAAATGTTCTTCGGTAAGTTGTAAATGCATAATATATAATTTTAAAGAAGTGCAAAATTAAGCTAACGATTGTTAGTAGAAAAGTTTTTTTGTGAGATAAGATAGGATTATAGAATACTAAAAAAAAAGAAAAGTTTTATTGTATTAATATAGATTAGCTTATGTAAAAGTATATAAGCAATATCTTAATTAAAATAGACTTAAAAAAAATAACCAATAAAAAAAGCAACCTAATATAACATTCTTACCTTGATGGTTTCTTTAATATTTTTTAGCAATTCTAATGCTTTGTTGGAAAGCTTTTTATCAATATCTAATACAACATAACCAATTTCATCATTTGTTTTTAAATATTGACCCACAATGTTGATATTATGTTTAGATAATGTTGTATTGATAGCACTTAAAACCCCTGGAACATTTTTATGAATGTGCAAAATTCTATGAGCAGTTTCTAATGGTGGCAAACTTAAAACAGGAATTGTATGAGAACCATAAGTAATGCCAAGCTCTAAATATTGATACAGTTTATTACTAACATCCTCACCAATATTTTGTTGTGCTTCTTCAGTGCTTCCTCCAATATGAGGAGTTAAAATAACATTGCTTAATCCTTGTAATGGAGAAGTAAAATTATCACCATTTTTTTCTGGTTCAATAGGATAAACATCTACTGCTGCACCACTTAAATGCTGCTCCTTCAAGGCTTTTGCTAAGGCATCTAAATCTACCACTTCACCTCTTGCATAATTAATTAAAAAACTTCCTTTCTTAAAAAGCTTTAAATTATTTTTATGAATCATATTTTTAGTAAGAGGAGTTTCTGGCACATGTAAAGTAACAATATCAGAATTGCTAATCAACTCTTTAATGTCTTTGCAAGCAACTGCATTTCCTAAAGGCAATTTTGTTTCAATATCATAAAACAAAATTTTCATTCCAAGGTTTTCTGCTAAAACACTAACTTGGCTTCCAATATTTCCATAACCAATAATACCTAAAGTTTTTCCACGAAGTTCAAAACTACCTTTTGCTTCCTTCTGCCATATACCATTATGAGCTGCAATGTTTTTATCAATAATTTTTCTGATAAGCATTATAGATGAGCCAATAACCAACTCTGCAACACTTCTGGTATTGCTATACGGTGCATTAAAAACGACAATCCCTTTTTGTGTAGCAGCTTTTAAATTTACCTGATTTACACCAATACAAAAACAGCCAATTGCTTGTAATTTCGTAGCAGCATTTAAAACCTTTTCTGTTATCTGGGTTTTTGAACGAATGCCAACTAAATGAACATCTTTTATTGCTTCTATCAATTCTTCTTCACTTAATGCACCAGATATTTTTTTGATATTAGCATAACCATTTTTCTTAAAAAGTTGTACTGCTTTATCGCTTATATTTTCTAAAAAAAGAATATTAATTTTTTCCTTTGGATAGCTTGTAGGTAAACTTTTACTCATAAAGCAAAATTAGCAGATTTGATGATATTTCATTAGCATTTTCATACTTCATACAATTATATTTGCCAATATTTAATACAATTTGTTTTACTATAAATGACAAGATTTTTATTATTTATTAGTTGTATAATTTTATTTGGTTGTAAACAAAAAAAATTTGAAAAACAACAAAATGAAAACTATATAAACAACTTTAGAAAGTTGAGCAAAAAAGAGAAAGAGAACTACCATACTCAATCATTACTAGCATTACAATCTATATTAAATTCAAATTTTAGTGGCGGAATATTAGTTGCTAAAAATGGAGAAATTGTTTTTGAAGCATACAATGGTTATAGCAATTTTGAACAAAAGAAAAAGCTAACAGAAAATTCACCTATTCATATTGCATCTATCTCAAAAACTTTTACAGCCATTGCCATTTTAAAACTTTGGGAGCAAGGTGCTTTACAATTAGAAGATACTCTTCAAAAATTTTTCCCATTATTGCCATACAATGGCATAAGCATACAAAATTTATTAACCCATAGAAGTGGTTTGCCTAATTATTTATATTTTATGGATACTGCTTGGAATAAAAATCTATATGCAACTAACAAAGATGTTTTACAATTTATGATAGATAAAAAACCTTCACTATATTCTTTACCCAACAAATCATTCAATTACTGTAATACCAACTTTGTTTTATTAGCATTAATTATAGAAAAAGTAACCAACAAAACATATCCTGAATACATTCAAGAAACTATTTTTAAGTCTTTAAAAATGAAGAATAGTTTTGTATTCAGCATTAAGGATACAGCACACTACACTCCATCCTATCAATACAACAACAGACCATATCCTTTAGAAAGTTTTGATTGTGTTTATGGCGATAAAAATGTTTATAGTACTGTAAGAGATTTATTTTTATGGGATCAAGCATTATACAATAATAAGTTTATCAAAAAAACAACTATTGCAAAAGCATTTACACCATACAGCAATGAAAAAGCAGGTTATAGAAATTATGGAATGGGCTGGCGTTTGTATATTGATGAAAAGGATACTATTGTATATCATGGAGGTTGGTGGCACGGAAATAATACTTTATTAACAAGGCTTGTGCAAGATACAGCAACAATAATTGCATTAGGCAATAAATACAATAGAAGTATTTACAATACAAAACAAGTTGCCTCAATTTTTTCTTCTGATAAAATAAAAGAATTAGAATATTAAAGAATCATTCATTTTCCGTCCTGTGTTTTAGAACTTCAATATTTATCTTAATTTTTTTATTAGATATCATTATTTCATTGAATTATTTTATCTTAAAAAAAATATATCAAAAAAAATTGTAACAAAAAAATACTTCAGTATTTTAGCCACAAATAATTACAAAATTTTGGTAGTATAAATATGTTACTGAGAGAGGCGAAGCCGTAAAAGTATTTCAATAATTATAACATATCTAATGGAGAAGAAACTTTACTTAAACTTCTGTTAGATACATGGGTATAAATAAGAGTAGTTTTAATGTCTTTATGTCCTAATAATTTTTGTACAAAACTAATATCAGTACCCATTTCTATCAAGTGTGTTGCATAGCTATGTCTCAAACCATGAATACCAATTGTTTTAATAATTCCAGCTTTTTTCATAGCAGCTTTAAACACTTGTTGCACACTTCTTATAGAATATTGGCCCCCTATTTGTCCTTCAAACAAATACTCTTTTGGTCTATAAAATTTATAATATTCTCTAAGTTCAAGCAAAACAGATTCAGGTAATTTTACATACCTGTCTTTTTTTCCTTTAGAAGTAGCTATTAAAACTTGCATTCTTTTACTATCAATATGTTCAATTTTTAAATTAACTACTTCACTAACTCTTAAACCCATTCCATAACATAACTTTAAAATAAGTAAATGTTTTAAGTTGGTTGTTTTAGAAAACATTTTTCGTACCTCATTAAAATTTAAAACTTTAGGTAAAGCATTAATTTTTTTAGGTCTTGGAATATCAAAAAAGAATTTTTCTTTATGCAGAACTTTTTCAAAATAAAATTTCAAAGCATTCAATCTACTGTGCATTTGATTTTCTGATAGTTTTAATTTTTTAATACAATACAAGCAATAGCTACGTAATTGGTCAGAACTAAGATCATAAACAGGAAAATCATTTAAAATATACAAGAGTTGTGCAAACTCAATACAATAAGTACGAATAGTGTTATAACTATATGCTTTAAGAGTTAATAACTCACGATAGCGAATAAGTTCATTTTTATTAATAGGATGCAGTTTTAGTAAAATTCCCTCTCCTATGCTTTTTAAAGGAATACCTAATAATTTTCTATAATTAGGATTATCCAATGCATACCAACTTTTATTGGAACTACTCCAATTTACTTTAATATTTTCTCTTAATTGATTAATTAAATTTTGATTTTTAGGAAAATGAATCCAAATAACATCTATATTGTTATGAGAGCCAAAAGAAAAAGTATAATTAGCCAATTGTAATTGCATAATAAAAAGATTAAAGATTGCGTAATTTAAATAGTCATAAAAAATAAAATGCTACATTTCAGCAACTAAGATATATAAAATACGAAAACAAACTATATAATAAACGCAACTAAAATTTTAAGACAATAATTGACCACCAACAATTTTTCCTTCATTAAAAATAATTTTAATAAATTTTGTTTGAGAATTAATATAGTTGCGTATATTTGAGAGTTGTACGTCACCCTAAACGACATCCTGCAAACATTTAAGTATCCATGACTTTGCCGACACGACCCCTCGCTATTTTTAGCACATTGCAAGGCACACAAAACCCAGACACAAAGCCAACCTTGCAAAGAGCTAAAAATGCCAACGCTCAGCCCACCCACCCCGGCTGACGAATATCTATCATCATTTGTCCGACACTTCAGCAATATAACTTTACTGAGCACCAAGGCCCACCCACCACCCAAAGACAAACATCTATCAACAACTTGTTGAAAACTTCAGCAACAAATCTTTGCTCAACAGGGCGACAGTTTATAAATTTGACAAATTATGTCAAAATATAATCGTTCAAAATGGACAGCTTAGGCGACACAATACGGAAACTTAGAGAGGAAAAGGAACTGCCTTTGCGGACAGTGGCTGCTTTCCTTGACATTGACCAAGCCATACTTAGCAAAATTGAGAGGGGACAACGCAAGCCGACAAGAGAACAAGTAGTGAAATTGGCAGAGTATTTTAAAGTGAAAGAAAATGATTTGTTGGTTGCATGGCTTAGCGACAAATTAGTTTATGAAGTAGAAGACGAAGACATGGCTTTGAAAGCCCTGCAAGTTGCAGAGGAAAAGGTAAAGTACATTACGAAAAATAAAAAGAAATAATGAGTGAAGTAAACGAAACAATAGAAGTTGAACAACAAGTGGAGACACTTGAAACGGAAGTAAAGAAATTTGCTGACGGACTTCCCTATTGGGCAAAATTTCTTGCAGAGAAAATTTTGTCAGGCAATATTATTTCTGATAATGACATTGATACTTCATACTCTTATTTACTTGAACAATTAAAACTCACGGAAGAAACGGAAAAACCTGAAATTTCTATTAATTACAATGCTGCAAATGCAGGAAACTACAAGGCAAATTTGCTTCTGACAAAACTTGAAAATGTCGAAGGCGTAAATGCGTTGACTGAAAAACAAACTATTGAATTTTGCCCCAACCTAACCATTGTTTACGGTGCAAATGGTTCAGGAAAATCAGGCTATATAAGGCTTTTGAAAAATGTTTTTTATTCAAAAGCACCCGAAACTATTTTATCAAATATTCATATTGAAAACGGACACAAAGCTGTTAATGCAAAATTTACTTTTAAATCAGACAATACAGAAACCTTTTTGGAATATGCTGACAAAGACAATGCAGAGTTTGAGCAGTTTGCTGTATTTGACGGAAAAAGTGTTTTAAGCCATCTTGAAAACAAAAATGAATTTGAGTTCAGACCAGCAGGGCTAAGTTTCTTTTCTGATTATACAAATGCAGTCATTCGGATAGAACAAAAATTAAATGCTGCTATTCAAACTAAACAATCAGGTTACACAGCAAACGACTTATCAGCTTTGTTTGATGGCAATTCAGAAATCAAAACTCTTGTTCAAAATCTGAAAGCTGAAACAAAAATTGATGACTTAAAAAAATATACGCCTTTCTCTGATGCAGATAAGAGCCAAAAAGAAGCAATACAGAAGCAATATGACGACCTTCTTTTAGCATCAAAAGGAAAAGAGAAAGAAATAAAAAATCTTGAAGGCATTAGAAGTTTATTAGTTCAAAACAAACAGGCAATTGAAAAGCTGAACCAGTATTTTACAACCGAAGTAATTACAAAAGTAACAACTGCCATTACCGATTGCATAACAAAAGCAGCTACAGCAAAAGCCGAAGGCATTGAAAATTTTGAAACCGATAAAATACAAGGAATCGGTACGCAAGAGTGGAAAGGTTTTATTATAGCTGCTGAAACTTTTGCTAAAACGCAAAAAGAAGGAAATGCAGTTTACCCCGAAAATGGCGACAACTGTTTGCTTTGCCAACAGCCACTTTCCGAAGAAGCAAAACAATTAATTTCAAACTATTGGACTTTTATAAAAAGTGTTGCAGAGCAAAACGCAAAGCAAGCACAAGAAAAATTGGATAAGGCAAAACAAAACTATGAGAACTTAAACTTTGATTTGTTTCCGCAGGACAATACACTTACTGTTTGGCTGACTGAAAAATATCCAAATGAATTACAAGAATTAAAGCAGAAACTTTCAGAACAAAAATTAGTTGCTCAAAATATTGTTGCTGACATTGAGAGTAAAACAACAAACGAGAGAGCGGAAATAAAAATCAGCGTTGAACAACACACAACTATAGAAACAGCCATTGATGCTTCTATCAAATTGCTAAAAGAAGATGAGCAAAGTAAGGAATTGGAAAAATTACTAACTGCTAAAACTCTTTTAGAACACAAAGAAAAATTCAATACACATTTCTCAAAATTTGAAACATACGTTAATAATCAGGCTTGGCTTAAAAAAGCAAGTAAAGCTGATTACGCAAAGCGTAGGATTACCGATACAGAGAAAGTCTTGTCAAATAAATATTTTAACCAAAAGTACATTGACACATTTAACGATGAATGTAAAAAGTTGAACGGGAATTTTGGAATTGACATCAATCATACGGGTGCGGCAGGGAAATCATACAGGCAACTCAGACTAAAAGGTAGAAACCCAAATGCTGTTTTGAGTGAAGGCGAACAAAAGGTAATTGCTATTGCTGATTTTCTTGCAGAAATGCAATTGTCCGAAGTGAACAGAGGAATTATTTTTGACGACCCTGTTACTTCGTTAGACGAAAAGAGAAAAAGTGAAATTGCAGAACGACTTGTAAAAGAAGCATCGCTAAAGCAGGTCATCATTTTTACACATGATTTAGTTTTTGTTTCATCTTTGATTGGTCACTGTAAAGAAAGCAATATAGCCAATGATTGTCATTGGATAGAAAATGTTGACGGAAGCCAGCCAGGAACAATTTGGCTACGAAATACACCTTCCTTTGAAAAAGATTACAAAACTTCCGGAAAAGCACAGGGATATTATGATGAAGCCAAAAAATTAGCACCAGCACAAAGAGAAGATAAAATAAAAAGCGGCTTTGCCGCTTTAAGAACAAGCTACGAAACGCAGGTTGTATTTGGATTGTTCAAAGGAGTTGTTCAACGCTTTGAGGAAAGGGTTAGTGTTGATAGTTTGAAGAGTGTATTTTTCACAACAGAAATAAGAGATGAAATATTAGACAGCTTTTATCAATGTTGCCGATATATGGAAGGGCATTCGCATAGTGATAAGTATGCTTATAAGAAACCTGAATTAGAAAATCTAAACGAAGAAATTCAACGCTTTAACGCTATTAAAAAGAAGATTGGTGATTTAAAAGAAATTAAAAACGAACAGAAGAATTAATATTATGCCAACACTCCAATTTAAAGGAAAAACATTTGTACAAAACCATCACTTAGCTGTGAAGTACCACCAGCTTGTACCAAAGAAGGAATTAAGTTTAACCGATAAAATTTCTTTACACGATAACCTGATTATACAAGGCGATAACCTGAAAGCATTAAAAGCGTTATTGCCTACTTATGCAGGAAAGATAAAGTGCATTTATATTGACCCACCTTATAATACAGGAAATGAAGGTTGGGTTTATAACGACAATGTAAATAGTCCGATGATTAAGGAATGGTTGGGTAAAACTGTTGACAAAGATGATTTAACAAAACATGATAAATGGCTTTGCATGATGGTGCCGAGGTTAAAGCTGTTGAAAGAATTAATGAGAAGTGATGGAGCAATTTTTATATCAATAGATGACAATGAGCTTGCAAATCTCACAGCGATTTGTAATGAAATATTTGGTGAATCCAATTTTATCGCTACTCTGCCCAGAATTACAAAGAAAGCAGGAAAAACAACAGGCAGTATCGCAAAAAACAACGATTATGTTTTGGTTTATAAAGGGTATGATAATCTTGAATTAGAAACAAACGCTGTTGACTTAGATGATTATGATGAGGAAGATGAATTTGTGGAAGAACGTGGAAAATACAAATTATCGCAAACACTGGACTATGGTTCTATACAGTATAGCGGTTCCTTAGATTATGAAATAAAATTGGGAAATGATATTTTCAGACCCGGTAGCGTTTCAAAAAAAGAAATGCTAGAACGCATTGAGCGAAATCCGAAAAGCGATTTTTGCTGGCGTTGGAGCAAAGATTTGTTTGACTTTGGTTTGAAGAATGGATTTGTAGTTGTAAAAGAATCAAAAAATGGCAAAAGAATTTATACTAAAACTTATTCAAACGCTACGATAAAAAAGAATGGCAATGGCTACTTTGTTGAAATTGTTGAAAGGACAAAAAAAGTAACTACACTTGAATTTATAGATAACCAGTATTCAAATGACAATTCAAGAAAAGAAATCGAAGCATTATTTGGCAACAAAGAATTTGAATATTCTAAACCCTCTTCACTAGTTAAGAAAATTGTATTTCTTGCAACAGATAAAGATTCAATAATCTTAGATTCGTTCGCCGGGTCAGGCACAACTGCTCATGCTGTTTTAGATTTAAACAAGGAAGACGGAGGGAACAGAAAATTTATTTTGGTAGAACAGGAGGACTATGCCAATACAATTACCGCTGAAAGAGTAAGACTGGCTATCAAAGGAATAAAGGCAGCCAAAAACGGTAATCTAAAAACAGGTTTAGGAGGAACATTCAGTTATTTTGAATTAGGTCCAACTATTGAAATGGAAAGCATCCTGCAAGGAAAAAACCTACCAAGCTATGAGGAGTTTGCCCGTTACATATTTTACACTGCCACCGGCGAAGAGTTCAACGAAAAGAAAATAAATGAAAAGACAGGCTTCATAGGCGAAACAAAAAACTATGAACTCTATATGTTTTACAAACCCGATGTAGAATGGTTGAAACGTAATGCCCTTACATTAGATGGTGTAAAAGCAATGCCCAAGTTTAAAGGCAAACAGCGTTTGGTTTTTGCCCCGGCAAAGTATGTAGATGATTATACCTGCTTAGAAAACAGAATTGATTTTTGCCAATTGCCTTACGAAATTTATCGCATTCAAAAATGATAGAGCCGATACCATATTTTTACGACAGCATTAATCGTAACGCCATTGTGGTAAAGCCGAAGCAACCTTTGTTTGACTGGATAAATGGAATTTATCCCGACAGCCCGGTACAAGCGGAAAATGAAGGAACAGTTTATTTGATAAAAGAAAAAGACAGCAACGAAGCAATAGAAAAATGGCTGCAAAAGAATTTCGATAACATTTTTCAGAACGAGTTAAACAACTGGCACACCGACGAAAAGGATTGGGTACAAAAAAGAACGTACAAATTATTTAAAGAATGGTTTGATATTGAAATTCATTCCATGATTTTAGACTTAGAAGAAACAGCAATAACCAAAGATTGATATGCGATTAAAACATTACCAGGAGAAAGTGATTAAAGCACTCAAAGATTATTTGGGTGAACTGGATATTGCACGGAACGAATATGAAGAAATGCTGGCAATAAAGCCAAATTTGGCAAAGCATATTAATTTTCCAAAAGATGCATGGGAGAAATCAACAGGCAAAACAATTTATCATTCCAAAACAAATGGCTTAAACGAGCCTCTGCCCGATATTTATTTGAAAGTGCCAACTGGTGGCGGTAAAACATTATTGGCTTGTCATAGTATTGACCTGATACAAAAAAGCTATCTCAAAAAACAAACAGGTTTAATACTTTGGATTGTTCCTTCTACCCAAATTTACAGGCAAACAATTGCAGCATTAAAAGACAGAGAGCATCCGTACAGACAGATTTTAGATATTAGCAGCGGCGGCAGAACATTGATAAAAGAGAAAACAGAAATGTTCAACCGTTTGGATGTGGAAGAAAATTTGATGGTGCTGATGTTAATGTTGCCATCTGCCAACAGGCAAAACAAAGAAACTTTAAAAGTATTCCGTGATGCCGGAGGTTTTACGGACTTCTTCCCTGCCGAAGATAATTATCCTGCACAGGAAGAACTGTTTAAAAAGATTCCAAACCTTGATTGTTTTGGTGAAGAAGGTGAAGTTTTCCAAAGACAAATAAAAACTTCGTTGGGTAATACTTTGAAAGTGTTGAAACCATTAGTTGTTATTGATGAAGGACACAGGGCTTACGGAGAAAATGCAAGAAATACAGTTAGAAACTTTAATCCTTCTTTTATTCTTGAATTGAGTGCAACGCCACCAGAAGGAAGTAATGAGTTGGTAAAAATAACCGGAAGGGAATTGCATGAAGAAGAAATGATAAAACTGGATATTCACCTTACCAACAAAACGAGCCTTGACTGGAAAGATACCATGCTGGCAAGTTTTGAAAAACAAAACCAGTTAGAAAAGTTAGCCAAAGAATACGAAGAAAATACCGGCGAATACATTCGTCCTATTTGTTTGATACAAGTAGAGAGAACAGGCAAAGACCAACGAGGTTCAGATTTTATTCATGCCGAAGATGCCAAAGAATATTTGATAAAGCAATGCAATGTCCCCGAAACTCATATTGCCATTAAAAGCAGTGAGAAAGACGACATTGAAGGCATTGACCTCTTTGCAAAAAGTTGTGACATTCGTTACATCATCACTAAGCAGGCATTGCAAGAAGGTTGGGATTGTTCCTTTGCCTACATACTTACTATTCTTACTAATCCAAGTTCGGCAACGGGAATTACACAATTAGTCGGTAGAATTTTACGGCAACCAAAAGCCATTAAAACCAAAATAAAAGATTTAGACGAGTGCTATATTTTCACTTTCAAACCCAATGCAAGTACATTGGTAAGAGAAATTAAAAACGGTTTGGAAGATGAAGGCTTAGGCGACATTGCAGGTAGATTAGTAAATGATGAAGGTGGCGAAGGAATAGAGAATTTGAAAGAAAGGGAAATACAATATCGTCCGGGCTTTAAAAAGTTTGAAGGCAAAATCTATTTACCAAAGTTTGTAATACAGGAAAAAGAAAGCTGGCGGGATTTAATTTTTGAAGTGGATATTTTAAGTGAAATTGACTGGACAAAAATTGATATTTCTGAAATTGCTGATAGGACTTTGACCGACAAAAAAAGCAAAGAGCAAGAGTTGACTTTAGGTTTGAGTAAAGAAGAAACAGCGTTATTAGAAGAAACCGGGAGATTGGAAACCAAAGGAACATTAGAAATAGACGAAGCCTTTTTAGCAAGGCAAATTTCAGAGATTGTGCCTAACCCGTGGATATGTTACAACTTAGGCGACAAAGCCATTGAACTACTTGCCAAAAAATATGACAAAGAAACAATTGCTTCAAACTTTGTTTTTATCATCGAGGAATTGAAAAAGATTTTAGAGAAGCAAAAAAATGTCTTAGCCGAAAAGGTATTTAAAAAATTAGTTGATAAAAAGCAATTGCATTTCTTTTTAATCAGCGACAAAGGCGGCTTTGTATTGCCATCAAGAATAAAAGTAAAGAGCAACAAACAACTTATCAGAAACGACAATACTCCTATTCAAAAGTCTTTGTTTGATTATGTGCCGGAAGAAAATATCAATGACCTTGAAAAGTCTGTTGCCATTTACTTAGACGAACAAGAAAAATTATTATGGTGGTATCGCAACATGAGCAGACAAGATTATCACATACAAGGCTGGAAGAAGAATAAAATTTATCCTGACTTTGTTGCTGCCAATAAAAGCAAGACCAAGAAAGAAGATTACGACACCGTTTTTGTTTTGGAAACAAAAGGCATTCACTTAAAAAATGAGGACACAAAATATAAGCAGGACGTTTTTACTTTGTGCAACGAGTTGGGTGCAAAGAAAGCATGGAAAGAATTGTTTGACGAGTTCCCCGACCATGACTTTGAATTTCAGGTTGTGTTTGAGGACGAGTGGCAGAACAAAATAAATGCGATGATGCAGTAGTATTAGCCAACGCACCAAGTCAGGCACATTTGCAAGGCACACAAAGCCGACACACAGAAGCTAACCTTGCAAAAGAGCCTGCCTTGTGCCAACACACGGGCAACACTCTGCGGTTGGACACAGACCCACATTGTAGATGACCGAGGAGAAAGGGCGAACGTACAACAGGGGGTTTGCCAAAATACGGGCTGACGGAATTTATCTTCAACTTTTTGTTCGCTATTGTGCTTCATATCGGGCAGACGAATATCTATTTAGCTTTTTGTTGTTAACTTCATCTTGAGTTTTTCAATCATCATCGGTACCGGGCTGACGGAATACTAATTCCCGTACTTCGGCAAGCCCTGTCCGTTGGCTGCAACCTAGTGACGCAGCTTTACGAGTTAAACACTAAAGCAATCGCAACTCAAACCAAAAAGACATTATGAAGAAAAGACTATTAGTTTTTCTGACTTCTTGTTTATTCATAGTTAGCTGTGGCACAAACGAGGCTGTTAAAAACGACACTTCCAAAAAGGAAGACACGGTTAGAAGTGAAAACGATAATTACAAAGACCTACAGATAGAGAAAGAACAAGTAAAAACAGTCGTTATAAAAGATTTCCTTGAACTTTCTGACATCATTACGCTTATAACCACTGACAATTTAAACACTAAGAGTATTGGCAATTATCTCAAGCAGATAAACAAAAATTGGAAATTAAAGGGCTCTGATGAAGAAGAAATATATTTCGTTAAAGATAATAATGAGGCTACAAAAGAGCTTTTGACATATCACTACAAAAAATACATTTTGAA
>JBPXJV010000021.1:0-33879 GCA_051715485.1 Chitinophagales bacterium
AGAAGCCAGCAAAAACGAATCAAACTATTATGTTCAATTCTTCATAGCACCCTGCTATTGAAAAATAAAAACAAAATGCAGCAATATCAAGGTGTGTAGCGACACTTATTAATCAAATCGTACATTTATCGGACAACAATGGTTTTGAAACTAATTTACCAGTTACATTATTTTCTTTCTTTTAAACCATACATAAATAATTAAAGCAACAATAACCATTACTCCTAAAGATAAAAAGTAGCCAAGTTTCCAACTAAGTTCTGGCATATTTTCAAAGTTCATTCCATAAATTCCTGCAATAAATGTTAGTGGTAAAAAAAATGCAGAAAAAATAGTTAATAACTTCATCACATCATTACTTTTTTGAGTGTTTACGGATAAGTAAGTGTTAAGCAAGTTGATGGAGTCTTCGCTAACTTCATCATAAGTTAATATTAAACTTAAAATTTTATCTTTTACATCTTGCAATGCAGACTGGTTGTCTTCTTTTACCTCTAATAGATTTATAGTATTTTGAGAAATTTGAAGCAACTTTTTAGTAATTCTTGCTTGAGATTTGTGAAAGTATAATTCTTCTAAAGAAACTTTTGATAAGTTCTTCAAGAAAATAATTTTTTCAGTTTCATCTATAATTTCTGATAAATATTTAGATGGCTCTTCAAAAGTTAGAATAAGCTTTTGCATAATGTACAAAACCAATTGTTCAGCACTTTTAAAATCATTTTTTTCAAATTCTAAAAAGTTAAACAGTGTTCGGTGTACAGTAATTACTTGTTTGTCTGAATAAAAAAAAGCTACCTTGTTAGATATTTCATTAATGGTTGTAGCTCTACTCGAAATTTTTGCAGTAAAACCACGTAAAATTAAAAAGTTATAAAGATTAGTTTTTTCAAATTTTGGTAAGTGTCCTAATTCTAAACTATCTTTTATTTGATAAATATCTAATTGATATGTTTTGGCAATATCAAGTAATTCTTCTTTGTTAGGGTTACTAATGTCAACCCAAATAAAATTTTCGAACTGAATTTTTTTATTATTAATCATTAATCTATTGTATATTTTTTCTGATAAAAATTATCAGTATCTGTTTATAAAAATAAACTTTATTTATACACTAAAGATAATGCTGTTTAAAAAATACAGAAAATCTGATGTTAAAATTAATCAACATTTAATTTTATTGAAACCTGTGTTTTACAAATGTTACACATAAAAAAGTATTGCCAACACTTATGCAACTCTATATTTATTAAGAGATGCTTTATATTTTTTTGCTTTTCTTTTAATGCTTCTTTTTCTTACTTGATTTAATAGCTCAATTGTTTTTGCTTCACCAAAGCATTGAACTAAAGTTTTAATTAAAAATTTGTTGTTTGTTGTCATAGTTTGCTCCTTTTGTTTTAAAAATTTATGAAATAAAAAACCCGACTTTTTTTTATAAAGACGGGTTAAACTACAGTTTGATTTTATGATTAATTCACTTGTTTATCCCTCATCTTTATTGGTGTATATTGTTTTATAATACATAACATATTTTGTTGCATTATTAAAAAATGTTTATACCAACGACAAATAGATTGAGTAAAGAAAAATTCTATTTCTCTTGTTGTTTTTAATAAATATTGATACATTTTATTTAATTTTTTCCAATAAAAAACCCTGCTAAAGTTGCAGGGCTATTATTTTTTTTTAACAATTTGTTATTTATGATAAAATATTATAGCCCTTATAAATAGTATTCATACATGAATTATACCATTTAATAATGTTGATTTGTTTTATTGTTTTTTTCATTTCTATTGAAAAATGTATTGAAGCAAATATACACTTTTAAAGTGTAGATAACAACCTTATATGTAAAATAAATTCTAAAATTATTTTTTGAAGTAGTAATGGTTAAGAAAAATTATAACCACCCTAAACAATGAAAAGCAGCATAAATAGCACCTATTTGTACACCATGAATAATTTCATTATTACGAATCATTTTTAGTATTTCATCTTTATCAATCAATAAAACATCTATGTCTTCGTAAGGGTCAAAATTTTGGGCATCAATTTTTTTATCGGCTTTTGCTAAATAAAAATATGCTTGATTATTATTGATGGCAGGATTAGGAGATGTGTGATATAGAAATTGTAAATCTTTTATAGTATAACCTGTTTCTTCCAATACTTCACGAATAGCAGCTTGTTCTGGTTTTTCATTTTTATCAATTACGCCACCTGGTAATTCAATAGTAGTTTTATTTACAGCATGACGATATTGTCTTACCATTACTATTTTATTATCATCTGTTATTACTACTACATTGCACCAGTCTGGAAATTCTAAAACATAATATGGTTCTACAATTCTTCCATCTGGCATTTTACAACTATCTGCACGTGCAATAAACCAACGATCTTTATAAATGTAGTTTGATTTAATTGTTTCCCAGTCTAAATTTCTCATTGAAATATTTGAGTATTATTTTTTGAATTTAGTAAGCCCATTTTACCCAAATAGCACCCCAAGTAAAGCCACCACCAAAAGCAGCTAATACAAGGTTATCGCCTTTTTTTAATTGTTTTTCCCACTCCCATAAACAAAGAGGAATTGTGGCTGCAGTAGTATTGCCATATCGTTGAATGTTTATCATAACTTTATCTTTACTTAAACCCATTCTTTCTGCAGTTGCATCTATTATTCTAAGATTTGCTTGATGTGGTACAAGCCAAGCAATATCATTGCTGGTTAAATGATTACGTTCCAATAGTTCTGCACTTACATCAGCCATTCCTTTTACAGCAAATTTAAAAACTGTTTTTCCTTCTTGAAACACAAAGTGCTCTCTTGCCATTACAGTTTCTACAGTTGCTGGTTTTAAAGAGCCTCCTGCTTTCATGTGTAGGTATGATCTACCACTTCCATCACTTTTTAAAATACTATCTAATACACCATTTCCTTCTGTATTAGGTTGTAATAATACAGCACCAGCACCATCGCCAAAAATGATGCAGGTATTTCTATCTGTATAATCAATTATAGCACTCATTTTTTCAGAGCCTACTACAATTACATTTTTATAACGTCCACTTTCAATTAATGAAGCACCAGTTGTTAAAGCATATAAAAAACCACTACAAGCAGCACTAAGGTCATAACCCCAAGCATTGGTTGCACCTAATTTATCTGCAATAATATTAGCAGTTGCAGGAAAAACCATATCAGGAGTTACAGTTGCACAAATAATACAATCAATATCTAAAGGACTAAGTCCTGTTTTATTTAAAATTTCTTGAATGGCAGGAACTGCTAAATCGCTATTAGCTTTTCCTGGTTCTCTTAAAATTCTTCTTTCATGAATTCCTGTACGTGTTCTTATCCATTCATCATTAGTTTCTACCATTTTTTCTAACTCGGCATTGGTTAAAACTGTTTCTGGCACATAAGCACCAACTGCTGTAATAGCTGCTGTTATTTTATTCATGTATTTATTTTTCTAAATGATATTATTGCAACAAATATCTTTAATTCTTTAAAAGTATGTGAATTATTGTATTGTGCTATAAATTTCAGCTACAAAATTATAAGCTATATATTATTTAAACTCCTATTTTTGAAATCTTTATAAATTATGATAGCATTTGTAAGAGGACATTTTGTGCAAAAGCAACCTGCAAGAGTAGTGGTTGATGTAAATGGTGTTGGGTACGATTTGCAAATAAGTTTGCATACTTATTCTTTTATAGCTAATAAAGAAAGTGGGTTATTATATACTTATTTGCATATAACAGAAAATGCACAAACATTATTTGGCTTTGCAGAGTTAGAAGAAAAAGATCTTTTTTTACAACTGATTAGTGTTTCTGGGGTAGGTGCAACTACTGCAAGAATGATGTTGTCTGGTATGAAGCCAGAGGAAATTACAAGAGCAATTATACAGGGCAACACAAAACAATTAGAAAGCATCAAAGGAATAGGTAAAAAAAGTGCTGAAAGATTAATTGTAGAGTTAAGAGATAAATTAGGCAAACAATCTGTATCTTCTCTTCCTTCTTCTGCTGCAAATACTTTACCAGGGTATGATGCTGTTATTGCATTAGTTTCTTTGGGTATTGCAAAACCAGCAGCAGAACAAGCTGTAAAAAAAGCAATAAATTCAACCTCTGAAAATATTGCATTAGAAGATTTAATTAAAAACGCTTTAAAAAACTTGTAGTCTATAGACTTGAATTATACTTAAACAAAGGGTTCGGAATTTTGATTTACTTAATACGTTATATCTGTTGTAAAAGGCTACTTGTATTGCTAATGCTTAATTGCATTGGCATTAGTGTATTTGCACAAAAAGATACTTCAAAAGTTACCAACGATTCATTGCATTATCCTATAAAAGATAGACGAGGAGACCGCTATACTTGGCAAAATAAAAATCCTTTTGATATTAGAGATACTTCTTTATTAAAACAGGAAATAGAATATGACCCTATCACTAAAAGATATTATATCATTGAAAAAATAGGAAACAGAACTTACAGAACTCCTACCTATCTTACATTTGAAGAATTTCAAAGAATACAAGCTAAAAAAGCAGAAGCAGAATATTTTAAAAATAGAGCTCAAGCATTAACTTCCTTAAACAGAAAAATTGCAAGACCTAAAATGAGGGTTTTTGATAAATTATTTGATAGAATTTTTGGGCTTGGAAAAGATGGATTTAAAGTAAATATAAAACCTCAAGGTTCTGTAGATATTTTAGCAGGTTATCAAGGACAAGTAACTAAAAACCCTACACTACCAGAAGCAGCCAGAAAAAATGGAGGTTTTGATTTTGATATGAATGCCAACTTAAATGTAAATGCAAATATTGGCGATAAATTAAAACTACCTATCAACTATAATACACTTGCCAACTTTGATTTTGAAAATCAATTAAAGTTAGATTATAAAGGTATGGATGATGAAATATTAAAAAGCGTAGAAGCTGGAAATATTTCGTGGCAATCCAAAGGAACATTAATACCAAGTACACAAAATTTATTTGGTATTAAAACACAATTACAATTTGGTAAATTATACTTAACTGGGGCATTAGCTAATCAGCGTAGTCAAAGGCAAAGTCAAAATTTGCAAGGAGGTGCATCAACAACTCCTTTTCAAAAAAAGTTAGATGATTACGAAGAAAATAGGCACTTTTTAATGGGGCAATATTTTCGTAATAACTTTAATGCATCAATGGCTAAATTACCAGTTGTAAATAGCCAAGTTCAAATACAAAGAATTGAAGTTTGGATTACAAATAGAACAGGTGCAACAACAGATGCAAGAGATATTGTAGGCTTTGCAGATTTGGGAGAAGCTACACCATACAATCCTGTAAACTTACCAGGCAATGGAACAACAAATGGTTTACCAGGCAATCAGGCAAATGCTTTGTATGGAAAATTGGTTGCAGGAGGTTTAAATTCTCCTTATAGACAACCATCTCAGGTAACAAGTAGTTTACAAGCAATGGGTTTAAAGCCTGTAGATGATTTTGAAAAAACTTATGCAAGAAAATTATCTACAAATGAGTTTTACTTTAATCCTCAAATTGGATTTTTATCTATCAATACTCAATTACAACCAGATGAAGTTTTAGCTGTTGCCTATCAATACACTTATAATGGTCAAGTTTATCAAGTAGGAGAGTTTAGTCAAGATGTTGCATTAGACTCTACTCAAGGAGTTCAAAAAGTATTATTCTTAAAATTATTAAAAGCAACTTCTGCAAGAATTAATTTGCCTATTTGGGGTTTAATGATGAAGAATGTTTACTCATTAGATTTACCAGGGATTAGTAGAGAAGACTTTCAATTAAATATTTTATATGAAGAGCCTAATGGTGGTTTAAAAAGATATTTACCAGAAAGCTCTACACAAGTAGAAGGAAAATCATTATTAAGAATTTTAAATTTAGATAGATTAAATAATAGAAACGACCCACAACCTGATGGGCAATTTGACTATATTGATGGGTACACAATTTTACCACAACAAGGAAAAATTATTTTTCCTGTATTAGAACCTTTTGGAAAAGATTTATATGCTCTTGCATTTAATAATGGTGTAGGCTTACCACCAGGTGTAGATCCTTCAAAATATGTGTATCAAGTATTATACGATTCAATAAAAGCTATAGCACAAACCTATGCCAACTTTAATAAGTTTGTAATGCAAGGTCAAGCAAAAGGTACTGGTGGAAGTGATATTTATTTAGGTGCATTTAATATACCTCAAGGGTCTGTAACCATTAATGCAGGTGGTCAAGTTTTAGTTGAAGGTGTTGATTATACAATTGATTATAATTTAGGAAGTGTAAAAATTATCAATCAGGCAATATTAAACTCTGGTATTCCTGTGAGTGTTTCTTATGAAAATAATGCAGGCTTTGGTATGCAACAAAGAGGTTTTTTAGGATTAAGAGCAGATTATTTGGCAAGTAAAAAATTAAGTTTAGGTGTATCTATGGTTCGTTTAAGTGAAAGACCATTTTTTACTAAAATGAATTATGGCGAAGACCCAATTCGTAATACAATGTATGGTTTTGATTTTAGCTATCGTTCAGAAATACCAGAACTTACAAGACTATTAAACAGGTTACCATTTTACTCTACTACTGCTAAAAGTACCATTACAGCTTATGGCGAAGCTGCTTATTTAAAACCAGGGCATCCAAAACAAATTGGTAGTGGTAGTCAAGGATTAATTTATATTGATGACTTTGAAGGAACACGAAATAGCTATGATTTGCGTTTTCCATCTATTGCTTGGTCTTTAGCATCTACACCAGTTGGCAGATTTCCAGAAGCAAATTTATTTGATTCAATTGATTATAATTTTAATCGTGCAAAACTTGCTTGGTACAATATTGAGCCAAATTTGCAAGATAAAAATGCAGCCAATAATCCTTTAAGAAAAAACTTAAATGCACTAAGTGATCCTAGAACAAGACAAGTATATACCAACGAATTATTTCCTAATCTTACAACAAATATTACCAACGTTCAGGCATTTACTTTTGATTTAGCCTATTATCCAACAGAAAGAGGACCTTACAATTATGTTTCAAATCCTGCACAAATAAATGCAAATGGTAAATTATTAAACCCTAAACAAAAATGGGGTGGTATTATGCGTAGCATAGACCAAACAGATTTTGAAACAGGCAATGTAGAATACTTAGAATTTTGGGTTCAAGATCCATTTATAAAAACAGCTAATGCAGCTGCAAAAGGAAAACTATATATTAATCTTGGAAATGTAAGTGAAGATATTTTAAAAGATGGAAAACGTTTTTATGAAAATGGACTTCCTTCGCCAAAAATTCCTGCTGTTGTAGATAGTAGTACTTGGGGTAAGCAACCTATTAACCCAATTCAAATAACACAAGCATTTAGTAATGACCCAGATGATAGACCTTATCAAGATGTTGGCTTTGATGGTATGACAGATGCAGAAGAAAAAAGAAGAAAATCTTACTACATTGCAAAACTTGCAGCAAATTTTTCTACCAGCTCACCACTTTATCTTCAAGCAAGTGAAGACCCAAGTAATGATAATTATAAATGGTATAGAGATGCAAGTTATGACGCATCGGGTTCAGATATTTTACAACGATATAAAAACTTTAATAACCCACAAGGTAATAGCCCTATTGCAGGTACAAATAGTGAACTTTCTGCAGCAGCAACACTATATCCAGATAATGAAGACTTGAACAGAGATAATACTTTAAATGAAACAGAAGCTTACTATGAATATGAAATAGACCTATCTAAAAATATGGATGTAGGAATAACAAAATATATAACAGATAAAAGGTCGGTTAATGTAAATTATGTAAATGGAACAACAGGTGTAGAAAATTGGTATTTATTCCGTGTACCAATAAAAGATTATTCAAGCAGTATTGGCGGTATAACAGATTTTAAATCTATACGTTTTATAAGAATGTATTTAACCGATTTTGAAGATTCGGTTGTAATGCGTTTTGCTAAATTTGATTTAGTAAGAAATCAATGGAGAAACTTTAATTATAAAGTAGATACTACAGGACAATATACTCCTGTTGATAATAACTCAACATCACTTAATATTTTAGCAGTTAATTTAGAAGAAAACAGCAATCGTACTCCTGTAAACTATGTAATGCCACCAGGTATAGAACGTGTACAAATACTTAGCAATAATGGTGTAAATTTATTACAGAATGAACAAGCAATGAGCCTTAAAGTAATGGGCTTAAAAGATGGTGATGCAAGAGGTGTAATTAAAACTTTAAACTTAGATATGCGTCAGTATGGAAAATTATCTATGTTTATTCATGCTGAAAGTATGCCAAAATTTCCTATTGTAAAAGATGATGAATTAAATGCTGTAATAAGAATTGGACAAGACTTTTTAAACAACTATTACGAAATAAAAATACCACTTAAAATTACTTTACCTGGCAAATACAACTCATCAGACTCAAGTGCAGCAAAGGTTTGGCCAGAATTGAATAATCTTGATTTTGAATTACAAGATTTAGTAAATTTAAAATTAAGAAGAAATGCAAATGGAGCTGCATTAAACACTATTTATAGAGAAAAGATTGGCAATAAAACATTCTCTGTTTATGGAAACCCTAATTTAGGAGAAGTAAGAGGTATGTTGGTTGCTGTTGAAAATGCAAAAGATGCAAATCCATTTGACCTTTATACAGAAGTATGGATAAATGAATTAAGACTTTCTCAGTTAGACGAAAAAGGAGCTTATGCTGCTTTAGGAAGAATTGATGTACAACTTGCAGATTTAGGTACAGTAAGCGTTTCTGCAAATACTTACTCAAAAGGTTTTGGAACAATAGAACAACGAGTAAATGAACGTGCAAAAGATAACATGTTTCAGTTTGATGCTGCTGCAACAATAGATGCAGGAAAACTTGTTCCAAAAAGTGCCAGAATAACTATCCCTATTTATGCTAGCATTAATAAAACAATTAAAAGACCTGAATACGACCCTTATGATAAAGATGTTAAATTAAAAGATAAATTAAACAGTGCAACATCAAGCCATCAAAGAGATTCTATTAAAAGCACAGCATTAGATCAAACAACTATTAAAACTATTAACTTCACTAATATAAGAGTGCAGAGTAATGGAAAAAATCATTTATGGAGTATTAGCAATTTTGATGTGAGTTATTCATATACAAAAACAGAACAGAGCAGCCCATTGGTTCTTAAAAATGAAGTTACTAAACAACGTGGAGGCTTTGGTTATACTTATAATAAACCATCAAAATATATTGAGCCATTTAAAAAACTATTATCTAAAAGAAAAAGTAATTGGTATAATTTAATTAAAGATTTCAACTTTAATCCAATGCCTTCCTTAATTAGTTTTAGAGCTGATATTAATAGACAATTTGGCCAATATATTCCAAGAATTGTAAGTACAGATGGAACAGGAAAAATTGAACGTGTAGATACTACCTACGATAAATATTTTACGTTTGATAGATTTTATAATTTAAGATGGGATGTTACTCGTTCTCTTAATGTAGATTTTAATGCAACAAATAATGCAAGAGTTGATGAACCTTATGGTTTAATTAATACCAAAGAAAAGAAAGATAGTATTAATAAAAATTTTTGGAATGGTGGACGTAATACTTTGTATAATCAAAGAGCAACTGCAAGTTATACTGTACCATTATCTAAATTACCAATTACAGATTGGATAACCTCTCGTTACAGTTATTCAACAACCTATAATTGGGTTGGTGCAAGCCTTTTAGCATTATCGTTAGGAAATGTAATTGAAAATAGCCAAGAAAATACCGTTAATGCTGAATTTGATTTTAGCAAATTATATAGTAAATCTCGTTGGTTAAGAGCATTAGATAATGCTCCTCCACCTTCATCAAAAGGTAAAGGAACAAAAGTTGTTACACCAAATAGAAACCCATCGCCAACTATACAAATTAAAACCAAAGCAGAAGTTATAAAAGGATTAACAGGCAAAAAGAAAAGAGAAGCAATAAAAAAATGGAGACAACAAAAACGTGATGCAAGACTTGCTGCACGTTTATTAAAACAAAACCAACCTGTTGAAATGAATGATGCTGTAAGAATAGCAGGACAAATGGCAACAATGATTAAAAGAGCATCTATTAATTATAATGAAACATACCATACAAGATTACCTGGTTATATGGATGGTACAAGACAACTTGGAAATAATTTTAAAACCATGCAGCCAGGATTAGATTTTGTTTTTGGTATGCAACCAGATACTAATTGGCTTAATAAAAAAGCTGCACAAGGTATTCTTACAAAGGATTCTGTGTTTAATTCTTTATTCAGACAAAACTTTGAACAAAGATTAAGTATAGCAATACAAGCAGAGCCTATTAAAGAACTTACAATTGATATTAACTTAGATAAAACATTCTCTAAAGAATTTACAGAATTATATAAAGATATTAATGCAACAGGAAAGTACAGCCATTTAAACCCTTATGCAGCAGGAGGTTTTAATGTTTCTTATATTTCATTTAAAACACTGTTTCAAAAAACAGACCCTAACGAAATTTCAGAAACGTTTAAAAAATTCCAAAACTATCGTTCTATTTTAAGTAAAAGAGCAGCAGAGGCTAACCCTTATTGGAATGGACAGTTTGATGCTAATGGTTATGCAATAGGCTATGGCAGATATGCACAAGATGTTTTAATTCCTTCTTTTATTGCTGCTTATACTGGTAAAGATCCTTTTAGTGTTTCTTTATTAAATCAAAGCAATAAAAATATTCGTTCCAATCCGTTTGTTGGCATTAAACCTAAACCAAATTGGAGAATTACTTATACAGGTTTAACAAGAATGCCTGCTTTGGCAAAAAAATTCAGCACTATTAGTTTGTCTCATGCTTACAATGGCTCTTTAGGAATGAATAGTTATAATAGTGCTTTATTATTTGCAGATCCTTTTCGTTATGGTGCACCACAATTTATTGATACTATTAGTGGCAATTTTGTACCTTTCTTCTTAGTGCCAAATATTACTATTCAAGAACAATTTGCTCCATTAATTGGTATTGATGTTACTACACTTAGTCAAGTAAATGTAAAATTTGAATTTAAAAAGAGCAGACAATTAAGTCTTAGTTTAGTAGATTATCAATTAAGTGAAACCAATAGTACAGAATGGGTTATTGGTGCTGGTTGGCGTAAACGTGGATTAAGCTTTATTAAAATAAAAGGTAAGCCTTTAGAAAATGATATCAACTTTAAATTAAACCTATCAATGAGAGATGATATTACTACTAATAGTCGTTTAGACCAAGCAAATGCTTATGGCACAGGAGGACAAAAAGTAATTACCATTCAACCAAGTATTGATTATGTTTTAAACAATAGAATTAATATTACACTATTCTTTGACCAACGTAGAGTAATACCTTATATTTCAACATCTGCACCTACTATTAATACAAGAGCAGGAGTGCAAATAAGGGTTGCATTAGCACCTTAGTAGTTTGTTTAACTATTTTCTATTAGGTTTATTTCACTTTGTGTTAAGCCATAGAGTTCATATACTATTTGATTAATTTTATCTTCGGCGTATTCAATTCTGTTTTTTAGTTGTTCAATTCTATTGGGTAAAGTTTCGTTTTGTAAGTCTTTATTAAGTTGCAAAAGTTGCTCAACGTGTTTGATGATTTCGCCGTGAACTTCTTCTCTGTATTTGATGGGAAATGGAATAGTTTCAAGTTGTGAAATCCTTGCATATGGAAACAATTTATCCTCAAAAACGAATCTATTTTTAAACCAAAATGAAATTAATGATGAATTGAAAATCCCTAATAGAAATTCATAGTTGTCATATTTGAGTTGTACATTGTAAATAGTATTTAATGTCCAATATGAATTTGTATCAATTGTTGCTTGCAAATCACTACCAACCCTGCGTATGAGTAACTTCTTTTTTGTTTCATAAACACTCTCATTTTTATATTTTGAAGTGTCTTTAAAATCAACTTCAATATAAATATTCTCAAATTCAATATTATATTTTTTAACGTCTTGCCCTCGTAGTAATTTTCTACACTTTTTGTTTTTTAATGTTGTTCTAATTGTTTCGTCTTTTTTCCCTGCCTCAATTCCACGCATAAAAACACTTACTAAATTTTTAAATTGAATTTTATCAGTCTCGATTTTACGAAGCAAAGTTTCAACTTTTGAGTTTGTTTTTAGCGTAAATGAAAAATTTGGCGTTGAAAGAAAAATATTTTGCTCAAGTTCACTTTCACAAGTTTTGCCATCTTTATATAGTAATATTTTAATTTTATTGTCTATTATTTTTTCTAAAGAATGACAGAGAACAACAGCTTCAACATTTGCATCTTCAAATGGAGTTCCAAAGTCACCTATGTTTGTGATACTTCCATTGTCAAGAATAATCTTTCGCAAAACATTCATATTTTCATTTGTCAAAATCGGCTTTGGAATTATGAAACCCCATAACCCTTTTTCTTGAAGCAATCGCATTGCTCTTTCAATAAAAATACTGTAAGCATCAAATTGTCCAATTGCTGTTTTGTACTCTTTTTTTAAATATGAATTAACTTTGGTTTCGCTTGCAAACCCTCTCTTTGTATTTAGATAAGGCGGATTTCCTATAATTATATCAAAACCTCCTTTTACTGCATATTGCATTGTTGGTTCAGAGGCATGGCTTATTCTTTCTTCTAACTCTGTAGCATATTCTATTACTTTTTTTGCATGGTGTTTTACTTTTTGTGCTAAATGGTTTAAGGTTTCTTTTTCAGTTTCTTCGTTTGTTCTATTAAATACTTTAGGAAATGCTTTTTGCCAAGAGAAAGGTTTTACTTTTCGTTCTTCGCCAAAATCTAATTCATTGTCGTAATAATCTAAGTCAATTAATGAGTTGCCACTTTTAATGTTGTTATCAAGTGTTGGCAATACTCTTTCATGAAAAAGTTTTAGCTGTGTTGCAATGCTTGCTTCAGTTTCGCCTTCCATACATTTTAACAGCAACGAAAGTTTTGTAACTTCTACTGCATTTGCATCTAAATCAACACCATAAATATTGTTCAATAATATTCGTTTTTTTTCGGCAGTTGTTAGGTTGCCTTCTGGTGTTAATGGATTGTCTTTATTGCCTTTGCTTGGCTTTCCATTTTTGCTATAATAATCTTTATGATAGTTTAATAGAAATTGATAAGCTCCAATAAGAAAACTACCACTTCCACAAGCTGGGTCACAAATTTTTATGTTACTTATTTGTTCGGGTGTTTTGTTTTCAATTAGTTTGCCTACTGTATTTTTTACAATGTAATCAACAATGTATTGAGGTGTGTAATAAACGCCTCCTGCTTTTCTTACTTCTGGTTTTTCTTCAATTACAGCTTTGCCATTTTTTGAAAGCGAAATTGTTTTACCTAAAAATTGTTCATAAGCACTTCCTAATATTTCAACACTTAAAACAGAAAATTCATAAGGGCAAATTGGGTAGTAAAGTTCATTAATAATACTTTTGATAACCTTGTTATCAATTACAATATTGCTACTTGTTTTATCTTTTTTAAAATCAAAAAGGCCTGAATTATATTTTTGGTCGGCTGTGTAAAATAGTTTTAAAAGATTTTGATAATAGTCGCTACTTGTAATGGTATCTTGTAAATTAGCATAAGGCTCAATATTTCTATCTTCTGCAATGCGTAAAAAAATAATTCTGTCAATAATATGCTGAACAATAAAATTAAGTTCATCTTCTTCAATGTGGTTTCTTAATGCAATGTTTAATGCAAGTTGTTTTCGCCATTCATCAAGCGATAATAAAAATTCACTATCAACAGTTGTTGTGCCTTTTTTGTTTTTGTTGCTTAATGCAAATTTGTCAAAACTTCCTTTTAGTACTCTTTCTTTACTGAAGGTTTCCCATATAAAATCAAACTCATTGAGATAGTCTGTATAAGTAAAATATTTTATTCTGCCATTACTTGCTTTGTCTGTAGGATTTGGTTTTTTTGTGCAATCATAAATGGCAAATTCTTCAAAGTCTGTAATAATGCTGATTGGCAGCTTTGCTGTCCATCCATATCGTCTTAGTTGGTATGCAGGAGAAATATCGTCTTTAACTGAAACGCTAGGCTTTTTTGCTTCTACAAAAAATAGTCGTCTATCTCCGTATTTAAAACAATAATCTGGTGCTTTGGTTTGTCCTGCAACTTTTAATTTGTCTTCGTGTATTACTTCTCTATAACTTTCTGCAAAGCCTTGTTCATTGTCAGTATCCCACCCAAGTGCTTTAAAAAAAGGGTTGATGAAGTCAATACGTGTAAGTGTTTCATTATAGTCTTGTCGTCTATAAAATTCTTTTTGTTCGTCAAAGCGTTTAACTAATGCCGATATTTTTTTGTATGCTTCGTCTTTAGAAGTCATGCTTTTTTATGATGACACTATTAGGCTCGGGTGTAATAATTTATTTGAATATTTTGTTTTCTATCGAATGAAATGATGCTTCCCAATTGCCTTGTCATCCACTCTCAAATATACACAACTTTACCAAGTTGTATTATTTTTTTTAGCTGAAGTTTCCCTTATTATAGCTTTGTAAATTGCTGAGAATCTTGTAGAAATTAAATGTGTTTAATAAGAAGAAGTTGTGTAAAAAATTTTAAAACAAATTACATATTAATGGTTTCGCCAATAGCTGGTAGTAATAATGTTTTTGCTCTTGATGAAAAATGTTGAAGAGCAGCATTTTTATCAATTTTTATGTAATCAAATGTATCGTAGTGAACACCAACTACAACATTTACATCAACAAAGTCAGCTGCTTTTTCAGCATCTACAAAATCCATTGTAAAGTTGTCGCCAATTGGTAAAATAGCAAAATCAAGATTAGCCCATGCAGGTATTAATTGCATATCTAAAGTAAGTGCAGTATCACCACTATAATAAAAATTTTCTTCTTCTGTTGTAAATACAAAACCCATTGGATTGCCTCCATAACTACCATCTGGCAAACCACTACTATGTTGTGCAACTACACATTTTACTGTTCCAAAATCAAACTTCCATTTACCTCCAGTATTCATAGGATGTGTGTTTGAAACACCTTGTTTATTTAACCATTCATGAATTTCAAAACTACATACAACTTTTGCATTGGTACGTTTTGCAATACTTACACAATCTGCAATATGATCAGCATGTCCATGACTTAAAAATATATAATCAGCTTCAATTTTATTGATATCAATTTCTTTAGCAAGTTCATTGTATGTAATAAAAGGGTCAAATAATAATTTTTTTCCTTTTACAGTTATCAAAAAACAAGATTGACCGTAGTAAGTTAATTTCATAACATATATTTTTTAAAATATTACAATACAAACTTCTGCAATTATTGTTAAAAATTTTTCTAAAAAATTATATTGCTTAGAAAGTTTTTTATTTGCATAATGCGAAACTCAAATAATTTGTGGCTTTTAGCAAGTTTTATTTTGTTGTTAGATATTTATGTTTTTCAATTTGTAAAAGTAATAACATCTCATCATTTATTAAAAGCAAGATTTTGGATATATAGTTTTTATTGGTTTATCAGCATTGTATCAATCATTTTTTTACTATCACTTCCTTATATTCTTAATTACTCAAAGTTTATAATACTACGCAATTATATTATAACAATTTTATTAGGCATTTTATTTGCAAAAATTATTGCTGTTATTTTTTTCTTGATAGATGATATAAGAAGATTAACGGTTTGGATAGCTACAAAATTTCAAAGTAATTCTTCAACAACTAACACAACTATAACTGATATTAATATTTCTAGAAGTGTTTTTTTAAGTTGGATAGGTATTGGTGCAGGAGCAACTTTTTTTGGCACATTACTTTATGGATTTTCTAATAAATATAATTATCAATTAAAAAAAATTTCTCTCACATTTCCCAATTTACCAAAGGCTTTTAAAGGGTTTAAAATTATTCAGATAAGTGATATTCATAGCGGTAGTTTTCAAAATAAAAAAGCTGTAGAAAAAGGTGTTGATATGATATTGAAACAACAGCCTGATATTATTTTATTTACTGGAGATTTGGTAAATGATAGACATGAGGAAATGCTTGACTATATTGATGTATTCAGCAAATTAAATGCTCCTTATGGTGTGTATAGCATTTTAGGAAACCATGATTATGGTGATTATTTAAAATGGGAAAGTACAAAAGCCAAACAAAAAAATTTAGAAAAATTAAAACAACTTCAAGCACAAATGGGTTGGAGGCTGTTGATGAATGAGCATGTAGTTATTGAAAAAGATAATGATGCTTTTGCATTGTTAGGTATAGAAAATTGGGGAGCAAAGGCACATTTTCCTAAGTATGGCAAAATGGAAGAAGCATATAAAGGAACAGAAAAATATCAATTTAAAATTTTAATGAGCCATGATCCAAGCCATTGGGATGCTGAAGTAAGAAAAAAATATACTGATATAGATTTAATGCTTGCAGGACATACACATGGAATGCAATTTGGAATTGAAAACCCTTACTTTAAATGGAGTCCTGTACATTGGATTTATAAACAATGGGCTGGTTTATATGAAGAAGGAAATCAAAAATTATATGTTAATCGTGGATTTGGATTTATTGGTTACCCTGGTAGAGTTGGTATTTTACCTGAAATAACATTGATAGAGTTAGCTTAAATTTGCCCAAAATTAAAAAAATAATTATGAAAAAAATTGTAGTAGCAGTATTAGCTTTAGTTGTTAGTTATAGTGTATCTCATGCACAGGGAGGTTTTTATTTTATTGCAAAAGGCGGCATAAATTATAGCAAAATTGCCGACCAAAATTTTAATGCAAGTTATCATGCAGGTGCTTCTGTAGAATGGGATATAAGCAAGCAATTTGGTATTCAACCAGAAATTTTATTTAGCCAACTAAATAGTACTGGAACAAATGGTAATAAAGACAGTAAGTTAAATTATCTTTCTATTCCTTTATTAGTTAGAATTAATTTAAGTAAAATGTTTACAATCAATCTTGGTCCTGAGTATAGCATTTTAATGGATGCTAAAAATACTGTAGTAAACAATGCAAATAATGCTATTAAAAGTGGTAATTTTTCTGTAATTGGTGGTGTTCAATTACACTTAAATCCTTTTAGAATATATGCTCGTTATGATATTGGTATGAGTGATATTAGTAACCTAACAAATCAAACTGGTTGGAAAAGCCAAATAGTACAAGTAGGCGTAGGATTAAGGATATTATAATTTAATACAGTTCAAAAAAAAATAGAGCAACGATAAGTTGCTCTATTTTTATATTAAGTAAAATGGTTTTAAATAGGCTTTAATTACATACCACCCATTCCTTCTCCCATATTTCCACCACCACCTTGATCTGCTTTAGTATTTTTTCTTTTGAAAAGAGAAACATCAAATTTTCCAAAACGGTAAGAGAAGTTTATTCTTAACATTTGAGGGTTCATTAATCTTTCTATATTTTGTACAAAGAATGAAGATTCTGTATAAGTTTTTGTAGAAATTTTAAAAATATTATTCATACTAAAAGATAAAGATGCAGTTCTTCCATTTTTCCAATTCCAATCTTTTTTAACTGCAATATCCATATCAAAATATCTTGGCAATGTATAGCCTTGTGCTAATGCTTGATTTCCACCCCACATTCTTCCACCACCACCACCTTGTGGTATTAAATTTTTAGAACGAGCATCACCAGAAAATTGAATAGAAATTCCTTTACCTAATTTAAAATTATTATTCATTTTAGCAAACCAAGTAACTATTGAATTATCTATACTTTGACCAGGAATATTTGCATTAATTTTTGAGTTGTATAAGTTTAAGTTAAGTGTTAATTCCCACCAAGGCATTACATTAATTTTATTGGTTAATTCAAGTCCATAAGTATAACTTGTATTTGCGTTAATATAGCTGGTATAAAATAAACTGTCTGTTGCTGTATGTCCTAATTGAGTATTTCTATCAATATCTTTATAAATATAACGTGTAATTAAATTATTGCTTTGTTTAAAATAAACAGTTGCTAAAAAGTTAGCACCTCTTTTGTAATTGTTGTTGTAAGATAATTCAAAAGAATTGGTAAATTCTGGATTTAGATTAGGATTACCTACACTTGGATTTTGTGGGTCAGAAAAATCGTAAGAAGGTAAAAGTTGAAAGAAATTAGGTCTGTTAATTCTTCTTGAATAGTTTAATTGAATATCTTCTTTATCGCTTAATTTATAAGTTATAAATGCACTTGGAAATAAACTAATTGGATAATCTATTTTAAATGAAGTAGAGTCTGCACCAGCTAAGTTATATAATGTACCAGTATAGTTGGAGCTTTCTGCTCTTAATCCTAATTGATAATTAAATTTCTTGTATTTAAAACTATAGGTTGTATATGCAGCATATACTTGGTCATTAAATTTATAACGACTACTTGAATTTGGGCTAATAACAAATCCTGCACCACTAATATTATCATTAATATATTGCAAATTATCAGTTCTAAAATCTCTGATGGCTGCTCTTAAACCAGCTTCAAATTTAGTATTATCTGTTAATTTATTTTCATAATCGGTTTGAATGGTAAAGAATTTATTATAACCTTCTCCATTACCTTTTTGCTGATAAGAAGGATATTTTTGATTTCCATTTTTATCATAAATAAGAGAGTTGATTTCTGTATTATTATCACTTTTACTTGAGTTATAATTAATATCTGCCGATAAACTATGTCCATTTTGTTCAAAGTTGTGCTTATATGTTAATTGTCCACCAAAATTTCTAAAATTAAATGCAGAGTTATTATATCTTTTAGCAATAGAATTTACAATAGTTGATGTGGTATCTATTGTTTGAGTTGATTCTCCTTCAAAATTACCTCTATTGTAATTTGCTGCAATAGAAATAGTATTTCTGTTGCTAACAAAATAATCTAATCCGCCACGAATAAAAGCAAAATAACCAGGGTTAATATTTTCACTATTAGTTGTAACATTCATTGGAGTATTGCGTATTAAATCTGTATTGGTATAAGTATTACCAATAGATTTTCTTTGATTAAAATTTGCACTACCAAAAAAGTTTATTTTATTTTCTCTGTAGTTAATATCTCCACCAAGATTAATTTTACCACGACTATCAATACCTGTTCTTAAGCCACCATTATAACCAGTTCTTTTATTTTTCTTTAAAACAATATTAATAATACCAGCAGTACCACCACTTGCATCATATTTTGCAGAAGGGTTGGTAATAATTTCTACTCTATCAATTATGTCAGCAGGTATTTGGTCTAAAGTTAATGTAGTAGGTCTGCCATCTATAAAAATTTGTGGAGCTGCATTTCTTAACTCAACATTACCATCAGCATCTACAGATACAGAAGGAATTTGTTTCATTACTTCAGTAGCAGTTTGTCCTGTGCTAACAATATTTTTATCTACATTATAAATTTTTCTATCAACACCCATTTCAAAACTTTGCTTAGTAGCAGTAACAGTAACATTGCCAAGGTCAGAGGCATCTTGTTCCAATTTAATATTACCTAAATCAATATCAACATTGTTAGCCATTCCACCACCATCACCTCCTTTTTGTGGTTTAATATTAAATTTTAAAGCTTTACTATAAGGTTTATAACCTATAGCACTTGCTGTTAGCTTATAACTACTCATTACAGCTAAGCCTTCAAAACTAAACTCACCATTACTTGTTGCAATAAAGGTTCTAATTGGTACTTCTTTTTTTGCTTTAGTTGCAGAATCAAAAACATTACTTAATAATTGTATTGTTATACCTTCAATAGGTTTATTTGTTTTAGCATCTACAAACTTTCCATAAAAATGACCAATATTCATATTATCACTTTGTTTGCCTTCGCCACTACCTCTACCTCCCATTGGATATTGTGCTACACTAGTAAAGTAGCATAAAATACAAATGGAAATACTAAATAAATACTTCATATTTTTTTACAAGTTTTGTTAAGCAAATTTCACTTAAATATTAATAATAAAAGTTAAGATATTGTATAAGTGGTAAATTGTTTGTTATAAGAGGAAATAATAAAGTAAAATAAAAGATGAATCAAAAATTTTCACCGATAAGTTTAGTAATAAATTAAACCAATAATGTAATTAATACTTGCACTATACCAATTAAAAAACCTAAAACGCCACCTAATAATTCAATAAATTTAAACTCCTTTTGCATAAGGCTATTTAAAATACTCTCTAATTTATCCGAAGAAAAATTATTTACTTTTTCAAAAACAATTTTTTCAAGGTCTAACTCATTTTCTAATTTTCCCATATAGTTACTCATTATTTTAGGAAAAAGTTCTTTTAGTTCTGTAATAAAAACTGCTTTTAATTGTTCAATAGTTTTATTGCCAATAAACATACTTATTACTGGCATTTGTTCAGCAAGTTTTACTCTTAAAAAATGATCAATATGCTCTTCTACTAAAGGCATAATTTTTTGAATATTATCGGCATTAGCAATTTTTTGTTCTATTTCTTTAAACGATAATAATTCATTGCCTACAATTTGTCCTAATCTTTCGGCAAACTGTTGTTGCTTTTTAGGAAAAACTCCTTGAAAGGTAATACCTAAAATAGTAACAGGGTTCTTAGGATGAAACAACATTTTTATTGCAACCCAATTAGTAAACCAACCAATTAAAGCTGAGATAAAAGGAATTAAAATAAGCCAGTAATAATTCATTATTTAAAAATTAAACAAAAAGCCTTGTAAATAGTTACAAGGCTTTTAAGTTAAGGGAGAGCAATGGGTCTCGAACCCACGACCTACAGTGCCACAAACTGTCGCTCTAACCAACTGAGCTATGCCCTCCATTTTATAGGTCGGCAAAAATAGTTGAAAATATATTTCCGAAAAAATGATTTTTATTAAAACCTTTGTTAATAGGTATAAATGAATAAATATTACTTTTAAAAAACACTACATTTGGCAATTCGTATGCAAAAATTTATTCAATTTATGAAGAGTAGAAAAGGTTTAATTGTATCCATGGCATTGGTCTTTGGAGTTATTTTTATTGCTTTTGCCAACAATAATTCTGATGGTAATAAAAGTGATTCTTTAGAACAAAAGAAAAAAGTTTTAACGTCTATAGGCTTATTAATAGAGCAACAGCATTATAGCCCTAAAAAGTTTGATAATAATTTTTCAAAACAAGCATTGCAAGAATTTATAGAGCAATTAGATGGCGAAAAGATAATATTCCTTCAATCCGATTCAAATGAATTTAAAAAATATGAAAATTATGTTGTAGAAGAAATTCGTGGAGCTGATATTAAGGTTGTACCTTATGTTAGTAGTGTTTTTTCTAAAAGATTAATGGAGGCTACTAATATGTACAAAGAAATATTAGCCCAACCTTTTGATTTTTCTAAAGAGGAAGAATATGTATCTGATTCAGATGGATTAAGCTATGCTAAAAATGATACAGAAAAAAAAGATAGATGGAGAAAAAAATTAAAATACTTAACCTTAGAACGATACTTAGATTTATTGAATAGCAGAGAAAAATTAACCACTAAAGACACAGCATATAAATCTGATGCACAGTTAGAACAAGATGCCAGAGATAGAGTATTAAAAATAATGAACAAAACTTTTGAAAAATATAAAGTAAATAGTACTGAAGATAAATTATTTGATACTTACATAAATGTTATTACCAACTTAATTGACCCTCATACAGATTATTTTCCTCCAATTGAAAAAAGAGCTTTTGATGAAAATATGAGTGGACGATTTTATGGTATAGGAGCACAATTACAAGAGCAAGATGGTGTTATAAAAATTGCAAGCCTTATGGCTGGTTATCCTGCTTGGAGAAGTGGCGAAATTGAAAATAATGATGTTATTGTAAAAGTAGCACAAGGCAATGGAGAGCCTGTAGATATTACAAGATATGATATTACAGATGCTGTAAAATTAATTAGAGGTAATAAAGGAACAGAAGTAAGATTAACCATCAAAAAACAAAGTGGTACAATAAAAGTTGTATCTCTAATAAGAGATGAAATTATACAAGATGAATCCTATGCAAGAAGTGCAGTAATAAATGAAAATGGAAAAAAAATTGGCTATATTTTTCTACCAGATTTTTATGCAGACTTTGAAAGAGCAGATGGAGCAAGATGCTCGGAAGATGTAGCAAAAGAAATTTTAAAACTTCAAATGGAGCAAATACAAGGCTTAGTTATTGATTTAAGAAGCAATGGCGGTGGCTCTTTATACGAAGTTGTACAAATGGTTGGCTTATTTATTAAATCTGGTCCAGTAGTTCAAGTAAAAGATAAATATGGAAAAATTACAGTGTTAAAAGATGAAAACCCATCTGTTTTATACACAGGACCTTTAGCTGTTATGGTAAATGGTTTTAGTGCTTCTGCATCTGAAATTTTTGCTGCTGCAATACAAGATTATAAAAGAGGAATTATTATTGGTACTAATACATCTACCTATGGAAAAGGTACGGTTCAAAAAAATATTCCTTTAGGCAGAATAACAGATTATAGTAGTGGAAGAACAGAGTTTGGAGCAGTAAAATTAACATTCCAAAAATTTTATAGAATTAATGGTGGCTCAACACAATTAAAAGGAGTAGAACCAGATATTGTTTTACCAGACAGTTACGAATTTTTAAAATTTAGAGAAAAAGATAATAAAAACTCTTTGCCATGGGATGAAATTAAAAATGTAGATTATACAAAAGATGAAAGTGCATCAACCATTCAAACTATTATTGATTCTGTAAAACAAAAAGTAGCTTTAAGCGAACCTTTAAAAATTATTCATAACGATGCTGTATGGTTAGCCAACAATAATAAAAAACCAATACCATTAAATATTTTTAAGTACAAAGAATATCAAAAACAAATTAAAAATACTGTTTCGCAAATAAGTAATTTAATTAAGCTACAAAAAGAAATGAATGTAACTGTAGCCAATGCAGATAAAGCAAAATTTTATTCTAATACAGATAAAGCAAAAGGAGAAAGATATCAAGCATGGCTTAACAATTTAAAATCAGATATGTATATTCAGAATACTGCAGATATTGTTGTAGATATGATTTTACATCATGTAGATGAAGATAAATAACAATCGTAAGTAATATTGTTTTTACAATTTTTATAAGAGATTATTTTAATTTTTAAAATAATCTCTTTTTGTTTTTAATAATTGTTCTAAATATTTTTAATACAATTCAATTACTTATATCCACATTGTGTGGATTAATACTCTGCTAATTCAAAAGCATGAAAGGTAACTTTGAAAAGTTACTTTAACCCATTGATTTATATGTGTAAATCCATTATTCGTTATTGCACTCAAAAGAGTTGTGTAATTACGATATTAATTTTTATATTGGTATTGTCCATTTCATGTACAAATACAAAAAAATTTGTAATACTTAGCGATGTTCCAGACTCTGCTCGTATTACATTGCCTTATATTGAAATGCCTGTTAGTGTAATTCAGCCAGATGATATTTTAGAAATTAGAATTTCAGGTAAAAACGAAGAAACCACACAAGACTTTAACACAAAAGGAGGAGGCTACTCAAATTTAGGTAACATTAATTCTCAAGGTTCTGCTCCAAATTATTTAGTTGATAGAAATGGAGAAATTGAAATTTATAAAATAGGAAAAGTAAAAGCATCAGGCTTAACTGTTGAAAAATTAAAAGAAAATCTATTAGCATTATTGGATAAAGAAATGATAAACCCAAATGTTGTAATTCGTTTTGTGAATTTAAGATTTACTGTATTAGGAGAAGTACGTAACCCTGCAACATACACAGTGCCTAATGAAAGATTAACCATTTTAGAAGCAGTAGGGTATGCAGGAGATTTAACTATGTATGCAAAAAGAAATTTAGTAAGAGTAATAAGAGATAGTAGTGGACACAGAGAAATTGGAACTATAAACTTTACACAAAAATCTTTGTTCACTTCACCATTTTTTTATTTAAGAAGAAATGATGTGGTATTAGTAGAATCAGATACTAAGGTTAAAAGAGCATCGGATGTTGTAGCTAAAACTGCAAGTATTGTGGGTATTATTTCAAGCTTAGTTACAATGGCTTACCTCATCATTTTTGGAAGAAAATAAACTATTTAAATTAATTAATGAGCTACCCAACTACAGGAAATGAGCAAGATACTGTACACCATGCTACAGGTGGTAATCAGCTTGATTTAAAAAAGTTGATTTATAAACTTCTGGCTATTTTGCCTTGGGTAGTTATTTCTTTAGCTATTAGCATTTTTGCTGCCAACCTTTATTTAAGATATACACCTAAATTATATAATGTAAAAGGCAACTTATTAATTAAAGATGAAGACCAATCAAGCTATCAATCTTTAAAAGACCTGGGTATTTTACCAGGAAATATTGATGTACCCAACCAAATGGAAATATTAGAATCTTATACACTTACAGAAAGAGTATTAGATTCTTTAAGACTGAATATAAAATTAAAACAAGAAGGAAGAGTTACTACATCTGAATTGTACAAAACAACAATGCCTTTTACAATTTCATTTTTAGAAGAATATGCCGATTTTAAACCAACAACTTATCATCTTAAATTATCAAGAGAAAACTTTACAATAGCCGGTATTGATGGAGAAAAAAAATACACCTATGGCGATACTTTAGAATTAGTTTCTGGCAAAGTAATATTTGAAAGAAATCCATTAGTAAAAATTAACCCTAATGGCTATCAGCTTATTATTAATGATAAAAAATCTGAAGTAAATTCTCTTACAGCTAAAATTGTTGTTGTAAGACGTTCAGAAAATGGTGGAATTTTAGAAATTGCTATGGATGATGAAATTCCTGAAAGAGCAGTAGATATTGTAAATACTTTAATGCAAGTTTATGATGATGCAGGCTTAAACGATAAAAATATTGTAACCAAAAAAACCATTCAATTTTTAAATGATAAATTAGATAAAATAACTCACGACTTAGATAGCATTGAATTAGTAGCAGAAAGATTTAAAAGAGAAAATAAAGTACCTTCTTTTCAAGAAGCAGGCTCTGCATTTTTTTCTGAATATACCAATTTAGAAAAAGATAAACAGATGCTTGTTGCTCAAGGTAATAAATTAGATCTTTTAGAGTCATACATCATCAACTTTAAAAATACCAACGATATTATTCCACCAACTTTTGGACAAACAGATGCAGTATTAATTGGTTTAATAGAAACTCATAACACAGCCGTACTTGCAAAACAAAAATTAGAATTAGTAAGCAAATCTACCGACACTCATTTACAAGATATGATTGAAGGTATTAAAAATATTAGACAAAATATTTTACGTGCCATCAGAAATATTAGAGTAGCCAATCAAACACAATTACAAAGCTACGAAAGCAATTATAGCTTATTAGAATCCAAGTTGCAAAGCATTCCTGCTAAACAAAGAATTGAAATGAGATTGGAAAGAGATAGAATTGTTAAGCAAGAAATTTATAAAGATTTATTAACCAAAAGAGAAGAAGCAGAACTTTCACTTGCATCTAATATCAACAATACTCGTGTTGTTGATTATGCTCAAAATTATGGACTTAAAAGCCCTAAACCTGCAGCAGCAAGAAGTTTGGCAATTTTATTGGGCATTTTAGTACCTGTTTTAATTATTGTTATTAAAGACTTCTTTAGCAATAAAATTAGCGACAGAAAAGAAATTGAAGCAGCTACACAAATTCCAATATTAGGAGAATTATCTTATGAAAAAGATAAGAAAAATATTGTAATAGATAATAGAAGCAGAAGCCCAATAGCTGAACAATTTAGACTCATAAGAACCAACTTACAATACATGGTGCCTGATAAACCACTAAAAACAATTTTGGTTACATCATTTATGAGTGGCGAAGGAAAAAGTTTTGTATCATTAAACTTAGCAAGCAGTTTAGCAATTACTGGCTCTAAAACTGTTATTCTTGAATTTGATTTAAGAAAACCTAAACTAAGCAAATATTTAGAATTAGAAAACGATGCAGGCCTTTCTAACTTTATTGTAAAAGATATTCCTATTGAAGACATTATTCAAACTGTACCAGATAGAGATAATTTATATTTTATTTGCTCTGGTCCAATTCCTCCTAACCCAGCAGAACTTTTATTAAGTCATAGAACAGCAGTTTTATTTGAATACTTGCATAATAATTTTGATTATGTAATTATAGATACAGCACCATTTGGCTTAGTTACTGATGCGTTATTATTAGAAAAATATGTTGATTTAAGTTTATTTATTTTAAGACATAAATATTCCTATAAAGCTGAAATTTCTTTTGTTGATAAGTTATATAAAGAAAAGAAATTTAGAAATATGGGACTTATTATTAATGGTATTAGAAATGAAGGAAGTGGCTATGGCTATGGTTATGGTTATGGTTATGGTTATGGCTATGGCTATGGTTATGGTTATGGCTATGGTTATTATGTTCAAGAAAAAAAGAAAGGATTTTTTAGTAGATTATTTGGCGGATTTAGAAAAAAATAAAAATAGTTAATTAGTAATTTTTCGTCATTACTCCTATAATTTTTTTATGTGAGTGAGTTGGCGGAGCTGTATAAAATTCTAATATGGATGATAGCAAAAAGTGGTATGCCATATATACCAAACCACGTTGGGAAAAAAAAGTAGATACCTTACTCTTAAAAAAAGGAATTGATAGCTGGTGCCCAATACAAAAAATTGAAAGACAATGGAGCGATAGAAAAAAAATAATTGAAGACCCACTTTTTAAATCCTATGTATTTGTGCATATTCATGAAAAAGAAAGAGGAGATGTATTAAGAACAGATGGAGTTCTCAATTTTGTACACTTTCAAAAGAAACCAGCTATTATAAGCGATGAAGAAATTTCTGTAATTAAAAGATATTTAGCAGATGAAACAGCAAAAATTACAATAGTATCTGAAGAAGGATTTAAAGAAAATACTAAAGTAAAAATAAATTTTGGTGTGTTTATGGATAATAAAGGTGTTGTAATACGTGGCGGTAAAAAGAAAGTATTTGTACAACTTCAAACCTTAGGACAAGTAATGGTAGTAGAGTTTCCTGCTAATCATTTAATACCTGAATAAAAATTTAATTTTATACATCGTTAATGAATATCCTCATTATAGGTTTAGGCTCTATTGGCAAACGTCATTTAAACAATTTACTTTCTCTTGGTTATACAAATTTGTCAGTTGTTAGCCGTAAAGGAATTTTGCCAAAAGAGTTTGAACACTTAACTATTTTTAAAAATATTCAGGAAGCTGTTGTGGCAAAAAATTTTACCACTGCTGTTATTTGTGTACCAACTGCACAACATATAGAAGCATTGCAAGAATGTTTACAAGCAGGTGTTCAACATATTTATTTGGAAAAACCTGTCAGTCATAATTATAATGGTATTCAAGAAATTTTATCAAATTATCCTGCTGCAAATATTTATGTAGGCTTTGATATGCACTACGATTTAGGATTGCAAAAAATAAAATCACTTTTACAAGAAAATATTATTGGAAATATTGTTTCTGTCAATGCACAAGTAGGACAATATTTGCCAGACTGGCGACCTTATGAAGATTACTCAAAAGGTATGAGTGCAAAAAAAGAAACTGGTGGTGGTGTATTATTAGATTTAGTACACGAATTTGATTATTTGTTTTGGCTTTTTGGTAATGCAAAAACAATAGCATCTATCAATAAAAATTCAGGCTCATTAAACATAGAAACTGAAGATGTAGCTGAAGTACTTATTCAATTTCAGTCTGGTATAATTGGCTCAATACATTTAGATTATTTGCAACAAAAATTAATTCGTAATTGTTTAATTACAGGAAGCAAAGGGTCTATCAAATGGGATTTAACTGCTTCTAAAGTAGAATGGATTTTGGCAGATAAATCAACACAAGAGTTTAATTATACAGGCTTTGAACGTAACGACAGGTTTGTAAATATTATGAAAGATTTTCTTTCACAAAAACATAATCATTTAACTACTAATTTTCAGCAAGGGCTTGTAAGTCTTAGAATGGTTTTAGCTGCAAAATATTCTTCAGAAAATAACGTTTTTGTAATGTTGGATGAATTTCATCCAGCCTAAAAATTTTACATGTTTATATTAGGTACAATTTGTTGTAGAGGAGGAAGTAAGGGTGTTCCAGGTAAGAATATTAAACCCTTATTAGGTAAACCTTTAATTGCTTATACAGTTGAAACAGCATTAAATACTTCTCTTTTAAATGATGTAATTATTTCTACAGATTCTATTGACATTGCAAATACAGCAAAACAATTTGGTGCAAATGTTCCTTTCATGCGTCCTGATGATTTAGCTACAGATACTGCAAGCAAATGGCCTGTATTTATTCATGCTGTAGAAACATACCAAAAAATGTATGGAGTTACTGTAGATTATTTGGTGGACATGGATGTAACTGTTCCTCTAAAATTACCAATAGATATTAATGGAGCAATTCAAAAAGTATTAGACGATACAAATGTTGATGTAGTTATAACAGGCTATGAACCTGAACGTAATCCATACTTTAATATGATGGAAATAAAACCAAATGGTTTTGCTGAAATTGTAAAGAAAGGAGAGAAACCTATTGTTAGAAGACAAGATGCACCTGAAGTGTATAGCCTTACACCAGCAGCTTATGTAATAAAAAAATCTGCATTGTACGATTTTGAACATTGGAGCAAAGCCAAATGTAAAATTTATCCTATGCCAAGAGAAAGAGCTGTGGATATTGATACAGAAATTGATTTTAAAATTGTTGAATTTTTAATGAATAATAAATGAGTAATAATCTTTTTAACCTTACTAATAGAGTTGCCATTATTACAGGTGGTGCAGGTTTATTAGCAAGTGAACATGCTATTGCATTGTGCAGCTATGGTGCTAAAGTTATTTTAGCAGATTTTAATAAAGAAAAATGTAATGCTGCTGTTGAAACACTGCAACAACAAGGCTTTCAAGTATCATCTGCTTATTGCGATGTTACCAATAAAGAAAGTTGGGAAAAATTATTAGCAGATGTTTTGCAAGAGCATAAAAAAGTGGATATTCTTATCAACAATGCAGGCTTTACCAATCAAAGTAAGAGTGCCAACTTTGATGCAAGTTTTGAAAATTTTCCTTTAGAAGATTGGAATGCAATTATGAATGTAAACCTTACAGGTACTTTCTTAGGATGCCAAATCATTGGTAAACAAATGTTGGCACAAGGCAAAGGAAGCATTGTAAATATTGCTTCATTGTATGGTGTAGTTAGTCCCAATCATAATATATATCCAGGCACAGGCATTTCTCAACCAGTTGCTTATAGTGTAAGCAAACATGGTGTTGTAGCTCTTACAAAATATGTTGCAACTTTATGGGCAAGTAAAGGTGTTCGTGTAAATGCTCTTACACCAGGTGGCATTTTTAATAATCATCAAGGATTGTTTTTAGAACGCTTTAAACAACTAAACCCTATTGGCAGAATGAGTGAAAAAGAAGAATTGCGTGGTGGTATTGTTTATTTAGCAAGTGATGCAAGTAGCCATGTTGTAGGTCATAATTTAATTATAGATGGTGGTTGGACTGCTTGGTAAAAAGCTCCCTAAATCCCCCAAAGGGGGAACTCATAATTTATAACTCATAATTCATAACTCATAACTCATAATTCTTAACTCATAATTCTTAACTAAACAAATGAACCCCTTTTTTGAAATAGCAGGAAGAAAAATTGGCTACAATTATGAGCCTTTAGTCTTTGCAGAAATTGGTATTAACCATGAAGGTTCTTTGCAAACTGCAAAAGAAATGGTAGATGCAGCTTATGCGGCAGGTATTGAAGTAGTAAAACATCAAACACATATTGTAGAAGATGAAATGAGTAGTGCTGCAAAAAATACCATTCCAGGAAATGCGGATGTAAGCATTTATGAAATAATGAAACGTTGTAGCTTGAATGAAGAAGAAGAGTTGGAAATGAAAAAATATGTAGAAAGCAAAGGAATGATTTTTATTTCTACACCATTTAGTCGTGCTGCTGCTGATAGATTGCATAAATGGAATGTACCAGCTTATAAAATTGGTAGTGGCGAGTGCAACAATTATCCTTTATTACAACATATTGCCTCTTTTGGCAAACCCATTATTTTAAGTACAGGCATGAATACTATTGAAAGTATTGCTAAAGCTGTGGCTATATTTAAAAAACACAATGTGCCTTATGCTTTATTACATACAACAAATCTTTATCCAACGCCCAATCATTTAGTACGTTTAGGAGCTATGACTTCTATACAACAAAATTTTCCTGATGCAGTTGTTGGTTTAAGCGACCACACATTAACCAATCATGCTTGTTTTGGTGCTGTTGCTTTAGGTGCAAGTATTTTAGAAAGACATTTTACTGATAGAATGGATAGACCAGGACCTGATATTATTTGTAGCATGGATATTAATGCTGCTAAAGAATTAATTGAAGGCAGTAAAATAATGGCTTTACAACGTGGAGGAAAAAAAGAACCCGCTGCTGAAGAACAAGTAACAATTGATTTTGCTTTTGCTACTATATGTTCTATTAAACCAATTAAAGCAGGAGAAACATTTACCAAAGAAAATATTTGGGTAAAACGCCCAGGCAAAGGAGGAATATTGGCAGAAGAATATAGCAATATTTTGGGTAAAAAAGCGTTGATAGATATTGATAATGATGTGCAAATTATTTGGGAACAAATAGAAAACTAAAATTTAAAAACTAAATAGTTGAGTTTATTTATTAGAAAGATTATACAGACAGTACATCCAAAAGAAATTAAAAAAAGATTTCTTCACTATGCACTAAAAGGCAATAATGTAGAGTGTAACTGTTGTGGCTCTAAGTACATTACTTTTTTACCAGCAGGTATAAAAAAAAGAGCTAATGCTCAATGTATTAAATGTAGCTCTTTAGAAAGGCACAGAACTTTATGGATGTTTTTAAAAGAACAAAATGAAATTTTTAATAAACCAATTAAGTTACTGCATGTTGCTCCAGAAAAAATTTATTACGATAAGTTTATAAACATTCCAACTCTTGAATATCATCCTATAGATTTAATGCCAGACAAATACAATTATGGTATAAAAACAATAGAAATGGATGTTACTGCATTAACCTATCAAGATAATTTTTTTGATGTGGTAATTTGTAGCCATGTATTAGAACATATTCCTCAAGATAGAAAAGCAATGAGTGAAATGTTTCGTGTGTTAAAACCTGGAGGTTGGGCTATTTTAAATACACCTGTAAATATGCAGGCAGAAACAACACATGAAGATATTCATATCAATGACCTACAAAAGCAGTTAGAATTATTTGGTCAGCCAGACCATGTAAGAGTATATGGAAAAGATTTTCTTACAAGATTAAAAGAGGCAGGTTTTGAAACCGATGTTATAAATTTCCCTTCTAAGTTCAGCCATAATGAGCAATTCAAATATGGATTTAAAAAAGAAGAATTGATATTTTTTGCAAAAAAATAAAATGAAGAAAATAGTTTTTCTTACAGGCACAAGAGCAGATTTTGGTAAACTAAAATCTTTGATTGAGATAGCTCAAGAGGATTTTGAGGTACACATTTTTGCTACTGGTATGCACATGGATACCAAATATGGCTATACAGTTCGTGAAATTGAAAAATGCGGTTACAACAATATTTATAAATACATTAATCATGATGCTACTGCATCTATGGATTTAACTTTAAGCAGAACCATTGAAGGTTTTGCAAATTATATTCATTTTATTCAGCCAGATTTAATTCTAATACATGGAGATAGAATTGAAGCATTAGCAGGTGCAACTGTTGGTGCTTTGAATAATATTTTAGTAGCTCATATAGAAGGAGGTGAAGTAAGTGGCACAGTAGATGAATTAATTCGTCATGCTGTTTCTAAATTGAGCCATATACATTTGGTAGCTAATGAAGAAGCTAAACAAAGACTATTGCAAATGGGCGAAAGAAAAGAAAGTATTTATGTAATTGGCTCACCTGATATGGATGCAATGCTTAGTAATGATTTACCAACTTTAGAAAGTGTAAAAAATAATTATGAAATCCCTTTTCATGATTTTGCTATTGCTATGTTTCATCCTGTAACTACAGAGTATGATAAAATGGATTTATATGCAAAAAATTTTGTTGATGCTTTAATAAAATCAAAGGATAATTATATTGTCATTTATCCAAACAATGATAAAGGTTCTGAATTTATTTTAAGTGAACTGAAAAGATTGGAAAATAACAACAGGTTTAAAATATTTCCATCAGTTAGGTTTGAAGCATTTTTAGTAATGATGAAAAATGCAAAATTTATTGTAGGCAATTCAAGTGCAGGTATCAGAGAAGCTCCTTATTATGGCGTACCAACAGTAAATATTGGTACAAGGCAAAATGGTAGAACACAAAACCCTGATATTATCAACACAGGTTATGCAACCAATGAAATTCTACAAGGTATTCAACAAGCATTAAATAAAAATATTGCACCTCGTCATTTATTTGGTGATGGAAAAAGTAATGAACAATTTTTAAAAATTATTTCATCTGATATATTATGGCAAACAAGTAAACAAAAAATATTTGCAGATATTCAGATTAACTAAACAATTTCATGTCAGAAAATTCAAGATTACATACAGTTATAAAATCTAAAAATAAAACGGCACTTTTTAATTTTAAAGAGCTGATACGTTACAAAGATTTGTTGTATTATATGGTACTGAGAGATGTAACTGTTATGTACAAACAAACAGTATTGGGTTTTTTATGGGCTATTCTAAATCCATTTTTTCAAGTAGTGGTATTTAGTGTCATTTTTGGTACAGTAGCAGGTATTTCTACAGGTATTCATGGCTTACCTTATCCTGTATTTTCTTGCTTGGCTATTATACCTTGGAATTATTTTAGCACTACATTTACTGCATCATCCAATAGTTTAATTACTACTTCAGCCATATTTACCAAAGTATATTTTCCAAGAGTAATTATTCCATTAACACCTGTTTTTTCAAAATTGGTGGACTTCACCATTTCTCTCATAATGCTTATGGCAATTTTGTGGTATTATAAATATACACCAAGTAGCAATGTTTGGTTATTCTTTATTCCATTGTCTATCATTATTATAACAGCAGCAGGTTTGGGTATGTGGCTTTCTTCGTTAGTATTACAGTTTAGAGATTTTAGGTTTGCTATTACTTTTCTTTTACCATTATTATTGTATGTAGCACCTGTTGCTTATCCTGCTATCAAAGTGCAAGAACAATTAGGCAATACTGTTTACAATATCTATGCTTTATATCCTATGGTTGGTGGCATTGAAGGTTTTAGAAGTAGTTTTTTGCAAGATGTTGCTTTCCCTTGGAAATTGGTAGGCATCAGTGGTATATCTTCTCTAATTATTTTTATTTCGGGTAGTATTTATTTTAGAAAAATGGAAAAACATTTTGCCGATGTTGCATAAAATGGTAATGATGAAATAGTAAAATCTGGTTCAATTTATCAATGCCAATAAATTAATATGATTATTTTTTAGAGTGATGAAAATAGTAAAGGCTAAATATGCTACATTGCTTAAACTAAGTTCAAGTAGCAAGTGCAACACCAGTTCAATCTTTTTTGGGGTACCCCAAAAAAGATTGAACTGAAAACAGATTTTTGTGTTGCAATGTCAAAAAAATATAATCAGCTCAA
>JBPXJV010000022.1:0-25523 GCA_051715485.1 Chitinophagales bacterium
GGCTATTGAAAAATAAAAACAAAATGCAGCAATATCAAGGTGTGTAGCGACACTTATTAATCAAATCGTACATTTATCGGACAACAATGTTTTTTAATACTTGTAACAAGTAATAATAAGTGCAAATTTAGTATAAATTTCAAAAATAATTTTCAATCTTACACTTGTAACATTATCATTAACAACTCCTGAATATCTTTTTGTGCTTTCTTTTGACCATTGGTTTATTGTTTTTGCAAGTTGTTGTATTCTTATATGCCTCAAAGGGTGTGTGCTTCTTTCGTTTATGTAATTATTCATTATATGTTCTGCTGTTTCGCCACTAAAACATATTCCTATTTTTCTATTGCGGAAAGTTATAAATCCGCTGTTATAATACTGTATCATATATACTTTTTTATGGCTCTCCTAAAATTTCAATAATTCGTTTTACTACATTGGGTGGTAATACTCTTTTTCTTTTTTTTAAATAAGGCTTTAATATTTCTTGCAGCTCTTGGTTTATGTTTATCCAATCATTAAAAATTTCTAAGCGTACATTATAATATAATGCAAGTCCTGACCTTGTAGAGGGTAGAATATTTTTTTTAAAATGGTTTGTCATTTTATCTAAAAATAGTTTCGCAATAGTTATGAGATTTGTTTTTATTAATTCTTTGTGCCTTTTCTACTATTATGTGCCAATTACTGAATTTACTTAGTTCTTTTTTTAAATTATCTTGTGTTTTAAACAATATCATTCTTTGATAGTTTCTACATAAATAAGGTGGCACGTCTGCTAAAGAGTGAAACATAAAACAAATATCAAAATTTCGTTTTCTTTTATCAACGATAAAACTTATTACTGACTTGCTAAGGTTAGGAGAGAGATATTTTGCTGCATCTTCAAAAATAATAAAGGCGTTACGTTGGTGTGTATTGAGTGCTGTAAATAATTCGTCTTCGTTAGCATCTTCACAACGGCACATATCGCCTTTAAATCTTTTTAATCCCTCAATATTAACTACTTCGTAATGTGCATAAAAGGGGTGTGCATCTGTATCTACTACTATTCTTCTTTTACCAGATGCAGCTGCTAATTTATCTGCAATAGTTGTTTTGCCTGTTCCCTGGTCCCCAATAAGTAAGTAGCAAATATTTAATCGTTCTTTTTCCATAATTTATAAAGAGTAATATCCTGCAATATTTTTTCCTATACCAGTGGCAAGTGCTAAAAAGAGCATAAACTCTGGTGGCATTTTGCCCATGTTTTTTGCCACTAATATTTTTAATGGTTCACGCATCATATCTTTTGTATTGTCATCAAAAGAGAGGTTGTTTAAAAAATCTTCTACAGTAGCATCAATATCTAACAGCTTTAAGTCTGTTTCTTCTAATAAAGTTTCTTTGTTGTGTTCGGCTGTTTTTAATTGTTGTAAACGAGCTATAGCACCATTACCACCAGTAGCAAGTAATTTTTTATTTTTCTTTCTCTCTGTAAGTATTCTAAATACAGTGGCTTGTGTGCCATCTAATAAGCCTATTACAATATCGGTGGTGGCGTTAATTGTAGCCTCATCGTATTGTTGTGGTTGCTCTTTTTTGGTTTCTTTTTCCTCTACGGTTTCAACCTCTATTACTTTTTCTTCTTGGGGTGGTGGAGCTTCTGGTGTAACTTGTGTTTGTGTAGGTATAGCAGCTTCTTGTAAAACTTGCTCTACACTTGCATCATACTCTGTAATATCTTTTAGCATTGATTATAAATTTTGATAACGTTCTACAATAGGGGCAAATTCTTTAACGAAAGCAAATTTTTCTTCTACCTTTTTACTGTTCAACAAGCCTGTTGTTAGCACTTTAAATACAGCGTTGGTTATATCTGATGTTTTTGTACCTTTTTTTAGTTTACCATTTTCGGCTATACCAAATGTTTCGCAAATTTTAATTATTAAATCTTTTGTTTCTTTTAAATCTGTAAATGCTTGTACTGCAAGCTGTGCTAATGCTTCTGTATTAGCATCTTGTTTTAATTGTTCTATTGCTTTTTTTATATCGGCAATAGTGGGTTGTGTTGCTTGTGGAGTGTTTTCCATTAATTTTTATTTTTTGTTTGAGAAATAAGCATCTTTTAATAAGAATTTTTTAGAATTTTCTGGCATACCTATTTTTTTATCAGGAAAAACAAAATTGTAATTGATAAAAAAATCAATACACTGGCGTAAGAAGTGTGAATTATCTCTTGTAATACCTGCTTTTTTTCTTTCTTCTACTATGTATAAAATATATTCTGCTTCTTCTGGTGTGAAAGATGTTGTAATAGCAACCCTTTGAGCTTGTTTTTCTGTGTTTACAGAATATTTTTGCTTTTTTCCCTTTTTTTGTGGTTGTTTTTCTTTGATTACACTATTATTTTCAGAAATTTCCTTTGCTTCTGTAGTAGTTGTATTTTGATTTTCTGAATTTTCAGAAATTTCATTTGTGTTTACATTTTGATTTTCTGAATTTTCAATAATTTCTATGAGTGAAGAAATTTGATTATCTGTATTATCAATATTTTTTTCTTCTTCTATTGTAGGTGCTGTTTGATTTTCTTTATTTTTCATGTAAAAAAATATTTTAGAAGTTCAAAAAACATTTGAAATAGTGGTATTAAAAATTTCAAGTGGTTTATATAATAAAAAAAAAACAGCCGAATAGCTGTTTAGTTTGTTTATTTAAGATTTAAAATTTAAAAGAGACGAATTTGCTTACTGGGCGTATTAAGGTACATTTTCTTGTAATACTTCTTTAATTCATACTTAACATTTACCTCTAAATTTTTCTTAGACAAAGTGTCTATTTTATTTAAAAATTTGTAGTAAGATTCTTCTAAATTTCTTCTTTCTATGGTTGTTAATCCACGTTGTTGTATACTGCGTTTAACTTCTTTTTTGGTTGTTTTTCTTTTAACTGCTTTTTTTGTAACTACCTTTTTTTTAGTTGTTTTTTTAAATTTAGGCATAGTTATAATGTTTGTTTATTGTAAAAAACAAACAAGTGTGTGAAATAAAAAATACCAATTTTAGTACCAGTAGGATATTTTGTAAGGAATAAGTTTTAATTCTTTATAAGAAAAATCTTTATTGTTTTCGGTAAGTAGTGGTAGTTTATTAGCTATAGCAATAGCAGCTATGAGAAAGTCAATTTTTTGTTTGCCGCCTACACGATATTTAAGGGCAAGTTTGTTGGCAATATTTTTAGCTTCGGTTGTAAATTCTAAAATATCAAAAGTATCTAAGTGATTTTTTACCTGAATTTTTGCATTTTCAGCAGCTCCTGCTAATGTTTCTAAATAATTAAACCTTGTAATATATAAAGAAGTAGTGCCTTTATCTTTTATAATGGCATTCATTTTATTTTGCGAAGTATTAATGTGTAGTAATACAGTACTATCTACTATTGCTTTCATTTTTTTAAATAGTCTAAACTTATGCCTTTTTCTCTTAATTTTTGGGCTGATTTTAAAATAACATCAATATTCCCTTTTGCTTTTTTTGCGGCTGCTTTTTTTACAACCAATTTTTTAGGAGTAGTATTGTTTGCTTTTCTTGTAACTGTTTGCATAGCTATAATGTTTGTACAAATATAGAAAATTTAAAATGGTTTGTAGTAGGTTCTTTTTTAAAAAAAGGCGTTTTTAAAAAGAAAGATAAATTAAATTTATTTTAATAAAAATTGATTATCAATAATATATATTGAAATTTTTACTAAAAAACATTTTTCAGGGTAAAAGTTGGTGGTTTTTACTTACTACACCTACTACAAGTGGTTGTAATGGTTGTGATTTGCTTTCAATTATTAGAATTACGTTCTTTGCATACAACATAAACAAGCAAACAAAGAATACGCACTCAGTTGTGATTTGCTTTCAATTATTAGAATTACGTTCTTTGCATACAACGCAAACAATAGAAAGCTAATGAATTGTAAAGTTGTGATTTGCTTTCATAATACAAGTAACACACTTAATACATTGATAATCAATTATTTATTAAAGAGGCAAGCAAATAAAAAAGTTAAATTAGCAACAATTATTTAGCACGTCAATACTTTGCCTTTTTACCTACACTAAAACACCATTTTCAATTCAATATATCAATAACTTTTCTGCACTTGTTTAACTTTGTTGCTTAGATTATTTGCAGTAACACAATTGCAAATAGTAACTCAATAAAATTAAAATAGTGAACTCAAAAATATTAAACAGCATTTATCACGGACAATTAAAACCGTGGCTTTTCAACCTTGATGAGAGGGAGTTAAAGCAAACAATTAGAGAAGTAAATAAAATTCAAAATAACACTATACAAGGCAATGTAAACAGGCTTAAAGCCCTGTTACAAGCCTTTCCAACACTTCATAAGGCAATAGAACCAATTGCAAGTAATTCATTAATACAGCTTTCATTTAGCTGCCCATTGCAAGAACCTTCAACTATTCAACAACACTTTTACAAAGCGGTTATTGATGCAGAAGTATTAAGGTATTACAATGCAACAATTAGCAACCCATTTATTAAGGACCATTCTTTAGATGTTCCGTTTCAAATCGGTGAAAAGAGTTTGAAAGGGATTGCCGTATTGGCAAACTCAATAAACAATGAACTTGCTGAAAAAGAATATCAGGCAGAGGATTTAACTTGTTTCAGTTTAGATTATCTCAAAAATAGTTTGTTGATTTTGTATTTCTCAATACAAGAAAACTATAAAAATTACTTGCCCGAAGTTTACGAAACTGTAGAAGATTTCTATTTGTACAAAATGGATAATGATGCTGATATAGTTGAATTGAAACAAGTTTTATTTGATAAGAATAACCAGCCGATTATACAGGCTAACAAAGTAATTGAACCCCCTAAATTATCATTTGGCTTTAAAGGAAAAAATATCAATCTGCTTCAAACTTTGTTTGATGATTTAAGTATTGATTGCAATTTTCTAAATGAGGATAAAACAAAGGTTGAAACGCTTGTTGAACTACTTACATCTAAAGAAATAATACCGGGCAAAATCAGTATTTATTTGGGCTGTAAAACCACTGTATTTGTTTTCATTATAGATAACCTCAACAAGCAATTTCAAAGGCTTACACAAACCAATATTGAAAAGTCAATGAGTTTTTATTCTAAAGGAGAGCAGAATAAACCAGCAGTTCTAATTACTTCAACCAGTTTTTCAAAAACGAGAAGTAAAAACAAAATGAAAACCGAAACCCAAGAAGCTATTTTAGCCACTATTCATAAATATTTCCCTTAAAAAAGGTTCAATAAGGTTCAAGTTTATTCCTGTACTTGAACCTTTACACCCACTTGAACCTTTTGCCCCTACTGCATTTGAGAGTTTTGTACCATAAATTTTTAAAACATAAAAAAAATGGTACAAGACAATTTAATTTTAGACAAGCTCACAGAAATTTCAAACAAATTAGATGAGCAAAACTTACTGCAAAAAACAGTATTGAACCTTAACGAGGCTGCTAAATACCTTGATGTTAGCCCCTCACATTTGTACAAACTTACAAGTACAAAACAAATTCCCCATTTCTGCCCACAGGGTAAAAAACTCTATTTCAAGCGTTCCGAACTGGACAGTTGGTTGCAGCGTAACCGTCAATCTTCTACTGAAGAAATTGAAGCTAAAGCAACTGATTACATAGTGAAGAACAAACGCAAATAGATTTTTTAACTCAACAAGGAAGAAAAGAAATGGCATCAAGCACCATATTTAAAAACTTTGCTATTCCAGTAGAGAAAAAATCACTACTGCTAATTGGTAAAGACATCATTTCCGACAAATACAAAGCGGAAATTGACCATATCAGAACACTAATTGCACAAGGCAATAAGGAGGAAGCCGACAACAAAAAGAAACAGTTATTGGCTTTCACTCCTTCGGCTGTATTTACTGAAAAAAGGCAAATGCCTTTTTTAGAAATGTACAGCGGCTTTGTGCATTTAGATTTTGATAAACTCACACCCTACCAGTTGCAAAATGCTTTTGCAATTATTTCTTCAATTCCATTTACAGCCCTTTGTTTTATTAGCCCAAGCGGTAACGGCTTAAAGGTATTTGTTGAGGTAAATACAGGCTTAGAACACCACGATACAGCCTATTTGCAAGTAATGAAGTATTATGAAGATGCAACAGGCTTAAAAGCAGATGATAAATGCAAGGATGTTACAAGGCTTTGTTTTATGAGCCACGACCCCAACGCATACCGTACAATCAATAATGAAAAATTCATTGTGGCTTTGCCCCAATTCATTCAAGAAGAATTAAAGCAAACGCCTACGGCTATTGCTCCAGTTGTTCAAGCACAACAGGCAGAACCCGAAGACCTCAACCTTACTTTCCAATTCAATCAACAAATTCAATTCACAAATCAAAAAGCATCATACACCGATGGAAACAGAAACAATTTTATTTATCTGCTTGCTTCTAATTGCAACAGAGTTGGTTTATCGCAATCCGATACTGAATTTTTATGTAAGCAACATTTTGACTTACCTCATAGAGAAATTCAAGAAGCGGTAAAAAGTGCCTACACAAAACATACACAAGAATTTGCAAAGTTTGCAAAGTCTGCAAACCTGCAAACTGCAAACGATGATGACCCTTTAGAAGATTACTTAAAATCTACACCCACATTACCCGATGAAGTATTTGAAAACTTGCCTTTCATTCTCAAAGAAGGTGCAAGAGCCTTTACCGACAAGCGTAAAAGAGATGTGTTTTTTACTGGTTCAATAGCAATACTTAGCGGTTGTTTACCCAAAGTTTCAGGTGTATATTTTCAAGAGAGGGTTTTCCCTCATTTGTACACATTCATTATTGCACCTGCTGCAAGTGGTAAAGGTGTGTTGAAAAATGCCAAACGATTAGCCGATAAATACCACCAAAAAGTATTACAGCAAAGTAGGGATGCACAAAAAATACACGATGCTGAAATGGCAGATTTCAAACAATTGGAACGAAGTAAAGCCAAAGGAGAACCAGCACCAGAGAAACCCGAAAAGCCACCTTTCAAAATTGTTTTCATTCCTGCCGATTGCAGCAAAGCCCGAATGATTGAACATTTAAAAGCTAATGACGGCAAAGGCATTATTTGCGAAACCGAAGCAGATACAATGAGTGGTGCAAAAAAACAAGATTGGGGCGATTATTCTCCCATTCTAAGGTCAGCATTTCATCACGAAACAGTTTCAAGTACAAGGAAAACAGATAACCAATACGATGAAATAAACGACCCTTGTTTAGCGGTGGCACTTACAGGCACACCAGCACAAGCACCACGTTTATTATCATCCGCAGAAGATGGTTTATTTAGCCGTTTCCTATTCTATGCTTACAAAAATAAAATTGAGTGGCAAGACCCTTCACCCAAAAGCAATACAATAGTTTATAATGAGCATTTTGAGGCACTTTCAGAGCAGGTTTTAGGCTTAATTACCCTTTTAGAACATTCACCCACCACCATTGAATTAACACCCCAACAATGGGCTGTAATCAATACAGAATTTCCTTTGATGCTTTCAGAAGTAGTAACATTTACCAGTGAAGATGCAGCAGGTGTAGTGTATCGTATGGGCTTAATATTTTTTAGAATGTGTATGATACTTTCTGCACTTCGTAAGTTTGAAAATGGAGATGCCACCGAAACAATTTTTTGTACTGATGAAGATTTCAATACAGTGATGCTGATTATACAAACCTATTTAGCACACAGCTTGCTAATGTTCAACAATCTTCCCAAGCAAAACGAAACAATGCAATTTCAGTCAGGCGATGGCAAACGCAAATTCTTTGAGGCTTTGCCCAAAGAGTTTACCCGAAAAGAAGCCACCGAAATAGGCACTAAGTTTAAAATGTCAGCCCGAACGGTAGATGAAATACTAAAATCTGCCATAGGCTACACACTTTCCAAAATTAAGCCTGGATTATACCAACGAATTTAAAAAGCCTCCTTCGGGAGGTTTTTTTTGCCCCACCTTTTGCACTTTGCAGACTTTGCAATGTTTGCAACTTTGCTAAAAATCTTATCATTTGTTTTCTCTTTGTTTCTTATATTTGCCAATATTTGACAAGTCAAAATAAATAAGATGATAAACAGGTTTGGTGATAAAATTAAAAGCCTACGAGTGAAGCAACATTTGTACTTGCGACAGGTTGCTGCACAGCTTGATATGGACACAGCCCAATTAAGCAAAATTGAAAAAGGTGTAAGGCAATTAAGGAAAGAGCAAATACCACCTTTGGCAGAAATACTAAAAGCTGATGTGGAAGATTTACAAACGCTTTGGATAGCCGACCAGTTAAATGAAATAATCAAAGACGAGCCATTAGGTAAAAAGGCAATGGAAATAATAATTAAAACCAAGAAAAAGTAAATGAGCATTAACATTTTAAAATACGAAAGTGAAGTTTGGAAAACGGCAGACCTGCTTATAGGTGCAGGTATTAAGCAAAGCGATTTCCCTAAATATATGATGCCATTTTTTGCCCTTTTAATGGTAGAAAGTAGGTTGATTAGAGAAGCCGACAGATTAGAAAAAGAAGTAGGCAGAGAGGACATAAACGATTTTATAGAAATGTTCAGCTTAGAGGGTTTGGGCTATAATGATTTTGTGATACGCCATAAAAAAACACTCAAAACCATTTGCCAAAACGATAAAACTTTTGATGTAGATTTTCATTCTTACCTCAAAGCATTTGACGGAGAAACAAAATATTTGTTAGGCGTTGATAAAGGCACAGAAGAAGAAAAGTTTTTGGATATTTCAGGCATTGCCGGGCAGCTTAAAAAGAAACGAATTTTATTTGATACAGTTAAGGCTTGGAGTGAAATAGACTTAACACCATTCAACAACTCCGAAATAACTACACTGGAAGAACACATCAAAAGAAAGTGGGCTGATATTAGTGCAGAAACAGCAGGGGAGCAATACACCCCCGATGATATTATTTCTCTCATTTCTGAAATCATTGCTACCAAAATTGAAAACAACGGCAAGTTTTTAACTGTTTACGACCCCACTTGTGGAGGTGGAAACTTATTGTTTGGTGTAGAAGATAAAATACAAGACTTGCACCCCAACCGACCTACTGCCACTTATGGGCAAGAATGGAACGGCACTTTGTATGCCTTAGCCAAAATTGAAAGCAGGTTTAGAAAAGATACACAAATTGAATACGGCAACACCCTTACCGACATTGGTAAATTTTGGGATAAAACCTTTAATGTAATTGTAGCCAATCCACCCTACGGTGTGGACTGGAAAGGCTATGAAAAAGATATTAAAAACGATACAACAGAAAGGTTTGTGGCTTTGCCTTCAATTAGCGATGGGCAATTTCTTTTTACCCAACACATCTTACACAAGTTGGCTGATGATGGGTTAAGCATTGTAGTACACAACGGCTCAACTTTATTCAGTGGCGATGCAGGTAGTGGTGAAAGCAATATCCGTAAACACTTTTTTGATAAAGACTGGGTAGAAGCAATTGTACAAATGCCAACCGATGAATTTTTTAATACAGGCATCTATACTTATTTGTGGATATTCAACAAGAATAAGCCAGCCGACAGAAAAGACAAAGTAATACTGATAAATGCTAGCGAACTAAATATACCATTAAAGAAAAGCAAGGGTAAGAAGCGTAAAGAAATGGACTTGCCAAACCGTACTAAAATAGTGCAAGCCCTTACCGATTTTAAGGACCGTCATACTGAGCAAGGTCGAAGTATCGCCAAAGTGTTTGACAAATGGCATTTCTATTACAACCGCCAAAGCATAATGCTTACCAATATTGATGAAAATGGTAAGGCAATTGAAATGCCTGTAAAAGCAAGTAAAGACGGTGAAGAAAAAGAAGAAAAATCAATCAAACTAACTCCTTTAAAAATTACACAAGTTGATGAAGAAAATACCATTGAACTAACTGAATTTGATATTACCACTTTTGACAAAACCAAGTACAGCAGCTTAGAGCAATACTTTGAAGAAGGCATAAAACCACTATTGGCAGAGCTTGACTACAAAGAAAAAAGCCTAACTGTATTTACAAAAGATACCAGCTATTATTTTGATGCTGATAAAGAAACCATCATTAAGCAAACCACCAATAAAAAAGGTTCTGCTCCCTCTCCTTTGGAGAGGGCTGGGGTGAGGCTTGGTTGTGGTAAAATAGTAATTAAAGCCAGTTTAAAAAAAGATAGTAAAACCAAACAAGCAAAGAGCATAAGCATTACAGCCGAACTAACACAAGATTTGCAAAAGGACTATGAGATAATACCATACAGCCCCGATGAAGCAACGAACCAAAAAAACATTGCCGATTTTATGGCTAAATATGTGTTTAAGCCTTTTGAGTATTTAGATAATGTAATAGGCTTAGAAATCAATTTTAATAAGGTTTTCTATACACCCGAAACACTTAGGGAAGTAATCACTATTACAACCGATTTACAAGCATTAGAAGCCGAATTAACTAACCTTGAAAACGATTTGGCTTTATGATGCAATACGGTAAATATAAGCAAACTGAAATTGAGTGGTTCAAAGAAGTGCCAGCCGAGTGGGAAACATTTCGTTTCATTGATAAAGTATTTCTAAAACACGGTTTTCAATTTAGAGATTTTGATTTTACTGATACTGGAATTAAAATAGTAAAAATTACACAACTCAATGCAGATGGTAATTTAGACTTGGATAATTGCAGTTATATTGATGCAACTAGATTGAAAGAGTTTAAAAGTATAAGAATTGCTGAAGGTGATATATTAATGGCATTAACTGGTGGTACAATTGGTAAAATTATTAGAGTAGGTAAAATAGAAGAACCATTATTGCAAAATTACCGTGTTGGTAATTTTTATCCGAACAAAAAAGCATTAGACAAAACTTATTTATACTTCCTTTTATCCAGCCAAATTACAGAGGAGCAAATCAATTATTTGCTTAACCGAAATGGTCAGCCAAACATTGGAAAAGAGAGTTTTAAAAATATGTTTTTCCCACTTCCAACTCTTCAAGAACAAACCACCATTGCCCAATACCTTGATACCAAAACCCAAGCCATTGATAAAAAAATAAACCTACTCACCACCAAAATAGAATATTACAAAGAGTTAAGAAAAACAATTATCAATAATGCAGTTACTAAAGGTTTAGATAATAATGTAAAGTTGAAAGAAAGTGAGTTAGGTGTAAACATTGCCAACCATTTTGAAATTAAAAGATTAAAAGATGTCTGTAAAATAATCAATGGCTATGCTTTCAAATCAAATGAGTATTTGGATAAAGGGTTGCCAATTATCCGAATTGGAGATATAAATAACAAAATTGATTACAATACTGTAGCTTATGTTGCCGAAGAAAATAAATTATTTGCGAAAGAAAGCAAAGCAATTAAAGGCGATATTTTAATGGCAATGACAGGTGCAACAATCGGTAAAAACTCTTTTTTTAATGAAGATAGAGATACATATTTAAACCAACGAGTTTGTGGATTTAGAGTTAATAGAAATATTGATTCTAATTATTTAGGTCATTTTATTTCTTCTATGTTTTTTCAAGACTTTGTTCAATTAATTTGTGGTGGAAGTGCCCAAGAAAATATAAGCAAAACACAATTAGAAATTTTCAAAATTATTATTCCACCAAAAGAAGAACAAACAGCAATAGCAATTTATTTAGATGAAAAAACGCAAAAGATAGATGCCATTGTAGCCAATATTCAAAAGCAAATAGAAACACTTAAAGAGCTTCGTAAAACATTAATCAATGATGTAGTAACAGGTAAAGTAAAAGTAACAGATTAAAAATATAATTATGAACAATAAAGAAATAGCCGTTTTTGAAGCAAAACAAATACGAAGACATTTTGAAGAAAAATCGGAGGTATGGTATTTTTCATTGGTTGATATTGTAGAGGCTCTTACAGATAGTGCCAATGCTACCGACTATCTTAAAAAGTTAAGAAAAAGAGATACAGAGCTAAATAGCTACATAGGGACAAATTGTCCCCAGATATCAATGCTCACTTCTACAGGCAAAAATCGTAATACATTGGCAGGTAGTGCAGAGCATATTTTTAGACTAATCCAATCCATTCCAAGCCCCAAAGCAGAGCCATTTAAACAATGGTTAGCCAAAGTAGGCTACGAAAGAATGCAAGAAATACAAGACCCCAGCCTAAGTATGGACAGAGCCAGAGAAAATTGGCAAAAAATGGGTCGTAGCGATAAATGGATTCAGCAACGAATGACAGGGCAAGAAACAAGAAACAAACTCACTGATTATTGGCAAGAAAGTGGTGTTAAAAAAGGCGAAGAATTTGCAATGCTTACTAATATCATTCATCAAGAGTGGACAGGTTTAACCGTTAAGAAACATAAAGATTTAAAAGGCTTAAAATCTCAAAACCTAAGAGACCATATGAGTGAAGCCGAACTCATTTTTACAGCCTTAGCCGAATTATCTACAAGGCAAATAGCCGAAACCGATAAAGCAAAAGGAGTAGCAGAAAATGCCAAAGCCAGTAAAAAAGGTGGAGCAGTAGCCAAAAATGCCCGAAAAGAATTAGAAGCAAAAACAGGTAAAAGCGTAATTACAGGCGAAAACTTTTTACCACCAAAGAAAGAAAATAAAAAATTGAAATAATTAGTATGAACGAATTAGACTTACAAGACAAATACCTCATTAACTTTCTTTGCGAAAGGCAAGACGGCTTACAGTATAAAGAAGCAAAGGCAAATACTGTTTCCAACCTATTTTTTTTGGTAGAAGATTTAAAACATTTTCTATCAGAAACCACACTTAATAAAGACAACTACAAAAAGCTATTGAAGAAATTTAGTAGCGAAAAAGAGTTGTTAGATGCTGTTACCAATGAGTTACACGACAGGTTAAAGTCATCAGCTAATATGGCTTTGTTCATCAACACCAATAAAACCATCACTATTGAAGGTATCTCATTGCATTTGTTTTACCCAAGCGGTAGCGAAACCCACGAAGACACACTATTTAACCAAAACATATTTTCTGTAATACAGGAACTGCCATACACATACAAGTATCAGGGCAAACAATGTTTTTCATTTCGTCCAGATTTAAGTTTCTTTCTAAATGGAATTTATTTAGGGTACAGCGAATTGAAAAGCAACTACACCAATCAAAATGCAAGAAGCAACGGCAGAAAAAAAGTAGCTAAAGATTACTTAACAGCAGTACAAGAATATTTAATCATTGCCGAAGGCAACGATATTTCACAATCCATCCGTAAAGACTTTTTAAAGATTTTTGAAAAGGCAATACATATCACATCAACCGACCTGAATGAAACGTATGTAATCCGCAACATCAGCAATCAGTTTGAAGAAATAAAATCAATAGTTGCAAGCAACTCTTATGATTTTACCCCCTATGATAATAAAATAGAAAAGGACTTTAAGCAATACCCACTTCGTAATAAAGAAGCCAACAAAACACAACGCTTTGAGGAAGTATTTAAAGCCCTGTACGATAAAAAAATGATAGAGAAAGAAATACTTTATTACAATTTTATTGAAAGGGAATTGATTAAAAAAGAGGGCAGCAAAACCAAAGAATACAAGCACAATGACGGCAGACTGATAAGCCCAAGACCAAAACAAAAATTCGGTACAGATAAAGTATTAAGCAAGATAGATGAGTTTTTAGAACACGAAAACGAACCCGATTATTTCATTAAAAAGTTAGAAAAGGAACTAAAAGAAAAAGGCGTAGGCGATGAAAAAATAAAGGAATTGGTAAGCAAAAGGCAGAAGTACCAAAACAACAAAAATGTTTATTCCTTATTGCTCCAGTATTCAGCAGGGTTTGGTAAAAGTAACATCATTGGTTGGACAGCATTACAACTAAAAGACCTTCGTAAAAATGGTGTGTATGTGTACGATAAAATAATGCTTGTTGTAGATAGGTTGCAATTAAGAGACCAGTTAGATACAATGTTGCACAATATGAATATTCAAAAAGGAATGTTCATAGAAGCCTACGACAAAAAAACCTTTACCACAGCATTATCCAGCGACAAACGAATAGTTGTAGTAAACATTCAAAAGTTTGGAAAGGTAAACAATATTTTGGATGATTCCATAGTTTCCAAACTATCAAAATTGAGAATTGCTTTTTTGATAGATGAAATTCACCGAAGCAATGACGGTGTGCAAAACCAAGAAATGATTAGTGTGTTTGATGAATTGCAAAGCAGTTTTGACAATACACCATCCTACACCAAAAAACCACACAAGAAAAACCTGATTGTCGGTTTCACCGCCACACCAAGCGACCACACTTTGGCAAGGTTTGGCGAGTATAACAAGTATGCAGAAGCGGAAAAAATTTGGATTCCGTTTGACAGCTACACAATGAAAGAAGCTATTGAAGATGGCTACATATTAAACCCAATCAAAGGTATAGTTCCGGTATCTGCTAAAATGTATTTTGAAAAGCCCGAAAATGAATTAGAAGGTTTTGAAGGCGATACAGGCTATGAAGATATTCCAGACGATACCGATACAGGTTTTGGGATTGATGGAAAGAAATATGCAATCCGTAAAAAGAAAATTTATGCCAACCCCGAAAGAATAGAGGCTATTTCTCATTTCATTGTAGAAAGGTTAGTTACTACTGTTTACCACAACATAAGAGGTACAGCAAAGGCAATGTTGGCAACAACATCAATTCCTAATGCTATCAAATACGCAGGGTACATTAAAAAGCATTTCAAGGAAATAACCAAGCAAAAGAAATACGAAAGGTTTAAAGATGCACCAGTTTATATTGTTTATTCCGATAGTCAAGACCAACCAAGCAGCAACAGTATCAATGATGGTTTGAATGAAAAAACTGTGTTGCAAAATTTCAAGTTAGCCAAGAACGGAATAATAATAGTAGTTGATAAACTGCAAACTGGTTACGATGAACCCAAGCTGCATACATTATTCCTTGATAAAGAAATAAGAGGCATCAACGCCATTCAAACCATTTCAAGGGTAAACAGAACAACTAAGTATAAAAACGATTGTAAAATAATTGACTTCTCTTACAAGAATGTCAATGTAAAAAATATCAAAGCTGCATTTGAACATTTTAGTAATGTAGTGGTATCAGATTTTGACCCATTAGGTGATGAAAGTAAATTAGAAATCTATTACAAAGAACTAAAGGAGCATACATTATTAGCTGCATATTTTTCCAACTTCTTAAAATACCATCAGCAAGAAAAGGACATAAACTTAATACTGGAAATGCAAAACGCATTTTCCGATTACATCAGAAAAAATAAGGCAGAAGCAAAGAAGTTAAAAAGCACAATCAACAGCTATTTCAAAATTTTAAACCTCATTGAATTTGTAATCGAATTAGAGCCAAAATTCAGCGATACTTTGTTTTTGGACTATTTGCGTAAATACAACAACGAGTATAACAACATCTACAAACCAACTGATATAATAGACGATGTTGAAATATACTTTGATAACAAAATAGGCATTGTAGCACCATTAGACCCTGCCGATAAGGATAAACCCAAAGGTGGAGTAAAAGGTGGCACAACAGGCACAGACGATAATAAATTCAAATACAACATCCTTAAAGTAATCGAGAAGCGGAACAAAGAGGAAGAAGCTATAGCCGAAATGATAAAGGAGTTTGAAGCAAAAATTGAAACCTTTTTTGAGTACATAAAAACAGATGATTTAGGCAAAAGGTTAGTTGCAAAAATTACCGATGATGGCACAGCATTTAGCCAAGATGAAATTTACAGAGACTTTTCAAAAATTTATAGAAAATACATCATCATCAATAAAGATTTGGGCGAGTTTTTTAAAAGAGAAACCAAAGACAGTTTAACCCAGCTCTGTGATGATTTTGAAAGGACTTTAAAAAGTAACAATTAATAACTAACATCTATTAAGAATTAAATTACACACAGTGCAAAACTTACAATTAAATATCATCCCATTCACAACACCTGTTACTGAAATTACTTTACCCTTTTCTGTTGGCAAACAGCAGGGTTTTTATGGCTTGTATTTAGATGATGAAGTAAAAGAATTGGTTGGCAATAAAATGACCAAACTGGAATACCTTGAAAACAACAGGATATATACCGACTTTGGTACTCCAAAAGAAAATTCATTTTTATTGACTATTAATATTGAACAGCACCCAAAGCTGGCACTGCATTATTTCAAGCATTTAATTTATACCTATTTCCGTAATGGTGTTGCACATATTATGCAACGCAATTTTACTGATGATATTGAAGTTTGGTTTTTAAACACAGATGAAAAAAGAAACGGTTATAATCTGTATGATAAGTTCACTTTAAAAGTCAATCATTGCAATGTTACAGAGGGCTTTGAATTGGTTGTATCTTATGATGGCACTTCAAGAGTAGGCAATAAGAGTTTAAAAGAAATGCCAGGCTTTAATACTTCTAACTTGCATTTGGTGAGTAGCAATGGAGTAGTTCGTTTATGGAATAAATTAGAACCAAGAGAAAAACTCCATTTAGATAAAATATACCCAATCATTGGCAATACACTTTATCAGGAATATAGTATTACTTATGAATTACCCGATAACAAAAATCGTTACCCACGTTACTACAAACCAATCAATGAGTTTTATACAAAGTATTTAGATAATGATACTTTCAGGTCAATTTTACCAATTGACAAAAAAGGCTACATCAAAAACTATACAGCCACAGTTGATAATCTTACAGATGTTTCAAACAAACTAAAATTTGGAACAAGTACAGGCGATACACCAAAACTTGACCTTAAAGAGTATGGTCCTTGTGAACCAGTGCCAGCACCTAATAATGTTACTTTCTTTTTCATTTATCACAACGACAGTCAACCCGATTATGAGTTAGTAAAATCATATTTTGAAAACGGCTACAAAACACATCCTAATTTACAAGACTTCATACATCAACCTTTCTATATTGATGAAGCTCTAAATATTGTTTTTGATAGTTTACAGCGTCCTGTAGAAGATATTTACAAAGTCCTTAGAAACCATAAAAAGGCAGAGAATACAAAGTATTGTGCAATATACATTTCACCAATTCCAAAATTTGATAAGGACAGCACCAAGCAAGGAATTTATTACAGAATGAAAGAAATGTTTTTGCACGAAGGCTATTACTCACAGGTAATTTACAAAAACAACATTAGAAAGTGGGATAAAGAAACAAGGCAGTTAGTTCAGAATCAACTTTTCTCACTTTTCTTGCCCAACATACAGGCAGCAATTTTAGCCAAATTAGGAGGAATACCGTGGCGTTTAGTAAAAGAGCCTGATGATGAATTAATAATCGGTGTAGGGGCTTTCTATTGCCGTACAAAGAAAACAAATTACATCGGTTCAGCTTTTTGTTTTGACAATACAGGGCGGTTCAAAAACTTTACTTGTTTCGGGCAGAAAGAATTATATGCATTAGTTGGCTCAATTAGAGAGGCAGTAGAAACATTTCACAAAAGCAAACCACAGGCAACAAGAATAATCATTCACTTTTACAAGGTAATAAGCCAAAGAGAATTAAAGCCGATAATGGATATGCTTTACAATGGCTTAAACTTACCTATTCCAATCATTGTAGTAACCATCAATAAAACAGTAAGCAAAGAATTGTTGGCTTTTGATACATCCAGTAAGGATAAATATATGCCGTACAGTGGTACATATATCCGTATGGCAGAAAGGCAATATCTTTTATTCAACAATACCCGATACAAGTCTGATAGTGTAGTAGCAGATAAGGAATATCATTTCCCAGTAAAAATTAAACTTACTTCTACACATCTTGAATTATTAGAGGATACAGAACTTGTAAAAAAACTCATTGACCAAGTGTATCAATTCAGCCGTATGTATTGGAAAAGTGTCAGCCAACAAAACATACCTGTAACTATTGCTTACCCTGAAATGGTAGCAGAAATATTTTCACACTTCAAACAACATTACATACCGGAGTTTGGTACAGATAATTTGTGGTTTCTATAACTAAAAAAGCTAATTAAAAATAAATGCAAGCAAAATCAGCAAACTTATTGACCGTAATAAAAGGTCCTAAACAATTTGTAATTCCAATCTACCAGCGTACATACAGTTGGTTGTTGCCTCAATGCAATAAACTATTCAATGACATCTTAAAGGTAAGTACAGATGGAGCTGCACAAGGGCATTTTATTGGTTCAGTAGTATATTTTCAGGAAAACATACACACCGTTTCTGATGTGCCTAAGCTATTGGTTATTGATGGACAACAACGTTTAACCACAGTTTCATTATTGATAATTGCTTTGTCTGAATTTATAAGGGACAACGATGTTGATATAGATACCAACTTCACCAAACTACAGAATTACTATTTGCTTAATCCCGAAGAAGAAAGCGAATTACGATACAAACTATTGCTTACCAAAAGGGATAAGGAAACTCTAATCAATCTAATAAAAGGCATTGAGCCAGTTGGTGAATACTCTTTACGTTTGGTTGAGAATTACAGATTTTTCAAAGGAAAAATATCAAAAGAAAATGTAAAGGAAGTTTATAATGGAGTGCTAAGATTATTTATTGTTGATGTGGCATTAGAAAAGGACAAGGATAATCCACAATTGATATTTGAGAGTATGAACTCAACAGGTTTAGACTTATCACAAGCCGACCTGATTAGAAACTATATTTTAATGGGGCAGGATATAAAACTGCAAACCGAGTTGTACGAGAAATATTGGTTTCCAATGGAGCAAAGCTATGCCAATGAATATGCAACAAAGTTTGACTGGTTTATGAGGGATTACCTTTCAGTTAAAACAGGAGCAATACCAAGAATAGACAAGGTTTATGAAGAATTTAAAGCATATGTACAAAGTAGTAAAGCACCAAAAACAATTACAGAAGTTGTACAGGATATTTTCAAATACTCTGGCTACTATGTAAATATGGTTTTGAGAAAAGAAGCAAATACAGATTTAAAGAAATTGTTTACCAATATCCTTAAACTAAAAGTAGATGTATCTTATCCATTCCTACTGCCAGTTTACAATGATTATGCAACCGAAATAATTACAATAGAAGATTTCAAAGAAATAATAAAGCTGGTTGAAAACTATGTTTTCCGTAGAGCAATCTGTGGCATTCCAACAAACAGCTTGAACAAAACATTTGCTACATTATACAAGTCCATAAATCCATCACATTACCTGGAGAGTTTAAAAGCTACATTCCAATTGATGGAGAATTACAAACGCTTCCCTAACGATACTGAATTTGAAAAGGAAATAGGTTTGAAAGATGTTTACAATTTCCGTTCCCGAAATTACTTGTTGCATAACTTAGAAAATTACAACAGAAAGGAAATAGTTAATACAGACGATTACACCATAGAACACATAATGCCACAGAACCCAAAATTAAATGCAAAATGGCAAGCAATGTTGGGAGATAATTGGCAAGAAGTACAGAAGAAGTATTTACATACATTGGGTAACTTAACTCTTACCGGCTACAATCCCGAATTAAGCGACAACCCTTTTGATATTAAAAAATCAATTGAAGGAGGCTTTGACCATTCACCACTTCGTTTAAATTCATTTATGCAAAAGGTTAATGTTTGGAATGAAGAACAGATACAGAAAAGAGCAGTTGAATTAGCGGCTAAAGCATCTAAAATATGGGTTGCCCCAAATCTTTCACAAGAAATTTTGGATAAGTACAAACGCAGTGAAGAAAAAGAAGTTAGCGTTTACACTATTGAAAACTACGAGCATTTAAAAGGCGATATGCTTGAATTGTACTATGCTTTGAAGAAAAGGATATTAAACATTGATGCTTCGGTAAAAGAAGAATACAAGAAGCTATACATAGCTTTCAAGTCCAATACCAACTTCGTTGATATTGTGCCACAAAAAGCAAGGTTACGTTTGTCATTGAATATAGAGTTTAATCAAATTGATGATCCATTGGGATTATGTTTAGATGTTACCGACAAAGGGAGATGGGGAAATGGGGATATTGAAGTAGGCATCAGCAAAATGAGTGAATTGGATAATGTAATGGATTTAATTCAACAGGCTTTTGACATACAAATGGAGGAAACGAACTAACCCCCCAAAGGCTATCGCACAGAAAAGACGGCTTAGTGCTTTGCCAACCACACAAGGCAACCGCTTCAAAGCACTCTATGGTATTGCAGTCAGTTTTTAACTGTCATATTTTTTGTGGCTATGCTCCCCAAGCATTTGGCACATTGCCTGTTCCGCTTTGCTCCACAGCCAAAGAGCCAACCCAACACACAGCATAGCAACAAAAAAACGCTACACTCCAACCACCACCACCGTTCCGCTTATGCCAGTATAAAAACTGCCTGAAGCTACTTAAACATAATGTTGCCTTATAGTACTTTTTGCCATCACTTATAGGCGACTATGCCAAAGCTAAAAAGTCCTATAAGAACATTATGTTAAGTATCCAATACCATAGCCATTTTGATAAAATGGAAGCCGTCTTTTCAGCCATCGCACCCACCCTAAGAGCCACACACCCCTCCACCCTTTCAATGGTGCAGTAAAAAATAAAGCATTAGTTTTTTTATGGCAATGTGCTTGCGGTAGGTTCATTCACTACATCTCCATTCCGTTCAGGCGTTTCGTTCCTTTCGCTTTACTCAATACACTTCACTATCCTTCACTTCATTTCGCCTACGTTCATTTCACCCACCTCTGCACCGCACAGCAAAAGCAATTCACTCTCTGCATTTCACAAATCCAACGCTATTGCTTTTCGTGTTTTGGCATCCCGATTTCCTACCCTCAATATTCTTGCACATTCGGGATTGCTCAAACCACTACAAGCACCCAAAGCAATTTGTTTCATTCCGTTTAATCATTGCATTTGCTTTTATCCAACGCTGCAATAAATATCGGTATGCTTTATTTTTTTCTGCGAAGTGTTTACCCCATCCAACGCACCAAATACAGTTGATTATTTCTTTTTAATGATTGAAGAATATGCAATGAATTTATTTGAATTGATTGAGTGAAAACGGATAATTCAGTTTCAAAAAAGAAGGAAAAAATAAAAATAAAAAGTGCAGCAAAATTAGGTGGCTGGCACAGCCCAAGGCTGATAAAAAAACCAAAAGACTACGGCATAATGAAAGGCAAATAATCTGTTTGTTTTTTTATTGGTATTTGCCTTTCACCCTTCGGGTCTTATTCCGTTTCCTTTTGGTTTTTTAGCCACGCCACCTATCAGATTGCTTTCTTTTTTTTTCTGTTTTTTTTCTTTGTAAAAATATTTATGTGTTGCGTAGCGTAAGCGAAGCAGGGCAGTAGCAAGGGCAAAAGCAGATACAAATTTTAAAGTAAGTATTATGCACTGTCCAAAGGTTAAAACATTCAATCCCAAAAATCAATCAGGCAATTTTGATTTATTCGTTTTGTGCAAAGGTTTAAATAGTGGCAAGCCACTTGTAACACCTTGCCCAAATAGCTTTATAGTAAGCTGTAAAAATTCAGATGAATTAGACTTTTACAAAACCCTGTTATTTGGATTGTGGAAGGCAAAATACTTTCATCAATTCCTTGTGGGTTCAGTCATTCCATTTTTACGCATTGATGAATTTAAAGCAGCTTTAAAAGAGCAAGCCGAAGCAGTTAGTAAAAATCAATATGCCTTTGCAAAAGATGTGCAAAAAGTAAAGCAGATTGAACGCAAGGAAAAGCAGATGAAAGAAACATTGCTACTATTAGCCGATGTAAAAAGAGCGATGATTTACCGCCACTTTAAAAGGTAGCAGCATTGGCTGCCTTTGGTGGATGAAATGCAAATGCCTAATAAAAAATTTAGCTGCAAAAGTAGCAAGGGGGGCAACCACACAAAGCCAACACTAAAAAAACCAAAAGACTACGGCATAAACACAGACCCACCACACAAGGCTATCATTTATTCCGTTTCCTTTTGGTTTTTTAATCCCCCTTGCTGTGAGAGGCATCTAAATTATTTCATTATGCAAAAGCATCCACGTATTTCAGCAGGCAGCCAGTCAGGTATTTGTCCTTTTACTTCAGTTGCCCTTTCGCAGTTCGTTCCTGTTTCGCCTTTCGCTTATCAGCGTTTTGTCCGCAGGGCTTCTTTCAATTGGTGTCCTTCGCCTGGCATTAGGGTTTATAATTTGCCTTGTGGCTGTTGCCTTTGGGTTCATTCCACTGGTCAGCGTTTCCTTTCTGCATTGCCCTTTTAGGGGCTTTGCATAAACTAAAAAGCCCCACCGTTTAGGTAGGGCTTTTAGCAACTGGAAGAAAAATCAATCCCTATGCAACCTCAACAATTGAAAGGGCATTGTAAGCACCATTTTTTAAAGTGTATTGAACACCGTTTACTTCTTGGAAAAATTCCACCGCCAACAAAAACAAACTTGTACCTGCACCAGTAGGCACAGCAGCAGGAGTTAAAGTAACGTTGCTTGATGTTCCATCAAGAGCAACATTTACAGTGTTGGTGTACTCAATTTCCGAAGTGTTACCGGCAAAGTCAATTTTTGCCCAAGCTCCACGAATTGAAACGTGTGTTGCACCAGTTGGAAATGCAATATCATTTACAGGTACTAAACCACTTATTGCCATTACTCCAGTACTGGTATTAACAGAATAAGGTTTGTAAAGGATAGAGGAAAGCACCGCATTAATATTGAAATCAAAGTTTTTCAATTCAGCTTGTGCAGCAGGGTCGGCAATACCAACGCCAACATTTCTTTCACCCCTTGCCGAAGTGGTATCAAAACCTTTAATGATTGTCATAACTTGCGTAACACGGCTTGTTACACGGTTATCACTTGCAGCCATCATTAAATTACGAACACAATCACGAAGCAATTTGCCAGCAGTTGCAGACGTTCCAAATTCACTACCGTTTTCACGGGTACGTTGAAATGTTGGGTCATTTGCAATACGGTCAGCAGATACACCGCTTTTAGTTTTCACAAGGTGTCCATCTTGTGTTTTGTAGAAAGTCAACTCATCCAGAGTTCCTTCAATTTTTAGTAAGCCTTTTAAACGTGCCATTGTTATTTGAATTTAATTGTTAATAAAAAATTTTATGCTTTACAACCTTTACAGTATTTCAATCTGTTTCGGTAATTATAATGCCTATACAACCACGGAGGGCAAACGCTATTCACACCACAAACCCAAAGCCCTTTGTTGCCATTTATTGCCAATTGTTGCAACTTTAAAAGCGTTGCATCATTGCAATACTCTAAATACACCCAAGCCAAACCGTTAATAATTAAAAGGCTATCTAAAGCCATTCCATCAACTGTAATACTTGCTAATACACGGTTGTATTTATCAGTTCCTTTGTTGTCAAAACTTACAGTTTTTCCAATCAAAATATTTGTTGCTTGCAGCTTTGCAGCTTCGCCAAAATTTTGCTTTGTTTCAGGTGCATCTACATTTACCAACCTTGCAGTAATGATTTTACCATTGCTCAATAATTTGTAAGTATCACCATCAACCACACGAACAACTTTTGCAGTATTTTGAGCCATTGCATTTGATGCAATTGCTATCATTAAACCAAACAAAATATTTCGTGTTGCTTTCATTTGAGAACAAAAGTAGAAGCACTAATAAGGCTTTGCAAATGTGCCGTGCCATCCGTTCCGTTTTTTCCGCCTTATTCCAACAAACACACTTTTGCCTTTGATATTTTATAAATATCTTTGCCACATCTTATCTATACCTTCGGTATGGATAGTGTATTAAATAGTATAATTTTAAATGAATAGACTGTGCATTTATCCTAAAGACATTCAGGTAATCACAGGCAGAAGCGACAGGTATGGAAGAAACCTCATCAAGAAGATTAAAGAACACTTCAAAAAGCAGCAACACCAGCTTGTTACTGTTGATGAGTTTTGCCAATACACAGGCTTGCAACTTGATAGCGTTGCAAGGCAGTTGAGGTAAATAAAAACCCCATCTTAGCTAATGCTTTTGATAGGGTCTTTTACGCTTTAAAATACAATTTTCGTTTTCCTTTCTTTGTTGTGTAATTGCTTTTAGTTGGTGCAACTCTAAAAACTAAAATCGGGCAATCTGTTTACAGCTTCTTTTTTCTTATCATCTACAATCTTTGCATAAATCTGTGTTGTCTTTAATTCGGAATGTCCTAAGAGTTTTGAAACCGTGTAAATATCAGTTCCTAAAGTCAATTGCATTACTGCAAATGTGTGCCTTGAACAGTGGTAAGTAATTTCTTTTTGTATGCCAGCAGATTTGACCCATTCGCCTAATTGTGTTGTGAAATAATCATTGTACTTTAAGTTGGTAAATACTTTGTCTGTAGGTTCGCCAGGTGTTCCCATAAGTATTTTTGATTGTTCGTTAATATCCAAATACAATTGCTCCTTTGTTTTCTTTTGGCGATAGTGCAACCTCCAACCATCGGGGTTTTGCATTACATCACTCCATTGCAATTTTTGTACATCTGAAAATCTTAACCCGGTAATACAACTAAAGAGGAAAGCATTTTTTAGAACTGGATATTTGCAAGCAGTTTTAGCCAATAACTTTACTTCATCAATGGTTAAATATTCCCTTTGGCTTTCTTCCTTTGAAAAATTGCTTACAGCATCCGCAGGGTTTACATAAATTATTCTATCCTTTATTGCTTTATTCAACACAGCTTTAAACTTGCTGAAATAATTGTTTTTAGTGTTGCTGCCTAAAGGCTTTTCAGTCCTACCAGTTGCAGTTTCCAAATAGTCTTTAAAGCCATCACAAAAATTACTATCAATATCTTTAAATTGAACTTGCTTTCCTGCATAGGCTTCTAAATGCTTTATGGTGCTATGCCAGTTTATTTGATTGCCCCTTGTTGTTTTGCGTTGAGTTTGGTATTTGAAGTATTCAATAAAATTTGCCTTTGCTTTAAAGTCAGCATTAAAGCCATAGCGACCCTCTTTAATTTCAATTTCTCTTTTCGCCTTGATGCTTTCAGCAAGTTTTTTTGTGTCTTTGTTTTGTTGCCTATCAACGGAGTTGTTCGGCTTTTCAATTAAGTACAAGTTTAAATACTCATACTCTCTTACAGGCTTTACTTTGCCATCATCGGTTTTGGTAGTGCCTTTGTAAATTTCCAAGTACAAAGAAATCTTTCCTTTGCTTGTTTGTTTGCGTTCTCTTAAAAATACTTTCATTGTTGCTACTTGTTGCTATTATTGATTTTATAAAATTTCCAGTTGTTGCTGTTACATTGTTGCTAAATTCGTGTAACAGATTAGCAACAAAAATACGATAAATAACAACAAGAAACAACAAATAACAACAAAAAAGAAATCAACAAAAGCCTTGATAGTGTTGCATTTAGCTTCTTTTATTTGTTGTTAGTAATTTACTTGTGATTTGCTTTCAATTATTAGAATTACGTTCTTTGCATACAACTT
>JBPXJV010000023.1:0-5772 GCA_051715485.1 Chitinophagales bacterium
ATTGAGCTGATTATATTTTTTTGACATTGCAACACAAAAATCTGTTTTCAGTTCAATCTTTTTTGGGGTACCCCAAAAAAGATTGAACTGGTGTTGCACTTGCTACTTGAACTTAGTTTCTACATAGCAAATAATGAAAAAAAATCAGTATTCCCCATTGATAATTATGGATATTACAGTATATCCTTTACATGTAACTCTGAAATAGAGATGGATAAATTATTTGAATTATTCTCTAATTTTTGGTTTGTCTTAACAGGAATTAACTCAGCAACAAAATATACAAATGCAGAACTTACTCAATTATATAAAGGAATTAAAGAAGAGAATGTTTTACTAATAGATTTTGATAAAGATGAATCAGATAAAAAACAATTATCAAAATATAAAAATCAAGAAATTTATGCCTCCTATTTATATCTGAATAATGATTTAGAAACTTATAGAGGTAGTATTATTTTACCAAACAATTATAAAGTAAGTGTAAAAAAAATTAAGATACAACTTATCAAAGAAAAGAAAGTAAGAGAGTACAAAGTAGTGAACAATACAGAATCAAAGTCTGAAGAAAAAAAACAAATAAGTATAGTAGAGGAGGCTGCTGATGAATTAAGAAAATTAGACAAAGAAATAATTGAATATAATGAATCTATGAAGACGTATATTAAAGATTGTGAAAAAGATAAAAAGATGAAATATACTTTTCCTTATGGGAAAAGTACTGCTTGTAGAGCTCTGGTTAATTATAACGAGATAATTAAATCAGCAATTGAAAGGTTTTTAAAAAAATATGAAAAATATATAAGCTCAGAAGATGTAAGTCGTTTAAATAGATTAAAGAAAAAAGCAGAGGAAAATATCATTGTAGCTAAATATTAACTTCAACACTTTATTCAATATTTGGCAAATACAAGCAATGGAAAATGATAAGCAGAGATTGAAAAAGTGTTCCGTTATTTTAAACTTTCTGCTCGTCCTTTCGAACGAAGTGAGAAATCTCATGAATAATTTGCAAACAGATTTCTCGTTTCGCTCCGCTCAACTCGAAAAGACGAATTCATTATTTTTATAGAATATGGAAAGAGGAGGCTGCATATATTTTATGACAAACAAGAATAAAACTACTTTATATCTTGGTGTAACTTCTAATTTATTGAATCGTGTATATGAGCATAGAATGAAAAAGTATACAACCAGTTTTACTGCAAAATATAATTTGGTGTTTTTAGTGTTTTATGAATTTCATTATAGCATAGAGGAAGCAATTGCAAGAGAAAAGCAGGTTAAAAAATGGAGTAGAAAAAAGAAAGATGAATTAATTAATTCGCTAAATCCAGAAAGGAAAGATTTGTGGGATGAAATTATAAAATGGTAAATAACTCCTCATTTCCAACTTTCTTTCGTCCTTTCGAATGAAGTGAGAAATCTCATGAATAATTTGCAAACAGATTTCTCGTTTCGCTCCGCTCCACTCGAAAAGACGTGAGCGTTATTTCGAACGAAGTGAGAAATCCCTCACAATAATTTCAATAGATTGCCACGTCGCTACAGCTCCTCGCAATGATGATGCTATTTCAAACTCCTTTGCTTTGGTGTGTGTCTTCACGATACAAAGAATCAATAATATTACTCCCCATACAACACAAACCCAGCCCATTTTGTTGGGTCTTTGTATTTTTCTTTTAAAACTTTTTGTGCTTTTCTAAATGATGTATAATAACTTTCTCCTTTAAAAACATTGCTGTAAAATAATTGCATTAATTCTGCTGTTTCTGCATCTGGCACTTCCCATAAACTGATGATTAATTTTTTTACTCCTGCCATTTTAAATGCACGTTGTAAACCATACACACCTTCACTTGCATTAATATCTCCTAATGCTGTTTGACATGCACTTAAAACCACTAATTCTGTATTTAGCAAATTCATATTGCTTATTTCTTGTGCCGATAAAATGCCATCTTCTTTGCCTTCTAACAAAGTATCTTTTCCCCAATAATTATTTGCTCCACTTAATACAATACCACTACGCAATAATGGAAAATCTTTTGCATTATTATTCTCTTCATCATTAACATTTGTCATTAGCTTTTCTTTTTTTGGAGGAAAATAAAAACCATGTGTTGCTATATGTAATATTCTTGGAGCTTGGCTGCCATTTAATTGTTTAAAATTATCTTCGGTAGCAGTAATGCCTTCAAAATTTTTAAACTGCCAAATGGAATTTTTTATTTGTTGACTTACAATTTCTATTTCATTTTTTGTTCCTTGCAAATAAGAAAAATGAATATTTTTATTTTCACTAATAGCATTGCGATACATGGGTTGTGTTGATGCAGAATTATTATTTGATACAGAATTTATTTTAGCATCATAATCTGCACCACCCATTAAAATAATAGAATTATTTTTTGTAGAATTTTTTGATGGGTTTATCAATTCATTAATGCTTAACAGTTGATGCAACTCATACATATCTATCAACTGTTTTTGTGTACTGCTGTCTGTAATAGCTGCAAAACTTACTTTGTGTAATAAGCCAGCAGGTAAATTATAAATAGTAGTTGTATTTTTTAAATAAGGCAATAATGGTTTCCATATTAAATTGTACAAAGCAATATCTGTGTTTATTGCATTTTTATTTTCTTGTTTTTTTATAGAACTTCTTCCTGTTGCACCATGATAATTTTTTAATAAAGCTTGTATTTGCTTTTCATTAAAAACAGTAATGAATGTAGGTGTTGTGTCATTTTTTGTTATAATAAATGCTGCATAAAAAACAGTATCTGTCCATTGTTTTTGAGAATAATATTTAAAAGAAACCCATTGAATTACGGCTTCATTTGTTTTTAATTTTGTTGAAACATCTTTAGCTGTATAACCTGTGCTTTTTATTACATGCTGCAATTCTGGTAATGCTGCAATTAATTGTTTTTCCAAAGTTTGGGTTTGCTTGAATAAACTGTCTTCATTTAAACCATATTCTTCCTGCATATCTTTTCTTATCTGAATGGCTCTTGCATAAAGTTTATTAGTATTTTGCCATTTAGTTAATATTGTTTTTACAGAAGTATTAGAAGAGTTTACTGCATAACTATTTAATAACTGTTTGCCTTGTAATAACCAACCTTGTTTTGCTGTTGTAGTTTGATAAAAGCTATTAGTTTTATTATATTGAAAATGATGTAACATAGATAAATAAATCTTGTACATATAATCGTTATCATTTAAATAAGTCTCTTTTTCTGTTTCACTAAAATTTTGTAGTAAAGTTTGTTTATTATTGTTTTCTGATTGAATGGCAGTTTGTATAACATCTTTCCATTTGGAAAATTGATTAGAGTGGTAATACAAAATAGACAGATTATTTAGCGTATTAGAATAATCCATGCTTTCACTTCCAAATAATTTTTTACGAATAGATAGTGATTCTTTATACAAAGGTTCAGCAGCAGTATAATTATTTATGCTACTATATAAAGCAGCCAAATTATTTAAAGCAATAGCATAAGATTTACTTTCACTTCCATACAATTTTTTACGAGTTGCCATTGATTGTTTATACAAAGGTTCGGCAGCTGCATAATTTTTTGTACGTTCATATAAGTGAGCCAAATTATTTAAAGCAATAGCATAAGATTTACTTTCGTTCCCAAAAGTTTTTTCACGAATAGATAATGATTGCTTATACAAATTTTCTGCATCAGCATAAAGGCTCATATCTTCATATAAACCTGCCAAATCATTCAGGCTTTCTGCATAATCTGGATGTTCTTCTCCTAAAACTTTTTTACGAATAGTTACTGCTTCATTCAAATATTTTTCAGCATCAGTATAATTGCTCATGCTTCTGTATAAATTACCTAAACTCATTAAACTAAAAGTATAAGAAACAGCATCAGTACTCATTTTCTTTTTACGAATGTTATAAGATTCTATATACAAAGTTTCTGCACCTGCATAATTACTCATTAAAAAATATAGTGTACCCAAATTGTTTAAACTTGAAGCATAATATTCATGTTCTGCTCCTTTTTTCTTTTTAACTATTTGTATTGCTTCTTTAAACAATGGTTCTGCATCTTTGTAATCACCCATATCTCTGTAGAGTAAAGCTAAATTGTTGATGCAAGCACTGTATTCAGAATTATCTTTTCCTTCTTTTGTTTGAATAATATTAATTGCTTCAATAATTAAAGGTTCAGCTTCAGAATAACGTCCTATCAATCTGTACATTTCTGCTAAATTATTTAAGTTGATAGCATAGTTTAAACCAACACCTTCCGTTTGTTTTACAACAGCCAATATTTCTTTATAGGTTTGTTCGGCAATATTGTATTTGCCCATCTCATAATAAATACCTGCTAATTTGTTTAAAACATAAGTATAGTTTACATCTTTAATTTCTTGTTTCTTTTGAAAAGCTAAAGCAATTTTGTACAAAAGTTCTGCAGCATAATAATCAGCTCGTTTATTGTACCATTCAGCAGATTTAATAATTTTAAAATATTCATTACTTAATTTAATAATAGTTCGGTCAGTTGAATTTTTTGCTTTTTCTATGATGGTAATTATTTCATTAAACAAAGGAAGAGCTTTGGTATATTTATTAAAGTCTAAATAAAATAAGGTAAGTTCATATAATCTTAAAATGTAAATAGGGTCTGAAGTAAATTTTATTCTTCTTACAATTGTCAACTCCTCATTATAGAATTCTTCTGCTTTTTCGAAATTATTAGACTTATCGTACAAAAATGCTAATCTATGAATTGCACCTATGTAATTAATGTTATCAGTACCATTAAATTTTTTATATATTTCTACTAATTCTTTAGCTAAAGAAATGGCATCATTAAATTTCTTTTGGTTATAACAAACATCAATTAATTTTTCTAAGTATTGTATGTAATTAGCATGTTCAGTTCCTTTTACATTTTTCACAATCAGCATTGCTTCTTTTAGCAATAATTCTGCATCAGCATAATTTTTTTTATTGTCATAAATAAATGCTAAAGCAAATAACCCATCAGCATATAAAATACTATTTTTTCCATAAGTTTTTTCAATACAAGCTACATTTTGTTTAGCATAAATTATTGCTGAATCTATTTTTTGGCTTTTGAAATAATGCAATACTTTTTCACCTAATTGTACACATGAAATTGAATCTTGTTTATTTATTTGTTGTGCAAAATTCTTTTGCATTAATGTCGAACAAATCAATATTAGAAAGAAACGAAGAATCTTATTCATAACTTTTTTTTTGCTATTGCAAAGTATGTTTTTAATTTTTAAAATCAATACCTACTAATGGGTATATGATATGTTCCAACAATTCACAGGTTTAAAGTATAAATTAAAAACTTTTATCTTCTTGCTTCGTCTTTGACTTGCAATGACGAGGAGAAGGATTATTTCGTTACTGACCGAGAGTTTGTACGCTTTTCTTTATCGTCTTTGCGAGGGCTTTTGCCTGAAGCAATCAAGTGAAGCTAATATTATTGAAAAGTTATAGAAGTAGAATTAGTTCAAAGTCCTTGCAAGTAAATATTGCTAACTATTTTTCTGTATTACACTTACCTAAAAGATAAAAGCCCCATTTCTGGAGCTTTTATCTTAAAATTTAATCTATTATTGTTTTATCAATTTTTCCGTTGTTCTGTTGCCTTTGCTGTCTATCACTTCTACAAAGTAAGTGCCTGTTGTTAGTCTTTCAATTGTTAATTGATGTGTACCTCCATTTGCTTTTTGTTGCATAACAACTTTACCTGC
>JBPXJV010000024.1:0-61975 GCA_051715485.1 Chitinophagales bacterium
AATAATTCAAAAATATATTATAGACCATAATAAAATTCTGGCTAAAATAGAAGCTAAAAGAAAAGCTCCTAAAAAGCAAAGTAAATGGCAAGAACGTTACTCACAAATGGTAGAAGCCCAAAAGAAGGTTCAGGAAATGAAGGGTAAATCTAAAAAATAAATAACCTTTAAAAAGCCTTGTAGTAAAATACGAGGCTTTTTCGTTAACATTGGCACAGAATTGTATGTATATAAATAAACATTAAAAATGAAAAAGATAGTTTTACTTATTAGCTTATTTGCTCTAACAACAATGTCAACTTTTGCACAGCAAGATAAACAAAGAGTTTTAGCAGAATGTACTATTGATTATAATGTTGATGTAAGCGAATTAACAGGATTAGATAATACAACAATAGAAACTTTTAAAGCAACTACAAAAACGGTTTATATCAAAGCAAATCAAAGCAGAGTAGATTTTAAAAGCCCATCATTTTCTCAATCTGTTATTTATGATAAAAAAACAGGCGATGCTGTTATTTTAAGAGAAATTGGTAACAATAAATTTTTAACAAAATTAAATAACGATTCTTGGAAAAAAAATAATAGCCGTTTTAATAATGCAACATTAAAAACTTTAGATGAAACAAAAACTATTTTAGGTTATGAATGTAAAAAAGCAGTTTTAACGCTTGTAGATGGAGCTTCTTTAAACTTATATTATATACCAACATTTATCCCTTCTGTAAAAGAATTTGAATATCAGTTTAAAGATGTGCCAGGCTTAGTTCTTGAATATGAATCTCAGGATAAAAATGGGCAAAAAATAAAATATTCAGCAACTAAAATAAATTTAAACCCTGTATCAATTTCAAGGTTTGAAATACCAACTACAGGTTATAGAATATTAAACGAATAACAGAATAGCATTGTGCTATTCTGTTATGGCAATATCTAATACTTGTTGCATAGTTTTTACATAATGAAATTTAATTCCTTTAATAAAATTACTATCAATTTCCTGAACATCTTTTTCGTTTTGCCAACACATAATAACTTCTTTTAAGCCAGCACGTTTTGCAGCTAAAATTTTTTCTTTAATTCCACCAACAGGCAAAACTTGTCCACGTAAAGTAATTTCTCCAGTCATTGCTAAATAAGGCTTTACTCTTTTCCCTGTAAAGGCAGATGTTAAAGCTGTTAGCATTGTAATACCAGCACTTGGTCCATCTTTAGGAGTTGCTCCTTCAGGTACATGTATATGAACAGTTTTTTGTTCAAATAATTTAAAATCTATACCACCTTTTTTGGCATTTGTTTTTAAATAAGTTAATGCAGTAGATGCACTTTCCTTCATAACATTTCCTAAATTACCAGTTAGTTTTAATTCTCCTTTTCCTTCACTTAATGCAGCTTCAATAAATAAAATATCGCCACCAACATAAGTCCAAGCAAGACCAACAGCAACGCCAGCAATGTTTACAGTTTTATATAAATCATTGCTATAACGAGGTTTGCCTAAAATTTTCTCTACATCTGCATTTGTAATAGATGAATTTGCTTTTCCTTTGATAGCATATTCTTTTGCAACATTACGCATAATGCTTGCTAATTGTCTGTCTAATTCTCTTACACCACTTTCTCTTGTATGATTTTCAATTATTTTTTGTAAAACAGAATCGGCAATTTTTAAATTTATTTTTGCTAATCCATGAGCTTCTTTTTGTTTTGGTATAAGATGCCTTTTAGCAATTTCAATTTTTTCTTCTACAGCATAACCACTTAAATCTATAATTTCTAATCTATCTCTTAATGCTGGTTGAATATTAGCAATATTATTAGCAGTAGCAATAAATAATACTTTGCTTAAATCGTATTCAAGCTCTAAATAATTATCATAAAAAGTATTGTTTTGTTCAGGGTCTAATACTTCTAAAAGTGCAGATGATGGGTCTCCTCTATGGTCGCTACCTACTTTATCTATCTCATCTAAAATCATTACAGGATTACTAGTCTTTACTTTTCTTAAATTTTGTAAAATACGACCAGGCATTGCTCCAATATATGTTTTTCTATGACCTCTTATTTCACTCTCATCGTGCAAACCTCCTAAACTAATACGAGTATATTTTCTTCCAACAGCATTAGCAATACTCTTTCCTAAAGATGTTTTACCTATACCTGGAGGTCCTACAAAACAAAGAATAGGACTTTTCATATCTCCTTTCAATTTTAATACAGCCAAATATTCCAATATTCTGTTCTTAATTTTTGTCATTCCATAATGCTCATCATCTAACACAATTTTTGCATTTTTTAAATCGTAGTTATCAGAAGTGTATTCTTCCCAAGGAAGGTCAAGCATTAAATCGCAATGATTATAAACAACAGAATAATCTGGTGTACTTGGATGCATTCTTTCTAACTTAGCAATACTTGTATTAAATAAATTTTTTGCTGCTTCAGACCATTTTTTGCCTTCAGCTTTTTTCTTCATTTCAGCAATTTCTTTTTCATTATGGTCGCCACCCAACTCATCTTTAATACTTTTTAACTGTTGCTGTAAAAAATATTCTCGTTGTTGTTTATCAATTTCTGTTCTGGTTTTATTAGTTACCTTATCTTTTAATTCAGCAAATTGTAATTCTCGTTGTAAAAGTTGTATTAATTTTTCTGCTCTGGTAGTAATATCATTTATTTCTAATAAAGTTTGTTTTTCTGCTAACTCTGTATTTTGATTACTACTTACAAAATTGATGAGGAATGATGGGTTTTCTATATTCTTTAAAACAATACCAGCCTCTGTAGGCAAGTTTGGAGAAAGCTGAATAATTTGAGAAGCCAAATCTTTAATAGATGAAACAAGTGCAGCAAAATCTTCCGTTTCAGGAGAAGTATCATCCTTTAATACTTCAACCTTTGCTCTAAAATATGGTTCGGTAGAAGTAACATTTAATATATTAAAACGCTTTTTGCCTTGAATAATAATAGTTGTGCCTCCATCAGGCATTTTTATCAGCTTTACAATTTTTGCAACTGTGCCAACATTACATAAATCTTTTGTTTCAGGGTCTTCAATATTACTATCTTTTTGAGCCAAAACACCAATTAATTTATCTGCCTTATATGCATCTGAAACTGCTTTTACACTTTTATCTCTACCTACTGTAATTGGTAAAACTATACCAGGGAATAAAACTGTATTTCTTAACGGTAAAATAATTATTTCTTCAGGAATTTTAAGGCTTTGTTCTTGCTCAATATCATTTTCTCCTATGGGTAGTATTGGCATAAATTCAGTTTCTTCATCACTGGTAAATATATTTGCTTTAATCATATTGTTATAATTGGAATATTTTTCAAAAAAAATCAACCCTTATTAGGAAGCAACCAACGTTGCAATATTAATGCCATTGAAATAAACAATTATAAATAGGTACAAAATGTCATAATTATATAATTTTGGTCAATATATAAATAGCTAAAATCGGCAAAATGAAATTTTTTTTATGCTACTTATTGTTATTAATATAAAAATCCCTACTTTTGCCGTCCTGAAAAAATAGAGTTATGGCTAGAGTATGTCAAATAACAGGTAAAAAACCACTTACAGGTAATAGTGTTTCTCACTCAAACATTAAAACCAAACGTAGATTTTTACCTAATTTACAAACAAAACGTTTCTTCTTAACAGAAGAAAATCGTTGGATTACATTAAAAGTATCTACTGAAGCAATTCGTACAATAAACAAAAACGGATTATCTTCTGTAGTAAAAAATTTAAGAGCCCAAGGCGAAAAAATATAAACCTTAAGGTTTCAACCTCAAAAATTTATAACAATGGCAAAGAAAGGAAACAGGGTTCAGGTTATTTTAGAATGTACAGAGCATAAAACTTCTGGACAACCAGGAACAAGCCGTTACATTACTGTAAAAAACAAAAAAAATACTCCTGAAAGATTAGAGTTAAAGAAATTTAACCCTATTTTGAAAAAAGTTACTTTACACAAAGAAATTAAATAATTATGGCAAAAGTTGCTTCAAAAAACGCTAAGGTAAAAGATGCTCAAGCTTCAGCAGAAGCTAAAAACTGGACTAAAGTTATTAAAGCTGTTCGTAGTCCTAAAACAGGGGCATATACTTTTAAAGAAAATATTGTACACAAAGACAAAGTGAAAGATTTTTTGGCTTCCAAATAATTTTAACTGTGTTTTTATAACATATTAGCAAAGGCTTTCTGTGCATTACAGAAGGCTTTTTTAGTTTCAATTAATAAATACAAATATCTTTCAACTCAATTTTTTAATTTTCAGTTTTTAAATTTTTAATCATGGGCTTTTTTGATAAACTGTTTGGTAAAAAAGAAAAAGAAACCTTAAATGAAGGATTGCAAAAAACTAAGGAAGGTTTTTTTGCAAAAATTACCAAAGCTATTGCAGGCAAAAGTACTGTTGATGCAGAAGTATTAGATAATCTTGAAGAAGCATTAATTAGTGCTGATGTTGGTGTTGAAACAACTTTACAAATAATTGAAAGAATTGAAAAAAGAGTAAAACAAGATAAATATGTTAATACTTCTGAACTAAATAATTTATTACAAAGTGAAATTCAAAATATACTAACAGAAGCTAATGATATTACTTATAAAAATTTTGACATTCCTAATAATATAAAGCCTTATGTAATTTTAGTAGTAGGTGTAAATGGTGTTGGCAAAACTACTACCATTGGCAAACTTGCACATAATTATAAAAAAGCAGGTTATGATGTTTTATTAGGTGCTGCTGATACTTTTAGAGCTGCTGCTGTTGACCAACTTACTATATGGAGTGAACGTGTTGATGTACCTATTGTAAAACAAGCAATGGGTAGCGACCCAAGTGCTGTAGCTTTTGATACTGTTCAAAGTGCTGTAGCTAAAGGAAGTGAAGTAGTTATTATTGATACAGCAGGAAGATTACACAACAAAACACATTTAATGGATGAACTAACCAAAATAAAACGTGTTATTAAAAAAGTTTTACCAGATGCCCCACACGAAGTGATGTTGGTTTTAGATGGTTCAACAGGGCAAAATGCTTTAGAACAAGCAAAACATTTTACTGCTGCAACAGATGTAAACTCTTTAACCATTACTAAATTAGATGGTACAGCAAAAGGTGGAGTTGTATTAGCAATTGCAAATCAATTTCAAATTCCTGTAAAATTTATTGGCGTAGGAGAACAAATAAATGATTTATTAGTTTTTGATAAAAAAGAGTTTGTTGATAGTCTTTTTAAATTAAATGATGCATAAAAACTACAAATATTTTTTACAAAAATTTATTTAGAAAAAATATGAAAGCAAGAAGTTTAAAACAAGATAAAGTAAATATAATAACATTAGGCTGTAGTAAAAATATGGTAGATAGCGAAGTGCTTAGTGGGCAATTACAAGCAAATGAAATTGATGTTGTACACGAAAACAAAAAATTAGACCATAACATAGTTGTTATAAATACTTGTGGCTTTATTGATAAAGCAAAAGAAGAAAGCATCAACACCATTCTTGATCAATTAGAATTAAAGAGAAGAGGGAAATTAGATAAAGTATATGTTACAGGCTGTTTAAGTGAAAGATATAGAGAAGACTTAGCTAAAGAAATTGCTGAAGTAGATGCTTGGTTTGGTACAATGGAATTACCATTAATACTAAAACAATTTAATGCAGATTATAAGAAAGAACTATTAGGAGAAAGATTATTAAGTACTCCTAAACATTATGCTTATATGAAAATTAGTGAAGGCTGCAATCGAACTTGTAGCTTTTGTGCAATACCATTAATGCGTGGACAGCATATAAGCAAACCCATAGAACAATTAGTAGCAGAGGCTGAAAGCCTTGTGCAGAAAGGCGTTAAAGAAGTAATGCTCATTGCTCAAGAGCTTACTTATTATGGATTAGATATTTATAAAAAAAGAGAATTACCAAAATTATTACATGCATTAGCAGATGTAAAAGGTTTGGAATGGATAAGAATGCATTATGCTTATCCTGCAAAATTTCCTTTAGAAATTATAGATGCAATGAAGGAAAGAGAAAATATTTGCAACTATTTGGATATGCCAATACAACATGCAAGTAATAATATTTTAAAAGCAATGTATAGGAATATTACCAAGAATGAAATGAGTGATTTAATTCATACCATTAAAGAAAAAATACCCAATATTTGTTTGCGTACAACATTAATTGCTGGTTATCCTAACGAAACAGAAAAAGATGTTGAAGAGTTGAAAGAATTTTTAAAACAACATCGTTTTGATAGAGTAGGCATTTTTACTTATAGCCATGAAGAAAATACAGGTGCATACAAAGAAGAAGACAATATTCCTCAAGAAGAAAAAGAAGCAAGAGCACAAGAAATAATGGAAGTGCAACAAGAAATTAGTTACGAAAAAAATCAAGAAAAAATTGGTAAAACCTTTAAAGTTTTAATAGATAAAAAAGAAGCAGGAAGATATTTAGGCAGAACAGAATTTGATAGTGTTGAAGTAGATAATGAAGTAGTTATTCATTCTAATAAAAAACTACCTATTGGCGATTTTGTGCAAGTAAAAATTACCAAAGCTTATGATTATGATATTGAAGGTGAAGTGGTAAATTAAAAACTAAAAACTAAAAACTAAAAAATTATTATTCTAAATTTCTAACAAACCTCGTTTCTTCTTTCAATTTTTCTACAACATTAAAAATAATTGGGCAGCGTTCATAATGCATAAAAACAGTAAATAATCTTTGCTGAAAATGGGGTAAGTGCATAGCAGGAAATTCTTTACAACCTTCAAATCTATACTCATACACTGTGCATTTATTATCTTGTAAAAAATGACAAGGAATTTTATTTATAATCATTGTACCTGAGTTCCCTTTTTCTATATACAAAGCATCAAACTCTTCTCTTGATTGATTAAGATGTTTTGCTAAAGTATTAGCTTCATTTTCTGTTACATTAATCATTAAACTTTTACAACAATTTCCACAAGCAGTACAATCTATTTTTGGCGTTATCTGACGATTAAGTTGATGAACAATTTTATCTAAATTTTCTTCATCATAACTTTTTAAAAATTGAATAAACAAATTATTCTCCTGTTCATTTTTTGCAGCAATTACAGCTATTTCAGCCAAATTAGTTTGTAAATTATTATTCATTAGCTTACAAACCTATGTTTTTTATCATACATCATGTTTTTTATCCACAATTAAACAATGGCTGTTTATAATCAATGTTTCATTTACCTTTTTTGATAATTAGATTTGTCCTTTGAATAAAAGCCAATATAGTAGGCTAACGTATTATTAAAAAATTAAACAACCAACTACTGTCTGTTGCAGTGGTTTATGTCTATCAAAAATATGGCAGAATTAAAAAAAATAGTTGATTATACCGAAGACGATATTAAAAGTTTAGACTGGAAAGAACATATTCGTTTAAGGCCAGGTATGTATATTGGTAAATTAGGAGATGGTTCATCTGCCGATGATGGTATTTATGTACTATTAAAAGAAGTGTTAGATAATTGTATTGATGAATATACAATGGGTTATGGAAAACATATAGATATTACAATAGAAAATAAAACAGTTATTATTAGAGATTTTGGACGTGGCATTCCCTTAGGTAAAGTTGTTGATGTTGTTAGCAAAATAAATACTGGAGCCAAATACGATAGCAAAGCATTTCAAAAAAGTGTAGGATTAAATGGTGTTGGTACTAAAGCAGTAAATGCTTTGAGTAATTATTTTAAAGTAGAAAGTTTTAGAGATGGTAAAACAAAAGTTGCAGAATTTGAAAGAGGTGTTTTAATAAAAGAACATAAAGAAGTTACAACAAAAGAAGAAAATGGAACAATGGTTTCATTTACGCCAGATAATTCTATTTTTCATAATTACAAGTTTTTGTATGAATACATAGATAACCAGTTATGGAACTATTGTTATTTGAATGCGGGTTTAACCATCAACTTCAATAATAAAAAATACATTAGCAAAAATGGGCTGTTAGATTTACTAACAAGAAAAACAAATGCAGATGAATTACGTTATCCAATTATTCATTTAAAAGGAGAAGATATTGAAGTTGCCATAAGTCATAACAACGATTACGGAGAAGATATTTTTTCTTTTGTAAATGGTCAATATACTACACAAGGTGGTACACATCACCAAGCTTTTAGAGAAGCTTATGTAAAAGTTATTAGAGAGTTTTATAAAAAAGATTATGATACAGCAGATATACGTCAAAGTATTGTTGCAGCTGTAAGTGTAAGAGTGCAAGAGCCAGTTTTTGAAAGTCAAACAAAAACAAAATTAGGTTCAAGTACTGTGTATGAAGGTGGACCAAGCATGAAGAAATTTGTTGAAGATTTTTTATCAAAAGAATTAGATAATTTTTTACATCGTAATCCAACAATTGCAGATGCTTTAAAGAAAAGAATTGAGCAAAGTGAAAAAGAAAGGAAAGAATTAAGTGGCATTAGAAAATTAGCCAACGAAAGAGCTAAAAAAGCAAATTTGCACAATAAAAAATTAAGAGATTGCAGAGTACACTTAAACGATGAACCACCCAACAAAAACAAAGAAGCTTTTATAGAACTACAAAATAAAAGTACCATATTTATTACAGAAGGAGATAGTGCAAGTGGTAGCATTACAAAAGCCAGAAATGTAGATACACAAGCAGTTTTCAGCCTTAGAGGAAAGCCACTTAATAGTTTTGGATTAAGTAAAAAAGTAGTTTACGAAAATGAAGAATTTAATTTACTACAACATGCCTTAAATATAGAAGATGGTTTAGAAGGTTTACGTTTTAAAAATATTGTAATTGCAACAGATGCTGATGTTGATGGTATGCATATTCGTTTATTATTAATGACTTTCTTTTTACAATTTTTTCCAGACTTAGTAAAACAAAATCATCTGTACATTTTAGAAACTCCTTTGTTTAGAGTTAGAAATAAACAAGAAACTATTTATTGTTATGATGAAACTGAAAAACAAAAAGCTATTGAAAAATTAAATGGAAAACCTGAAATTACAAGATTTAAAGGCTTAGGAGAAATAAGCCCTGAAGAGTTTGAAAGATTTATTAATGAAGATATGCGTTTGCAACCTGTGCTGTTAGAACAAGGAGATCATATACAACAATTATTAGAATATTATATGGGCAAAAACACACAACAAAGGCAAGAATTTATTATAGATAATTTAAAAGTAGAAGTAGATTTAGTAGAGCAGTAATAACATAAAATAATGTTTGAATTTCATAAAGACAGAAGAAGATATTTTGATATTCAGGTAGCCAATACTGAAGAATATGTTATTCCTTTTATAGAAGAAAAATTTTCTGTTAAAGAAGGAATGAGGGTTTTAGAAATTGGTTGTGGCGAAGGTGGTGTGCTAAAAGCCTTTGTACATAAAGGTTGTAAAGGAGTAGGAATAGAATTTGATCTACCAAGAATAGAGCATGCAAAAGAATTTATGCCAGAAGAAATTGCTTCTGGAAAAATTAGTTTTATATCAAAAGACATTTATAATGTTGAGCCAAAGAGTGAATTAAATGGTTTATTTGACATCATCATTTTAAAAGATGTAATTGAGCATATACACGACCAATCAAAACTTATTAGTTGGATGAAAAACTTTTTAACGCCTAATGGTATCATATTTTTTGGTTTTCCTCCTTGGTATATGCCCTTTGGTGGACATCAACAAATGTGTGGTAGCAAACTTATGCAAATGCCCTACATACATCTTCTACCCAAAAAAATATATCGCTGGCTTTTAATTAAAAATAAAGAAGCAGTAGATGATTTAATGGAAGTTAGAGAAACCAGAATTACTATTGAACGATTTGAAAAAATTTGTAACCAACAAGGTTATAATTTATTACATAAAAAGCACTATTTATTAAACCCCATTTACAAATGGAAATTTGGCGTAAAGCCAAGAAAACAGTTAAGTTTAATAAGTGCAATACCATTTGTTAGAAATTTTTTTACAACTTGTGTGTATTATGTAATAACACCAAAATAATTTTTTTAAGATAAATTTTTTGATAAATGATACACATAGTTTTTGAACAAGCCAATGTAGATGTACTACAAAAAGCCATTGAGTTAGATGAATCCTTACAAGGAAAAATTATCGAAATTAAAGATGATTATGCAGTTGGAACCATTACCAATATATATGAAACAGAAGGATACCAAATAAGAAGAGATTGGTGGAAAGAACTTTTACAACACTCTCCCTACACAGAACAATTAGATTTGGTTAATGATAAATTAGCTGCTCATAACATCATAAAAGCATTAACAGAAAATGAAGAAGAGCAAATATGGATTTGGGTTGCACAAAACCAACACGATGTTTGTGGTTATTATTGGTTAATGAGTCAGTTGAAAAATTTTTATGGAAGAATACATATTCTATACTTAAACAACTTGCCTTTTATAAACGAAAAAGGATTAATTTTTTATCCAACACATTTAAGTGAAATTCTACCAAAAGAATTTTTAAAAGCAAAAAAATTAGTAAGAGAAATTACACTAAGTGAATTTGAAGTTGATGCAGATGAATGGAAAAAACTTTGTAATGAAAATGCAGCTATCAGAATTTTAGAAGGTGGTAAAAAAATTATTGGCAAAGAAGAAACCTTTTTTGATAAAGATATTCTTTCAGCCATAACACCAGATTTTCAAAAACTAAATAAAGTATTAAATACCATACTCAGCAAAATGAAAATACAAACAGGAGATGTATTTTTAGTTTGGCGAATTAAGCAATTAATTAATGAACAAAAATTAACCATACAAGGCAGTTGGGAAAAAGGATGGAAAGATATAGAAGTGAAAATATTTAGTAATCAATAACCAATATTCAATAAACAATACTCAATACTCAATACTCAATAAAAGAATATCAATATTTAATGAATAAAAATTAATACCCTTATGGCAGAAAAGAAATTATTTGATATAGAAGAAAGGCTTGTAGATTTTGCTGCAAGAATTATAGATGTTGTTGAAGTGTTGCCTAATACAAGAGCAGAAAATTATATAGCTAATCAATTGGTAAGATGTGGATTAGCTCCTGCATTATTATATGGGGAAGTTCAAGGTGCAGAATCGAGAGAAGATTTTATTCATAAAATGAAAATTGCTGTAAAAGAATTGAAGGAAACAAGAGTTTGTTTAAAAATAATTACTAGGAAAGAAATGATAAAACCAATTAGCAGATTAGATAGTGTTAAGAAAGAAAATGAGGAATTAATTGCTATTTTTTCTTCAAGCATCGAAACAGCAAGAAAAAATATTATAAAACGAAAAAATAAATAAATATTGAATATTGAACATTGATTATTGAATATTGAACATTTAAAAACTATGGCAGAAAAAAACAACATATCAAATATTACCAATAATGAAAGTGGTATTCAAGGTCAGTATAAAAATTGGTTTTTAGAGTATGCTTCTTATGTTATTTTAGAACGTGCTGTACCAGCTATTGAAGATGGCTTAAAACCTGTACAACGCCGTATTCTTCATGCAATGAAAGAAATGGATGATGGCAGGTTTAATAAGGTAGCAAACATTATTGGTCAGGCAATGCAATATCATCCTCATGGAGATGCTAGTATTGGAGATGCTTTGGTAAATATGGGACAAAAAGATTTACTCATAGATACTCAAGGTAATTGGGGTGATATTAGAACAGGAGATGATGCAGCAGCTCCACGTTATATAGAAGCAAGACTTAGCAAGTTTGCATTAGATGTTGCTTTTAATGCAAAAACTACTGAATGGCAATTAAGTTATGATGGAAGAAAAAATGAACCTGTTACATTGCCAATGAAATTTCCTTTGCTATTAGCACAAGGTGCAGAAGGAATTGCAGTTGGTTTAAGTACCAAAATTTTACCTCATAACTTTTGTGAAATTATTGATGCATCTATTAAATACTTAAAGAATAAAAAGTTTGAGCTATATCCCGATTTTCAAACAGGTGGTTTAGTAGATGTTAGCAATTACAATGAAGGTAAACGTGGAGGAAAAATAAAAGTTCGTTGTATTATTGAAGAACTTGATAAAAAAAGTTTAATAATACGTGATGTACCTTATGGAGTAACAGTTTCGCAGCTTTGTGAAAGTATTACTAAAGCAAACGATGCAGGCAAAATAAAAATTAAAAAACTTACAGAATATACAGGTAAAAATGTAGAAATTCAAATTGATTTAGCACAAGGAATTTCAAGCGATATTACAATTGATGCTTTATATGCTTTTACAGATTGTGAAGTTAGCATTAGCCCCAATGCATGTATTATTGAAAACAATAAACCAAAATTTGTAGGAGTACAAGAGCTTTTAAAAATTGCTGTTGATAACACAAAAAATTTACTACAAAAAGAACTGCAAATAAAACTTGCAGAGTTAGAAGATAAATGGCATTACACATCATTAGAAAAAATATTTTTTGAAGAAAAAATTTATAAAGAGTTAGAACAAAAACATGCATCTTGGGAAAAAGTTTTAGAGGCTATTGAAAAAGCATTTCAACCATTTATTAAAAAGCTAAAAAGAAAATCTATTTCAAAAGAAGATATAATAAAACTTACTGAAAAACCTGTAAGAAGAATTTATAAGTTAGATATTGATGAGCTTAACAATCAAATAAAATCTATTGATGAAGATATTGTTCAAGTTAATTATGATCTTGAACATTTAACAGAATTTACCATTACCTATTTTGAAACACTTCTTAAAAAATATGGTAAAGGCAAAGAACGTAAAACAGAAATAAAACTTTTTGATACCATTAAAGTACAACAAATTACTATTGCAAATACTAAACTATATGCAAATAGAGAAGAAGGTTTTATTGGTACTGGTTTAAAGAAAGATGAATTTTTATTTGAGTGTTCCGACCTTGATGACATTATTGTTTTTACCAAAAGAGGCATCATGAAAGTGGTAAAAGTTGGCGATAAAGTGTTTATTGGAAAAGATATTATTCATATTGCAATTTTTAAAAAGAATGATGAAAGAACAACATATAACATGATTTATGTTGATGGAAAAACTGGTGTAAGTTATGCTAAACGCTTTAATGTAACTGGTGTTACAAGAGATAAAGAATATGATTTAACAAAAGGAACAGATAAAAGTAAAGTGCATTATTTTACCTCAAATGCAAATGGAGAAGCAGAAGTTGTAAAAATTACACTTAGTCCAAATTGTAGTGCAAGAAATAAAGAATTGGTTTATTATTTTGAAGAGTTAGAAATAAAAGGTAGAAGCAGTATGGGCAATATTGCATCAAAATATCCTATTAAATCCATTCGTTTTAAAGAAGCCGGTAAAAGCACTTTAAATGCAATCAAGCTATGGTTTGATGATGTTTATGGTAGATTAAATACAGAAGAAAAAGGACAATACTTGGGAAAGTTTGAAGACGATAAACTTTTAATAATTTATAATGATGGTAATTATGAAATAACAGATACTGAACTAACACAACATTTTGATGGAGATAAAATTTTATTGATTGAAAAATTTAATCCTGAAAAAAATATTACTGCTGTTTATTTAGATAATGAAAAATTACAGTTCAATGTTAAGCGTTTTAAAATTGAAACATCAACACTAAAATCTAAATTTTTATTTATAAAAGAAGGAGAAGGCAATAGATTAGAAGCTGTAACAACTGATGAAGAACCTTTATTAGCAGTGCAAATGGGAAAAGGGCTACAAGTAAGAAAAGCCAAATTTAAACTTGCAAAAATGGTTGATGTAATGGGATGGAAAGCTGTTGGTTCTAAATTAATGGAGTATAGTAAAACTATTGAAATGCAGTGGGAAGCTCAACCAAAAGAAGATAACAATCAACCAGAATTGTTTAGTGAGTAGAGTATAGTATTTTGCAAAATTATTATACAGCAAAACTTTCTCCACAGCCACAACTACGACTTGCATTAGGATTGGCAAAGAAAAAACCTTTGCCATTTAATCCATCACTAAAATCTAATTCAGTATTTACTAAGTATAAAAAACTTTTTAAGTCTGTAACAACCTTTATTCCATTGTCTTCAAAAACTTGGTCCATTGGTTTTATTTCATTGTCAAAATCTAACTTATAACTTAAACCACTACAACCACCTCCTACAACACCTACTCTTAAAAAGTAAGAAGTGTCTGTAATAATACCAGCATCCTCCATCAGTTTTATAACTTTGGCTTTTGCTTTATCCGAAACGTATATGGAGTTTTCTGTTGCTGTCATTATTGAAATAATTATAATTTTTGAATGTTAAATGTTGAATAAAAGAAACGAATTTATTTGCTTTATTAAACACTTATCATTGAACATTACTTAGTGAACTCTTTTTTCTTCAAACACCATTTCTTCTAAACCATTTTTTGTGCGATAGTCATTAATAGCAGCTCTTATAGCATCTTCAGCTAAAACAGAACAGTGAATTTTTACAGGAGGTAAATTTAATTCTTCTACTATATCCATATTATCAATCTTAGCTGCATCTTCTACTGATTTTCCTTTTAACCACTCAGTAGCTAAAGAAGATGAAGCAATAGCAGAACCACAACCAAAGGTTTTAAATTTTGCATCTTTAATAATACCTGTAGCATTATCTACTTCTATTTGTAAACGCATAACATCACCACACTCTGGTGCTCCTACCAATCCTGTTCCTACACTTTTGCTACTTTTATCAAGTGTTCCTACATTTTTAGGATTACTGTAATGATCTATTACTTTATCTGAGTATGCCATGATATGAATAATTTTAAATTATGAATGTTTAATGTTTAATTAATTTATTGTGCCGATTTACTAATTTTTAATGCCAGTTAAAAAGATTTTTTTAAAACAATAATGAACATTAAAAATTAATCATTCAACATTATTTAATGGTGAGCCCATTCTACAGAATTCAAATCAATTCCTTCTTTGTGCATTTCCCATAAAGGGCTCATATCTCTTAGCTTTAAAACAGTTTCTCTTACTGCTTTAATGGTATAATCAATTTCTTCTTCTGTTGTAAAACGACTTAATCCAAAACGTAATGAACTGTGTGCTAAATCATCACCTAAACCCAATGCTTTTAAAACATAACTTGGTTCTAATGATGCTGAAGTACAAGCAGAGCCTGAACTTACAGCAATATTTTTATTAAAGCCCATCATTAACCCCTCTCCTTCTACATACTTAAAAGAAATATTACTTACATGAGGTAAACGAAATTCTTTATTACCATTTACATAACTCTCTTCTAATTCTGCCAAAGCATTTTCTAATTTATCTCTTAATGTTATAATTCGTTTTGTTTCTTCATCCATTTCAATTCTGCACAATTCACATGCTTTACCAAAACCTACAATGCCTGGAACATTTAATGTACCACTTCTCATTCCTCTTTCATGTCCTCCACCATCAATTTGAGCAGTTACTTTAACTCTTGGTCCTTTTCTTCTTACATATAAAGCACCAATACCTTTTGGACCATACATTTTATGAGCACTAAAAGCTAATAAATCAATTCCATCTTTAATAACATCTACAGGAATTTTACCTACTGCTTGTGTAGCATCAGTAAAAAATAAAACACCATGTTTTTTTGAAATAGCAGAAATTTCTTTAACCGGTTGTACTACACCAATTTCATTATTTGCATACATTATTGAAATTAAAATGGTAGTAGGTTTAATAGCTGCTTCCAATTTTGTTAAATCTATTAATCCATCTTCATTTACATCTAAATAAGTTACTTCTCCTCCTAATTTTTCTATATGCTTACATGCATCTAAAACAGCTTTATGTTCTGTAGTTGCAGTAATAATATGATTTCCTTTGCTTGCATACATTTCAAACACACCTTTTAATGCAAGGTTATCAGCTTCTGTTGCACCACTTGTAAAAATAATTTCTTTAGGGTCGCAACCTATTAATTTAGCTACTTGCTCTCTGCCATAATCAGCAGCTTCTTCTGCCTCCCAACCAAAAGGATGATTACGACTTGCAGCATTACCAAAATGTTGTGTAAAATAAGGCAACATAGCTTCTAACACTCTTGGATCTACTGGTGTAGTAGCATTATTATCTAAATAAATTGGCAACTTCAACATATCTTCGTTTAAATTTTTATTATATGCGAAAGTACTGACTTTATGCCTATTAATGGAGTGATAACATACTTGTTAATGTCAAAATTCCATATATCGTAAGCCATACTTTTAAAAAAAATATTGTTATGTTAAAGGTTGAACATATTGGTATTGCAGTAAAAGATTTTTCTGAAAGTATTTCTTTATTTGAAAAACTTTTAAATACAAAATGTTATAAGCAAGAAACTGTTGAAAGTGAAAAAGTAAATACTGCATTTTTTATACAAGGTGAAACTAAAATTGAATTATTAGAAAGTATCAATACAGATGGTGTAATTGCAAAATTTATTGATAAAAAAGGAGAAGGCATTCATCATATTGCATTTGAAACAGAAAATATTTATGCTGAAATGGAAAGACTAAAAAATGAAGGATTTATTTTATTAAACGAAACTCCAAAAAATGGAGCAGATAATAAATTAGTTTGCTTTTTGCATCCAAAAGGAACTAATGGAGTTTTGATAGAATTATGCCAAGAAAAAAATAAACATCATTTTTACAAGTGATTTTATATTTTTATCCCATCAGTTTATAATGAAAAAATAATCTTACATGTTTGCAGTAACTATTTTAGGAAACAACTCAGCAACTCCAGCTCATGGAAGGCTTCCTACTGCACAAATAGTTACTTTAAACAATCATCAAATTTTAGTTGATTGTGCTGAAGGCACACAAATGCAATTTGCAAAATATAATTTCAGAAAAAGTAAAACCAATTATATTCTAATTTCTCATTTACATGGCGACCATTATTTTGGTTTAATTGGTTTTCTTACAAGTATGGGCTTATTAGGCAGAGAAACAGATTTGCATTTATACGCTCCTGCTGCTTTAGAAAAAATTTTAGAAATTCAGTTCAATGTTTCTAACGTTGTAATGCCTTATAAAATTCATTTTCATCCATTAACTCAAGAAGAAATTATTGTTGATGAAAATAAATTTTCAATTAAATGTTTTAAAGTTAAACATACTATTGAATGTTGGGGTTTTATTATCAAAGAAAAAAAAGTACCCAAAAAATTAGATAAAGAAAAAGCTGTAGAATACAATATTCCTGCTGCTTATTACAACTCTTTAAAAGAAGGAAACGATTATGTAACGAAAGAAGGAACTATTATAAAAAATGAATTAGTTACAACACCTAATACACCAGAAAAAACTTATGCTTTTTGTGCCGATACAATTTATTTTGAAGAAATAATTGACAAAATAAAAAATGCTACTCTGTTATACCATGAAGCTACTTATTTAAAAGATTTAGAAAATAAAGCTACTCAATACTGCCATTCAACAACTGTACAAGCTGCTACAATTGCTAAAAAAAGTAATGCTCAAAAATTAATAATTGGACATTTTAGTAGTAGATATGCAGAGTTAAACCAATTTTTAGTTGAAGCAAAAGAAGTTTTTGATAATACAGAATTAGCTATTGAAGGTGTTACTTATATTGTATAAATTATTTTCTCAAGAAAACTTTTTTGCCATCAGACCAAACTGCTTGTACTTTAATATTTAATAAATCGTTGTCGTTTGCTTTCAGTAGATCTTTATCTAATAAAACAATATCAGCACGTTTGCCTTTTTCTAAACTACCTGTTTCTTTTTCTAAAAAATTTGCTTTAGCTGCCCAAATTGTTATGCCTCTTAAAGCTTCTTCTCTTGTTAAAGCATTTTCAACTTCAAAACCATTTGCAGGAAATCCTTTACTGTCTTTTCTTACAACAGCAGCATAAAATGTTTTAAATGCAGAAATATCTTCTACCGGAAAATCAGTACCTAAAGGAAGCCAACCATTTTGTTGCAATAATTTTTTATAAGCATAAGCAGTTTTAATTCTAGTTTTTCCTAAACGTTCTTCTGCCCAATACATATCGCTTGTAGCATGTGTTGGTTGCACAGAAGGCACTACAGAAGTTAAACCAAATAAATTAAAATCATTTTCATTTACAACTTGTGCATGCTCTATACGCCAACGTTTATCATTTTTAGTTTGTAAATATTTATTGTAAATTTTTAAAATAGTTCTGTTGGCACTATCGCCAATTGCATGAGTACACATTTGAAAATTTGTTTTGGATAATATGCTTGCAACAGAATCAAAATGTTGTTGAGAACTTAATAAAAATCCATGCCAACCTTGTTTATCACTATAAGGTTCTAATAAACAAGCACCCCTGCTTCCTAATGCACCATCACTATAAATTTTAAACCCATTTACAAATAATTTATCTGTTTTGTAAGTTCCTTTTGATAAATATTTATCATAATTTTTTTTATCATCACTTAATAGAATTGCAAGTTTTGTAAGTAGCTTTCCATCTTTTTGTAAAACATCTATTTTCTCAACATCATCATACATTAAACCACAATCTGTAATGGTAGTTAAGCCTTGTTCAAAACAATTTTGTTGAGCAGCTAATAACCATTTTTCAAAATCATTTATAGTTGCTTTTGGTACAACAGATTGTACTATATCTACAGCATTATCAATTAGCAACCCTGTAAGCTTACCTTGATTAGTTTCAATATTTCCGCCATTAATTTTTTGGTTTGGTTGAATATTTGCTAATTCTAAAGCCTTAGCATTTACTATTGCTGCATGACCATCAATTCTTGTTAATAGTACAGGTTTATCAGGAAATAATTTGTTTAATAATTCATTTGTTGGGAATTGTTTATCAGGAAATTTATTTTGGTCCCATCCTCTACCAATTATCCATTGTTCATTTGAATTTTTTTCAGCAAAAAGTTTTACCCTTTCAATAACTTCATTCCAAGATTTGCTATCATATAATTGCACTTCAAATAAACTTTTTCCATAGCCTACAAAATGTGCATGAGCATCAATAAAACCAGGGTATAAAAACTTTCCTTGAGCATCTATTTTTTCTTTTGCAGAATATGATTTTATAATTTCATCATTTGTACCAATGGCAATAATTTTTCCATCTTTTATTGCAATAGCTTCTGCTTTTGTAAAATTTGCATCAACTGTATAAATAGTTGCATTATGTATAATTGTATCTACTTTTTGCTGATTACAAGAACATAATAATACAATAATAAAAAGGCATGATAAATAACGCATAAAAAAAATTGAGCAATAAAGATATTGCTCAATTAAATATGATATATAAAAGATAATAAATCCTTTACTTCAGCAACTCACAAGGTTTTAAACCTGTATGTTTTTTAAATGCTGCCGAAAAATGTGAGATAGATGAATAACCTAATAAAGAAGAAACATCTGTAACACTTAGGCTTTTTTCGTACAATAAGTATTTAGCATGCTCCATTCTTTGTTGTTGATAAAAATCAAAAATGGTAGTACTAAAAATTTCTTTAAATCCTTTCTTTAAATAACATTCATTTATGGCAACTTTTCTGCTCAATTCTCTTATGGTTAAAGGATTTCCAATATTTTTTAATAAAATATCTCTTGCATCGTAAATGGCTTGTCTGCTACGTTCATCTTCTAAAAATTTACAGCTAAAGCCTTCTTCTTTTTCATCTACCAAGCAATCTAAACTATATAATAATAGCTCATGAATTTTTGCATTGATAAAAATATTTTCTAATGCTCCTGAGTAGCTATGATTAAGCAGTGCATCTAATACATTTCTTTTCTTATTGCAAATAGGAAAAATTTTGGTAAAAGCATTAGGATGTTTGAATGCCAATACTTCATCTTTACGATTACTTAGTTTTACATTGTGTGTAAATTGGTATAAGAAAGTAGAAGAAAAATGAAAAGTAAAAACATCGGCAGTAATTTGTTCTCCATCGCAGTTGGTAGGTTGTTTTTCACAAAATTTGCAACTTTTTTCGTAGCAATATTTATTGCCTGTAATACAAAAATGTAATTCAAGATAATTGTTTTCTTGTCTTTTGGCATCATAATGATATACCATCATACCAGAATCATCTGATATTAATGGATGTCTTGTATAATATCTACGAATATGGTATTTAATAGAACCAGGAATGTCTTGCTCCTTTTGATACAATATATCTGTGCTTGGTTCTATAGCATCTTTAATACTAAGTTTTAATATGTCAAATACTTGCTGCATGATATTGAAGTGCAAATTTAATGTATGTACATGTAATTGCCAAGTTTTTTATTGTTGTATATTTTGGAGAAGAGGCAGACCTATAAAATTCAGCAATCTTATAGGTTATTTTAATGGCTTTTATCAATTCAAAAGATACATTTACAGCAAAGAATTAATCACTAAATTTTTAATGAAGCATTTTATCAATAGCAACCCTTTTCTTTTTTTAATGATTGCATTTTTCTTCTTTTCACTAACAGCCATTTTAATTCAACTTGTTGCATTTGTACCTGTTGCAAAGTATTTTTCATACGATATAAGTGTCAGTTACAATGCAACAGGCTTATGTAAAAGTCATATAGAAGAGACTTTTATTGAAAGATTATATAAGCAATATGCTTATGAAATTGATAATAATCTTGAATTTTCCAATAAAAGTCAATTATTAAAATTTGAGAAAAAACAAAATCTTGAATTATTATTGATAGATGGCATAGCACCATTAATCTGTATAGTTTTAGGAATATTAGGATTTGTTTATTTATTAAAAAAACGTAACAGCTACAATGTAACAGATTTTTCATTTAAACAATGGATTGCTGTTTTTCTTAGTTTGTTTTGGCTTAGATGGTTGTTGCTTCTTGTAGTATATATAATTTTTATAGGCTTTAATAAAAAAGATACTTCTTTAATCATCAATGAAACCAATATAGCTTACACATTCAACATATCTCCTTTGTTTATTCTTGTTCCATTGGGTTTGGCTGGTGCTTTAATATGCTGTATTACTATTTTTATATTTCTTCCTAAAGCATATAGGAGTATGTTTTTAGTAGCAGGAATAACAGGCAGTATTGTAACATTGTTGTTATGGTTTAAACTTGTAGGAACGCTATTACTACCTCATGAATAAAAAAATCCTGTTACAATAGTGAACAGGATTTTCAATTAAATTAAATACAACTTCTCAACTATGCTTCTGTATTTTCTTCAGCAGCAGGAGCATCTTGTTGTGGTTGTGCAACTTCTTCTACTTTACGAACTGGAGGAACATAAGCTTTACGCTGACGTTGTTGTCCACGATGTGCATCATTACGGCGTTTAATATTTGCTTCATGCTCTTCATGCCAGCTTTGAAATTTAGTCATTGCTGTAGCATCATCAAACAAGCCTAATTTTACACCACGCAATAAATGTTTTAAGAACAATACTCCTTTGAAGGATAAAATTCTACGAACTGTATCAGTAGGTTGTGCTCCTTTATGAAGCCAGTCTAATGCCTTTTGACGATCTAACTGAATAGTTGCAGGAACTGTTAATGGATTGTAAGTTCCTATTTTTTGGATGAACTTACCATCTCTTGGTGCACGTGCATCTGCCACTACTATAAAATAAAATGGGCGTTTTTTGCTACCGTGTCTTTGTAGTCTCATTTTTACTGCCATAAATTGAAATTTAAGGGCGTTAACAAATTGGTTTTATCATCTAATCAAGAATGATTAGGCGGCGAAAGTATAAGATTTTACTGTTTCTACCAAAGTTTTAAGCAAAGTTTTTTGTAAAAATTAGCGTTTGGGTATGGCATATTGTATTAATGAATAACTAAATGCTTGTATTTTTCTTCCTCATATTTATGTTTCCATCTTCTATGACTCCATAAATAATTAGATGGGTTTTTACGAATTGCTTCTTCTATAAAAGCTATTAATTGCTTTGTTATGGTACCTTCTGGCAATTCTTTAGGAGTGGTAGTCATAACAGACAATTCTAATTTATAATATCCTCTCTTAATTTTTTTTATATCAACTATAGCAACATCTGTATTCATTCTTACAGCACCTTTTTCTGGTCCATTATGAAAAGCGGTCATTTGTCCAAAAAATGGAAGCCATGCAGCTCTTTCTGGAGCAGAAGGATTTTGGTCTGCTATTAATCCTATTGAATATTGTTGTTTATTATAATTATCAAATTGTGTTCTAAACTCTGAAGCTGGAATTAAAATTGTTCCAAACTTCTTCCTCATATCTACCAAAATTCTTTCAACCGTTTTATTGGTAATATTCATATACACACCAATAAAGGGATATTCAAGATTAGCTGCCATACCTAAGTTTAAAAATTCCCAATTAAAAAAATGTCCTGCTAATATTTGAACACTTTTGCCAGTGGCATAAAGATTATTGACTGCATCTGCATCTACAATACAATGTTTATCAAATTCCTTTCTTGATAGTGATATTAACTTAATAGTTTCTACTAAAGAATCTATCAAATTATGGTAAAATTTTTTTGCTATTATAGTTTTTTCTTTTTCAGATTTTTCAGGAAAAGCTATTGCTAAATTTTGGTAAACAACATTTCGCCTATAACGAATAATATAATAAGCCAATAAATATACTGCATCGCTTATACAATAAAGTACACGCCAAGGAAGCAATGAAACGCAATATAAAATAGGGTATAAAATATAATACATTTGGCTTTAAGCTAATTTCTAAAAATTAAAATTAAATATTTATTCTGTTTAATGATTAAAAAAAAGAAAGCCGCTGTTTAGCGGCTTTGCAGTGATCCGGATTGGATTCAAACCAATGACCCACAGCTTAGAAGGCTGTTGCTCTATTCAGCTGAGCTACCGGACCTTTTTAAAAAGTGCTGCAAAATAAAAGGAAATTTATGTTTATTCCAACTTTATTTAACTTAATTCTTAATAAAAAATTTTACTTTGCAACACTTTAAAATATTCAAACTTTATGAGCAATAATAAATTAACCATAGGTAATGAGTGGTTATCTTTTGAAGAAGTTAAAAATACTATTCAAACAAATGCTACCATTCAAATAACATCAGAGGCAGAAATATTAATAAAAAAGTGTCGTTTGTTTTTAGATGAAAAGCTTTCTGATGGTGAAGGAATTTATTATGGAATTAATACTGGTTTTGGCTTTTTGCAAAATGTAAAAATTGATAAAAAGCAAATACAACAACTACAATATAATTTATTAATGAGCCATGCTTGTGGTATGGGTTATGAAGTGCCTAAAGAAATTGTTAGGTTAATGCTGTTATTAAAAGTAAAGAGTTTAAGCTATGGCAACAGTGGTGTGCAACTTGATACTGTAAATGCTCTTATTGCTCTATACAACAACAATATTCTTCCAATAATTTATACCCAAGGTTCTTTAGGTGCAAGCGGAGATTTAGCACCTCTTTCTCATTTATGTTTACCATTAATTGGTATGGGAGAAGTTGTTATTGATGATAAAAAATATGCTACAAAAAATATTTTAAATAAGTTAGCATTTTCTCCAATTGCTTTACAAAGCAAAGAAGGACTTGCTTTAATTAATGGAACTCAGTTTATGAGTTCTTATGGAATGTATTGTTTGTATAAAGCTGAAAGATTATTACAACTTGCAGACTTAATTGCTGCCATAAGTTTTGATGCTTTTGACTGCGTACAACAACCTTTACATCCATCTATACATAATGTAAGAAAACATAAAGGACAAATTGCTACTGCTGCAACACTTAGAAAATTTTTAGATGGAAGTGCTATTGCCAAACAAGCTAAAAAGCAAGTACAAGATCCTTATAGTTTTCGTTGTGTGCCACAAGTGCATGGTGCAAGTAAAGATGTTTTTGAAACTGTATTAAATGTTTTTCTTACAGAAATAAATTCTGTTACTGATAATCCAAATGTGTTTCCTGATGAGGATTTAATTGTTAGTGGTGGTAATTTTCATGGGCAACCATTGGCTTTACATTTAGATTTTTTATGTATTGCAATGGCAGAAATTGCTAACATTAGTGAAAGACGTACTTATCAATTAATATCAGGTCAAAGAGGTTTACCTGCATTTTTAGTAAATGAGCCAGGTTTAAATTCTGGTTTTATGATTCCTCAATATACAGCAGCAGGTATTGTAAGTGAAAATAAACAATTATGTACGCCTTCAAGTATTGATAGTATTCCATCATCTAACAATCAAGAAGACCATGTAAGTATGGGAGCAAATGCTGCTACAAAATGTTTTAGAGTAATAGAAAACGTAGAAAAAGTTTTAGCTATTGAATTAATGACAGCAGCACAGGCATTGGATTTTAGAAGACCATTGCAAAGTTCTATAGCTATTGAAAATTTTGTAAGTACATTTAGAAAAGAAGTAAGTTTTAATGAACAAGATAGAGTATTGCATGATGATATGCTGAAAGCAGTAGAGTTTATTCAGCAAATATCTTTAGCTGAAATAGTTTAGTAAATAACATTTTTTAAATTATTCTTTCACTCTTGAATCGTAAAGACTTAAAGTGGCAGCAATAACAGCATAAGCAGGGGCTAAAACCCAACCAACAATTGGTAGTAAGTGCATTAAATAAAAAACAATTCCATTACCAACAGCTAATCCTTTGTGGTTACTTATATAAAAAATACTTGCAGTAACAGATTGCTTTTCTCGTTCCATACTATAATCTAACATAGAAAAACCATAGTAATAACATTCTACTAATAAAGCAAGAGCAGGTGTAAACCAACCTACCAAAGGAATCATACTTAAAATTAAAATGCTAAATACATAAACAGTTTGCCATATTACATTTCTCAAAGCAATTCTTATACCTCTTAAAATATCGTTTAATAACTGAGAAAAACTAAAAGGATAATTTTTTCCTTCGATAATAGAAGCAGTTTTTTCGCTTAAATAGGCAAATACAGGAGAAGCAACAATTAGAAAAATATATTTGAATAAAGAGAAGTATAAAAACATCAACATTATCCATAACATAAAACCACTAAGAGTAATAACAAAACTAATGATGCTGCTATCAATTTTATTTAATGTATTTTGAAGAATTTCTTTTAACCAAGCAATAAAACCATTAGCTGTTTGTCCAAAAAAATACATACCAATAACAAATAAAATAGCATAAAAAATTCCTGGAATAATTATCCAACGCCACAATTTATTTTTGCGTATAAAATCATGAGCTTTAAAATAAGCCTGAATAGCTATAATAATATCTTTGAGCACACTTGGGGGGTATTTGGCTGCTAAGATACAGTACATTAATAAGTAAAAAATACTTTAAAATAATAAATGCAAAAAAATATCATTCTGCTACAAAAATTAATAATAACTACCTATTAGCTTTACAAAGCAACAAACACAAGCAACTAATAAAATAATAATTAAAAACAAAATAAAAATAAAACAACATTTTTTGCAGATTAACAATTAGTTTTGAACCCACTTAAAAGAATTTGTATGGTAGTAAATCTTAGTAAAGAAAACAGTCTTGTTAGTTGTTGGATAAGTGAATTAAGAGATGTAAATGTGCAAAACGATAGAATGCGTTTTCGTAGAAATTTAGAACGTATTGGAGAAATTGCTGCTTATGAAATTAGTAAAGAATTTGCTTATCAAAATGTAGAAACACAAACTCCTTTAGGTATTCATAACAGTAATGTTTTAAAAGAACAACCTGTACTTGCAACAATATTAAGAGCAGGTTTGCCATTGCATAATGGAATGCTTAACTATTTTGATAAAGCAGATAATGCTTTTATTTCTGCATATAGAAAACATCATAGAGATGGAAGTTTTGAAATAAGTTTAGAATATGTAAGCTGCCCATCTTTAGAAGGAAGAATTGTAATTATTAGCGATCCTATGCTTGCTACAGGAGCCTCTTTAGTAAAAACTATTGCCATATTACAAGCAGATTGGAAACCTGCAAAAATTCATATAGTATGTGCTATTGCTAGTACTGTAGGTATTGAATTTTTAAAACGTGAATGCGGTAATGAAATAAAAATTTGGTGTGGTGATATTGATGATGAACTAACTGCTAAAGGTTATATTGTACCAGGGTTAGGCGATGCAGGAGATTTGGCTTATGGTTCTAAAACACAAGCATAAATAAAGTTTTGTTTTAATAAGTTTTATTTAAAGTTAAAAATAATATTCTTTCACTTCACTTTAGAGTAATTGTTATACATTCGGCACTTTAATTTTTTCATGAAGAAGATTTGTTTCATTTTATTTCTAATTATTTTATCAGGAAATGTTTTTGCACAAGATCCACATTTCTCACAATTTTTTGCTTCACCATTAACACTAAATCCAGCATATACAGGAAAATTTAATGGTACATTTAGAGTAACAGGCAATTATAGAAATCAGTGGCCAGAAATTAATAGAGCATTTATTACTTCTACTGGATCAGTTGATTTTAAAATTCTTAAAAATAAAATTGCATATACCGATACTTGGGGAGTTGGTGTTATGGGTTATTCTGATAACAGTGCAAATGGTGCAGTAAAATTTAATTATGCAGGATTATCTACAGCTTATCATAAAGCATTAGATGAAGATGGTTATAATCAAATAGGTGTTGGCTTTCAAGTAGTATATGCCAATATGTTGGTAAATACATCTAATTTAAAATTCGAAGATCAACTTACTTCATCTGGTTTTACTGGTGTTACCTCTGAAGTTTTTAATAATCCTTCTGGTTTAAAATCTAATTACATTGATTTAAATGCTGGTATTTTATATTCTGGTAGTAGTAGCGATAAAAATTATTATTATGCTGGTGTAAGTATGTTTCATGTATCAAGACCAAAACAAAGTTTTGTTGGAGCAAATTATTTATTAAATATGCGTACAACAATACATGGTGGTGGATATTTTGAAGTAGGTGATAATACAACAATACATCTTAGTGCATTACAAAGTTTTCAAGGTGGTGCAACAGAAACTGTTTTAGGTGGTGCTGTACAATTTAATGTTAGTGGTACAGAAGCAGAAAAGCCAACAAGTTTTTATGCAGGTGCTTGGATGCGTTTAAAAGATGCTATCATTCCATATATTGGTTTAGAGTATAATGATTTTAGATTTGGTTTTACTTATGATGTAAATACTTCAACACTTAATACTGCAAGTTTAAGAAGAGGTGGTTTAGAAATTTCTTTAATCTACAATCACAGACCTAATACAGAAAAAGATATTCGTTGTCCTAAATTTTAATGAATAGTTATTTCATTTTTCATAATAATAAACTCTTGCACATTTTTTCTTATTGCCAACTTTCCACAACTGTGTATAATTAAATGTTGGATTGATAAAAATAAAAAAATTATATTTGGTTTGAAATGGTTAGCATAGTTCTAACTTTATTAAAGTACCAAAAACTTTTAACATTGACAGACACAATCATTAACCTCAGTTCCATTAATCCTATTGAATTCTTTGGAGTAAATAATGGTAAGTTTGATTTACTAAAGAAAAAATTTCCTTTGTTAAAAATTCTTTCAAGAGGCACACAAATAAAATTAAGTGGAGCACCTGAACAAATAGATACTGCTAAAGAAAAAATAAATTTAATAGTACAGTATTTAGAAAGAAATGGTCATTTAAGTGAAAATTATTTTGAGCAAATATTAGGAGGCGATGACGCTGAAACTATTGACAATTTTGTAGATAGAAATCCAAACGATATTCTTGTTTTTGGACCTAATGGAAAAACAGTAAGAGCAAGAACTGCTAATCAAAAAAGAATGGTAACAGCAGCCGATAAAAATGATATTGTTTTTGCAATAGGACCAGCAGGTACAGGTAAAACCTATACTGCTGTTGCTTTAGCTGTTAGAGCTTTAAAAAATAAAATTGTCAAAAAAATTATTTTAACTCGTCCAGCAGTAGAAGCTGGAGAAAGTCTAGGCTTTTTACCTGGCGATTTAAAAGAAAAAATTGACCCCTATTTAAGACCATTATATGATGCATTAGACGATATGATACCAACAGACAAATTAGGCTATTATATGAGTACAAGAACTATTGAAATTGCCCCATTAGCCTATATGAGAGGTAGAACTTTAGATAATGCTTTTATTATTTTAGATGAAGCACAAAATACCAATGACCTACAATTAAAAATGTTTTTAACCCGGATTGGTGCAAATGCAAAAGCAATTATAACAGGCGACCCTACACAAATTGATTTACCCAAAAATCAAAGAAGTGGTTTAGATAAAGCAATAAGAATTTTGCAAAATATTGATGGCATTGCTCATATAGAATTAAATGAAGAAGATGTTGTAAGACATAGATTAGTGAAAGCAATTATTAAAGCTTATGATAAAGAATTTGAAGCAGAAGAAGCTTCTTACAATAAAAAAGATTATCAACGATAGTGCAATACTAATCCTTTGTTATATAATGAGCAGCTAATAATTTTACTGCTCATTTTTTTTGATAAATACTTTTATCAGTTGCATTACTATCTTTACATTGTTATGCAAATTCAATTAAACAAAATAGGAAAACGATATAATAGAGAATGGATTTTTAAAAACTTATCCTATACCTTTTTTGCTAGTAATATGTATGCAATAACTGGTGCAAATGGAAGTGGTAAAAGCACTTTACTTCAAACTATTGCTGGTAGTATGAATATTAGTGAAGGAGAAATTAAATACCTTAACAGTAATAACAAAATAACAACTGATAATATTTATAAACATATTGCTATTACTGCTCCTTATTTAGATTTAGTTGATGAAATGAGTGTAACAGAATTTTTACAATTTCATAACTCATTTAAAAAATTAGTTTTACCAATAACAGAAATTATAGAAATAGTTGGCTTACAAAAAGCTTCACATAAACAAATACGTTATTACTCATCTGGTATGAAACAAAGAGTAAAACTTGCACAAGCAATTTTTGCAGATACTCCTATTATTTTATTAGACGAACCTTGTACTAATTTAGATAAAGTCGGTTTTCAATTATATTATAATTTAATTGAAAAATTTTGTTCTCAAAAATTAGTAATTGTTTGTAGTAACGATGAAAATGAAATTAATTTTTGTAAAGAAAGATTAAACATTATGGACTGGAAAGGATGATAAAAAATTTGCTATTCAAAGCTTCTTTAGATAGTTTGTTTTTTTTTGATTTGCTGTTTTATAACCTAGTATAATTTTATAGAGTGAAAAGAATTTTATTTTTATTATGGCTATTTGCATTAAAACTAAATGCTCAACAAACAACTTGTAAAGATTTTTTTGACATTGCAGCAATGGAGCAAAAGGCTTATGCAGCAAGGATTAACACTACATCTATTACTCAGGCTTCAGATAATTTTAAAATTCATTATTGTAAATTTATTTGGAAAGTAAATCCCGCAATTCGTTTTATTGATGGTGTTACAACAATTCATTTCAATATTCTTTCTAACACTGATAATATTATTTTAGACCTCAGTAATTCTTTAACTGTTGATAGTGTAATTTTTAGAAATCAAAAAATCAACTTTCAATCATTAAATAATGATGCATTAAAAATATTTTTTAATACAAACTTTACAGCCTCACAAAAAGATTCTATAACTATTTATTATAAAGGAGTGCCAGGCAATAGTGGCTTTGACTCTTTTGTGCAAAGTACACACAACAACATCCCAGTAATTTGGACTTTAAGTGAACCCTTTGGAAGTAAAGATTGGTTTCCTTGCAAAAATGGTTTAGATAATAAAATTGATAGCATTGATATTTTTATCATTCATCCTTCTGCATATAAAGCAACAGCAAATGGATTACTACAATCAGCACAAACTAATGCAGGATTTACTACAACATATTTCAAGCATCGCTATCCTATTGCTTCATATTTAATAGCTTTTTCTGTTACAAATTTTATTGTTATTAATGATCAAATTCAATTAGGCAATACTTCTCTCCCATTTACTACTTATGTTTATCCAGAAAATATAACAAGCTTTCAAAACATTGCACAAGCAACTAAAAATGCAATGCAACTATTTCATGAAACTTTTGGCAGTTATCCTTTTATTAAAGAACAGTATGGACATACTCAATTTTTATGGGGTGGTGGAATGGAACATCAAACAAATACTTTTATTTCTACGCCAGATATAAACCTTATGGCACACGAATTAGCACATCAATGGTTTGGAGATAAAATAACTTGTGGCAGTTGGCAAGATATATGGCTTAATGAAGGTTTTGCAACTTTTGGTGCTAATTATTATTTTGAAAAATTTGACTCAATAGGTTTTCGTACGCTAATCAATGGGCAATTAAATAATATTACAAGCCAAACAAGTGGTTCTGTTTTTGTACAAGACACTACTGATTTTGGAAGAATTTTTAGCTCAAGGCTAACTTATGATAAAGGAGCTTTTGTAGTACGTATGTTAAGATTTACTTTAGGAGATAGTTTATTTTTTACTGCAATTAAAAATTATCTTAACGACCCTAAACTACAATACAACTTTGCAAAAACTGTCGATTTAAAAAAACACATTGAAGCAGTAACACATCAAGATTTTTCTTGGTTTTTTAATCAATGGATTTATGGTGAAGGCTACCCATCATTTAATGTAACATGGACACAGAATAATGAGAATTGGGCTAAGGTAAAAATTAATCAAACTACATCACACAACTCTGTACCTTTTTTTAAAACTCCTTTATCGCTTACTTTTAAAAATGCAATACAACAAAAAACTATAACTGTTCAATGCAATAACAACAACTATGAAACATGGGTAGATATTGGTTTTGTTGCTGATACTGTATTAATTGATAAAGACAAACAACTGATAAGTAAAAATAATTCAACCTTAAAAACTGCCTCAATTATTTCTACTATAAATGATATTGTTATTTATCCAAATCCTGTAACTAATTTTTTATATATTGGCTTCAAAGCACCTGTTGTAAAAAAAATGCAGGTACAATTATTCAATAGTGTTGGACAATTAATGTTTCATAAAGATGTTAATTTAACCGAATATAACGAGTATATAAAAATACCATTTTCATCATATAATAAAGGCTTGTATATCATTCAAATAAAAACAGATAAAGACTGGCATATTGTGAAAAAGATAATAAAATAAATTTATACACTTGCTAACAAGTATGAATAACTTTTTAGCAAAACATTATTGTTTCATCAGTTTACAATCTTCAAATTTGCATTGAGTTTTATAAGGTTTATTCATAAATAATTTATGTCAGTATTTCATCAAAATAAAAGTAGGGTAATACAAATAATATTTGTAGTAGTATTTATTGTAATTATCGGTCAATTAATTAATCTTCAAATATTTTCTTCCAAATACAGAATTATGGCAGATAATAATGCCATTTATCGTAGAGTAATTTATCCAGATAGAGGAATAATTTATGATAGAAAAAAAAGAGCCATTTTAGAAAACACTATTATGTTTGATTTAATGGTAATTCCAGCAGATGCTAAAAGTGCTGATAAACATGAACTGTGCAGATTATTAAATATAGATTCAACAGAGTACAGAAAAAGAATGATATCTGCAGTAATAAAAAATACTTCAGTAAAATCAAGTGTTTTTGAGCCATTACTTTCTGCTGAATTATATGCCAAGCTGAATGAAAATATTTATAAATTTCCTGGATTTATTTTACAAGAACGAAGCATAAGAAGTTATCCTTACAACACTGCTGCTGCTCTATTAGGTTATATTGGAGAAGTAGATACTACATTTCTTAGAAAAAATAGAGATGAAGGTTATGAAATGGGAGACTATACCGGATTGAACGGTTTAGAAAGAACTTATGAAAAAGTGTTGATGGGACAACGAGGCATAAAACGATTTATTAGAGATAACAAAGGTCGTTTACAAGGAAGTTTTGAAAAAGGAACTTTTGATACAACAGCTATTGCAGGAAGAAATTTATATACAAGCATTGATATTGAAGTACAACAATTAGCAGAAAAATTATTGCAAAATAAAATTGGTAGTGCTGTAGCTATTAATCCAAAAACAGGAAGTGTAATTGCAATGGCTACAAGTCCAAGTTATAACCCTAATTCTTTAACAGGCTCATCTCGTAGAAAAAATTTTGGCAAACTTTTATTAGACACAGCAAGACCATTATTAAACAGAGCAATCAAAGGTCAATATCCACCAGGCTCTACATTTAAACCATTGGGAGGCTTAGTTGCATTAGATGAAGGACTTATTACACCAGCTTATGGTTTTAATTGTTTTGGTGCTTATGTAAACTGTGGTAAACCTGTTCGTTGTACCCATTCAGGCGGTGGTCATGCTTCTGATTTAAGAAAAGCAATTGCTTATTCTTGCAACTCTTATTTTGTTCATGTATTTAGAATGGCAGTAGATAATCCTGCATTTGCTAACCCTCAACAAGGTTACTTAAAATGGAAAGAGTATATGAACACTTTTGGATTAGGTGTTCAGCTAGGCATAGATTTACCAGGTGAAGTAAAAGCAAGTATTCCTGATACAAGCAGATACAATAAAGACTTTGGAGGTTTTGCTCGTTGGAAAAGTTGTAACATTCTTACATTAGGTATAGGGCAAGATAGAATGACAGCAACACCATTACAACTTGCAAATCTTATGTGTATCATTGCTAATAAAGGATATTATTATACACCACACATTGTTGATAGTATTGAAAATGAAACAATAGATGACACCGCTTATTTAGCTAAATACAGAAAAAAACACGATGTAACACACGTTGCAGATACAACATTTAAAATCATTCAAGATGGAATGGAAGATGTAACCATTTATGGAACAGCTGCAAGCTTAAAAGTTCCTGGTCATAGTTATTGTGCTAAAACAGGTACAGCACAAAACCCACATGGAAAAAACCATGCTGTATTTACAGCATTTGCTCCAAAAGATGACCCTAAAATTGCTATATCTGTTGTTGTAGAAAATTCTGGTTATGGTGGTACTTGGGCTGGTCCTGTTGCTACATTATTAATGGAAAAATATTTGAATGATACACTTACCGAAGCAAGTGCAAAAAGAGCAGAAGAATTTTCAAAAATTGATTTAATACCTGCTGCTATAAAACAATGGTATTATAGAAAAGACTCTATAAGAGCTGCTAAAGAAAAAGAAATTGAACAAAAACATGAAGTAGATACCGATAGCACAGTTAATGTAAAAACTACTTTTGACCCAGAAGCAGAACCTAATAGAAAAGAAGATGATAATAACAAAGAAAATACCTCTATAAAGCAACCACCAATGCTTAACAATTCATCTAACGATAAAAAGAAAAAGAAAGAAAATCCATTACCATGAGTTACCAATATCATAGCATGAGAACATCACAAAAAACCGACTATTTAGTAGTATGGTTATATGCTATATTAGTGTCTATTGGTATCTTTTGCATTTTTATGGTTGAATACCGCCCTGAGATGGATATTATACAAAGCTTTTTAGGAGGTAAAACAAACTATAGCCGACAATTATTTTTTGCAGGATTATGTGCAGTTATAGCAACATTTATTTTATTAAGCGATAGTAAAATTTTTACTGCATTTGCCAATTTATTTTATGCTTTTGGTATTTTACTGATGTTGGCAACTTTTGTAATTGGCGATAATATAAATGGTAGTAAAAGTTGGATAAGATTAGGTGGTGGATTTAATTTACAACCAGCAGAATTGTGTAAAATTTTTACTGCATTAGCATTAGCAAAATTTTTATCAAGACAAGAAACAGATTTTACTAAACTAAAATCTCAAATTATTGGAGCTGCTATTGCAATGGCTCCTGCTGTTTTATCTGTGGCACAATCAGAAACAGGACTTGCATTAGTTTACCTTTCTTTTTTTATTGTAATGTACAGAGAAGGTTTGCCTGCAACTATACTTGTAATTGGTTTTTCTTTTGCTGCATTAGTTGTTGCCACTTTAATATTAGACCCTAATACTTTAGCAATTATTCTTACAGCAATTGCTTTAATTTTTATTTATTTACTTCGTAAACAAATAAAAAAACAAACCAAAATATTAACATTCATCATTGTTATTTGGGCTGTTTGTGTAGGTGTTCAAAGATTTGCAGTACCATACATTTTTAATAATGTGCTAAAATGCTATCAAAGTACTCGTATTTATAGTATGGTTGGTAAAGATTATGATTGTTCAAAAAATAAATATGCAAATGCAAATCCTACAAAACCAGTAAGAAAGCCAGATGATTACAATGTTCGTCAAAGTAAAATAGCTATTGGCTCTGGAGGTTTATTAGGTAAAGGTGCATTAAAAGGTACACAAACAAGAGGTAAATATGTACCAGAACAACACACAGATTTTATTTTTACTTCCTTAGGTGAAGCATTTGGATTTGTTGGAAGTTTTGTTTTCTTAATGATTTATTTACTGTTACTTTTTCGTATTGTTCGTATTGCAGAAAGACAACGAAGTTCATTTAGTCGTATATATGCTTATAGTGTTGTAAGCATTTTATTTTTTCATATCACTGTTAATATAAGTATGACAATTGGTTTATTTCCTATCATAGGAATTCCATTGCCATTAGTAAGTTATGGTGGTTCATCATTACTAACATTTACTGTACTTATTTTTATTTTATTAAGATTAGATGCTGACAGACAAATGGTGTTAAGATAATATACTAAAACATCATTTTAGTTTTCTTTTTTACATTTGATAACCCAACTTATAAAATTTTTATTTTAATCAAAATTTTCTTGAAATGAAAAAATCAATTTATCTAATTATTTTTATTGCATTTGCTTACTCATTAAATGCACAAAACTTAACTATTGAAAAACTGCAACAACTTGGAAGAGTAAGCCCAGTAGGTATTTCAAAAGATAAAAAATCTGTAATTTATAGTGTTCGTTTGTATAATTCAGTAGAAAATAAAGTTTCAGTAAAGAATTACAGTATTCCAATAAGTGGTGGCAATGCTACTGAAATACAAAGTGTAGAAAATTTAATTGCAGATAAAACACATACATCTGTAGATGGTAAATATAAAATTGTAACTAAGGAAATTAAAGTGAAAAAAATTACAGGAGCAGATTATTATCCTGAAAAAACTAAATCAGATGTTTTAATAATTGATGATTTAAACTATCGTCATTGGGATACTTGGGAAGATGGAAGTTTTGGTCATGTAATATTATATACAATGCAAAATGATAAAGCAATAGACAGTGTAGATATTATGATAAATGAACCCTACGATTGTCCTCAAAAACCATTTGGTGGAGAAGAAGATTTTTTATTTAGCCCCGATGGTAAAGAAGTAATTTATGTAACCAAAAAGAAGTTTGGAAAATCTTATGCAATAAGCACCAACACAGATGTTTATGCTTATAATATTGCAACAAAACAAACTCGTAATTTAACTGAAGGAATGATGGGTTACGATACTCATCCTTCATACTCATCAAAAGGAATACTTGCATTTTTAAGCATGAAAGAAGATGGTAATGAAGCAGATAAAAATGATATTGTAGTAATAAATGGAGATATAAAAATTAATTTAACTGCTTCTTGGGATGGTACAGTAGAAGAATTTATTTGGAGTAATGATGGAAGTAAAATTTATTTTTTAGCACCAACCGATGGCACTATTCAATTATTTGAAGTTGATTACCCTGGTCTTTCAAAAAAACTTCCTTTAGTAAAACAAATTACTTATGGAAATTTTGATGTTAATGGAATTATTGGATTGGCAGAAAATACTTTAGTGATTACTCGTTCAGATATGAACCATGCAAATGAAATTTACACATTTGATATAAATACCAAAGCTTTAAAACAACTAACACACGTAAACGATGAAACTTATAATGCTATTAATTTAAGTAAAGTAGAAAAACGTTACATAACAACTACAGATGGAAAGAAAATGTTGGTATGGGTAATTTATCCTCCAAACTTTGATGCTACTAAAAAATATCCAACATTATTATATTGTCAAGGTGGTCCACAATCTGCATTAACACAGTTTTATTCATTTCGTTGGAATTTTCAATTAATGGCTGCTAATGGATATATCATTGTTGCACCTAACAGAAGAGGAATGCCTGGTCATGGAGTAAAATGGAATGCAGAAATTAGTAAAGATTATGGAGGACAAGTAATGAAAGATTATTTAACAGCAATAGATGAAATGGCAAAAGAATCTTTTGTTGATAAAGAAAGATTGGGTTGTATTGGTGCAAGCTTTGGCGGATATTCTGCATTTTATTTAGCAGGTATTCATAACAACCGTTTTAAAACTTTTATAGCACACGATGGTATTTTTGATTGGAAATCTATGTATGGAACCACAGAAGAGATGTTTTTTGTAAACCACGATTTAGGTGGTGCATATTGGGATGAAAACCCAACAATTCAAAAAGCTTATAACGAATTTAACCCTATTAACTATGTAAAAAAATGGAATGCTCCAATACTTATAATTCAAGGAGGAAAAGATTATCGTGTGCCACCAGGTCAAGGTTTAGCAGCATTTCAAGCAGCACAATTATTAGGAATAAAAAGTAAACTATTATATTTCCCCAACGAAAATCATTGGGTATTAAAAGATCAAAATGCATATATATGGCAATCAGAATTTTTTAAGTGGCTAAAAGAAACTTTATAATTTCATTCAATAAAATTTTCAGAGAAATAGCAGAGAAAATTTTCTCTGCTATTTCTTTTAATATCTAGTACAATACTTAAAAAAAGGGATTCTACAATTAACATCTATAACAAAAAAGAGCCACGACAATGTCGTGGCTCAATATTACTAATCAACTTTAAGTTATTCTTTAATAAACTTAGTAAATGAAATACCTCCATCTACATCAGTATATTTAAGCATATAAACACCACTTGCTAAATTACTAATTTGAATAGAATTGATATTTCTTCCAACTGTTACACTATAAATGTTTTGAGCAACAACAGAACCTCTTGCATCAATAACTTGTACTTGTACTTTACCATTTTTATTAGAAGTATATTCTACATTTAAAGTATGTTTTACAGGGTTAGGATAAGCTACCACAATACTTCCTGCTTTATCAAAACTAATTGCAACAGTATTACTATAAGTATATGCTCCATCTTTATCAACTTGTTTTACTCTATAATAGTTTAATCCTTTATACGGAGTAATATCTGTAAAAGTATATTGTTGTTGAATTGAACTATTTCCTGCTGCTGCAACCTTGCCTAAATCATTTGTAAAATCTCTCCCATTAGTAGAACGTTCAATAGTAAAATAACTACTATTAATTTCAGTTACAGTACCCCAATTTAACACTACATTATTATCTCTCTTCTTAGCAGTTAATTGAGTAAATGTAACAGGTACAACAGAGCTGATATTTACAGAAACTGTGTTCTTACTAAGATTTGCACAATAAGAATTTGGTTGTGTAGCTATTGCAGTAGTAAAGCTTGCAAAGCTAGAGCCAACAAAAGCTTGTATAGCAGCTGCATTTGAGTTTAAATAGCTTACACCATAAACTGTATAACTACCAGAAGGATAACTTGCTACACTTGATAAATTAGCAGTACTACCAATTGCTTTAATTGTATTATTTGCATTGTTTACTATAATATATCCATAACTATAATTACTACCAGGGTTTGAATAGTTGCCAGAACCTGAATATAATGTTCCTGCTCCTGTATAACCTATAGCATAAAGAGATGGTAAAGCTGGTTGAGAATTAGCAAATGTACCAACTACCAATGTATAAGTTGTTCCTTGAATTAAGAAAGCAGAAATTGATGAAGCTAAAGAAACAGTAGTACCTGATAAAGAAGCATTTGAAGTTAAAAAGTTAGTACAAGGCGATCCAGAATTAAAAGTACCTTGATATAAAGTTAATACTATACTGCTTGATGTAGGACTTTGACGTGTAAATGTATAAGAACCTTGCGTTTGTACAGTAAATGTATATGTATGATAAGTAGAAATATTTCCAGCTACTTGACAACTAAAAGTTCCTGTATTATATACTGGCAAATTCATTGTAGAATTTGAACTAGTAATAGTTCCACCAATATTTAATGGTGCAGAATATTCTGGTGATAAACTCAAATTCAAAGAACCAGAACCTGCTAAAGCATTTACTTGTGTTGCTGGAGCAATAGTAGCACCTTCTGCAATACAAGCAGCAGCATTGGTAACAGTAATATTTGCAGTATTAATATTAAAGAAAATATTTCCACTTCCTTTAACCATTATTCTTCCTTGACCAGTTGCAACTGCAGGAATTATAATACTTTCATTTCCATCATTAGGTGTGTTTGATTTTAATGTGTAAGGATAAGTAAATCCTCCATCTGCAGAAAATAAAATATCAACACCAGAACAATTAATTGGAGCTGAGCTAGTACTTGCAACATCCCAAGCAATTGTTGCAGTATTTGAGCCATTGGCTATCCAGTTTGTAGCAGTTGCTTGAGAAGTAACTTTAAAAGCAGCACTTGAAGCAACATTTAATACCATTTCATCTGAACAGAAAGCACCACCACCGCTTCTATTGTCTCTTGCTGTAAGCCTAAATTGCAATGTTTGTGAACCAGTAGGAATTACTTCACCTTTTGTAGTTGTACCATTTACAATATCAGCCAATTTAGGAAAATATCTTGTAGGAGAAGTAGAAGGCACAAAACTTCTAAAGAAAGGTTTATTACCTGAATTCCAGTTACCAGCAGTTCCTAAGTCATATTCTTCCCAGCTATAAGTTAAAATATCTCCATTAACATCAGATGCACTACCTGTTAGCATAAATGGTGTATTTGCAGGCACTGTATAATCTGCACCAGCATTTACAACAGGTGCAGTATTGCCTGTAGCTATTGATATGCCACAAGAACTTCCACCACCAGTTGTTTTAAAATTGCCAATTTCATTTTGACTTACTGTATGAAAATTAGGAATACTGTGAGACTCTATATCATTTGAGCTACAAATACCTGCATAACCCATAATAGTAATTCCACTTCCTGGCTCTACAGCAGTACCGGCATTTCTATTTCCTCCACCACAACTTCCTGTGGTTGCATTAAAAGTATGATTGCCACTAAATTGATGTCCTACTTCATGAGCTACATAGTCAATATCATAACCATCACCTGTAGGATTATTGCTTCCTGTAATACCACGAGCCTTATTAGAGTTATTACATACCACACCTAAGCCAGCTAATCCCCCACCACCTGTACTAAAGGTATGACCAATATCAAAATTACTACTACCAATATAATTTGTTATTACACTTTGGCTTTCGTTTATTAATGTACCTGCATTATTATTTCCATTAAATGGATCAGTTGCAGCATTCATAAATTCAATTGAAGAGTTTGTTTCAACTAATATTAAACGAACGCCAACTTCTTGTTCATAAACTCCATTTACTCTATTAATGGTTGTTACTATTGCACTATGTAATAATTGGGGAGTTGTACCACCTACAGCAACAGCATATTCACCAGTACAAGCAATTGCTATACGATATGAACGTAAGGTTGCTGAACAAAAACCAGTTGTTTGAGCTGTACTGCCAGAAGCTTCTACTTCTCCTTCAACACCAATTTCTTGAAAATTACTTTTTGGCTTTAAGTCTGACAAGTAATAAGACATATAGTTGGTTACATTACCTCTTTCATAAGGGTCTATATAAATACGTCCAGATAAGGGAGATAAAATTTGTACGTGAAAACCAAAGCCCGTCCAATCAAGCTTTGCAGTTGCTGTTCCATCATCTAAACCTTGACCACTATAAGTTTTAATGTCTGGAAATTGAGTTGAAAGTCCTGGCTCCTGCATAGGAGATTCTACTATACTAAAACGTGCAAAACCACCATAAGGCATAGGCAATGTTAGTATAGCCTTTCTATTTGCAGCATCTGCAGAAAATTCCATTGGCACAGTACTTAAAAATTGTTTTAATCCATTAACATCTAAGGCTACAGCTCTAAATTTATCAGGAGTTATAGGTCTTATCTGATCGGAAGTTGTACGTAAATCATTTTCAGATTTATCGGTAAAGAAATTATTTTGTGCTAATAGTCCTAAAGGGCTGAACACAAAAGCAAGCATTAAGATTCGGTATAAAAATTTCATATTAAGAATTTAGTGTGGCAAATTAAGTAAATACTACAAAATCAACAACAAAAAAATAAACTAAGAAAACTATTTAATAACCTATTTTTTTTATAACTCAGATTATTAAGTAAATAATTATCTAAAAATCAAATAATTAAATACCAATATTTTTGTTTACAACTATACTCTATACATTAAGAATTATTATGTTTAAGAAAATTGTGAAAACATAAATTCATTCAAAATAGTTTATAGTATAAAGTAATAAATAGATTTTTAATGTGATAAAAAATATGAAGTTTAAATAGGTTCTTATATCTTCAACCAAATTTTTATAAGGTGAAAAAATATTTTATTTGGATATTCATATTTGTATTTTGTTATAATCAAACATCGGCACAAAATAATTATTGGCAACAACAAGTTAATTATAACATTAAAATTAGCCTTAACGATAGTGCTAAAACATTAGATGGCTTTTGCTCAATTACTTATTTTAATAATTCACCTGATACACTTCATTACATTTGGTTTCATTTATGGCCTAATGCATTTAAAAATGATAGAACTGCATATGCAAAACAATCTTTAGAAAATGGCAGTACACAATTTTATTTTAGTAATGAAGAAGATAGAGGCTACATTAACCAACTAAATTTTAAAGTAAATAATATTACTGCAATATCAGAGCCACATAATTTATATGAAGATATAACTAAACTAATATTGCCTTCTCCTCTACCCCCTAATAAATCAATAGAAATTTCTACCCCATTTTTTGTGAAAATTCCTAAACAGTTTTCAAGATTAGGGTTTGAAGAAAATAATTTTTATATCACTCAATGGTATCCTAAGCCTGCAGTTTATGATGCAAAAGGTTGGCACGAAATGCCCTATCTTGACCAAGGTGAATTTTATAGTGAATTTGGAAATTTTGAAGTACAAATAATTTTACCAGATATCTACACAGTTGCTGCAACAGGCGAATTACAAAATACAGATGTATTAAATAAATTAAAAATAATAGGTAAACAAAAACCAGAAACACAGTCAATTTATCAATCATTTTTAAAGAAAACAAAAACAGCCACCACAACAAAAAATCCTAAACAAGTAGTAACTAAAAATACAACACATACAAACCTTATTGCTCTTACATATAAACAAATTAACTGCCACGATTTTGCGTGGTTTGCATCTAAAGATTTTATTATTCAATACGATACTGTACAATTAAAATCTAAAACTGTTGATGTATTTACTTACTATCATCCAAATCAATTAATCAATTGGAAACAAAGTATCAACTATAGTAAAGATGCAATAAAAAATTATAGCCATTGGATTGGTGATTATCCTTACTCATCTGCTTCTGTTGTTTCTGGTAATGAAAATAATTTTAGTGGTGGAATGGAATATCCAACAATTACTTTAATTACTATGCAAGGTGGTGGTGTAAGCTTAGATGAAATTATTGCACACGAATTAGGACACAACTGGTTTTATGGTGCTTTAGGCAGCAATGAAAGAGAGCATCCTTGGTTAGATGAAGGCATCAACACTTTTTATCAAAAAAGATACATAGCAGCAAAATATTCTTTCTCAAAAAAAGAAAATAAAAATAATTTTCAACAGCAAAATATTATAGAAACAATAATTAATACTGTTGCTAAAATAAAAAAATCACAACCAATAGATACTTCAAGCAATGTTTATAAAGATGTAAATTATTATTTAAGTGTGTATGAAGGTGGAAGTTTATGGATGAAAAATTTAGAACAAAAATTAGGCACTCCTGCTTTTGATAAAGCAATGCAACAATATTATAACACTTGGAAATTTAAACACCCTTATACAGAAGACTTTAAACAAAGTATTGAAGAATCAACTAACCAAAATTTATCACAACAATTTGCCAAATTGCACACACCTAATTTTATACAAACTGATACCACTAAAAGAAAAATTAAACCCATATTCTTTGCATCGTTAAAAGAAACCAATAAATATAATTACATTGGCATTGCACCATTATTGGCATATAACTTTTACGATAAAATTTCTATTGGTGCATTTATTCATAACTATCAATTACCACTAAATAAGTTTCAATTTTTTGTTGCTCCAATGTATGCTTTTGGCAGCAAAGAATTTAATTATACTGCAAGAGCAGGTTATAATATTTATAAAACAAAATCTTGGTTAGAAATTTCTACAAGTGCTTTTAAATACACAATGGATAATTTTAAACCAGATAATGCCCCATTAATCAATCAACAAGTTGTAAGAATTACACCTTCAGTAAAATATACTTTGTACAATAAAAATGTAAGAAGTACTCAGCGTTGGATATTTCATGCTAAAACATTTTTCTTAAAAGAAAATGGTTTGTTGTTTAAAACTATTAATGGAAATGATGTTGTTGAAAAAACTATTGAGCAATCATACATCAACAGAATCAGCATAACTTCTTTAGATAATAGAGTGCTATATCCTTATCAGTTTAATTTAACCATTGATCAAGGAAAAAGCTTTTTACGTGCAGGTTTTACAGCAAATTATTTTTTCAATTATCAAAATAATAAAGGTGGTATTGAAGCAAGATTTTTTGCTGGGAAATTTATTTACACAACTGACAAAACATTTACTAAACAATATGAAACCGACCGTTATCAGTTAAATATGAGTGGAGCAAAAGGTTATGAAGATTATACTTACAGCAATTATTTTATTGGAAGAAATGAATTTGAAGGTTGGCAAAATCAACAAATAATGCAAAGAGATGGTTTCTTTAAAGTAAGAACTGATTTGCTAAGCAATAAAATCGGCAAAACAGATGATTGGTTGATGGCTATGAATTTTAGTGGCAATATACCAGATGCTATAAATATTTTAAGTGCTTTACCTATTAAAATTCCTCTAAAGTTTTTTGTTGATATTGGTACTTATGCAGAAGCTTGGAAAGAAAACCCTGCAACAGGAAAATTTTTGTATGATGCAGGTATTCAACTTCCAATGTTCAATGGTTTAGTAAATATTTATGTTCCATTATTGTACAGCAAAGTATATGGAGATTATTTTAAATCAACGCTAGGCGATAAAAAATTTTGGAAAAATATTTCCTTCTCCATTGATATACAAAAATTACAATTACAAAATTTAGATAGAAGAATTCCTTTGTAAAATGAAACTCAATATTGCAATATTATCATCAAACGAAATTGATGTTTCAAAATGGGATGCTTGTGTAGATAGCAATAGCAGTGGATTAATTTATGCTTATTGTTTTTACTTAAATGCAATGTGTAAAAAATGGTTTGGTGTTGTTGTTAATGATTATGAAACTATTTTTCCTATACCTGTTAAACAAAAATTAGGCATTCAATATGCTTATACACCAGCATTTACACAACAATTAGGCTTTATTGGCAATGAAAAAAATATTACTAAAGAAGTAATAAAAGCAATACAAAATTTTATTAAATACGGTTCATTTAATATTAATTTTTCAAACGAAAACTTTGTAAAACAATATGAAGCAAAGTCAATGAATAATTTCATTATTCATCTAAACAACAATTACAATTCTATTCAAGAAAATTTTAAAAAAACTATTGCCTATAGCTTAACAAAAGCAAGTAAACAAAGTTTTAAATATGTAGAGGATGATGATATAAAAACAGCAATTACACTTTATAAAGAATATAATAAAAATAATTTACAACACGTAACAACTTCAGATTATAACAACTTTCAAAAGCTATTATTATTATTACAATCAAAGCAAAATATTATTATTAGAAAAGTTGTCAATAAAGAAAATGAGTTAATGAGTATTGCCCTTTTAATGAAAGATAATAAACGCTATTACAATATACTCAACACTACTTCAGAAGCAGGCAGAAAAACAGAATCAAATTATTTTCTTTACAATAATTTATTACAGGAACTCTCTAACCAAAATATGATTTTTGATTTTGAAGGAAGCGATTTAGTTGGTGTAAAAAAATTTTATGAAAAATTTGGAGCAACTAATCAACCATATTTTTTATGGCATTATAATTTATTGCCTAAACCTATTAAGTGGTTGAAGAAGTAAACGAAATAAAAAATATTTGCTTTTTTCTTATATTTGACCTATATGATAAGGGTGTATTTAGACAATTGCTGCTTTAACAGACCTTTTGACGACCAAAGCAGCATTAGAGTTAAATTAGAAACAGATGCTAAACTTTATGTTCAATCAATGGTTAGAGCAACAAAGTTGGAGTTAGCTTGGTCTTATATTTTAGATTTTGAAAATGAAGCTAACCCCTTTATTGAAAGAAAAGTCGCTATTGAAAAATGGAAGAATTTAGCTGTAAATGATATTAGTGAAAGTAGTTCAATCTTGGAAAGAGCTTTTGATATGGTTAATTTTGGTTTAAAACCAAAAGATGCTTTACATATAGCTTGTGCTAAAGAAGCGGGTTGCCATTATTTTTTAACAACTGATGATATAATATTAAAGAGAATGACTGATAAAAAAGGTATTTTGGTGCTTAATCCCATTGACTTTATTAAACTAATAGAAAAACTATGACACCTATAACCGACACAGAAATAAAACAACAAGGACTTGGGGCATTGGTTGCTGCTCTGGGTGAAGTAAATGCAGAAAGGTTTATAGCTTTATTAAACCGTGAACCATTTAATTATACCGAATGGCAAAAAAGTCTTTTTACACAGTTATCTGTTGAAGACATTAGCAAATTAGCTACCAAGCATAGAAATACGCAACAAGAAGAATTATAAGGACTATGTGAAATCGGTATTACTCTATTACTAATTTCTCAATTTCTACATTACTCTTACTGTCTTTTATTTGCACTATATATATTCCTTTAGATAAATTAGCAACACTAATATTGGCATTACTTACATTATTGAATAATTGTACAACTACTATTCTGCCTGTATTGTCTATAATTTTCACTTCACTTATATCATTGCCTTTGATAAATACAATAACTTTTGCTGGGTTGGGCTATATATGAAAAGTTGGAGGTTTAATATTTAAGATTACAGGAAGTATTTTACTGTATGTATAACTGCCGTCTTTATCTATACTTTGCAATCTGTAATAAACTGCTTTAGTATTAATGTTTGCAACCTCATCTGTATAGTTATATTTATTATTACCATTACCCACAGCATTGGTTTTATCCACATTAATAAACTCTGTACCGTTTATGCTACGCTGAATATTGAAGTAGGCAGTATCAGTACAAATAGTAAGTATAGAATCATTTACCATTAAAGCATTTGTTTCTCCCAACTCACTTTATTGAGCATTTGCTTTAAAAACAAGAAAACACAATACAATGTAAATAATCCTTTTCATAACAATAATTAATAAAGCAAAAAATAAAAATTTACTTAGCATAACTCACTTTCACATCAAACTTTCCATCTGAAATTTTTAGTACTGCTGCACCTGCATTACTAATTCTTAATAACAAGTTTTTATTTTCTTTCATCTCTGGCAATTCACCTAAAACTTTAGCACAAATACTTCTATTGTTATTAGCAGTTATACGAACAATTGTTCCTGCTGGAATATCATTTATCAAAACATAATATTTTCTATCTGTCCAACCACTGGTTGATTTAAAAGTAGCAGCACTACCAGTTTTAATATTCAAATTATCGGCATTTACAGAATAATTTTTTACAAAAAAACCTTCATCATCATTGCCCATTGTAACAGGTATAGGTTCAGGTTCTTCATTAGGTTTTGTAGTTGGTGGCTCTTCTTTAGTTGTAACTGTTGGCTTTGGTTCTGGTTCATTTTTTACAACTGTATTATCAGGTGTAGCCTCATTAATAATTCTTTCATAAACAATACTTCCATTTTTCTTATCAACCTTCAAATGTCCAATAACTAATCTTTGTTCTGGCCTTATTGCATCATTAGTTATATTATTCCATTCTCTTAAAAAATCAATTCTTATTTTTCCAAAATTTTGACTTATTCTAAATAGTGTTTCTCCTCGTTGAACAATGTAATACAAAGGAATTAAAACTTCATTTTCTGCACTTTGTCCATCTTGAGAAAAATTGTTTTTACCTAAAACTATTTTTATAACTCTATCAATAGATAAAATTTCGTTTTCACTCATTCCATTTAGCTTAGCTAATTGAGATGCAGAAAAATTATACAACTTGCTAATACTATATAATGTTTCTCCTTTTGCAACCTTATGTTGTACATAAATATTAGGATAAGTGCCTTGTACTATAATTTTTTCTTGCGAAAAAATATTGGTATAAAATAACATCAACCATAAAAACATCAAAGTATATTTCATAAAAATTGGTAGTATAAAAACTATTTATTTAATATTCTCCATTCTGTTGGATAATAATTATTAATTCTGTTGTTCAATACTTTTATCCAACCTAAACCTAAGCCATGATAAGTAACCAAAACTATGCCTTTGTTTAGCGAAGAAACTGAAATTTCTTTTTTACGCAAATATTGTAAGGCATTTTCTTTATCCAACTCAAGAGTTGCAATATTACTTAATCTTAATGTACTAACAGCTAATTCATGGTTTGGTACAAAATCTTTTCCTTTCATTTCTCCTAAAGTTGTAGCAGCATTTTTAATGTGTAATTGTTGAGCTAATACTAAAACATCATTATAATATTGAGTGTTAATGGCTTTTAGTTCATTGTTGTGTTTAAAAAATTTTAGCTCATTTGTTTCAACTAAAAAATAGTTTAATATATCAATTTCTTGTTTAGTGGGTTGTTGTAAAGTTTGTTGTTTGTATTTATTAGAAACATCTCCTTCATTTTTTTGAAAAACAGCAATAAAAAATCCTTCTCCTTTTATTTTATCAGGATAAAAACGATAGCCATAAGCCTTGTGTTTATTGCTTTGTGTAGTTACAATGTTCCAATCTTTTTCAATAAGTATTTGTATAGATGTTACTCTAAAATTATCTACAATCCAATCTAAAATTTGTTCATTTTCTTCTTCAGAATATGAGCAGGTTGAATAAATTAAATAACCATTTTCTTTCAACGATTGCCACACATCTACTATTATTTTTTGTTGTCTTTGGCTACAAAAAATCACATTATCTAAACTCCATTCTTCTACTGCTGTAATATCTTTTCTAAACATTCCACTACCACTACAAGGAGCATCAATTACTAACGCATCAAAATAATTTTTTAGAGAAGAAAAATTTTTAGGGTTATTATTTGTAACAATACAATTTCCTGTTCCCCATTTTACTATATTTTCTGCAAGAATTGTTGCTCTTGAGTTTATTACTTCATTACTTACAACCAATCCATCAAAAAAATAATTTGCTAATAAAGTAGTTTTACCACCAGGAGCAGCACATGCATCTAATATTTTTTTTTGTGTTTCATTTCCAAATAATTGTTGTGCAATATGCCACAAAAACATGCTACTTGCTTCTTGTACATAATATGCTCCAGCATGAAAAAGTGGGTCTAAAGTAAAGGATGGTCTTTCTAATAAATAGTATCCATGCTTACACCAAGCAACTTGTTCATTAGCCGAAAATAATTGACTATTTTTTGCAGAATTTATTCTTACAGAAGTTATTTGTTCAACTGAATTATGTACAGCTTCAAAGCTTTTTTTATTAAGCCCCTGAACGTGTTCTATAGATTGTAAAAAGTTTTCAGGAAGCATTTTTATTGTTATTAATAAATAAAAAAATTATCCATTCTTGCCCTTTAGCATTGGCACAAAAGAAAATAAATCAAAAGATTCTTCTTCTATTGAACCATCAGCTTGTTTGGTTAAACGCAACATTCTTTGAGCATCTCCTTCATCAACAGGTATTACCATTGAACCACCAACTTTTAATTGTACTAATAATTTAGGGGGTATAAAAGGAGCAGCAGCAGTAATAATTATTTTATCAAAAGGAGCATAGGTTGGCAAACCTTCAAATCCATCTCCATAAAAAAATTTGATGTTGGGATATTTTTTTTTGAAGAAAAAGTTTTTGTTTTTTTCAAATAAATTTTTTTGTCTTTCAATAGTAAAAACCCAAGCACCCATCTCTGCTAAAACTGTTGCCTGATAAACACTTCCTGTGCCAATTTCTAAAACTTTATCATTCTTTTTTACATCTAATAATTGTGTTTGATAAGCAACTGTATATGGTTGAGAAATTGTTTGACCTTCACCAATAGGAAAAGCTCTGTCTTCATAAGCAATTTCATCAAAGGCAGAATCTAAAAAAAAATGACGAGGAATATTATTAATAGCACTTATCACATTTTCATTTGTAATACCTCTATTCTTCAATATTTCAACTAATTGTTTCCTTAATCCTTTATGTCTATATGTATCTAAGTAATTGTTCATAATTGTTGCAAATGTAATTGTATGAAAGATATAGAACATTGTGTATTTATTAATATATTTGTTCTATGCCTCTTAAAAGAAATTTTATTTATTGGATTGATAAACGCAAATGGAAATATGTATTTCTATTAGCTACACTTGAGCTATCAGAAGTATAGAAAATTTCTTTACAACTATTCTATCACTTTATTTAAAAAAAATCAATTATGCCTCATTATCAAAAGTTAGGAAGCATTCCTCACAAACGTCATACACAATTTAGAAAACCAGATGGAAATTTATATCAAGAGCAATTAGTATCTACCGAAGGTTTTAGTAATGATTATTCAATTTTATATCATTGTCATCCACCTACACAAATTATAAAAACAGATGAACCCGTTTGTGTAGCACCCAATATTGCAGAAGAAAGAATGTTAAAACATCGCAGCTTTGAAGGGTTTAATATAAAACCAGTAAATGATTTTTTAAAAAGTAGAATACCCATTTTAGTGAATAATGATTGCCATGTAGTATTAGCTGCACCTCAACAAAGCATGACAGATTATTTTTATAAAAATGCCGATGGAGATGAAATAATTTTTATACACGAGGGTAGTGGAAAACTTTTAAGTCAATATGGAGAACTTGCATTTTCTTATGGCGATTATTTAGTAATTCCAAGAGGTACCATTTATCAAATTACATTCAATGATAGTAATAACAGATTATTAATTGTAGAAAGCTTTAGCCCTATACGTTATCCAAAACGTTATATGAGCAATTATGGACAGTTGTTAGAACACTCTCCTTTTTGTGAAAGAGATATTAGAGTGCCAGAAAATTTAACAACAACAGATAAGCAAGGAGATTTTTTAATTCAAACCAAGAAAAAAGGAGTAATGTATGGATTGCATTATTCAAACCATCCTTTTGATGTGGTAGGTTGGGATGGCTGTTGTTATCCTTATGCTTTCAGCATACACGACTTTGAACCAATAACAGGAAGAGTGCATCAACCACCACCAGTACATCAAACATTTGAAGGACACAATTTTGTTATTTGCAGTTTTGTTCCAAGAATGTACGATTATCATCCTCAAGCAATTCCTGCTCCTTATCATCACAGTAATATAGATAGTGATGAATTATTGTATTATGTTGATGGAGAGTTTATGAGTAGAAAAAATGTTACAAGAGGTATGCTAACACTGCATCCTGCTGGTATTCCTCATGGTCCTCAACCAGGTGCAATTGAAAGAAGTATTGGTAAAAAAGAAACACCAGAATTAGCAGTTATGGTAGATACTTTTCATCCATTAATGCTTACAAAAGAAGCATTAGAAATTGAAAATGCAAATTATGTTATGAGTTGGGCAGAATAATGGCAACAATTTTTTTTAATAAAAAGCCCTTGCACTTGCAGGGGTTTTTATTTGTAAATTTTTCAACAATGCTGTATAACTTATCATATACACTTTATGTTTTATTACTTTTATTGCTTCATTAAAAATAAATTTTTATTAGACGAATATTTTAAAAGAAAAAACAATTATGAATTTTAGAAATTTTCAGGTTCCTTATCAGATTAGTGAACAGTATGCAACCAAAGTAGCTTATTTTTCAATGGAGTTTGCCATTCATCAACCCTTAAAAATATATAGTGGAGGTTTAGGTTTTTTAGCTGGTTCTCATTTACGCAGTGCTTACGAACTTCAACAAAATATGATTGGTATTGGTATTTTATGGAAGTATGGTTATTACGATCAAACAAGAAATCAAGATCAAACATTACAACCAGTATGGCTCGAAAAAAATTATCATTTTTTAGAAGATACAGGTATCATATTTCAAATAAATATTCATGAAACACCTGTTTGGGTAAAAGCATGGTACTTAAATCCTAAAACATTTAATAGTGCCCCATTATTTTTATTAAGTACCGATTTGCCAGAAAATGATTATGTATCGCAAACCATAACACATAAGTTATACGATGCAAATGTTTCTACCAAAGTAGCTCAATTTATTTTGTTAGGTGTTGGAGGTGCAAAGCTATTAGAAGAATTAAATTACAATCCAGATGTATATCATTTAAACGAAGCACATGGAATTTCTGCAGCATTTTATTTACTAACTAATAAATATAAAAATGTAGATAAATTAAAAGAACATTTGGTTTTTACAACACACACACCCGAAGAAGCAGGTAATGAAAAACACGATATTTATTTATGCCATAAAATGAGTTATTTCTGTGGATTAAGTATTGATGAAGTAAGAAGATTAACAGGTATAGAAGATGATCAATTCAATCATTCTTTAGTGGCATTAAGGTTTGCAAGAAAAGCAAATGGCGTATCAAAACTACATGGTAATGTTAGCAATAAAATGTGGAGTAAATACACAGGTATTTGTCCTATAACTTCTATTACCAATGCACAAAATTTTACTTATTGGGCAGATGAGCCTTTATACAGACATTTAGATGCCAATAATGATTGGGGTATTGATGATAGAAAACAATATTTGAAAAAAAGAGCTTTTGAAATTGTTGCAGACCAAACAGGTAAATTATTTGATACCAACGTTCTTACAATTGTTTGGGCAAGAAGATTAGCAGGCTATAAAAGAGCAGATTTTATAACACACGATATAGAAAGATTTGAGAAAATTGTAAACAATAAAAAATATCCTGTACAAATTATTTGGGCAGGAAAGCCTTACCCAGCTGATTATCCAGCAATTTCTCAGTTTAATGAATTAGTACATTTAAGTAAAAAATATAAAAATGTTTCTGTGTTAATTGGTTATGAATTATTACTTAGCAGAAGATTAAAACAAGGAGCAGATTTATGGTTAAACAATCCTCGTGTACCAAGAGAGGCAAGTGGTACAAGTGGTATAACAGCAGCAATGAATGGTGCAGTAAATTTAAGTACTGATGATGGCTGGATTCCAGAATTTGCAAAACAAGGAATTAACAGTTTTGTTGTGCCAAAAGCAGATTATGAAAATATGAACACCCATGAACAAGACCAGTATGATTTGTATAAAATTTACGACCTATTAGAAAATCAAATTATTCCTTTGTATTATGAAGATAAAGATGCTTGGAGAGCATTTATTAAAAATGGAATGAATGATGTTCGTGTACAATTTAACAGCAACAGAATGGCACACGAATATTATGAAATAATGTATAAGAAGTAAGAGAGAAAGTAGTTTCAACCAAATAAAACAAAGAGAACTATGATTCCATTTAATAATTTGTAACTTCGGAATTGCTTTTATAAAAAACAATTATGGATATCTCTGGTAAAATAATTGGTATTAAATATAAAATTTTATTCGCAGATGAATTGAAGGAAATAAATATCAAAGAATTTGATATAAATGAAATGCCTTCTGCTTGTTTATTGAATAATAATAAAAATACTATTGCTATTTCAAAATGGGTTTCACCTAAAAGAACACGTTCATATCCGTATGAAAGAATTTATAATACATTAAACATCTCAAAAAAAATAACTGTAATACCAATAGTAAAAGATGAAGGACAAGAAGGTGATAGAGATTTTTTACAATGGGATACCGTTTCCTTAATGTCATTATTAGATGTATTTGTAATTTTTGGTTATTACTCTAATGCAGAAAAAGCAAAGAATAAAATTACCAATCAACAGTTTGACAATAAGTATATCCTCTCAAAAATTAAAGAAATTGAACAGTATCACAGCTCTGCATTACATTGGAATTTGAATGAATTAAAAAATAACTTACATAAAATTATTGATAAGGCAAAAGCTTCATACATAAGTATTGAACAAGTTACAAAAATTAAATTACATAATACAAGTGGGTTAGATAATTTTAAAGAAAAAATAGGAGAAGATGTATCACACTTTTTGTCTTACTCTAGAGATAAAGCTCAAAAAGCTCAATTAAGAGAGTTTACTACAATACAACCTAAAGAAAGCTTATCTACAATTTCAAAAGCAAAAATTACAATTACAAACTATTTAGGAGGACAATATTTTTTTACAGTTGATGAAATTAATTTTAATCAATCAAAATTAAATTTAATAGAATGTAAACATAGTAAGAGTTCTTTATTGCCAAGTAAAGGAGATATTAAAGATGGACTATTGAAATTAATATTATACTCTAATCTTACAGAAGTAAAAGCAAATAAAAAAAAGGTTAAATATCAAATAACATTAAAATTAACTTCCTCTAAACTTAAAGGTTCAATTAATACCCAAAGTTCAAAAGAAGAAATTAATTCCTTTGCTATTAATAATAGCTTCTCAACTCAACACTTAAATATTGTTGAAACAATTTTAAAAGAAGCCAGACACAATAATTTTATCATTCAAATTCAAAATTCAAAATGATAAAGAGTCCTTTAAGATACCCTGGTGGAAAAAGTAGATCTGTAGATTTAATTTCTACTATCATTCCTGAATTTGATGAATATAGAGAACCATTTTTAGGAGGTGGCTCAATTTATCTTTATGCTAAACAGCAATTCCCAAATAAAATTTTTTGGGTTAATGATCTTTATTATGAATTGTATAAATTTTGGGATGTTTCTCAAAAAAATATTGAGGCACTAATTAATAAAATCTATGAATGGAAAAACAGATTTCCAGTTGGAAAAGAACTTCACAAATTCTTAAATGAAAATTTAATTTCATTCAATGATATTGAAAGAGGTGCTGCATTTTTCATTTATAATCGTATTACTTTTTCTGGAACAAGTTTAAGTGGAGGCTTTAGTGAACATGCTTTTACAGGTCGTTTTACTGAGAGTAGTATTCAAAGATTAAATCAATTTGCTTCAGTAATTAAAAATACTAAAATTACAAACTTAGATTATAGTGAAGTAATTAACAAAGAAGGTAACAACGTTTTTATTTTTCTAGACCCACCATACTTTTCAGCTACAAAATCTGCTTTATATGGAAAAAATGGTCATTTACATAAATCTTTTAACCATATAAAATTTGCAGAAAATATGAAAAATTGCAATCATAAATGGCTAATTACTTATGATGATAGTGAATATATCAGAGAGTTATTCTCTTTTGCCAATATCATATCTTGGGAATTGATGTATGGGATGAGAAATGTTACAACTGGTGCAGACCAAAGAGGAAAAGAATTATTTATTTCTAATTACTTAGAGGCATTGCCAATAAAGCAGCAACTATCATTATTTGAACAAACTGAAAAATAAGTTATCTACAAATTTTTTTCTACCTTTTTTTTGCAGGTATTGATAAACTCTTCCATTGATTATTTTGTAACATCTTTCCAAGAAAAACAATTTGACCTACATGATAAGCATAATGAGCAAACTGTCTGTTTATAGCATCTGTAACACTGTGTGCTTCTTTTCTGATATACACAGTTTTTTGCAAATCTTCTTCTTTCAAATTTTTTAAAGCATCAAATAAACAAGTCCAACCTTCATCCCATTTTATTAATAATTCATTTCTGTTTGTAATATCATTATCAAATTCTGCATCTCTTTGCCTCCACTCCTTTTCTCCATCAGTTGTTAAAAAATCTGTCCAACGAGAAAGCATATTACCCCATAAATGTTTTACAATAATGGCAATACTATTAGAGTTTTCATTATATGTCCAATGCAATGCATCATCATCTAATTGTTCAAATGTTTTTTCTCCTAAAGATTTATAATATTCAAAAAGTTTTATAATACTGCTTAAATATGAGTTTGTCATAACAATAATTTTTTCAAAATCAAATGTAACAATAATAATATTCAGTAATCATCAATATTAATGATGTTAATACCTAATTTCGTTATCAATATTTTATCATTATGGTTTTAGTTGGAAAATTTAATACACTAACCATCAACCGAAAAGTTGATTTTGGTATTTATTTAGATGATGGCAAAGAAGGTATTCTTTTACCCAAACGTTTTGCTCCTAATAATGCAGCAATTGGCGATAAGGTAAATGTTTTTATTTATCATGATAGTGATAATAGATTAATTGCTACAACTCAACAACCTAAAGGCGTTGTAGATGATATTGTTTTATTAAAATGTGTTAGTACAACCAATGCAGGTGCTTTTTTAGATTGGGGCTTAATGAAAGATTTATTTGTTGCAAAGTCTCAACAAAAAGTAGGTATGAAAAAAGATGGTTGGTACTTAGTAAAAATTTACATTGATGCACAAACAGGTCGTATTGCAGCAACTGAAAAAATTGATAGATTTTTAAACAACGAAATTCTTACAGTAAAAGAAATGCAAGAAGTTGATTTAACTATATACAGGCAAACAGAGATTGGCTATAGTTGCATCATTAATAACCAACACATAGGTTTAATTCACAACAACCAAATTTTTCAAAACTTAGATATTGGCAATAAACTAAAAGGCTTTGTAAAAACAATTAGAGAAGATAATAAAATTGATATTGTATTAGGCAAAGCAGGTTATAAAAAAACAGAAGATGAAGCTGAAAAAATTATTAGATTATTGAAAGAAAATAATGGTTATCTACCATATCATGACAAAAGTTTGCCAGAAGAAATTTATCGTTTTTTTGGGATGAGTAAAAAAACTTTTAAAATGACAACAGGCACTTTATATAAGCAACGCAAAATAAATTTCACCAAAACGGGTATTCAATTATTAGCAGAATAACAGCAACTTTAAAAAAATTCTGCAACTTCATTTGCTATATATAAGCTATGCTGTTAATTTTGCACATGGCAACAATAAAATCTCCTCGTTCTAACAAACAAACTCAACGTACATTTATTGATGGATTAACTTTTGATGATGTGCTACTAATGCCAGCATATAGTCAGGTTTTACCAAGAGAAGTAAATATACAATCTCATCTCACAAAAGATATAGTGTTAAATATTCCAATGCTTTCTGCTGCAATGGATACTGTTACAGAAGCTAATCTTGCTATTGCTCTTGCAAGAGAAGGTGGCATTGGTATATTACATAAAAATATGAGTATTGAAAAACAAACTGAGCAAGTAAGAAAAGTAAAAAGAAGTGAAAGTGGAATGATTATAGACCCACTAATTTTAACAACACAAGCTACCATTGGTGATGCATTAAAATTAATGAAAGAAAATAAAATTGGTGGTATTCCTATTGTTGATACTAATGGAAAATTAGAAGGTGTACTTACCAACAGAGACTTGCGTTTTGAAACAGATAAAAAACGTAAAGTAACCGATGTAATGACCAAAGAAAAATTAATTACTGCACCCGAAGGAACAGATTTAAAAAAAGCAGAAATTATTTTAAGAAAATATAAAATTGAAAAACTTCCAGTTGTAAATAAACAAGGAAAATTAGTGGGCTTAATTACTTACAGAGATATTATGCAACTAATTAATCATCCAAATGGTGTAAAAGATAATTATGGTCGTTTATTAGTTGGTGCAGCCTTAGGCATAACCAATGATTTAATGCAACGTGCAGAATCTTTAATAAATGTTGGTGTAGATATTGTAACATTAGATAGTGCTCATGGACATACAAAAGGTGTTATTGAAGCACTAAAAGCATTAAGAAAAAATTTTAAAAAACTTCCAATCATAGCAGGAAATATAGCAACATCAGAAGGAGCTTTAGCTTTAGCAAATGCAGGAGCTGATTGTGTAAAAGTTGGTATTGGACCAGGTAGTATTTGCACTACTCGTATTGTTGCAGGTGCAGGTGTACCACAACTTACAGCAATTATGCAAGCAAGTAATGCTTTAAAGAAAAAAAATATTCCTGTAATTGCAGATGGTGGAATTAGATATACAGGTGATATGGTAAAAGCATTAGCAGCAGGAGCAAATGTTGTAATGATGGGAAGTGTTTTTGCAGGTGTAGAAGAAAGCCCTGGCGAAACCATTATTTATGAAGGTCGTAAGTTTAAAGCATATAGAGGAATGGGAAGTTTAGGAGCTATGAGTCAAGGAAGTGGTGATAGATATTTTCAAGATGTAGAAGATGATATAAAAAAATTTGTACCAGAAGGTATTGAAGGACGTGTAGCATACAAAGGAAATTTAAGTGAAATAGTTTATCAGTATGTAGGAGGTTTAAGAGCAGGAATGGGTTATTGTGGTGCAAAAAATATTGCTGCTTTACAAAATGCAACATTTGTAAAAATTACCAATGCAGGTATGAAAGAAAGTCATGCACATGATATTGATATAACCAAAGAAGCTCCTAATTATAGTAGGAAGTAACTTATTATTATGTTGAATGTTATATTTTGAGTTTTGAATGCTGATAGTTTATCTTATTCTAAAAATATTTTTCTTACCTCCAATGCCTTGTTTCATTTCTTCATGAAATAGAAATTTAAAATTCTTTTCATTTTAAAAGGTTGAAAAGTAAAACAGTGGTTTATCATAACAAAATCAATAAGAAAGAAATTATTGTAAATTTGTGTTGTAGCAATACAGTAAAAACATGGGTTTACAAAGTTCTAATTCATACATAGCCGAGATAAAGATAATTTTAGAGCAAGCACGACAAAAGGCGTATCAAGCTATAAATTCGGCAATGGTTGAAGCGTATTGGCTTATTGGAAAACGAATTGTAGAAGAAGAACAAAACGGAAAAGAAAGAGCCGAATATGGCGAAGCCGTTTTAAAAAATCTATCTGTTGCACTTACAGAGGAATTTGGAAAAGGATTTTCTTATGCTAATCTTCGTAATTTCAGGCAGTTTTACCTTACTTATCCCAACAAAGAGAATTGCTACGCACTGCGTAGCAAATTAACATGGACCCATATAAGACTGATAATGAGAATTGAGAACTCGGAAGTAAGAGAATATTATATAAAAGAAGCAAGTGAACAAAATTGGAGTTCTAGAGTTTTAGAACGTAACATAAATACGTTCTACTATCAACGATTACTTTCTTCTCAAAACAAAGGAGAGGCATTGCAGCACAGCACTAAATTAGAAAAAAGTAGCAGTGCTGATTTCATTAAAGACCCCTATGTTTTTGAATTTTTGAATATTCCACAACCAATTAATGCAACTGAAAATAAAATTGAAGCTGCATTAATTAAAAATTTACAACAGTTTTTATTGGAATTAGGAAAAGGGTTTTCCTTTGTGGGCAGACAAGTTAGAATAAGTACAGAAACTTCTCATTTTTACATTGACCTCGTATTTTACAATTATATTCTAAAATGTTTTGTACTGTTTGATTTAAAAACAACAAAACTAACACACCAAGACACAGGGCAAATGGATATGTATATCAGATTGTATGACGATTTGAAAAAACAACTGGAAGATAACCCTACAATCGGAATTATACTTTGTGCTGAAAAAGATGAAACTGTTGTACAGTACTCAATACTCAAAGAACATAAACAACTTTTTGCAACTAAATATATGCCGTATTTGCCAACAGAAAAAGAATTGATTGCAGAAATAGAACGAGAAAAATTTATATTAAAACAGCAACTAAATAATGACGAGACAAAATAAATTTATATTCGTTACAATAAAAGCAATGCCCATAGGCTAATACAAAAAGCAATAATAGAACCCTTAATTGTAAGAACATTTATTATTTAATATTTTTAAATACCAATGCCTTGTTTCATTTCTTCATGAAATAGAAATTTAAAATTCTTTTCATTTTAAAAATTTGAGAAGGCTTTTAACTTAAAATTATCAGGCATAAACTTTACAGTTTTACAATTATTCTATCCAAAAAAAATAATTGTACATTTGAAAATATAAAAGTATCAACATGCTTAATAGTCTTTTAAAAATAACTATCAGTTTTCTATTTATCTCATTCAGTTCTTCAACTATTGCTCAAAAAATAAGTTATTCTGAGCCTGAAAGAGATGACCCTAAAGCTACAAGTTTTGAAATTATTGGACGCTTTGGAAACAACTATTTAATTTATAAAAATTATAGAAACTATTATTATGTTTCTGTTTATGATGCACAAATGAAATTAGTTGAAAAAAATAAGTTAGAGTTTTTACCTGATAAAATATTAGGTGCAAATTTTTTAACTTATCCTAATTTCAGTTATATGTTTTATCAATATCAGAAAAGAGGTGTAATGTATTCTATGGCAGTAAAATTAGATGCAACAGGAAAAAAATTATCCGATCCTGTACAATTAGATACAACAAATATGAGCTACACACCTAATAATATTTATACAGTTATTTATAGCGAAAACAAACAAAAAATTATATCACTAAAAGTGAATAATAAAAACGATAAAGTACACATCTTAAAAACAGTTTTGTTTGATAAAGAACTTAATCAAATTAATCAATCATTTATTTCAATTCCAATACCAGAAAAGCACGGATTTTTAAACGATTTTCAATTAGATAATGATGGTGATTTAGTTTTTTTACGCTCTGTTGGTAATTCTCAAAATAGTAATATTAGTAAACTTACATTAATGATAAAACCTGCAATGAGTGAAAACATTGTAGAAAACGATATAAAAATAAACAACTTATTTTTAGACGATATCAGTGTTAAGATAAATAATTATCATAAAGCCTATTTACTAACTTCTTTTTATAGTACACAGCGTAGAGGAAATATTGAAGGCTTGTATAGTTTTATGTGGGATAAAGAAAAAGGCAAAGCAATTTTGAATAATACTGGAATATTTAATGATGATTTAAGAGTAGAAGCAAAAGGAAGTAGTAGTAGTAAAACTGCTTTTAATGATTATTTTTTAAGAAATATTGTGTTTAAACAAGATGGTGGTTTTATGATAATTGCAGAGTCTGTATTTACCTCAGTAAGAGGTGGAGGAATGAATAGTAGATGGGATTATTGGAACTCATCACCATATTGGGGAGGGATGAATGGTGGTTTTTATTCTTATGATTATTCTAATAGATATGGCTCACCTTATTATCCTTGGGGCTCTTATTATAACTACAATAACATTACAAGATATTATGCAGATAATGTTTTAATCATTAGCTACGATTCTACTTCTCAAATAGAATGGACAAATGTTATTTCAAAATCTCAGTACGATGATGATACAGATAATTTGTTAGGCTACATGCTTATAAATACTGGTTCAGATATTCGTTTTCTATTTAATCTACAAGAAAGAAGAAATTGGGTTTTAAATGAACAAACACTTTCTGGTGAAGGACAAATAACCAGAAGTCCCACACTTAAAGGCTTAGAAAATAATTATGAATTTATGCCACGTTATGCAAAACAAGTTGGTGCAAAACAAATAATTGTTCCTTGCTTATATAGGAGTTATGTTTGCTTCGCAAAAATAGACCTTCAGTAAAATGGTATTTCTTTTTAGAGATAATTCTATATCAGGCTTTATATTTTTATTGTTACTGTTAGTAGCAGTACATCTTCATTTTTTTATTGTGCCTCCTACAATTATTGCAAATGAGCAAGATGGTTTTATTGGTATTTTTATATTAAAATATATCAGTCCTTTAAACAGTTCATTAATATTTGTTCTTTATATTCTTTCAGTATATGTGCAAGCAATTCGATTAAATTTTGCCATAAACAATTTTAAAATGTTTCAGCAACAACATCAAACAGTTGCTATGTGTTACATTTTATTATCAGGTTTTTTTATACAATGGTGTCAGCTTAGCTCTGCATTAATAGTAAATTTTTTATTGATATGGGTTTTTATAAAATTAGCCCAACTTAATAACCATCCTAATCCTAAATCTTTATTATTTAATACTGGATTATTAGCAGGTATAACTGTATTATGCTATCATCCAAGCTATGTAATTATTATAGCATTATTGTTTGCTCTTTTAATTGTTCGAGCATTTAGAATAGCAGAATGGATGATAATGTTAATGGGCATTATTTTACCATTTTATTTTTTAGCTGCTTGGCTTTTTCTTACAGATCAATTTCATTTAACAGAAAAATATCTTCCCGATTTTAATTTGCATTTACCAATTACAAAAACCAATATTTGGCTTTGGCTTAGCAATAGTGTTTTAGTACTATTACTTTTAATAGGTAGTTATTATAACAACATCAGTAATAAAAGAATGATAATACAAATAAGAAAAAATTGGGGTATTATATTTATACTTTTAGTAGTATTATTACCTATTCCTTTTTTATTTAGTAATATATCTTTAGAGGCTGCAATTTTATGTATTGTGCCTTTGTCTGCCATTGCTGCAAATACTTTTAGCAATTCTAAAAGATTAATGTTGCCTAATATTTTATTTTGGTTAAGTATTGTTATTATTATTTTTAATAACAGACAAATCATCATAAAATCATAGTAACAAAAAAAATAATTTTTATATTTTGTTCAAACAAGAAAAGAAAATATTAATTGTCATTTTAATTCTTTCTGTTTTTTTAACAGTATTAATTGGCCGTTATAAAGGAGATGTTTGGGAAGAAAATGTAAGAACTATTTTATACAAATTAAAAAACGATTCTGTACCATCTTATGCTACAGAATTTACAGATAGCAATGGAGTTCCTTTTGTGTATTATGCTCCACAAAATAATATTTCGGCAGGTACAAAGTATAATCCAACTATTGTTGCAAATTATGCACTTGAATACTATAAAAAATTAAACGAAGATGTTAAAGCAAAAAAATATTTTAATAATTGTGTGCAATATTTAGTAGCCAATATTTCTCTAAAAGATAATGCTGCAATGTATTATTTTAATTGGCAACAACCTTGGTATCCTGAAGTTAAAGGAACATTTACATCTGGTATGACATCTGGCAGAACCTTAGATGTTTTTACAAAAGCATTTGCTTTAACTAATGACAGTATTTATTTACAATATGCAACTAAGTTAATACGTGGATATTATATTTCAATAAATGATGGAGGATTTACATACAAAGAAAATAATGGTTGGTGGTATGAAGAAATTGCAACACCTAACACAGCTACTCCACACATTTTAGATGGGCACATTTTTGCTATAATAGGTTTACAAGAATTTTATACCCTAACAAAAAATGATTCTGCAAAATATTTAATTGATAAGGGTTTAGAAGCATTGAAAAATAAATTACCATTATATGATGCAGGAAATGGTGCCATATTTTATGATAATAAAAAAGATATAGCAGATAAAAAATATCAACACATTCTTACTGCTCAAATGCAACAGTTATATGAGAATACAAATGATACTACTTTTCTTCACTACTATAAAAAATGGTCTATTCCTTTAAATAGAGATTATGTTTTAAAAGTTTTTTCAGAAAAAAATATTTCAGGTATTATACTTGTTTTTTTTATGTGTACTATTACTGTTAGTATTTTAATGTTAATGCAAAAAATTATTTTTAAAAAATAATTGATAAATTTTTTGTTTTTATTATAAAGATCGGAA
>JBPXJV010000025.1:0-30154 GCA_051715485.1 Chitinophagales bacterium
ATCTAAATCAATTTTTATAAGCAATTTCACTATGTTACTTATTATTCAGAAAATTGCAGGTCTTATTTCATTGGTTGGTGCATTATTAGTAATAGCAGTAGTTATTTTTTTATTAATTAGTGCCACAAAAAGTGAAGACAAAATAACTGCAAAAGAAAAAGTGTATAAACAACGAAGCCGTTATTTATGGGGAATTATAATTGTAGCTTTAGTTGTATTAGCATATTCATTTAGGTCGCTACCTTATTCTCTTATAAAAGCAAAAGCAGACAAAGAAATTAGTGTTGTTGCTTATCAATGGGGATGGATGATAAATGAAGGAATTTATAATGGTAAGTTAGATGATTTTAAGGGTAAAAATGAAATTGAGTTGCCTGTAAATAAGCAAATAAAATTTATTGTTACCTCAAAAGATGTTAATCACAATTTTGCCATTTATAATAGCGATGGTGTTTTAGTTGCACAAACACAAGCAATGCCACAACATAAAAATAATCTTCAATACACTTTTAAAGAAAAAGGAGAATATAAAATTCTTTGTTTAGAATACTGTGGTACTGCACACGATTTTATGTTTGGCACAATTCATATTAATTAATTTTTTAAGAATTTTTTTATGATACAAATAGATTCTACTGAAATAAAAAAACAAAAAAAACTTGCTCTTACTTGGGCAGTAACATTTTTAATTCTTTTTCCTGTTTTAATTATACTTGGGCTTTTAATGAGATTAAGACAAGGAGAATTAACAGAAACTGGACCATCTGAATTTTACTCTTATATGACTTTGCATGGATTAGGAATGGCTGGCGTATTATTTAGTTTTGCTTTTTCTGCACTATGGTATTTGAATAGTACACGATATGTAAAACTAAATTTAAAATTTGGTTGGTTTCTTTATGTTACTATTGTTATAGGAGTTGTTGGTTTAATAATAGGAACATTGATAGGCAAATTTGGACCTGGTTGGTATATGTTATATCCTTTACCTTTTAAAGGAACATTTTGGCCTCTTTGGGCAACAAAAGTTTCAGTTATTTCATTAATTATTCTTGGAGTTGCCTGGTTGCTTGGCATTTTACACATACTTTTTTCTTTAGCAAAAGAATATGGAGGAATAACCAACTTATTAGGTTGGCAATATTTAGGAAAAAAAGAAAATATCACAGAAGTTCCTTCAATAGTACTTATTACAACCATTAGTTTAATACCTGGTGTATTTGCATTAATCATTGGTGCTGCAATGTTAATAATGTATTTATTGCAAAGTTTTGAACCATCATTAGCATTTGACCCTTTGATGATGAAAAATATGGTAATGTTTTTTGGGCACACTCTTGTAAATATTACCATGTATTGTGGTGTTGCATGGGTTTATGCTTTATTACCAGAATTTACTCATAGAGAATGGAAGGTAAATAAAGCTGTTGTTTATTCTTGGAATGCTACATTCTTCTTTATTCTTTTTGCATATTTACATCACTTATATATGGACTTTGTTCAACCAACATCTTTACAATATTTTGGTCAAGTAATTTCTTATTCAAGTGCTATACCAGCTACTGGTATTACCATGTTTGGTGTAATAGCTCAAGTGTATCATGCTAAAATAAAATGGAGTATTATTCCTTTAATGTTTTTATTTGGTATGGCAGGTTGGGCAATTGGTGGTTTTGCAGCTGTAGTAGATTCAACTATTGCAATTAATAGTTCTTTACACAATACTCTTTGGGTTCCTGCACACTTTCATACTTATATGCTAATGGGTGTTGTGTTATTTATTTTTGGTTTTCTATTCTATTTATTTTCAGGAAAAGATAAAGAAGAAAATGATGGACTTGGAAAAGCAGGATTTTGGGTTTTTGTTTTAGGAAGCTATGGATTTTTATTAATGTTTTATTTAGGAGGATTAAATAGTGTACCTCGTAGATACTCCAATTACTCAGGAATAGAAATAGACCATGTAAGAGAAACAGGTGCTCATTTAGCACAATGTGCTGCTTTATTTGTTGGAGTGTTATTAGTTGGTTTAATACTAATGTACCTCTCATTATTTTGTAAACTTATTCAACAAAAAGTTTCTACAAAAGAGAATAATTCTTAAATACATATTTTAAAAATTTATTTCTATAGCATCATTTGCGTATTGTGCAAATGATGCTATATACTTTTATAACTAAGTTGAAAAATGTAGCTTTGATTTCAATCAATGAAGAAATTTATTATTCCCATATTATCACTTATTATTTGCACTACAGTTATTTGGAAGTGGACTTTTGGCTTTAACGATTTTACCATATTTTCTTATACACTTACAAAAGCAGGAAAAATTCCAAGAGAATTTCCAAAAATAAATTTAGTAGATCAACATGGTAAATTGTTTAATATTGATAATAAGAAGAAATATATTTTGATAAATTTTGTGTACTTAAATTGCCCTAATGTTTGTCATAAAGTAAATAATAAGCTGGAAGAAATTTATCATTTAATAGATACTAATATTGTTCCCTCTCAATTAGAATTTGTAACAGTAAGTTTTGATGTAAAAAATGATAATATAGAAAGAATAGAAAAGTATAGAAGCTATTTTGGCAATAATATTGATGGCTGGACTTTTGCTTTGCCTTATCAGGTAAATGAAAAAGATTTTCAACAGTTTTTACAAAGCATTGGTATATGGGCTTATAAAATGCCTGAGTCAAATATTATTAATCACTCTATTTATTTGTTTCTTATTTCTCCAGAAAATAAAATTATTAAAACATTTGATCCTGCAAGAGAAACAAATGCTTTTATTATTGAACAAATTGAACAATGCTTAAAAGAAAAATAACTATATCAATAACATTACTACTTATTGTAATAGCCTTTTATCTAATATCCTTTTATTGGAACGAATGGTCTTGTATAACAATGCCTCGTCATCAATTAATGCAATTACCATCTATGTTTTTTATAGGAATAATTATAGCATTGTATTTTCCTAAGTTGTTTATTAAAGATATTTCTTGGAGTATTGCTGTTCTTATTTTTATAATGTCTTCTCTTATTTTTTGGATGTTGCCTCACTCAATAGATTATGCAGTTATTAATACCTCATTTAACAGAATAATGCATATAAATATGTTGGTTACAGGCTTTTTATTAATCTTAGTTTTTAGAAAAATTTTCTTTGAATTAAAAATATTATTTCTTGGAATGATAACTGCAATGCTACTTGCATCAGGTATTACACTAAGTGTTTTTAATATGCTTCTTTGTAGTTCTTTTACTATTGAACAACAAAAACAAACAGGCTTTTTATTAATGATTACTGCTGCTACAATGTTTGTTTTTACTGCAATTATTTTTTTTAGAACTTTAAAAAATAATGCTAAAACAAATTAATATCCATCTCTAAAGTTGTAATGAATTTTCTTTCATCTTCTCTTTTGCCCATTGTAATGCAATAGCTAATTGTTCTTCTCTTGTAATAAAGCTATTATCTAACTCAATAGCATCATCAGCTTTTTTTAGTGGACTTACTGCTCTACTGCTATCAATTCTATCTCTTTCTAAAAGGTTTTCTTTTATAGCTTCTTTAGTTATTGTTGGGTTAGTAACAATGAGTTCTTTATACCTTCTATCAACACGTACATCAACATTTGCAGTTACAAATATTTTTAATTCTGCATCAGGAAAAACAGTTGTACCAATATCTCTTCCATCCATTACAATACCTTTTTCCTTTCCCATTTGTTGTTGTTGTGCAACAGCAAATTCTCTAACTTCCTTAATAGTGCTTACTAAACTTACATTTTGTGTTACAGGCATATCTCGTATTTGAAGTTCTACATTTTCATTGTTCAAATACATATCGCTACTACCTTTTTGAATGTTGTATTTAAAGGTTAGTAAAATATTTTTTAGTGCATTATTTATTTGTTCAGTATTATTTGTATCAATATTATTTCTTAAAAAAAATAAAGTTATGGCTCTATACATTGCACCTGTATCTACAAAAACATAATTTAATTCTTTGGCTAATTGTTTGGCTAAAGTGCTTTTACCACATGAAGAAAAACCATCTATGGCTATAATTATTTTTTTCATATTGATTGTAATACTGAAAACAGATTGCTATTGGTTTTAAAAGAGATTTATTTTTTGCAGTAAAGTATTAACTATATTTTTTTACAAATGCTTTTACTTTTTCTTGCACTGAATTACTTAAAGGCACAACGGGCAAACGAAGTATATTTTGTATAATTCCTAACTCATATAAAAACCCTTTTACACCAGCAGGATTATTTTCTACAAACAATAAATCATAAGCTTCTAAAAGTTTGTAATGAATTTTTCTTGCAGCAGCAAAATCTTCCTTTAATCCATATTGTATCATAGCAGCAAAATCTTTTGGAAAACAATTTGCAGCAACACTTATTACTCCATCCATACCACAAGCTAATTGAGGCATTACCAAAGCATCATCTCCACTAACTACTAAAAAATGCTCTGGTCTGTCTCTTAATATTTGCATACATTGGTTCATATCATCACTTGCTTCTTTAATGCCACCAATATTTTCCACTTCATTTGCTAAACGAATAGTTGTTGCAGCACTTACATTTCTGCCTGTTCTGCCTGGTACATTATAAATTAAAATTGGTTTAGGGCTTGCTTTTGCCAAAGCTTTATAATGTTGAAAAATTCCTTCTTGACTGGGTTTGCTGTAATAAGGAGATGCACTTAAAACAGCAGCAGCTTTATCTAATGGATATTGCTCTATATCTTTTATTACAGCTTGTGTATTATTGCCTCCAATACCTACAACTATAGGCACTCTATTATTTACTTTTTCAAAAGTGTAATGTACAATATCTAATTTTTCTTGCTTATCTAAAACTGGTGTTTCTCCTGTTGTGCCAAGTGTTACAATAAAGTTGATGCCTCCATCAATAATAAAATCAATTAGTTTTCCTAAAGCATCATAATCAACTTCAAGGTTTTGTTTAAATGGTGTAATGATTGCTACACCAGTGCCAGATAATTGAGAACGTAAAGACATTTTATAAAGTTTTATTGTTTGCAATTTTTAATATTAACAAAAGTAACTTTCTTTTAGAATATTAAAATCTTAAAAAAGAAAAGTGATAATATTTTTAATGGTCGTGTTCATCTGTTGTATTGGTAAGTTTTGCATTAATAAAGAATGCTCCTTTAGTTACAATTTTTGTTGAAGGATTAATGTCCTTAATAAACGTTACAGCGGTATAACCCATATTTGATACTCCTTTAATCACTTCTACTTTCTCAAAACTGATGTTTCCTTTTTTCTTTGGTTGATGAGATGCTTCCATAAAAATATAATATTTTCCATCTGCTTCTACAATAGCATCATTGGGCACTGTTAAAGAAGTAACATTATCGAGGCTTACAATTCCTGTAACATTCATGCCATCTATTAATCCTTTTTTATTGCCTTTTAAATCGGCGTGTACAGAAATGCTTTTACTTTCATTTTCAAAAGATGCTCCAATGCTAAATATAACAGCATCATATTCATTCACAGGATTATTGGTTAAAGTAAAATGAATGGTTTGACCAACTTTTAATAGTGGCAAATCTTTTTCAAAAACTTGTAGGTCTAAATGCAAAGCATTGTTATCTACAACTTCTGCTACAGGAGAAGCCACATCAACATAACTACCAATTTTTAAAAAAATATTACTAATAACACCATTGATAGGGCTTAACACATTTAAGGCAGAACGAAGATTTCCATTGCTAATTAAATCAGCATTGATACCCATCATTGAAAACTGTTGTTGCAACGATGCTTTTCTTGTTTTTAGAATATTTATTTCTGCTGTTGCACTTTGTAAATTTTTTAATGCTCCTGCATTGCCTGTATTCAAATCTTTTTGACGTTGTAATTCTTGTTCAGCTAAAATTATTTTATTATTTACAGTCAAATATTCTTCTTGTAATTGTATGAATTGAGGATTAGAAATAGTAGCAATTACTTGACCTTTTTTTACCTGACTGCCCATTTCTACGTTAATAGTTTTTATAACACCACCATACAAAGAAGTAATGTTTGCCTTAAAATTATTAGGTACTCTTAGCATACCATTTGCTTTAATGGTTGCAGTAAGTTCTTTCTTTTCTATATTACCTAACTGAATGTTTACAGCTTTCATTTGCTCATCTGTAAGTGTTGCTATTAAAGGGTTTTCACTTTCTTCATGATTGTGATTATCGGTTGTTGTTTGTTTAGAATTATGTTCATGATTATTATTTTTATTGCCACAACTCAATAGCATAAAAACAGCAATAATGATTACTAAATAGCTTAAATATTTTTTCATAAAAAAAATTTATTGATTGGTTAATGAATAAATATGAATAATTGATTCATTAATTTGTTGAATACTTTTTAAATAATTTAATTGAGTGTCTGTTGCCATTTGCAAAGCATGCAAATATTCTAAATAGCCTATATCACCAGTTTTATAACTTAATTGTGCAGCAGCAACAATTTCTGCAACATTAATTAATGCTTGTTCTTGATAATAATGGTATTGCTCTACATTTTGTTGATACTGCTGTAAAGCATTTTTAATTTGTGTTGAAAGATCTTTTTGCTTTTGCAAGGCATTTGCTTCAGCAGCTTGTTTACTATATTCTAAAGATTTCATTTTTGCTTTTGTAGCACCATAGGTTAATGGAATACCAATACCAATATTTACATAACTAAATCTTTTTGATGCATTGTAAAAAACATCATGTCCATTAATTGAATATGTACCTATTAATGATTGATTGGTATAAGCAAAAGAAAAATCTGGTAAGCCTTGAGCTTTTTCAACCTTTATTTGCTTTTCAGCAATTAAAGCATTTTGATATAAAGTTTTTACTAAAGGATGATTAGCAACTGCTGTACTATCTAATACAACACTTAATTGTAAGGGCTCAAAAATTGTAGCATTTGCAATTACAAAATTTTCATTTGAGTTGGTAAGTGTTTGTAAGTTTTGATAAGCATTTAAAAGATAAACGCCATTTTGTTTCAGCAATAAATTAATTTCTCCTTTTTTTGTTATAGCAGCATTAATATCAATTTTTTTTGTGTCGCCAGTGTTGTAACGAAGCTGGGCTATATCAATAAACACATTGTATAAGCTATCTAAATATTTTAATTTCTGTTCGTTGTGTTGTAAATATAAAATTTGATAATAGTAGCTTCGTATTTCATTTTTTAATTCAACAATGGTGAGTTCTGATTTTATTTTTTGTCCTGTTAATTCTGCACTAAGTAACTCTTTTTTTGCACTAAAAATAGTAGGAAAAGGAATGCTTTGCGAAAGTTCAAAAGCATTATCAAACTGATTACTATTGTAGTTTCCAAATTGAGAACTAAAGTTGAGTTTAGATAATTCTCCAGCAGTTTTTTTCAAACTTTCAGATGCTTTAATTTCTAAATTATTTGCTTTAATATTTTGGTTATTTGTTAAAGCTAAATTTATTACTTCATCAACATTTTTTATAACTTTTTGTTGTGCATTAGCTGTTGAGCTAAACATTGAAAAAAGAAATATAATAACAACAGTAGCTGTTTTCATATTTAGTTTAATTTTTGAATTAAAGATGATGTATAACAATGGCAATACAAACAAGGTTAATAATGTTGCTGTTATTAAACCACCAATTACTACAGTAGCCAAAGGTTTTTGAACTTCTGCTCCTGCACTTGTACTAATAGCCATTGGTAAAAATCCTAAAGAGGCAACAGTTGCTGTCATTAATACAGGTCTTAATCTTTCCATTGTTCCTTTTTTTACACGTTCAATAATATCTGTAACGCCTTCTTTTTCTAATTGATTAAAAGTGCCAATTAAAACAATACCATTTAAAACTGCCACGCCAAATAAAGCAATAAAACCTACACCAGCACTTATACTAAATGGCATACCTCTCAACAATAATGCAAACACACCACCAATAGCACTCATTGGTATAGCTGTATATATTAATGCTGCTTGTTTAAAAGAATGGAAAGTGAAATAAAGTAATAAGAAAATTAGCAATAAAGAAATGGGAACAGCAATCATTAATCTGCTATTGGCTTTTTGTAAATTTTCGAACTGTCCGCCATAAGTAAAATAATATCCTGTAGGAAGTTTTACTTGCTTCTCTAATTTTTGTTGAATATCTTTTACTACACTTTGTACATCTCTGTTAGCAACATTAAAACCTACCACTATTCTTCGTTTACTACTTTCTCTGCTAATTTGTGCTGGACCTAATTTGTAGTTAATAGTAGCTACTTGTGATAATGGAATTTGAATACCTGTATTGGTTGGTATCAGCAAATTTTTTACATCATTCATATTTGTTCTAAACATGGTATCTAATCTTACAACTAAATCAAAACGTCTTTCATTTTCATATACTTGACCAGCAACTTTTCCTGCAAATGCAGTACTGATAATGTTGTTTACATCTTCTACATTTAAACCATAATTTGCTAAACGTGTTCTATCGTACTCTATATTTATTTGAGGAAGCCCTGAAACTCTTTCTACTTGTGGTGCTTGAGCCCCATCAACACTTTGAATAATTTTTTCAACCTTATTAGCATAGGTAATTAATGTATCCATATTTTCTCCAAAAATTTTTATTGCAACATCTTGTCTTACGCCTGTCATCAACTCATTAAAACGCATTTGTATTGGCTGATTGGCTTCAAAAAATATCCCTGGAATGGTTTCTAACTTTTCTAAAATTTCATCTGCTAACTCTTTATAAGATTTTTTTTCCTTCCATTCATTTTTTGGTTTTAAAATAATCACTAAGTCTGATGTTTCTGGAGGCATAGGATCTGTTGGCACTTCAGCAGAACCTGTTTTTCCTACAACCATTTTTACTTCATCAAATTGTTTAATAATTTTTGATGCTTGCATAGATGTTTCAATACTTTGACTTAATGAACTTCCTTGTGGTAATATGCAATGAAAAGCAAAATCACCTTCTTGTAATTGAGGTATAAATTCTGCTCCTAAGTTTTTAAATAAAAATAAACTATAAGTAAAAAGTAAAAATGCACCAGTGATTAACCAATATTTAAAACGAATTGCTTTTTGTAAAAGTGGTTGATACCATTTAATGAAAGTGTTCATCATTCTATCAGAAAATGTTTCTTTATCAGAAATTTTCTTTGATAAAAATAAAGAGCTCATCATTGGTATATAAGTTACTGATAAGATTAATGCACCAAGTATAGCAAAGCTTACTGTTTTAGCCATTGGTGTAAACATTTTTCCTTCAATACCACTTAATGAAAGAATGGGTAAATAAACTATCAGAATAATTATTTGCCCAAACACTGCAGAGTTCATCATTTTTTTTGCACTGGTTTCTACCACATCATCCATTTGTTTTTTGGTAAAAATGGATTTTGATTTTTGTGTTTGCATTAAATGCAAAGTGGCTTCTACCACAATAACAGCACCATCTACAATTAAACCAAAATCTATTGCACCCAAGCTCATCAGGTTGGCACTAACACCAAAAACATTCATCATGCCTAATGCAAATAATAAGGATAATGGAATGGCAGATGCTACAATTAATCCAGCTCTTAAATTGCCTAAGAATATTACCAATACAAAAATGACAATCAATGCTCCTTCAATTAAATTTTTTTCTACAGTGTGTATGGCACGTTTTACCAAATCTGTTCTATCTAAAAAAGGTTCAATAACAACATCATCTGGTAGCGTTTTTTGAATGACTGCAATTTTATCTTTTATTCTGTTTACAACTTCATTACTATTAGCTCCTTTAAGCATCATTATTACTGCACCTACCACATCTTTTTCTCCATTATACGTCATTGCACCATAACGAATAGCATTGCCAAAACGAACATCTGCAACATCTTTTATAAAAATAGGTACTGTGCCTGTTGCATCTTTTACTGCAATATTTTTTACATCTTCTAAAGAAGTTACTATGCCAATACCTCTTATAAAATAGGCATTTGGTTTTTTATCAATATAGGCTCCTCCTGTATTTTGATTATTTTTTTCAAGAGCTGTAAAAATGTCTGTAATGCTTACTCCCATTGCTCTTAAACGATTTGGATTTACAGCAACCTCATATTGTTTTAACTCTCCACCAAAACCATTTACTTCAGCTACGCCTTCTGTTCCATATAGTTGTCTTGCAACTATCCAATCCTGCATGGTTCTTAAATCTTTGGCTGTATATTTATCTTCTCTGCCTTTTTTAGGATGCAATATGTATTGATATACTTCTCCTAAGCCTGTACTTACAGGGCCCATTTCTGGCTTTCCTATTCCTTTTGGAACTTGCTCTTCTGCTTCTTTTAATTTTTCATTTATCAGTTGTCGGGCAAAGTAAATATTCACACTTTCTTTAAACACAACTGTTACAACAGATAGCCCAAATCGAGAAATGCTTCTGGTTTCTTCAATATCTGGTAAGTTGGCTATGCTTTGTTCTATAGGAAAAGTAACTAATTGTTCAACTTCTTGTCCTGCAAGTGTAGGGCAAACGGTAATTATTTGTACCTGATTATTAGTAATATCTGGCACTGCATCAATAGGTAATTTTGTAGCACTCCATACACCCCAAATAATTAGTAATAAAGTCATCATACCTATGACTACTTTATTTTTTATACTAAACTTTATTATACTGTTTAACATATTTTCATTGGTTGAATGAATAAAATAAAATAATGAATAATTGCCTTTACACAACTTTCATTAATTTGATAGTATTAGCATTAGCTAAAAAAATTCATTAACCAATTTTGGGAGGCTGCCAAATATTATTGAAGTAATTAAAAAGATAAAAGTTTGTTGGTGTAGAAATCTTTTCTTTTATCTGATTGGGTTGGCTTGTTAAAATAAAATCTAACTGATTCACTTCTTTTGTTGTAGATGTTCTGCAACAATTACAAGTACAAAATGGACTACAAAAATCATTATCTTCTGGCTGATGATGGCTGCAATAGTTTTGAGATAATGTTGCTTTTTCTGCATTATTCAAACAAATATCATGTGCATCATTACATGGCATTATTGATAATGCTAAAAAATAAATGATGAATATACCTGTTAGAAATTTCATTTGTTGGCAAAGGTAATTGAAAGATAAATATTACCAACTATTGCTTAAAAAGACATATTGAAGGCAGATTCAAGTTGTAAGTGCAACGGTTAATTAATTTGGGGTGAAGATTGCTTCGCCTATGGCTCGCAATGACGATGAGAAGGATTATTTTGTTACTGATAGAGAACTTGTACGCTTTTCTTTATCGTCTTTGCGAGGGCTTTAGCCCGAAGCAATCAAGTGAAGCTAATGTTATTGAAGATTGCTTCGTCTATGACTGGCAATGACGAGGTGGTGGATTGCTTCTTCTATGACTCGCAATGACGATGGGAAGGATTATTTTGTTACTGATATAGAACTTGTACGCTGTTTTTTATCGTCTTTTCGAGGGCTTTTGCCCGAAGCAATCTAGTGAAGCTAATGTTATTGAAGATTGCTTCGTCTATGACTCGCAATGACGAGGTGGTGGATTGCTTCGTCTATGGCTCGCAATGACGAGGTGGTGGATTGCTTCGTCTATGACTCGCAATGACGATGAGAAGGATTATTTTGTTACTGATAGAGAACTTGTACGCTTTTCTTTATCGTCTTTGCGAGGGCTTTTGCCCGAAGCAATCTAGCGAAGCTAATGTTTTTCTTTTGGATTGCTTTGTCTATGACTTGCAATGACGATGAGAAGGATTATTTTGTTACTGACTGTGAGTTTGATTGCTTTTCTTTATCGTCTTTGCGAGGGCTTTAGCCCGAAGCAATCTAGTGAAGCTAATGTTATTGAACCCATATTTTGCATTAGGAATATAAATTAGTTTTTCAATTTTCGGATTTAGTTTTTAGTTTTTCGGATTTCATGATTCTATCGATTGATTTTGGTTTAATAGCTCCTAAAAATTACGTTTTCGTATTTTTTTTTAAAAAATATTTTTTTCTAAATATGTTCACTTTAGCTTTGTGTATAAATAATACACACAAGTATTATTATTTGCAACAAAAAAAAATAGAATACTTAATTCTTTGTTTAAAATAAATATCACTAATGTAAAACATATATTATGAAAAAATTTTTACCCCTTTTTGCTATGCTACTTTTAGCTACAAGTACCATAGCACAAAATATTACTATTGGTACTGGAACAAACAATACTAATGGAAACAAAATTGACCCAATAGATAGAAACTATCCCTACATTAGATACCAAATATTTTACTCAGCAAGTAGCTTAACTGCTGCAGGGCTTCCTGCTTTAGCTAGTCTTACAGGCTTAGGTTTTGAAGTTACTCAAAGCCCTGGACCATTAAATGGTTATACAATTAAAATTGGACACACTACCGCTACAGGTGCTTATAATCATTTCTCAGAATCAAGTACAATGGTAAAAAATGCATTTACCTATACACCTACTGTACAAAGTCAAGGAAACTTTGACATGATAACCTTTGATAATAATTTTTTGTGGAATGGAATAGATAATATTTTTATTGACATTTGTACAGGTTATAACGACCCAATTGCACCTTATGGTGGAGTAGCATTCGATTATGACTTTATGGGAAGCTCAGCACGTTATGAAAGACTTGATGCTGAAAGTGCTTGCAATGTTACTACTACTGGCACAACAAGCAGAATACCTAATATACGTTTTTCTTATATAACAACTGGAGGCAGTATTTGTATGTTTCCATCTGCCTTAAATGCTTCATCTATTACAAGCAATAGTGCCACAATTTCTTGGACTGCAGCAAGCACAGCACCAGCTAATGGTTATGATTATTATTATAATACAAGTAATATAGCACCAACAGATACAACAACACCATCTGGCACAATTAATAACACTTCTGTTGTCTTAAATGGATTAGCTTCAGGAACATATTATTCTTTTTGGGTAAGATCTAATTGTGGAGGAACCAAAAGTTATTGGGTTTCTGGTGGCAGTTTTGGTACAAATTGCATTGGAGCTACTAACATACCTTACATTGAAAATTTTGAAAACCAACCAGTATCATATATACCACTTTGTTCAGAAATAATACAAAATGGAAATGGTGGTGTTTGGGAAACATATTTTGAACCAAATTATGGTTTTAATAGTAAATTATTAAAATTTCAACCTAATAATAATGCAAATAACAATACATGGTTTATAACAAGAGGTATAAACCTTACAGCAGGTAAAGCGTATAAATTAAGTTTAAACACAGGAACAGAATCTCAGTATTATAGCCAAAAATTATTAATTGCTTATGGCACAGCCAATACAGTAGCAGCTATGACAACTACATTGGCATATTATGATAATATTCAAAAAATAGGTAATACACCAAACTATCATGAGGTATTCTTTGTTCCACCAAGTACAGGAGTTTATTATTTTGGTTTTAATGCTTTTTTTATAGCTAATAGTTATGCTTTGTTTTTAGATAATATTAAAGTAGAATCAATTGCTTGTTTAACACCAAGGAATATTACTGCAACAAATGTTGCTACAACAAAAGCAACAATTACATGGCTTACACCTGAACTTGGTACTCCTAATAATTATAGTGTTTATTATAGTACAAGCAATACAACACCAAGTTTAACACAAGCACCAAGTATTACTAACATTAATGATACTACAGTTTTATTAACCAACTTATCGCCAAGTACTACTTATTATGTATGGGTACGAAGTGTTTGTAGTGCAACAGATTCAAGTGCTTGGAGCAATGTTAGTAGCTTTACAACAATAACCTGTAGTAGCCCTACAAATCTTACTTCACCCATTATTGCAGCAGACTTTGCAAAATTAAATTGGACAGCTCCTAATGGTGGTGATCATTTATCTTATAGTGTTTTTTATAGTACTAATAATACAGCACCCAGTTTAACACAAGCACCTACTTTAGCAGGATTAACAGATGTAACAACCAATATTACTGGCTTAACACCAAATACTGCTTATTATATTTGGGTTCGTAATATTTGTAGTGCATTAGATTCTAGTGAGTGGACCAATGTATTAAACATTACAACACTAAATTGTTTTGAACCTAATACAATTACTACATCTGCTATAACACCATCTTCTGTAGATATTTCTTGGAGTGCACCAGTTATTGCACCATCATTAGGGTATTTTTATGAATTAAGAACAAGTGGTGCAGCAGGTAGTGGTGTTATTGGATTAACATCGAGTGGTAGTGCAATGGCTTTGTTTACACAAATAAATTCATTACAAGAAAGCACAAATTATACTTTTTATATTCGTTCGGTTTGTAATGTTACTGATTCGAGTATTTGGGTTTCAAAAAACTTTACAACTACTTGTAATTTAGCAACCTTGCCCTATATAGAGGATTTTGAAACAACCAATATTTTAGCTATTCCACTTTGTACTTCAACAGAGGGTATTGGCACTATTAGAAAATGGAGTGTTTCAAATCCAGCCTATGGACTTTCTACCAAATTATTGGCCTTAAGGTATTTTATTGAACCATCATTCCCCACTACAACATCTACTTCTTGGTTTTATACCAGAGGTGTGCAACTAACAGCAGGTACTTATTATAGAATTCAATTTGATTATGGTATGGATTATAGTAATAATGTAGGTGAAAATTTAATAGTAAGTTATGGAAATGCCCCATCTGCTGCTGCAATGACCAATCAAATAATATACTTGCAAGGTATTAGAAATAATACTACTGCAAGTAAAGTAATAGATTTTCTGGTTACACAATCGGGTACCTATTATTTTGGCTTTGGTTCTTATGTAATTAATAGTTATATCTTATTATTAGATAATATTCGTATAGATGTTTCACCAACTTGTGGAGAGCCAACTAATGTTTCTCATTCTAACACAATGAGCACTACAACTGATATTAGTTGGACAGCACCAGTAGTTGGCATACCTGCCACTTATAGTATTTATTATAGTACAAGCAATACAACACCAAGTTTAACGCAAGCACCAAGTATTAGTGGTATTACTACAATCAACACAAGCATTACAGGCTTAACACCTTTAACCACTTATTATGTATGGGCTCGTAGTGTTTGTAGTGCAACAGATTCAAGCAATTGGAGTAATGTTGGTAGTTTTAAAACACTTTGTCCTGTTTCTACAAATATTTCTTCAAATTCTATTACATCAACTTCTGCTACTATTGTTTGGAATAAACCTATATCAAATTATACTGCTTCATACAGTGTTTATTATAGCACAAGCAATACAGCACCAAGTTTAACACAAACACCAACTATTTCAAACATTAATGATACTACAGTTTCATTAACCAATTTAACGTTTTTAACCACTTATTATGTTTGGGTTCGTAGTGTTTGTAATGCAACAGACTCTAGTGTTTGGAGTAATGTTGGTAGTTTTAAAACATTATGCCCTGAAGCAAGTAATATTACATCTTCTGCTGTTACAGATTCATCTGTAACTATTCAGTGGACTGCACCTGCAATAACACCCACTTTAGGTTATTATTATGAGTTAAGAACAAGTAGTGCAGCAGGTAGTGGTGTTGTTGGATTAACATCGAGTGGTAGTGCAATGGCTTTGTTTACACAAATAAATTCATTACAAGAAAATACAAACTATACTTTTTATCTTCGTTCTGTTTGTGATGCATTAGATTCTAGTATTTGGATTTCTTACACTTTTACAACACCTTGTGCTATTGCCACTTTACCTTATACAGAAAATTTTGAATCAACTGCATTAAATACTATTCCTTACTGTACAACAAGAGAAAAATTTGGCATTTCAAGAAATTGGGCTGTTACAAATTTGAATGAAAATGGATTTAACAGCAATGTTTTAGGAAGACACCACTATAATGGAAATGCCAATGGGACATCTTGGTTTTATACAAGAGGTATTGCATTAACATCGGGCAATTATTATAGATTACAATTTGATTATGCTGTTGAAAATGTATATGTTGAGAGTATGAGAGTGAAATATGGGAACTCTGCAACTGCTGCTTCAATGTCTCATCAAATAATTGATTTACCTTCTATTACTAATGTTCAAAAACAACATATTACCATAGATTTTATGGCTGCTGAAACTGGTATATTTTATCTTGGTTTTGAAACATATTCTAAAGCAATGATGAATGTATATATTGATAATATTCAAGTAGCTGTTTCACCAACTTGTGGAGAGCCAAATAATGTTTCTCTTTCCAACACAATGAGCACTACAACTGATATTAGCTGGACTGCACCATTATCTGGAACACCTGCCACTTATAGTATTTATTATAGTACAAGCAATACAGCACCAAGTTTAACGCAAGCACCAAGTATTAGTGGTATTACTACAATCAACACAAGCATTACAGGCTTAACTCCTTTAACCACTTATTATGTTTGGGTTCGTAGTGTTTGTAGTGCAACAGATTCAAGTGCTTGGTCTAATATTAGCAGCTTCAGAACTTTGTGTTCAACACCAGTTAATCCTACTATATTATCAGCTACAGCAACAACTGTTAATGTTAGCTGGACAGCACCAACACAAATCACTCCTGCCTCTTATAGTGTATTTTATAGCACTAATAATACACCACCAAGTTTAACACAAGCACCAACTATTAGTGGTATTACTACAATCAACACAAGCATTACAGACTTAACCCCTACAACAACTTATTATGTTTGGGTTCGTAGTGTTTGTAATGTAGCAGACTCAAGTGTTTGGAGTAATGTGGATAGTTTTACAACTATTTGTCCTGTTCCTATAAATATTTCTTCAAATTCCATTACATCAACTTCTGCTACTATTGTTTGGAATAAACCTGTATCATATTATACTGCTCCTTACAGTGTTTATTATAGCACAAGCAATACAGCACCAAGTTTAACACAAGCACCAACTATTACTAACATTAATGATACTACAGTTTCATTAACCAACTTAACCCCTACAACAACTTATTATGTTTGGGTTCGTAGTGTTTGTAGTGCCACAGATTCAAGCAATTGGTCTAATATTAGCAGTTTTAGAACTTTGTGTCCAACACCAGTTAATCCTACTATATTATCAGCTACAGCAACAACTTTTGATGTTAGCTGGACAGTACCAACACAAAGCACTCCTGCCTCTTATAGTGTATTTTATAGCACTAATAATACACTACCAAGTTTAACACAAACACCAACAACAAACAACATTCAAACAACTTATTTACAGCAAATAGGTTTATCGCCAACTACTAATTACTATGTTTGGGTTAGGAGTGTATGTAGTCAATCTGATTCAAGTGCATGGGTTAGTGCTGATAGTATTAGAACACTTTGCCCATTACCAACCAATGTAACTACCTCTTTAATAACAGATTCAACAGCTAACATACATTGGAATGTACCTTTAGAAAGTACACCATCATCGTATAGTGTTTTTTATAGTACCAATAATACAATACCAAACTTAACACAAGCACCACGCTATAGTGGAATAGAAACAACTTCTGTTAACTTAAGCAATTTAAGAACAGGAAACAACTATTATGTTTGGGTACGAAGTGTTTGTAGTGCAACAGATTCAAGCAATTGGACAAATATGGTTAGTATTAAAACAATTTGTAACCAACCAAAGAATGTACAAACTACTACTATAACATCTTTAACAGCAACTATTAAATGGGATACATTAAGTTCTGGCAGTTCTGCAATGTATGAATATTATTTTAGCACCAATAATACAGCACCAACAATAAGTACCATACCAAATGGCACAACCACTAATAACAGTATTTTCTTAACAGGATTAACCCAAAATACTATTTATTATTTTTGGGTAAGATCTAATTGTGGTGGGGGAGATTATAGTAATTGGAGTACTGTATTATTATTTTCTACAACTTGTAATATTGCCAATTTGCCGTGGACAGAAGGTTTTGAAACTATGCCTTATGTAGGAAATAGAGTAGTGCCAACATGTTGGAGTATATTTGATGCACCTAACGCCGATAATTTTATAGGAACAAGTAATATAAATAATGGTGGACAAGGTCCAAGGACAGGCTCAAATTATGCTTTGGGAAATGAGCAATACAGTGACTTTTATACACCAGGTTTTGAATTAAAAGCAGGGGCAACTTATACTTTTTCTTTCTATGCAGTAAACAAAGGATATGTTGCTAACGGTTTTAGTGCCTATTTTTATCTTGGTTTGCAAGTAAAGAATCAAGGAGGTTATAGTACTATTGCAGAATTGGCATCCATACAAGGAGTATATAATACTACCTATCAGCAATTTAGTTATACCATTAAGCCTACTACTAATAATGTATATTATTTTCAACTTCGTCCAAAGATACATGTCCTTTCAGACTTTTCCTTATCTTTTGATGACTTTAAATTAGAAAGGTCTTGTAGTAATCCAGAAAATGTTTCAGTAACCAATATTAGTGGCACAAGTGCAGATGTTAATTGGGTTGCTCCAATAGCAAGTACACCATCATCTTACAGTATATATTACAGCACCAATAATGCTATACCATCAGAAACACAAGCACCAACTATTGCAGGAGTTACATCAACTTCTACTAATATATCTGGTTTAAACCCAAGTACTACTTACTATGTATGGGTTCGTAGTATTTGTAGTGCAACAGACTCCAGTGCTTGGACAAATATTACAAGTTTTACAACACAGTGTATCACACCAACTACACAACCAACAGCTTTACAACTAATACCAGCAGCAAATTTTGTTGCAGGTTCATTTACTGCTGCAAGTCCAGCAGTTCATGGATATTTAGTAGTTCGTACCAATGGTACACCACCAACAGACCCTATTGATGGTACAACTTATCAAGTAGGAGATAATGCTTTAGGTGGAGTAATAGTCGCCAATGGATTATCAACCAACTTTACTGCTAATGGATTAACAGTAAACAACAATTATTCCTTCTATGTTTATGCCTATAATAATACAGGTTGTGTAGGTAATAAATATTTAACTGCAACACCATTAACAAGTAGTGCAACCACTACAGCATTATTTGTTTCTTTAAAAAATGGTGTATGGCATGATACAACAACTTGGAATCAAAGAGCAGCACCAACAGCAACAGATGATGTAAAAATAAGTACAGGTCATACAGTAACAGTTAATGAAGTTACAGGCAATGCCTCAACACTTACAATTGAAGGTAATTTATCTATAACAACAGGCACACTAAATGCTTCAACTATTTATTTGAATGGTACAACAGCTATTGCATTAACAGCAGCAAATGCAATAATCAATACAAATAATATAACACATAATACAGATGGCAATATCAATGTTGCAGGTTCGGGATATTTGAATGTAAATGAAAGTTTTGCCTTTGGCAGTATAAATAACAGAACCTTTACAACAGGCGGAAGATTGGTTTTAAAATCTACTGCAACTGGTACTGCAAGAATTGCAGATATTACGAATGGTGGTGCAAATAGTGGCAACTTAATAAGTGGTAATGTAGCACAAGAAAGATTTATTCCAGCCAAAGCAGTTAGAAAATGGATATTTTTAAGTAGCCCAGTAGCACAAAGTATAGCAAGTAGTTGGCAACGTCAAATACATATTACAGGAGCAGGAACTGGTGGAAATGTTTGCCCTAACATAGGCATTAATAGTAATGGCTTTGATGCTACAGGAAGCAATGCACCAAATGTTTACACCTATAATGCAGCCAACATAGCAGGCTCTCGTTGGACAATCTTAGCAAACACATCAGAACAAGCTGGAAGAGGAGTAGGCTTTAGAGTAAATGTAAGAGGTGATAGAAGTTTAGGTTGTAGTTTATTAGATGGAACACCAGCAGGATTAATACCAACAGCAATTACCTTAAAGGCAACAGGAGGATTAAGCAATGCACAAAAGAACATTGGTAGCTTTAGTATCACCTATCCAAATGTTGGCGTAAATAATTATGTGTTTATTGGTAATCCATATCCAAGTGCTATTAGTTTTAGTGCATTACAAACAGCTAATAATACTATCATCAATAATATTTATGCTATTTATATTCCAACAAATGCAAATGGTATTTATACCTATTGGGATGGTAATACAAATACATTTACAGGAGGAACAGGATATGATAATGCTAAAGGAAATTTAATAGCCAACGGACAAGCAGTATTTGTAAAATCTGCTGTTGCAGGAGATGTAACATTAAGTTTTGCTGAAAACCAAAAAACTACAGAAACAAATGTTGGTTATTTCCGTACAGCAAGAGTGTTTAATGAAATGATAAAAGTTAGTTTATCTCAAAACAATAAACCAATAGATGAAGCAGTAATTCGTTTTGCAAGTGATGCAGATATAAGCAATACAGAAGTTGGTAATTTAGATATTGCTTCTATGAATAGTGGCACATACATCAGTAGTTTAAAAGCAAACAAAGGAATGGTAGTCCAAACCAGAGATTTAAAAGCACTAAACAATGATGAAGTATGGTTAAATATTGGTGCTACAACAAGTGGCACATATCAATTAAACTTTAGTGAATTTGAAAACTTTGTTGGTACAGATATTTTATTTACAGACCACTTTACAAATACTACACAAAGCATTATACAAAATGATACTTATGCATTTAGTGTTGATAAAGATAATGCTGCTACAAAAGGACAAAACAGATTTAGTATAACATTCAACAGAAAAATAACTCCTGTGTATGTAAGCAATACAATTAAAATGTATCCAAACCCTGCAAGCAAACAAGTAACATTAGAGTTGCCACAAGCAGCAGACAATAATATTGTTTACAACATAAAAATTACTGACTTAGTAGGAAGAATAATTATGCAACAAAAAGTAAATGCTGGCACACATCAATTAACCATTGAAAGACTAACAACAGGTACTTATTTTGTGGAACTAATAGACAGCAAAGGCAACAGAAGAACAGAAAAATTAGTGAAGCAATAAATTGTTTAAATAATGAATTTTCAAAAGAAGACAAAAATTTATTTTTTATTAACTCTTTCTTATCATTAATTTCGTAACCACAAAAAAATCAATCATGAAAAAAAATCTTATTTTACTATTAGCAACAGCTATTATTTTTAGTAGTTGCAAAAAAGATGGAGGAAGTAGTACTCCAGAAACTTATTTACCAACAACAGTTGGAACAAATTGGAAATATAAAGTTGATAATGCTGGTACACCTGGTCCAGATGTTACTTATACAATGAGTAGTTTAACAAATAGCATTAATGGTAATTCATATAATGTTGCTACTGCTTCTCCCAACCCTCCTTATGGTAACAGAAATTTTAGACAAGATGGAAACGATTATTGGACAACAATATCTGTAAGCCCAACTGCTTTTTTAGAATTAAAATTTTTAAAAGCTGATGCTAATGTAAATGACACTTGGACTACAACTCAAAATCTTACAGGGTTAACCCTTCCAATTCCAGGTGTAACAACAGCAACTGTTACAGTTAATTATAAAATGACTCAAAAAGGAGGTACATATACTTACAGTGGTGTAACATATAATGATGTTATTAAAGTAGATATTACTTCTATAAATGCTACTGTTAGTGGTATGCCTTTTTCTATTGGTACAGCTAATTTTATTTTTGCTAAAAATATAGGACTTTTAAAATTAGCATCTAATTTAAGTAATGCAACACTTGGCTTAAACCAAAACGATTCTTACGATTTAATTGCTTATGAAATTAAGTAGTAGAAATATCGTGTCGTTTATTTAATAAAACATTTTCAAGCGTCCATTCCACTCTTTTTTGGAATGGACGTTTTCTTTGTACACAATTTTCTTTTATACATATTTCACAACTACTATCAAGGCAAGCATCAGTATGTACAAAAAGCTCTACGGCATTGCCAAATTTTTCTTTAATTAGTTTTGTTAAAGCATCAATTTCTTCATGAGCTTCTCTTACATTAAAGTACCAGGGAATGGTTAAATGACAATCAATGTGTAATAAGCTACCATATTTTATTACACGTAAATTATGTAAATCAATCCAGTTTTCTTTTCTGTTATCATTTAGTATTTGAATAATTTCCCTCAATAATTTCATATCGGCTTCATCCATAATTCCTGCTAATGATGCTCTAATAATTTTATAGCCATTATATAAAATAACAATGCTTATTGCTAAAGCTAAAACTTTATCTAACCAAAATAAATTTGTAAAAAGCATTAGTATTAATCCACCAATTACTACTAAAGTAGAATAAGTATCTGTTTGTAAATGTTTACCAGAAGCTAATAGTGCAAGAGAATTATTTTTTTTGCCAATTTTAATACATGTACTACCTGCAATAAAATTAATAACAGCAGTAGCTGCAACTAACCATAAACCTTTATCTAAACTATGTGGCGTTGAAGCAGTAAAAAAAGTTTTTATGGTTTGATAAATAATAAAGAACCCAGCAATAATAATTAAAGTTCCTTCAATAGCAGCAGAAACAAATTCAGCTTTTCCATGTCCATAAGGATGGTCAATATCTTTTGGTTTTGCTGCTACATATAAAGAGTATAAACCAATAAAACCTGCAACAACATTTACAATACTTTCTAAAGCATCCGTTAGTATAGCTAATGAATGGGTAAAATAATATGCTACCATTTTAGCAGCAAAAAGTATTACGCTTAAAATGGTAATAAAAAATTGTACTTTAAAATTTTGTTTTGCTTGTTGCAATGAATAAATGTTAATTGGTTAATTGGTAATTATTATTAAAAAGTAGAATTATTTTGTCCAATTATCATAATCAAGTTCTTTAACACGTTTAAAATGCTCAGTATTATTTGTTATCAGTTGTAATTTGTTCACTATTGCCATTCCTGCAATAAGTGTATCTGTATGACCAATTTCAATTCCTTTTCTTCGTAAATATGCCTGAATTTCAGCAGCTTTTTTTGCCATTGAAACATTCAAAGGAATTACATTGGTTAATGAAATAAATTCTTCAAATTTTGTTAGTTGTTTTTTTGCATCCTTGTACAAAAGCCCATTCTGAATTTCGTAGTAAGTGATTACGCTAATATTAATAAACCTATATTCATCAAGATATTTTTTTACGCTTTCCAATACATTTGAATTACCACGTAAAAACTCTGAAAGTATATCAGTGTCTAACATTGCTGGTTTCATCTCTCTATTTTTCTATCAAAAAGACCTGCTCTTGTTGCTTTAGTATGATTTACAAAGTCTGTATAGTCTTTGTTGTTCATATCAGAAAAAATTCCACTAAAAGATAAAATTTTTTTCTTTGCTGTATTTGTATTTTTTGCAATAGGTTTCAGAGAATGAACAAATTGATATAATTCCTCCAAACGGGTTACAGGAACGTCTTTTATTTCTTTTAATATATTATTTATGGTTAGCATATTTTTAATTTTTTGTTATTCCAAAGATATAAAAAACATTTTTTGTGTTATTCAATAATTACATTTAATAATTTAAGAACACAATACTATCTCAAATGGGACAACAATTGATAGAGGTTTATATTATTATCAGTTCACTTTCATTAACGATTATCAAACCTTTTCTCTACAACATCCCAATTTATAATATTCCACCAGTTATTTATATACTCTGCTCTTTTGTTTTGATATTTTAAATAATAAGCATGTTCCCAAACATCTAAGCCTAATAAAGGAAATCCTTTTGTTTCTGCAATACTCATTAATGGATTATCTTGATTAGGAGTTGAAGTAATTTTTAATCCATCATTTGAAACAATTAACCAAGCCCAACCACTACCAAAACGTTTTAAAGCAGCATCATTAAATTGTGTTTTAAAATTTTCAAAAGAACCAAAACTTGTTTCAATAGTTTTTGCAAAAATGCCATTTGGTTGTTTAGATGATTTTGGTGAAAGTAATTGCCAAAATAATTCATGATTATAATGACCACCAGCATTATTACGCATTTTAGTTGAGTATTGAGAAATATTTTCTAAAATATTTTCAATAGTTGCTGCACCAGCTTTTTTATATTCTTCTTTTAAAGCTTCATTCAAATTTTTTGTATAACCAGCTGCATGTTTAGTATAATGTATTTCCATTGTTGCAGCATCAATATAAGGTTCTAATGCATTATAACTATAAGATAATGGTTGTTGAGTAAAATCAATTCTTGAATTTTCATTTAGCTCCTTAGCTTGTAAAAATGTAGGAAGTATAGCTAAACCAACGCCAACTTTTGCAGTATCTGCAATAAATTTTCTACGTTTCATCTTATTATTATTCATGTGTCAATGATTTTGAATTTTTAAAGGTAGCTATAAATTTTCTTAGAACTTTAAAAGTTCTGTAATAAAATTCTGAATTAAATAACTGAGAATCTCTCATAGCTTTATAGGCAAGAAATATTCCAACAGGTGTTAAAATTATGGTACTTAGCCACATACCAAAAGATGCTGGTAGAACAGATTCTTTAGCCATTTTTTCGCCAAATGTGTTGAACAAATGAAAAATAACAAAAAAGATAACTGAAAAAACCAACGGCATTCCTAATCCACCTTTTCTAATAATTGAGCCTAATGGTGCACCAATTAAAAACAATACAATACAAGCAAAACTTAAAGTAAATTTTCTGTGCCATTCAATTTCGTGCTGACGAATATTTTTTTGTTTTCCTATAAACTCATCTGCTTCAAGTGCAATAGCATTTTTTACAGTACTTAATTGACTATTGGCAATATCATATACAATAGCTTTTACACTATCGGGTATTATATTGTTAAAAGAATTGGCTACTCCTAAAAATTTTGTTTGAGATATGGGGCTATCAACCTTATGAAGATTTTTTGTAAAAAATAAAATATTTTCAACTTCTTGTTCACTGCGTTTAAGCATTTTATTTTTATTCTTTTCCAAAGAATCTAATGTAAAATTTAATTGTCTTACACTTAACATTTTTGGGTCGTATTTAAAACTTGAATCACTTGTTTCATTCATTTGAAAAGTAGATAAGTCAAATATTTTTTTATACTCTTTAAAACCCAGTCTTATATAATCAGTATTGCTGCTAAATCTTTGTCCTTTTTCTTCATAACGCCAACCATCTTTTAAAACAAATTCTAAAAATTTTTTGTCTGGCGTTACTCTCATAATGCCACTATCTGCTATTAATACATTGTCTTGCAGATTAAATTTTTTTTCAAAAATGACAATGTTTCTAATGGTGCTATCATTCTTTTCTTTTTTACCAATTTTTATAGAAAAATCTTTTATCTGATTATAAAAAACGCCTTCCTTTATATCAAAAGCTGGTTTAGCAATAATAATATCGTATTTTAAAGTAGCTAATTTTAATTGAGCAACAGGAATAATATTGTTTGAAAAAATAAATGCAATACCTCCAATAATTGTAGCAGTAATAAAAAGTGGTCGCATAAAACGAGATAAAGAAATACCTGCAGATTTTATGGCAACTAATTCAAAAGTTTCTCCAAGATTTCCGAATGTCATTATAGATGATAATAACATTGCTAATGGAAGAGCTAAAGGAATAAGTGTTGCAGAAACATACATTATTAATTTTAAGATGATAATTAAATCCAAACCCTTACCAACTAAATCATCTATATACAACCAAAAAAATTGCATTACCAATACAAATAATGATATAAAAAAAGTTGCAAAAAAAGGTCCTATAAAGGATCTAAGAATTAATGTATCTAACTTTTTTATCACCTTGCTTATTCTTTATAAAACTTATTGTATAATTATTAATAGAAGGCAAATGTAAACTTTTCATTTGCAGAAACAGAACTGTTGTAACATACTTATTTTATTTTAACAAACAAAAAAGTAATTATAAGGCTTTGTGCATATAAAAATGTATTGATGATAAAAAAATAACCACTCTACATTTTGTAAAGTGGTTATTAATTATAACACCCAAATTATTTTCTATGAAAATAAAACACTTTGTTTATTAAAATTTTTCTGGAAATTGTTTTACAATACCTTCTGTAAGAATATCAGCTAAATGAACCATGTGGTGTAATGCTTCTTCAAAACCACCAAATGATTGGGTATAATTTCCTTTTAAAATACTTACAGAGTAAGCAATAGTGTGTGTAATGTGCATTTCTAAAGCTCCTTGTGTTTCTTTTGCAGTCCAGTTTTTTGGATTTGCTGAAGCTAAAAAGCTGCCTATTTCTTTTGCATTTGCATACCAATCTTTAACAGCTTTATCCAAAGCATTATTATCTCCATCTTTAGCAGCTTTTAAAACTGGTACAGCTAATTGAATATGCTCTGTTAATAGTTGTGCTAATTTATCTCCTGCTTCTTTGCCATAATATGGAACAATAGCATTACCAATATCTTTTTGGTTTTGCAATAAACGATCTAATTTAGCACCCAATCCTTTAGGGTCATTATAAAAAGCATCTACTGTAATTAAAGTCCAATACATGTGTGCATTCCAAAGATCTTTCATAGCACTATTTAATTGTTGAACTTTTGGGTTAGCCATTAATTTTACTAACTCTTTAGAATTGGTATTTTTCATACCATCATGATTCATTTTTTGTGCACTTACTGTTAATGTTGTAAAAAGTAATGTTGCAGCAATAATTATCTTTTTCATTTTTCAAAAAATTTTAAGTTTTAATATATTGTTAGAGTAAATGAAAAAAGATAAGGTTACAATTTTATTAAAAATTTATAATTCTACTTTGTTATGAGCATCATTGAAAATAAATATTCATCGATTTAGCTAAAATAAAAAAGCCCCTTTCGGGGCTTAAAGCTACTTTGTAAAATAAAGTTATTCGGCAGATGATGGTTTTGCTAAACCTAATTTTGCTTCTAAACTTAATGTTGCATGAGGCACTGCTCGTAAACGAGCTTTATCAATTAATTTGCCTGTTACACGACAAACTCCATAAGTTTTATTTTCAATTCTCATCAATGCTTTTTTAAGATTATCTATATAAGATATTGTTCTACTTGCCATTTGACCAATTTGCTCACGTTCCATACTTAAACTACCATCTTCCATTGTCATATAACGTCCTTCATCATTATCTCCACCTTCATCTTTTCTTGTAATTACTCCTTGAAAATAGGCTAATTCTTTTTGAGCAGCCTCCAATTTTTTATTAATAATTTCTTTAAACTCATTTAATTCAGCATCACTATATTTTAAAACAGATGTTGCCGATCTTGTTTTTTCTGTTCTATTTTCTAATGAAGTATAACCTGGTTTATATGGCACACTTGATTTGATAGTTGTTTTAGGTATTTTAACATCCTTAACTGATTCTTCTTTCTTTTTAAGAGGTCTCTGTTTAAGAGGAATAACAGTTGTAGATTTTTCTATGCCACTTGCTTTTACAGGTTTTGCAACTGGTTTTTTCATTACAGTACCTGCTTTAATTATTTTTTTAGGGGCTACAACTTTTGGTGCTTTAGGTTCTTTTTCCTTAACTGGTTTTTCCACTTTTTTTACTAGCTTTTCTATTTTTTTTGTTTGTTTTTCTGGCTGCTTTACAGTTGGTTTTACAGGAGCTTTTTTAACAGGCTTCACTGTTTTTTTGGCAACTGGCTTTGCTACTGCTTTTTTTGCAGGAGCAACTTTTTTGGCAGCAGGTTTAGCTACTACTTTTTTTGCTGTAGGTTTAACTGCTGTTTTTTTTGCAGGAGCAACTTTTTTGGCAGCGGGTTTAACTGCAACTTTCTTTGCAGTTGGTTTAGCTGCTGCTTTTTTTGCAGGAGCAACTTTTTTTACTGGCTTTGATGCCTTTTTGTTAGCAGTTTTTTTTGTAGCCATAAGTTTATTCTTTTTTAGTTACTGCAATCTTTAGCAAAATACCATTTACCTCTATTTCAATCATATTTTGTTGTAAAGAAGTAGTTGTCATCCATTCAATGGATTCAGCTAAAATTTCGCCGCAAATATAAGTTATATGTTCATTCAAAGAGTTTTGAATATTTTGAGCAACTCCATTTGCTTCTATTTGTACGAAAATACGGTCTGTAAGCTCAAAATTTTGTTCTTTTCTAATATTTTGTACACGATTTATAAACTCTCTTGCATCGCCTTCACTTTGTAATGTAGGAGTAATGGTAATATCTAAGGCAACTGTAAGGTTTCCTTTAGAAGCTACGCTCCAACCTGGTATATCTTCTGCTGTAATTTCTACATCGTCGGCAGATAATTGAAAGTCTAAAGTTGAAAGTTTAAGGTTTAAATTTCTGTTTTGTTCTAATTCTCCTATTTGTTGCTGACTAAAGTTGCTGATTAAATTAGCAGCTTCTTTCATATTTGCTCCTAATTTGCTACCTAACGTTTTAAAATTAGCTTTTATTTTTTTCTTAATCACTCCTTCTGTTTCTGTTACATATTGAAGTTCCTTTACGTTTACTTCACTTTTTATTAAATCTTCTACTTTTTGTAATTGTTCTTTCATAAAAGGATTAAGAACAGGAATCATTACTCTTTGCAAAGGCTGCCTAACTTTAATATTTACCTTTTTACGAATAGATAAAACCAAAGAACAGGTATCTTGGGCTAATTGCATTCTTTCTTCTAAGGTAGTATTTATAACAGTTTCATTAGCTTTAGGATAAAGTACATGATGTACAGAAGCTGCATTAAAACGATTGGTTATATTATTTAGATTTTTAAAAACTGCATCACTAAAGAATGGAGAAATTGGTGCAATTAATCTTACTAAAGTTTCTAAACATTCGTATAAGGTTTGATATGCTGCAATTTTATCTGCTTCATATTCTCCTTTCCAAAATCTTCTTCTGCATAAACGAACATACCAGTTGCTTAAATGCTCATCTACAAATTCTTCTATTAATCTTCCTGCAACGGTTGGTTCATAATCATCCATTGCTTCGTTACATTTTTTTATTAATGTATTTAATGAAGATAAAATCCATCTATCAATTTCTGGTCTTTTATTTAATGGAATATAATCTTGCTCAAACGCAAAACCATCAACATTTGCATACAATACAAAGAATTGATACGTGTTGTAAAGTGTGCCAAAAAATTTACGTTGTACTTCTTGTATTCCTGCAATATCAAATTTTAAATTATCCCATGGAGATGCGTTAGTAATGAGATACCAACGAGTTGCATCTGCACCATATTTATCAATAGTTTCAAACGGATTAACCACATTACCCAAACGTTTACTCATTTTATTTCCGTTCTTATCTAACACCAAACCATTGCTTACAACAGTTTTATAAGCTCTGCCATCAACATTGTTAGTTGGTAACCCTGCTTTGGTTAATTCCTCTTCAACACTTTCTTTAATTAAAGAGCCAATTGCATGTAAAGTATAAAACCAGCCACGTGTTTGATCTACACCTTCAGCAATAAAATCTGCAGGATAATTTTGAGCAAATAATTCTTTATTTTCAAAAGGAAAATGTTGTTGTGCATAAGGCATTGCACCACTATCGAACCAAACATCAATTAAATCGCTAACACGCTGCATTGGTTTGCCACTTGGCGATTTTAAAATAATATCATCCACCTGAGGTTTGTGCAAATCGGTTACATTTTTTATTGGACTAACAGGATGAATTAATGATTGTAATTCTGCCACACTACCAATGCAAATTTGCTCTTCTCCATCTTCTGTTTTCCAAACTGGCAACGGCGTTCCCCAATATCTGCTTCTACTTAAATTCCAATCTACCATATTTTCTAACCAGTTACCAAAGCGTCCTTCTCCGGTGCTTTTTGGTTTCCAATTAATGGTTTTATTTAACTCAACCATTCTATCTTTTAATGCAGTAGTTTTTATAAACCAAGCATCTAAAGGATAATACAAAATAGGTTTATCGGTACGCCAACAATGTGGGTAATTATGATCGTATTTCTCTTTCTTAAACAACTTACCTTCTTCTTGCAACTTCATTACAATTCTATCATCAACACTTACATATTTTTTCAAATCTTTTACCTTACCGTTAGCTTCTAAAATTTGTTTTTGCTTTTTAAATTCTGTTTCTTTTTCAGCATCGGTTAAGTAAGCTTCTTTTACATACTCATCTCCATACAAAAATA
>JBPXJV010000026.1:0-28895 GCA_051715485.1 Chitinophagales bacterium
AATATTTTACTAATACCTGAATTTGTAAAAAATTTTATTCTCGTAATAATAAAACTACTTAGAGTAAGATAAAATATGAATAGCAGATAATGCAATGGAAAATTTTAGAGCAAAATAAGCAAAATAAAAAAGTTTAATACAACTATTTTATTGTTCCATCTCAAACTTATTGATTGCTGTAGGTAAATCTATTTCACTTGTAAGCTCAGTTAAGTATTGAATAAACTCAGATGCTTCTTGTGGTGGCATCATAGATTTTAAATATGTTTTTTTGCCATTAGCATAAATAATGATTGTAATAATAGGAGCATCACAACAATCAATGTTTGGAAAAACTAATTTTTCATAATTACTTTCATTTATAGCTCTCATTAAATTTCTGTAATCGTAATTACTCATTTTACCTTCGAAAGAGCCAGAATTTTCAGTATTTTCTTTTCCTCTCGATTCAAAAAATTGTCTTTGAACTTTAGTGTTTTTATCAGCAGTTACTTCAATATATAAACTAGGGCATGTACCAAAACAAGCAGTTGAATTAAATACAATTTTTTCAAACCCTTCTACAACAGTGTATTTTGTGTTTACACAACTAATACACACAAAAAACAATGCAACAATAAATAATGATTTTAGATTATAATGTTTGTAACTCATAATATATTTTTTAAACAAAAAAACAATACGGCATAAAGATATAATTCAATAGATTAAATAGTTTTATTTTAGCTGATTAGTTTAATAATATTATGCTTTTATTTGGAATAGATAATTTGCTTTTACAAAATCCTTTGTGGAAAAAACAAAGAATTGCATTAGTAACAAATCATGCAGCAACCAATAATTACTTAATACCAACCAGAAAAATTTTATTACAAAATGGGTTTAATATCACAAAACTTTTTTCGCCTGAACATGGCTTAAACATTAAAGGTGCAGATGGAGTAAGCATAAATAATAGTGTTGATGAATTAACCAATTTACCAATTATTAGTTTGTATAACCAAAAACTAAAACCCACAGAAGAAGATTTAAAAAATATTGATTTGGTTTTGTTTGATATACCTGATATTGGTTGTAGATATTATACTTATTTGTGGACAATGACTTATGTGTTAGAAGCTTGTGCAGCTTATCAAAAACCAATTATTATTTTAGATAGACCAAATCCTATTTCTGGTAATTTATTTTTAGCAGAAGGAAAAATGTTAGACGAAGAAAATTGTAATTCATTCATTGGTCGTTGGAGTATTCCTTTAAGGCATAGTTGCACATTAGGTGAATTAGCTTTATACTTTAATGATAAAAAAAATATTCATGCAAATATTGAAATTATTAAGTGTAAAAATTGGAATAGAAATATGTTTCATCCATCATGGAATATAGATTTTGTAGAAACATCTCCTGCAATAAAAAATTTTAATACTGCTTTATTATATGCTGGACTTGGTTTGTTAGAAGCAACAAATATTAGTGAAGGCAGAGGAACTGAGAAACCTTTTGAAGTAGCTGGTGCATCTTGGATGAACAATAATGAAGTTTGTAAAATTTTTAATTCAATTCAAAATGAAGCTGAATTGAAACCTATTGAGTTTAAGCCAAACTTTAGTAAATACAACAATGAAAATTGTTTTGGAGTAACATTTAAAATTAATGATTATGAAACATATCATTCAGTTTATACTGCATTAATTTTTATAAAGTTGATAAAAGAAATACATCAACAAAATTTTTCTTGGAGCAATTATCCAACCCTTGTAAACCCAACAGGAGCAAAGCATTTGGATAAATTATTAGGCGTTGCTGATAGTGAAAAAAATTTTGATTTACCAATGCAAATATTTCTACAAAGAATAGAACAAATAACTGCTGTGCCAGAATGGAGAATAGAAATAAACAGTTATTTATTATACAAATAAAGAATTTTGTTAGATGTAATATAAATAAACATTAAAGCAAAAAGCCAAGCCAAACTATCACCCAAGATCTAAAAAAAGAATTGTCATCTAAACCTCTACAAGATAAATTGTTTCTAAATTTGTATTGATAATATACCATACAATGTAAAATGCCAAACTCACAAGAAATACAGACAAAACAATATAATAAATGGTTTGAAACCATTAAGCGTAAAATCAAATCAGCTCAACTGAAAGCTGCAATAAGTGTAAATACACAACTTATTGAATTGTATTGGGATTTGGCAAAAGACATCGTAAGCAAACAACAAGAAGCAAATTGGGGCGACAATGTTTTAGAACAACTTTCTACTGATTTAAAGTTGAGTTTCCCCGACATCAACGGCTTTTCAAGGAGAAATTTATATGCCATTCGGCAATGGTATTTATTTTATAAAACCTTTTCTGAATTTGTGCCACAAGCTGTGGCACAAATTCCATGGGGACATAATCGCCTCATTATTTCAAAAATCAAAAATTTAAAGGAAGCTTTATTCTATTGCAACGCAACTATAGAAAATAGCTGGAGCAGAGAGCAATTAGAAATCTCCATCAAAAACAAATACTATCAAACAAAAGGAAAATCAATTACCAATTTTCAAAGTACATTGCCAAAACTACAATCGCAATTAGCAACTGAAACACTTAAAAATCCATATAATTTTGATTTCTTAGGTTTGGAAGATGATGCGTTAGAACGAGAAATTGAAAATGCAATGATGCAACACATCACACAGTTCTTGTTAGAATTAGGAAAAGGATTTTCATTTGTAGGGAGACAATATTCAATTATCGTAAGCAACAACGAATATTTTATTGATTTACTTTTCTATCATTTGCATTTGCGTTGCTTTGTTGTAGTTGAATTAAAATCAGGAAAATTCAAGCCAGAATATGCAGGTAAGCTAAACTTCTATCTTTCAGCAATAGACAGCCAACTCAAACACGAACAAGATAATCTAAGTATCGGCTTAATTCTTTGTAAACACAAAGACAAAATAGATGCTGAATATTCTTTGCGTGATATTCATAAACCAATTGGTATTAGCGAATACAAACTAACACAAGCCTTGCCTAAAAAATTCAAAAATCAGTTGCCTACTGTTGAACAATTAGAAATTCAGTTAAGCAAAGAAAAATAGAATTAAGCAAGATATATCAAATAGAAATTAGACTCATTTTGCAACTTTATACTATAAACATTTTCATTAGCTTCTTCTGATAATATTGTTCCAAATATTGCTTTTACGGATAATACGAATAAAAAAATAACCGCTAATAGGTTTTGCTTAATAGCAAGTACAGTATTCATATAAACATTTTTGCTAAATTTGAACCTTCTGCTTCGTAGCAACTTTGGTGCATAAAACCCAGCCCATCGCCAATACGTTGTTACTGTTAAAAATTATTTCTTAATCAAAAACTACTTATACTTGTGTAAGTTTGTAAACTATAAAATTAATGTATGAAGAAAAATTTGTTATTAATTGCCGTATTGCTTGTAGGATTATTTAGTGCTGCTCAACAAAAATCTTATAAAATAGCCGTTATTGGTTTTTATAATTTAGAAAATTTTTATGATACTGTAGATAACCCTCGTGTAAACGATGAAGAGTTTTTACCTTCTGGTCCAAGAAATTATAATAGCAGTATTTATTGGGATAAAGTTGGAAAATTAGCAACAGTAATATCTAAAATTGGCACAGACGATAAACCAGAAAGTTTAAGCCCTGATGGTGTTGCCATTTTAGGAGTTGCAGAAGTTGAAAACGATACAGTTTTAACAGATTTAGTAAATCATCCCTTAATTAAAAAAAGAAATTATAAAATTGTACATTATGATAGTAGAGATGCTCGTGGGGTTGATGTAGCTATGTTGTACAATCCTAAATATTTTACTGTAGAAGATAGTAAACCACTATTTGTAAAATTACCTGGTGGCTCTAAAGACTCCTATTTTACAAGAGATATACTTTGGGTAAAAGGAAAACTTGATGGTGAAACAATACATATTTATGTTAATCACTGGCCAAGTAGATATGGAGGAGAAGAAAGAAGTGCACCAGCACGTGAAGCTGCTGCATTAGTTTGTAAAAAACATATTGATAGTATTGCTGCTGCTGATGGAGAGCAAAAAGTAATTATTATGGGCGACTTAAATGATGACCCAATTAATGCAAGTATTACAGAAGTTTTAAAAGCAAAAGGAAAAATAAAAGATGTAAGAAAAGGAGGATTATTTAATCCTTGGACAGAAATGTACAAAAAAGGTTATGGCACATTAGCTTATCAAGATGCTTGGGGCTTATTTGATCAAATAATTATTTCTCATCCATGGTTAAACAAAGAACAAACAGGATTTTACTTCTTTAAACAAGCCATATTTAATAGAGAATTTTTAACTGAAAACAAAGGACGTTATAAAGGTTATCCTATGCGTACTTGGGATGGCAATACTTATAGAGGTGGTTATAGCGATCACTTCTCTACCTATTTGGTTTTTCTAAAACAATTATAATTGTAAGATTTACTTTGATATAAGAGAGATACTATGTTACAACTTCAAAGAAAATATTTTTTCTATTTAGCTTCTATTATTTTATTAGGATGTAATAACAATAATCATGAAGAAAAACCCACCAATAACTATGATGTTCAACAACTACATTATAGCTTAATTAATATGTATCCACACAATGAAAACTCTTTTACAGAAGGCTTAGAATGGAAAAATGGTTTTTTATACGAAGGCACTGGAGATACAGAATATCAAGGAAAAAGTAAATTAGCTAAAATTGATTTAGCAACAGGAAAAGATGTTCAAAAAATTCAATTATCAAAACAATATTTTGGTGAAGGAATAACAATACTTAATGGAAAAATTTATCAACTAACATATAAGGAGCAAAAGTGTTTTGTGTATGATGAAAAAACTTTTAAACTATTAAAAGAATTTAATTATGAAGGTGAAGGTTGGGGAATGACAAATGATGGACAACACATTATTATGGGTGATGGAAGTAACAAATTATTTTATAGAGACCCTGAAACTTTTAATATCATTAAAACACTAAGTGTTAGTAATAATTATGGACCATTAGGAAGTATTAATGAATTAGAATTTGTAAAAGGATTTATTTATGCTAATGTGTGGACTACTTATAAAATTGTAAAAATAGATACAAGCACAGGCAAAGTTGTAGCACAAGCTAATTTGGAAGATTTACTAAACAAGTATGCACCAGAAGATTTAAGCAGAAAAATAGATGTAATGAATGGTATTGCTTATGATAGTGTTGGCAATCGATTTTTTATAACAGGAAAATATTGGTCTAAAGTTTTTGAAATACAATTAAACTAAACTTTCTGTAAAACATAAATAATAGAACTACATCTCTTCACATCTAATAATGTTTTGAAATTAGAGATGCATCCATTAATACCAGCCATTAAAAAATTTTCTTGCCCTGATTGATATTTTTCACTTAACATACTTACATAAAAACTATCAAACCACATTGGTTTATAAGCAGTAATTAAAAATTGATATTGCTTAGCTAAATACTCCATACTATTTGGAGAAAAATGATATAAATGACGTGGCACATCATAAGCTGCCCAATATTTTTTATACATTACTGCATCGGCACTTGTATAATTTGGTACAGCAATAAATAATTTACCATTCGGTTTTAGTAGCTCATAAAATTTTTGCATATAACCGTGCAAATTATGAACGTGTTCTAATACATGCCACAATGTAATTGCATCATATTGTTCATTATCTAAATTGTAAAGTGTGTTGGGTAATTGAAAAGTAACATTAAATTTTTGCAGAGCAATTTGTCTTGCCTTTTCATCAGGTTCAAGACCTGTAACATGCCAACCTGCTTGTTGCATTACATTTGCAAATGCACCAGTGCCTGCACCAATATCTAATAAGTTGCCATTTTTAATTTTTGTTTGTTGTTCTATTAATGTTCTTTTAGATTTTAAAGTAATATTTCTTACAGTATGGTATAGTTTATTTATAATGCCTTCGTTTGTATCTGTATGAGAAATATAATTATCAGACTTGTAATATGGAGCAATAGAATTTTCATCGGGTATATCTTGTGTAAACCTTATGTAACAAGAGTTGCATTGCCACACAGGAAATGTTTCTTTACTTACAGTATAATCTTGTACTAATAAAACTTCTTGAATATCTAAAGCATTACAACAAGGGCAAGATGTGTGATGAATTATAACAGACATATAGCAAATAAACGAAAGAAACTTTTATCAAAGAAAAAAGCCCTGCATTTTGCAGGGCTTTTTATTAATTTATTTTAAACCGAAAGCTTTTTTTACTTTAGGAACATAATCTAATTTCTCCCAAGTAAATAATTCAACTTTCATTTTTTTAACTTTTCCATCAGGCGTAACAAAAGTTTTTTCTACAACTTCATTATTACGTCCCATGTGTCCATAAGCTGCAGTTTCGCTATACATAGGAGTACGAAGTTTTAAACGTTGTTCAATAAAGTAAGGACGCATATCAAACAAACCTTCAACAACTTTTGCAATTTGTCCATCATTCAAGTTTACTTTGGCTGTTCCATAAGTATTTACATTTATTGATGTAGGTTTTGCCACACCAATAGCATAAGATACTTGTACTAAAACCTCATCGGCTACACCAGCAGCTACTAAGTTTTTAGCTATATGTCTTGTAGCATAAGCAGCACTTCTATCTACTTTGCTTGGATCTTTGCCACTAAATGCACCACCACCATGAGCACCTTTACCTCCATAAGTATCTACAATAATTTTTCTTCCTGTTAAGCCTGTATCACCATGAGGTCCACCTATTACAAATTTGCCTGTTGGATTAATATGATATTTGATATTATTATTAAAAAGCTTTGCATATTTTTTATACTTAGCTTTTACACGAGGGATTAAAATTTCAATAATATCCTTTTTAATTTTAGCCAACATTTTTGCTTCAGCATCAAAGTCATCGTGTTGAGTAGAAACAACAATTGCATCAATACGTACAGGCTTATTGTTATCATCATACTCTAATGTAACTTGGCTTTTAGCATCTGGGCGTAAATATTTTATTTGTTTATTTTCTCTTCTTAAAGCTGCTAATTCTATTAAAATTTTATGAGCTAAATCCAAAGCCAAAGGCATATAACTTTCTGTTTCATTATTTGCATAACCAAACATCATACCTTGGTCGCCAGCACCTTGTTCTTCTTTCTTTTTTCTATCAACGCCTTGATTAATGTCTGCACTTTGCTCATGAATGGCAGATAAAACGCCACAAGAATGAGCTTCAAACATATACTCACTTTTAGTGTAACCAATTTTTTTAATTACACCACGAGCAATTTCTTGAACATCTAAATAGGCTTTAGATTTTACTTCACCTGCAAGTACTACTTGACCTGTAGTTACCAATGTTTCACAAGCTACTTTACTATTTGGGTCAAATGCTAAAAAGTTGTCTATTAAAGCGTCTGAAATTTGGTCTGCAACCTTATCAGGATGCCCTTCAGATACGCTTTCAGAAGTAAATAAGTAAGGCATGAAATTTATTTTTTTTATAATGAGGTGCAAATATAAGTGTTGAATAGCTTATAAATTCAAAGAAATTATAAGATTAAAATAGTATTATAAAATATTGGTTGATATTATTATACAATGAAAAAATTCTCCTCCTTTTGCTGAGTATGGGATGGCTAATTTTATTTAAAAAACAATATTCAATGTTCAATGCTCAATATTCAATTTTTAAAAAACCACAGAGAGTACAAAAATAATCTATGCTTTGTTTCACAAAGTCACAAACCAAAGCAATGGATTTTTAGTATGCTAAAATAAAAAAGCCCAAATAAATTATCTGGGCTTAATTGTTGTAATAAAGTTTACTTATTCGTACTTAGTAAATAAGTTGTCGTACAAATTAAATTTTGCATCGTACTCATCATAAGCTTTAGTATCTTTTCCTTTTACTTTTTCTCGTTTATATAAGAAGCAATTAGCTAACCATTTTACAGAATTTTTTAAACAATTTTTTGTTGTTCTATCGGTTAAATCTCCTCCTTTCATTGTGTTATAACATTTTTCTAACCACTCAATGGAGTTGTCTATTGCTTCCATAATTGGCTTTTCCATTTCAGCAGTAGATTGTTTAATAGCATCACTTTGTTTTTTATATTCTGCTTCAGCTGCAGCTTTCTTTTTAGGGTCTTTTATTTCTGCTTTGTTTGCATTTAGTCTTTGTAATGCTCTTCTGTTTGAGCTAATTAAATCATCATATTCACTAAATCTATTGTAATAAAGCAATCCAGCATTGTATGCAGCTAAGCCTAAAGTATTATCTTTTTGATAGGCTTTTTTAAAGGCATCAATAGAAGCATTTTCAAATTTTTTAATTGTAAGACTATCTAATGTATCTCCTTCTTCTCCTTTAGTTGCTTGAATAAATGATTGACCATACAGCATATATTTTCTTGCAGAAATAGTACCAGCTGCATCATCTTTTTTATATTGTGTTAATCTTTCTTCTAATGTAGTAGATTTAGAAATAAATTCCATTTCATAATCATCCCAATCTTCATCATTTGGATAAACTTCTCTTGCAATACCAAGGTATTTAAAAAACTTTGCTTTGTCTTTTGTTTTAACAGCATGTAATAAAATGTAAGCATAAGCATCTTTAATTTCATTACCTGCAATTTTTAAGTCTGCTAATTTTTCATACATAGCAGATGCTTCGTTATCCATCTTTCCATTTTGAGCAGAATATGCTGCATATAACACAGATAGAGTATCTATTTTAGCACCATTGCCACGTAAATCTTTTTTTATAATAATATCTCCCATATACACAGCATTTAAGAATGTGTAGTAAGAAGAGTCCCATTGTTTTTGTTCAAAAAATTTACGTCCTATATTAAAGTTGGTAACATATAAAATGTCTAATGGTCGCCAATTCCAAGCAGCAACAGTAGCATTGGAAAGCATTTTATAATCGGGGTCTAATGCTTCATATTTTTTAAAAGCATCTATTGCAATATTGCCACAACCAGGGTATCTTGTTCTTACTTTATCAGAAAAATAAAGTTCTGAATAAACCCTTGTACGCCATAACCAAGTTTCAGCTTTATCAATAGCTTTAGGGTCGTTTATTAATTTGTCAATTTCTACTCTTGCTTCTTCATAACTTGCTGTGATAAAAAATTTCTGTACATTTTTATACATTTTATCTTGAGCATTTGTAGTAAGCAATGCAAAAACAAAAATGAAAAGTAATGATGTTTTTTTCATGTTTATCATATTTAGTTATTGATGTTTTAATTATTTGTTGTTGTTTCAGTATCTGGTGTAGTATTATTATCTATTTCATTTTCAGGAGTAATTTCTTCTTCTTCATTTTCTTCTATTGTAGAAATTGCAGCTATGGCATCATCTGCATCTAACCTAATTAATATTACTCCTTGTGTATTTCGCCCAGATGTTTTTATAGTAGCAATAGATGTACGAAGTGTAATGCCACTTTCGCAAGTAATTATTAAATCTTGTTTTTCGTTTACATCTAAAATGCCTACTAACTTTCCTGTTTTTTCTGTAACATTAATTGTTTTTACTCCTTTACCTCCTCTGTTGGTAATTCTATAAACATCTTCTCCATCTTCATCTACCAAAAGGGTTCGTTTGCCAAAGCCTTTTTCGCTTACTACTAAAATGGTTTTATCAGTATCTCCTTTATTGACACAAATCATGCCAACAACCTCATCATTTTTACTATCAACTTCAATACCTGCAACACCAATTGCACCTCTACCGGTAGGTCTTACTTTTTCTTCAGGAAAACGAATGGCTCTACCACTTTTTACTGCCATCATTATTTCGCAATTTCCATCAGTCATTCTTGCTGCTAAAAGTTCATCACCTTCATTGATAGTAATTGCATTGATGCCATTTGCACGTGGACGACTAAAGTCTTCTAATGCAGTTTTTTTAATGATACCTTTTTTGGTACAAAGAACAATGTATTTATTTTCTAAGGTTTCTTTTTTATCTAAATCTTTGGCATCAATAATTGCTTTTATTTTATCGTCTGGAGGTATTTGTATTAGGTTTTGAATAGCACGTCCTTTGCTTTGTTTTTCTCCTTCGGGTATTTCATACACTTTTAGCCAATAACATCTTCCTTTTTCTGTAAAAAATAGCATTGTATTGTGTGTAGATGCTACAAACAAATGTTCAACAAAATCTTCTTCTCTTGTTTTAGCACCAATAGCTCCACGACCTCCTCTTCTTTGCTGACGATAATCATCGGAGGTTGTACGTTTTATGTAACCTAAATGAGAAATAGTAATAACTACATCTTCTTCTTTAATAAAATCCAACATATTTACTTCATCTGCTAAATATTGAATTTCACTTTTACGAGGTTCGCCAAATTTTGTTTTTACTTCTTCTAATTCTGTTTTAATTAAATCGTAACGAAGATTTTCATTGGCTAATAATGATTTTAATCTTCCAATAGTATTCATCAATTCGTTAAATTCTTCAATAATTTTTTCTCTTTCTAATCCTGTTAAGCGTTGTAAACGTAATTCCATTATTGCTTGTGCTTGTTTTTCAGATAATCCTACAGCCTGCACATAATGTTCTTTAGCTTCAGGTGTAAATAAAGTATCGGGTAAATGCCAATTATCGGCAACACTTTTTTCAATTAAACTTTTCTTTGCCTGATCGGGTGTTGCACTTGCACGAATAATTGAAATAGCTTCATCTAAATGATCTTTGTCGTTAATTACTTTTAAGTAACCTTCTAATAAATGAGCTCTTTCTTCGGCTTTCTTTAATTCAAACTTTGTTCTTCTAATTACAACATCCATTCTAAACTCAATGAACTCTGTAATTAAATTTAATGTATTGAAAATTTTCGGACGTCCTTTACTAATGGCAACATTGTTAATACCAAAACTGGTTTGTAGTTCGGTGTATTTGTACAATTGATTGATGATTACATTTGCTACACCATCACGTTTTAAGTCAACTACAATCCTAGTGCCTTCACGTTTATTACTCTCGTTATTAACGTGAGCAACACCTTCAATTGTTTTATCGTTTACAAGCTGACCAATTTTATCGGTTAAAACATCTAAGTTTACTTGATAAGGAACTTCGGTAATAATAATTTGCTCTCTACCACTTGGTTTTGTTTCAATGGTACACTTACCACGAACCACTACTCTACCACGCCCAGTAAGCATACCTTGACGTACACCTTCCATTCCAAAAATTACACCACCAGTAGGAAAATCAGGAGCTTTTACAAACTGTAAAATTTCTTCGGCAGTAATTGATTTGTTGTCTATGTAAGCAATACAGCCATCGATTACTTCAGCCAAGTTATGAGGCATCATATTGGTTGCCATACCAACTGCTATACCACTACTACCATTTACCAATAGCTGGGGAATACGAGTTGGTAAAACAGTTGGTTCGGTTAAACTATCATCGAAGTTCGGTTGAAAATCTACGGTATCTTTTTCAATATCTTCTAACATGGCTTCTGCAAACTTTTGCAAACGAACCTCTGTATAACGCATTGCAGCAGGTGGATCTCCATCTTGAGTACCAAAGTTACCTTGACCATCTACCATTGTATGACGCATGGTGAACTCTTGTGCCATACGTACCAATGTATAGTAAATAGCATAATCACCATGTGGGTGATATTTACCCATTACTTCACCAACAATTCTTGCACTTTTCTTATATGGTTTATTGGAGTTATTTCCCAACTCATTCATGGCATACAACACACGACGATGTACAGGTTTAAAGCCATCTCTAACATCGGGTAAAGCTCTACCAACAATAACGCTCATCGAGTAATCGATATAAGCCGTTTTCATTTGTTCTTCGATATTTACCTGAACTATTCTATCGTTATCATTTGTTTGTTCGGGCTGCATATCATTATTTTCTTCCATTGTATTTATTAAAAATTTTTCTTTAATTTTTTTGTGTTGGCGAAGATAACTTTTTAATACCTGAAATAGTTAATTTTATTAGATTTTTTTTGGCAGAAAATGCAGAGTTTATACACATTTAATGCAGTTTATAATTGAAATTTTTATTAATGATTTTTTTTAGAGTTGATAGATTATAGAAGTTGAGAAAGTAATGACTTTGAATTAACAGTTTTGTATAATTCAAAAACAAAAAAATAACTGCTTTTTAAAAGCAGTTATTGAAATTTGAAAAAATTAATTAAAATTAATTTCTAAATAACCTAATTAGTTGAGCCAATTTTTCTTTTAGATTTTTTCTATCTACAATAAAATCTAAAAAGCCATGTTCTAATAAAAATTCACTGCGTTGAAATCCTTCAGGCAAATCTTTTTTTATGGTTTCTTTAATTACTCTTGGACCAGCAAAACCAATTAATGCTCCAGGTTCTGCAATATTCAAATCTCCTAACATTCCAAAACTGGCAGAAATACCACCAAATGTTGGGTCTGTTAATAAAGAAATGTATGGTAATTTAGCATCACTTAACTGTGAGAGTTTACCACTTGTTTTAGCTAATTGTAAAAGGCTAAAAGCACTTTCCATCATTCTTGCACCACCACTTTTACAAATAACTAAATAAGGTAGTTTATGTTCTATGCAATAATCAATAGCTTTTGAAAATTTTTCTCCCATTACACTACCAAGACTTCCACCTATAAATTCAAAATCCATACATGCAATTACAATTCCTTCTCCATCTACAGTTCCTGTAGCTACACTCATACTATCTTTTAAATCTGTTTTAGCATGTATTTCTTCTAATCTTTTTGAATAAGGTTTTAAATCGGAAAAGCCTAAAAAGTCTTTGCTTTTAATTTCATCAAAAAGTCTTGTGAAAGTTTTATTATCAAATAAATATTCAAAATATTCATCACTGCCAATTCTATGATGATAATTACACTTGGGGCAAACGTATTTATTATCTGCTAATTCAACAGTGGGTTGAATATAATTACAAACAGGGCACTTATTCCATAAGCCTTCGGGCGTTTCTTTTTTATCTGAAGTTTCAGTTGTAATACCCTTTCTAAGGCGTTGAAACCATTTAGGTTTAATATCTGTACTGGTGGCAGGTGTTATATTGTCTCCAGTAAGGTTAATTTCTAAGTCTTCTTCTTTTTTCATTGCTCTTTGAGCTTTTGGGGAATGTGAAGATAAGGAAAATGATTTTTAAAATAAGTATAGCTGCGAATAATAGAAAATTTGTCAGCAAAATGTGATTATTTCTACAACTCGCAGCTATTAAAAAAAATATTCAATTAAAGAATAAAATTGGTTTAAGCAATTGTGATATTCTTATCTAAATAAACATCTTGTATAGCATTTAATATTTCAATACCTTCTTTCATAGGGCGTTGAAATGCTTTACGTCCACTGATTAATCCCATACCTCCTGCACGTTTATTTACAACTGCTGTTGTTACTGCTTCTGCTAAATCGCTTGCTCCACTACTTGCACCACCACTATTTATTAAGCCTGCACGCCCCATATAGCAATTAGCTACTTGATAACGACAAAGGTCAATTGGGTGATCTGTTGTTAAATCTGAATAAACTTTTTTATCAGTTTTACCATATGGATGTTCTTTAGTATTTAAAGCATTATAACCACCATTATTTTCTGGCAGTTTTTGTTTGATGATATCTGCTTCAATGGTAACTCCTAAATGGTTTGCTTGTCCTGTTAAATCGGCACTTGCATGATAATCTACTCCATCTTTTTTAAATGAAGAATTACGTAAGTAACACCAAAGAATTGTAGCCATTCCTAAGTCGTGAGCCATTTCAAAGGCTTTACTTACTTCTTGTATTTGACGAGTACTTTCATCGCTACCGAAATATATGGTTGCACCAACTGCTGCTGCTCCTAAATTATGACTTGCTTTAATAGAAGCAAACATTACTTGATCAAATTTATTAGGATAAGTCATTAATTCATTGTGATTAATTTTTACAATGAAAGGAATTTTATGAGCATATTTTCTTGCTAAGAACCCTAGGCCTCCATAAGTTGTTGCTACAGCATTACAACCTCCTTCAATAGCTAATTTTAAAATATTTTCTGGGTCAAAATAAATGGGGTTTTTAGCAAAAGATGCACCTCCACTGTGTTCTATACCTTGATCTACTGGTAATATTGATAAATAACCAGTATTAGCCAAACGACCATTACTATACATTTGTTGAAGATTTCTTAAAACATTTGGGTTGCGGTCGCTTTGCATAAAAACTCTATCAACAAAATCTGAACCTGGTAAATTTAATTGACTTTTGTCGATAGTTTTACTTGTGTGATTTAGTAAATACTCGGCTTTATCGCCTAAAATTTGCTGAATGTTTGTTGCCATAATTTTTTATTTTTTGTTTAGCAAGAAAATGGTTTGCAAATATAGTATAAAGGGCTATTAGTTGATAATAAATATAGATGTTCTGCCTCACTTAATCTCTCCAAAGGAAGTATCTTCTTACATAGCAAGAGAGGATGATTAATCAATCATTAAAATTTTCAGTTTTCAAAGAAATTTTAAATCCTTGCAATATATGATATGGTTAAAACTTCAGTTATTTACAGCAGCAGGTCCTTTCTATATAATTATAGAGTATATTCCTATTATTATCAAGAACACGTTATTTATATTCAGTTATGATAACAATGAAAACTTATTTTTCAGGAAAATTGCTAATACCAAAATCTTGCTTTTATTGTAGCTAAATATTCTAATGCTTTGGTGTTAAGTAGTTTTCTTTTTTCTGTTTTAAAAATTTTAAATACTTCTTTCCAGCCTTTAAAAAATCCATTTATATTAAAATTTGTTTCCTTTAAATATTGAATACTCCACAAAAAAGTTGTTGTATAAAAATATCCAATAGGTAAATATCTATAAGCCACTTTTGATTTGTTTACCCACATCATACGAAGTTTCTCTTCTTTTGGTTTACGACCTTGAGGACTTTCTTTATGAAGCATTACAATAGATGCATCATATTTTATACAATAGCCTTTATCAATAATTCTATAGCTTAAATCGTATTCTTCCATTCCATAAAAAAACTCTTCTGGCAAATTACCTACTTGGTTTAATACTTTTCTTTTAATAGCATGTGCACCACCAGCAAAATAATAAGTATAAAATTTTGGTAGAGATTTATATTGATGAAATTGTTTGTGTGGCAAAGCATTTACTTGCATTTCTAAATTATCGTAGTATAAAACTTTAAAAGATACTATGGCAACTTCTCTGTTGCTAAAACCATTATCATCAAAAGCTTTGATAACATTTATTAAAGTATCTTTATTTTGAAGAACAGCATCATCATCTAAAAAAATACATATTTCACCTTGTGCAAATTCTAAGGCAAAATTTCTTCCTTTTGTTACACCTAAATTAGTTGGAGCATCAATAAATTGAAAAGGAATTTGAGTATTTGCTTCGGTATATTTTTTTACTAAAGAATAATCATCTTTTGAAGCATTATTTACAATAATTACATCTTGCAAAAGTTCATTAGCTTTATCCAAAGTACTTATGTTTTGCAATAACTCTAAAGTATCAGATGCTCTGTTATAGGTAATTATGATAAAACTAATTGGTTTCATTAAAGCAAATATAATAGCAATGATTTTTATAGAAATTTCTAATGTATAAATAAAAAAAGCTACTGTTGAAAGTAGCTTTTTTCATAGACTTATAAAATATATGATTAGTCAAAATTCTTATTAACACCTGCATTTGCCCATTGTGCATTTAAAACTCCTTTGTTAGCACCTCCGTCTGCATAAGTTACAAAAGCAACAACTTTTACATTTGAAGACACCATACCTGAAATATCAACTGAATGAGTAGCGGTATAAATATTGTTTTTAGCTTGTTGTGCAGCTGGAATAGTTTCTCCCATAATACCAGTTGGTGCAGCTTTTAATACTCCATTATGTACAAAGTTTGAAATTGGATTTCCAGAGCTGTAATAAGGATTTCCAGGGTAGCTATTATTGTTAGCATAATAATTTGATTGAGATTTAACTAAACCATCTTCAACAACAGTTACTACTAATTTTAAACCATCAGGTATATCAGCATCAAACCCAACTTTTGTAGTAATGTTTAGTGTATTACCACTAACAGTAGAGTTGATTGCTAATCCTACAACCATTCTTTGTCTTAAGAAAGAACCAAAATCAACACTATCTGCTACACTATTAATATTTCCATTATCATTAAACTCCCTATTCCTATTAATAATTACTGTAGGAAAACCAGTAACATTAAATTTACTTCTTAAAGAAGATTCAAGTGCACTAACTGTTAAAGCATCACCATTATGAACTCCAACTGTAAATATTCTGCTATCACTTGCCATAAATTTATTGAACTTGTATGTCATTCTTGGACACCAACCACACCAAGTTCCTGTAAAATCATCGGCAATAATTTTTGTTGTGTATTTAGACGGACCAGGGTCTAAAACATTAATATTAATTTTATTACTTTCTACGGTCAATGAAGAAGTGCTTTTAGCATAAACTTCACAAGCTCCTTGTTCGCCAATATTAAAAATTTTAGTATTGCCAGAAATAATATAGTTTCTTACAAAAATGTACACAGAGTTTGTTACATCATTTCCTGATTGATCTTTAACTGTAAAAGTAACTTTATCGTATCCATCAGCATAAACACTGCTTTTATTTGCAGTGATTGTTAAGGCAGTAACAGTAGTTCCGCCTCCGCCATTTCCCGAATCTTTTTTAGAACAAGAAGTAAATAAACTTATAGTGAGGGTTGCCACTATAAAAGATGTTAAAAGATTTTTTTTCATTTAGGTGTTTAAATTTAAAAATGGTTATTTAATATTGCGGCAAAATAAAGGAATAATTAAAGATGTTGTACTCTCTCAAAAAATTTTTTTTAACATTTTTTGCTTTAATCATCACTTCAGCTATTTTTAGTCAAGAAAACTTAACTGAAGTAAAGTTAAAAAATGTAAAAGGTAAACTTATTAACCTTTCAGAAGTAGTTCAGTCTGATAAACCTGTTATCATTTCTTTTTGGGCAACCTGGTGTTCGCCTTGCTTAAGAGAATTAGATGCCATTAGTGAGGTTTATGATACTTGGCAAAAAGAAACAGGCGTTACTTTATACTCTGTTTGTGTTGATGATGCTCGTTCTCAAGCAAAAGCAGTTTCAATTGCAAAAGGAAAAGGATGGACTTATGAAATTTTATACGACCCAAACCAAGATTTAAAAAGAGCACTTAATGTTATTAATATACCTTACACTTTTGTTTTTAATAAAGGGAAATTAATTTATAAACATACTGGATATTCTCCTGGAAGCGAAGATGTTTTATACGAAAAAATTAAGGCTTCTTTACAATAATACATTTTAATATGAAATATAAATATAGCTTGTTGTTGATATGTTTTATTGCAACATCTATCATAAGCAATGCACAAAAATCAAAAAAGAAGAAAATTGATTTAGGAAAGTTATCAGGTTCTATAGAATCCAATATGCAATACTATAATGAAAAAGATGATGATATTGGTTTTGTTGCACCAGATGATAGATTTAGAGCTAACAATTATTTAAAAGTTGATTATACAAATAAAGGATTTTCTGCTGGAATGCAATATGAAGCTTATGCACCAAATGTTTTATTAGGTTATCCAGAAAATCTTAAAGGAAATGGAATAACAAATTATTATGCTTCATATAATTCCAAAAAAATTTCTGCTACTTTAGGGCATTATTACGAGCAATTTGGTAGTGGTTTATTATTACGTTCTTGGGAAGACAGGCAATTAGGAATTAACAATGCTATTTTTGGGGGAAGAATTAAATATTCACCATCCGATGCTATTACTATCAAAGCTATTTATGGCAAAAAAAGAGATGCTTATACAACAGGAGAAGGAGTTATTTGGGGAAGTGATGTTGATGTAAACTTATCTAATTTATTTAAGTTAGATGAGCAAAAATTTGGCTTAATAAACACAGAATTAAGTTATGTTGGAAAGCAAGAATCTTATACAGGAGTAATTGCAAATTATCCAAATGTTGTTCACTTATTTTCTATTAGGTCATCTTATCAAAAAAATAATATAAGCCTTAACGCTGAATATGCTTTTAGAACAAAAGATGGCTCTATAAATGATTTAGGAAAAGTAATTAATACTGATAGATTTTTTACTGGTAATGTTTTACAATTAGGAGCTACCATATCAGGTAAAACAGACTCTTGGAATATTACATTTAGAAAGGTAAATAATTTTGCCATGTACACTGATAGAACTGCTAAACTAAATCAGTTAATCTTAAACTATGTTCCTGCCTTAACTAAACAACATCATTTTGCACTTTCTAATATATATGTGTATAATGCTCAAACAAGATTTTCTTTTTCACCAGGTAATATATTAAACTCTACAGGAGAAATTGGTGGACAACTTGAGTGGGTAAAAACATTTCCCAAAAAATCTGCATTAGGCGGTAAAACTGGTTTACAGTTAAATGTAAATTTTGCTTATTATGCAGCTCTTGCATTTGATGGAACTGATATAAATACTACCAAAATTTATAACTTTAAAGGAGGCAGTACAAACTTTAGAGATTTTAATATTGAGGTTAAAAAAACTTGGAATCCTAAACTTAAAACCAACTTTTCTTATTTGAATATTCTTTATAATCAAAATATTCTTGAAGGCTATGGAAGCGATAATGTTCAAAGCAATATTTTAATTGCTGAAACAATTTGGAAGCTAAAGAAAAATCATTCAATAAGAGCTGATATTCAGCATATGTGGGTTGATAATGATTACAGAGGAAATTGGGCTGCTGCAACTATTGAATATACTATTGCTCCAATACTTAATTTTTTTGTTTCTGATATGTATAATTATGGAAATACTTATAATAAAGTACATTATTACAATGTTGGCACATCAATAACCAAAGGTTCTGCAAGTATTATTATTTCTTATGGCAGACAAAGAGAAGGATTACTTTGTGTGGGTGGTGTTTGCAGGCTTGTACCAGCATCTACAGGATTTTCAATTTCTACCAGCTTTAGTTTTTAATATCTATTTATAAGAATAACTGAATAGTTCAAAAAAATTATTCAGTTATTTTTTATCCAATCTTTTCTTTTGCACTTACAATAGCTACTACACTTCAGTTTTCTCTTTCAAATATTTTTTTAATCTATCAAAATAGTTGCTTAAAACCTTGTACATTAAATACAAGCTATAGTTTTAGCTAAGTGCCATATTGAGTGTGATTACTACACTATAAAAAAATACACAACAAAGGTGGAGCATAAAAATCATTTGAACATCTAAAACCTTTTAAACTTAGTAATTTCCATCTGTAATAAAAGAATACTATTTTCTTTACTACATCTATTATATTTGACAATTAGAATAAACACTTTATTATGAGTAATATTTTAGAGCTAAAGAATCTTCAAAAACATTTTGCTGCACATAAAGCAGTTGATGATATAAGTTTTGATATTGCACAAGGAGATATTTTTGGTTTACTTGGACCAAATGGTGCAGGAAAAACTACCTTAATTCGTATGATTACTGGTATTTTTTATCCTGATAGTGGCTCAATAATTTTTGATGGAAAAAAATTTGACCCAATAAATGATGTTGTAAAAATTGGTTATATGCCCGAAGAAAGAGGCTTGTATAAAAAAATGAAAATTGGTGAACAAGCACTTTACTTAGCACAATTAAAAGGTTTGAGTCGTGCAGATGCCATGAAAAAAATTGTGTACTGGTTTAAGAAATTAGAAATGGAAAGTTGGTGGAATAAAAAAGTAGAAGACTTAAGTAAAGGTATGAGCCAAAAATTACAATTTGTTACAACTGTTTTGCACGAACCTAAATTAATTATTTTAGATGAGCCTTTTAGTGGTTTAGATCCAGTAAATGCAAACTTAATTAAAGATGAAATTTATGGTTTAGCTCAACGAGGTAGCACCATTATTTTTAGTACTCATAGAATGGAACAAGTTGAAGAAATTTGCAACCATATTGTTTTAGTAAACTTAGGAAAGAAAATTTTAGATGGTACAGTACACGATGTAAAACAACAATTTAAAGAAAATAAATTTAGTCTAAAACTTTACGAACCACCAAATGCAATAAACAGCCCTTCATTTACAGTAAATAATCAAAAAGAAAATATGCTTACTGTAACCATTAATGAAGGTTTTAAAAGCAACGATGTATTAAAATATTTTATAGAAAACAATAACACTATTGAATCTTTCAATGAAATATTACCGGGGCTAAATGAAATATTTATTTCACTTGTAGAAGGAACAAAAGCAAAAACAAGAGCTTTTGAAACAGTAGCCTAATATTTAATTTCAACAAAAAATAATTTTACTCTTATGAATAAAATATTAATAATAGCAAGAAGAGAATTTTTAAGCCGTGTTCAGAAAAAAACATTTTTATTAACTACTATTGGTTTGCCAATTCTCATCTTTGGCATTTATGCACTCATTATATATTTTGCTGTAAAAACATCTGATAACTTTACTGTTGCAGTAGCAGATGAAGCTAATGTATTTGAAAATAAACTCTCAGAAAAAAGTGATGGAGAAATAAAATTTGTATTAGTTAAAAATGAAACGCCACAATCACTAAAACAACAAATTGATACAAAAAAAATTGATGCTTTTGTTTTTATACCAAGCAATTTTAATGTTATAGAAAACAAAGATTCTATTCAAGTAATTTCTGGTAAAAGCATTGGTATTATTACAAGAGAAAAAATTGAAAGAAGAATTACCAATGTTATTGAAGAGAAAAAAATGTTGGGTAGTCTTAACTTAACAAAAGCAGAATTAGATAGTTTGCAACAAACCAATAAAATTATTTTTACTTCAACCACTGGTGTAGAAGATAGCAACAAAAAAGCTGGTTTAAGTTATGGTGTTGGTTTTGCTTCTGGTTTTCTTATCTATTTTATTTTATTCATTTATGGCACAATGGTAATGCGTGGTGTAATGGAAGAAAAAACCAATCGTATTGCAGAAGTTATTATTAGCAGTGTAAAACCTTTTCAATTAATGTTAGGAAAAATAATTGGCATAGGCTCTGTTGGTCTTGTACAGTTTTTAATTTGGGTAATATTATTAATAGGTTTACAATTTTTACTTCCAATAATATTTCCTGATTTACTTGCTCAAATGCAAGCACAACCAATGCAACCTGCTTTTGCTGGAGGTGCTACAGCAACTCAGGAAAGTGCTGCCATTGCTGGCATTATGAATGGTTTAGAGCAAATTAATTGGGTATTAATTATTGGATGTTTTATATTCTATTTTCTTGGAGGATATTTTTTATATGCTTCACTATTTGCAGCAGTTGGTAGTACAGTAAATGAAGACCCACAAGATGCTCAAAGTTTAATGTTGCCCATTACAATGCCAATCATTTTTGCAATGGTAATTATGATGAATGCTGTAAATAATCCTAACAGCAGTATAGCTATTTTTGGAAGTATATTTCCTTTAACCTCCCCAATAGTTATGATGGCTCGTGTAGCTCATGGAGTACCAGAAGGTGTAACAGCATTAGAATTAATTGCAAGTATGGCTTGTCTTATTGTTGGCTTTTTAGGCACAACATGGTTAGCAGGAAAAATATACAGAACCGGAATTTTAATGTATGGAAAAAAAGTAACTTGGAAAACAATTGGAGCATGGGTATTTCGTAAATAATAATGTTAGATGAAATTAATTTTAGCTGACACGAAAATGCAACAAGGAGCTTCTAAAAATCACAACAGCAGTTAATATTAATTTCTATCTTTGGACAAATTTGAGGACTTTGGCAACAGCAGTAAAAAATAAACCTAAAAAAATAAAGGAATACAATATTTCAGAAGAAGAATACGACATTCTTAAAGAACCATCAGTACCTTATCGTAACGAATTTTTTCGCCATAAAAGCACTATTTTATTTAAAGGAGATGTGCTAAACTCAAATACTTTTGAAAAGGAATTTATTGACCTAACAGTAACTTCGCCACCTTATAATGTGGATATTCAATATAATTCAAACAAAGACGATTTAACATACGAAGAATATTTGGAATTTTCTGAAAAGTGGATGACAAATGTTTTTAATTGGAGTAAACCGCAAGCTCGTTTTTTACTTAACATACCGCTTGATAAAAATAAGGGTGGACAAAAAGCTGTTGGTGCTGACTTGACAAAAATTGCACAAAAAATTGGTTGGAAATATCACTCAACAATAATTTGGAACGAAGGAAATATTTCAAGAAGAACTGCTTGGGGTTCGTGGCTTTCAGCCTCTGCACCATTTGTAATTGCACCAGTTGAATTAATTGTTGTACTTTACAAAGGCGAATGGAAAAAAACAGGTGGTACAAAACAATCGGATATTACTAAAGAAGATTTTATGGAATGGACAAATGGGCTTTGGACTTTTAATGGTGAAAGTAAAAAACGCATAGGACATCCAGCACCATTTCCTATTCAATTACCACACAGAGGAATTAAACTTTTTAGTTATGTTCGTGATATTATTTTTGACCCATTTGCAGGAAGTGGAACAACACTAATTGCAGCAGAGAACAATAATCGTATTGGAATTGGACTTGAAATTGATGATAATTATTGCGAAGTGGCAAAACAAAGAATTATTAATGAAACCGGAACAATAGATTTTAAAAATGGCACAGCTAACACAAGCAGAACTCGTAATGGAGTACTTCAAAAAGCATCCAAAGCGTGACATCAAGCACCCTGAAATTGTTGATTGGGTAACAAAAGAATGGAAGAAAAGAACAGGAGAGATTTTCAGAGACCCAGACAGAGGAATTAGAAAACTTGCACAAGAAGGACAACTTATTAAAGTTGCAAAAGGCGTTTACCGCTACGACCCAGAACACGTTGTTAAAAGAGAATTAGAAGATTTTACAGCCACTCAAAAGAAAGAGATTTTGAAACGAGACAATTATCGTTGTGTAATTTGTGGTAAAGGAAGAGAAGATGGAATTGAATTACAAGTTGACCATATTAAACCAAAAGATTTAGGAGGGAAAGCAACAATAGAAAACGGACAAACTCTATGTGCTACACACAATTTTAGAAAGAAAAATTTTGGTCAAACAGAAACTGGCAAAAAGATGTTCATTCGTTTATACGAATTATCAAAAGTAATTGGAGACAAAGAGACTCAAAAATTTTGTGCTGACATTTTAGAAGTGTTTGAGAAAAATGGAGTTAATGGACATATTGAGTGGAAGAAATAAAACCAATAAACTCTTCAAAAAATTTATCCTTCAAAATAATTTCTGATATAACTTATTTTTTATAATACTGTCCCTTAGGAATTTTATATACTCTTGCAGTTTGAAACTTTTTAAAAGCTTCTGCTTGTTTATCATTTGCTTTTATCCATAATTCATAAGCATCGTTATTAGCTGCTGCACCAAATAACCATTGTGTGTATGCTTCAAAAATTCCTTCTTTAAGCATGTGCTGATAATGGTCAAACAAACGAAAAGGATACTTTTCGCCATTACCTTTTTCAAACCAATCTAAAACAAATCTTGTTTTAATTGCCATTAAATTATCTGCGTTAATGCCATCACTTGCAATAGAAATACTATTGTTTAAAATATTCATTACTTCTTGCTCAAAAGGAGAAATATTTTTACCTTTTAAATTATTAGTTAAATCGGTATTAACATACATTTTTTTGTATGCTTCTAATACTATTTTTTTTACTTCTTTGGTTCGTGCAGTATAGCTTTCAAGGTTTACAAAATTTTCGCCATGTATAGCAATCCAAAATAAATCTGGTTTTTGGTTTTGAGCATAATATTTTACAGCATTGTAATAGTTGCTGCTATAATTAGCATCTACTTCAATTCCTTTTTCCCATTGTATTATAGCATTATTCAATTCATTATCCATTGCTAATAGCTCTCCATATTCATTATAAATTACACCACTTTCAGGAAACTTTATTAATGCCTTTTTATACAATTTTCTGCACTCTTTATACTCTGCAATAGCTTTATATGTTAGTCCTAAAATTTGAAATGTTTGAACATCTGCATCAGCTCTTTCAATTAATGGTTTGCCAACTTGCATTGCATTGGCATAATCTCTTTTTAAGAAATATATAAATGCTAAGTCTTTTAAAATTTCTAAATTATCAGGCTCTTTTTCTGCTGCTCTTTTAATAACTAATAAAGCATTATCATAATCTCCCTGACGCATAAATGTTTTAGCAGTTTCGTGTAACTCTTGAGCTGTTTGTTGAGGCTGTGCTAACACAACAGAAGATATTTGAAAAAGGAACAAAAAAGCTATAGCAAATTTTTTCATGTATAATAGTTGATTGAAAAGTTAATCTTAATAAATTAAGTGAGTTAAAAGCCCATCTCTTAATTTAGGTTCAAACCAAGTACTTTTTGGAGGCATAACATTGTTGCTATCAGCAATATCAAATAATTGATCAATAGTAACAGGATATAAACTAAAAGCCACTTTCATTTCTCCACTATCAACTCTTTTTTCCAATTCTTTTAACCCTCTAATACCACCAACAAAATCTACTCGTTTATCAGTTCTTTGGTCTTTAATATTTAGTATTTCATCTAAAATTAAATTTGATAAAATGGTTACATCTAAAACACCTATTGGGTCGTTTGAATATGTTCCTTTCTTTGCAATTAGTTTATACCATTTGCTATCCAAATACATTCCAAATTCGTGTAGGGTTGATGGTTTTACAACATTTTTATCTGTTAAACTAACTTCAAAATTGTGTTTTATTTTTTCAATAAACTCATCTAAAGAAAGTCCATTCAAATCTTTTACAACACGGTTATAATCCATTATTTCAAGTTGGTTTGATGGGAATAGAGTTGTTAAAAAATAATCACCATTTTCAGTGTGTTTTATTCCCATTTCTTTTCTAACCTTAGATGCAGAAGCAGCTCTATGATGTCCATCTGCTATGTATGTACAAGGAATTTCTTTTTGAAAAGTATCTGTTATTTGTTGTATGGTAACATCATCATTTACTACCCAAACTGTATGTTGAATATTATCTTCAGCCACAAAATCATACACAGGGCTTTTTGTATTTTTCCATTTTTCAACAATTTCATCAATGGTATTATTATTTCTGTAAGCCAAAAAAACATTACCAGTTTGTGCACCTGTTGTTTTAATATGATTAATTCTATCTTGTTCTTTTTCTGGTCTTGTAAATTCATGTTTTTTAATGATGCCATTTTCATAATCATCAATACTGCTACCTACTACCAAACCTGTTTGACTTCTACCATTCATAATCAATCTATAAATATAATAGCAAGCTTTATTATCTTGAAACAAATTATTTCTTTGTATAAAAGAATCTAAGTTTTGTTTTGCTTTATCATAAACTTCTTGTGTATGTATATCAATGTTATCACTTAAACTAATTTCACTTTTTGTAACATACAAAAAAGAATAAGGATTGCCTTCTGCTTCTTGTTTTGCTTCTTTACTATTTAATACATCATAAGGGCGACTTGCAACTTGTTTAGCAAATTCTGGTTGTGGTCTTAAAGCTTTAAATGGTTTAATTACAGACATTATTTGTTTGATTTAATTGTATAAAAAAATTATCCGTTTTTATTGGCAAAATGTTTCATTAGTTGTGTAATTGATTCTACACTTTCATATTTCAAAGCATTGTACATGCTTACCCTTATTCCTCCCATTGTTCTATATCCCTTCACTCCTATCATTCCATTCTGTTTACATTCTTCTAAAAAATTATTTTGTAATTGCTCATCATTCATAAAAAAAACTGCATTCATTTTACTTCTATCTTCTTTATTAATTGGGCAATAAAACAATGGTAAAGAATCAATAGTATGATACAAAAGTGCAGATTTTTGTTCAGCTCTTTTTTGCATTTCTTTTAACCCGCCTTCTTTCTTTATCCAACGTAGTGTAAGCAATGCTACATAAACAGCAAAAACTGGTGGTGTGTTTAATACACTATCTGCATCAATATGATTTTGATAATTCATAATTGGAGAAATTTTTCTTGAAATTTTTCCAACAATATTTTTATCAATTACTACAAGGCTTACACCTGCAGCACCCATATTTTTTTGTGCTCCTGCATATATTAATGAAAACTGATTAAAATTTATTTCTCTGCTAAAAATATCGCTACTCATATCTGCCACAATAGGCACATTTGTTTTTGGAAATTGATGCCATTGTGTTCCTTCAACTGTATTGTTTGATGTGATATGTAAATATTTGTTATTAGTAGGAATATCAAAATTTTTATTCAAATAAGTATAGTTCTTATCTTTAGATGAAGCAACAATATTTACATTTCCAAATAAAGATGCTTCTTTAATTGCTTTACTTCCCCAAATACCATTATCACAATAAGCTGCTGTTTCAGTTGAATCTAATAAATTCATTGGCACTTGCATAAATTGTGTGGTAGCACCACCATGCAAAAAGAGTACTTCATAATTGTCATTAAGTTGCATTAGCTCTTTTACTATTTTTTTTGCTTCTTGCATCACATCTAAAAACCAATTGGTACGATGACCTATTTCTAAAAGTGATAAACCAATTCCATTAAAATCATTAATAGCATCAGCAGCTTGTTCTAAAACTTCTTGAGGTAAAACAGAGGGACCAGAATTAAAATTATGCTTCTTCATTAGTTTGCAAACATAAAATATTTACGAATGATAATATGTGTTTTAACATATAGTCTTATTAATTGTATTTAACTTTTTACAAGTTATTCAACTTTGTTAAAAAATGTTTTTTGGTTTATTATACTTTTCCCCGAAATTTATTGCGTGGCAAAAAAAATATTTTATTCTATATTAGCATTGTTTGCAATTCTTCAGCTTTTTCAACCTGATAGAAATGTATCAACTGAAAATTTTAAGACTGATTTAGCAAACCATTATCATATACCTGATACAGTAGAAACTTTATTAAACAATATCTGTTATGATTGCCATAGCAACAATACAGATTATCCTTGGTTTATAAATATTCAACCAATTGGTTGGTATATTCAAAGTAAAGTAGATAAAGGAAAAACTAAACTAAACTTTGCAGATTTTGGTAATTTAACTAAAAAAGAGGCTGTTGATAAATTAGACAATATTCAAGAAGTAATGAAAAAGAATACGATGCCTTTACATGCCTATAAGTGGGCTAATAAGGATGCTAATTTAACAATAGAGCAAAGAAATGCAATTGCTAATTGGGCATTAAGTTTAAGCAAACAAATATCTAATGATAGTACATCTGCACTCAATAAAGATACCTTACTTAATAAAATGTTCCAATAAAATATTACCTTAAAATTATTAGTGTAAAACTTCTCTTGCTATAACTAATTTCTGAATTTCAGAAGTGCCTTCTCCTATTGTACAAAGTTTAGAATCTCTATAAAATTTTTCTACTGGAAAATCTTTGGTATAACCATAACCACCAAAAATTTGAATAGCTTCTGTAGATGCTTTGACTGCTACTTCACTTGCATAGTATTTAGCCATAGCACTTTGCTTGGTAAGTTTTTGTCCAGTTTCTTTTAAATGACAACTTTGCCAAATTAATAAATCGCTTGCAGCAATTTCTGTAGCCATATCTGCTAACTTAAAACTAATACCTTGAAAGTTAGCAATGGGTTGGTCAAACTGATGACGTTCTTTTGAATATTGTAAAGCAGCCTCATAAGCTCCTTTTGCAATACCTAAAGATAAAGCAGCAATAGAAATTCTGCCACCATCTAATATTTTCATTGCTTGTCTAAAACCATCACCAACATTTCCTAATCTTTGAGCATCGCTTATTCTGCAATTATCAAAAATCATTTCTGCAGTTTCGCTTGCTCTCATGCCAAGTTTATTTTCTTTTTTACCTGCATTAAAACCTGATGTTCCTCTTTCAACAATAAAAGCAGTACTATTACCACTTGTTCTTGGCTCTCCTGTTCTACAAATTACAACAGCAACATCACCACTTTTGCCATGTGTAATCCAACTTTTAGTTCCATTAATAACCCAGTCGTTTCCATCTTTTACAGCAACAGTTTTCATATTTCCTGCATCACTACCTGTATTTGGTTCAGTTAATCCCCAAGCTCCAATAAATTCTGCAGTAGCTAATTTGGGTAAATATTTTTTCTTTTGTTCATCGTTCCCAAAAGTTAAAATATGATTTGTACAAAGAGAATTATGAGCAGCAACACTTAAACCAATAGAGCCACAAACTTTTGCTATCTCTTGTATAATTGCATTGTATTCAAAATAACCTAAACCAGCACCACCATATTGTTCAGGAACTAAAACACCCATCATTCCAAGTTTACCAAGTTCTTTAAAAATATGAACAGGAAATTCTTGGCTTTCATCCCACTCCATTAAATTTGGCTTAATATATTGATGTGCAAAATCTCTGGCAGTTTGTGCTACTTGTTGTGTTAATTCTGATGATGCAAAATTCATATTTAATATAAAGTTTTTTTTAGTTAAAATTTTAAAAATAAGTCCTGCATTACTACAGGACTTTTATAATAAGTCAATCGCTAAAGGCTCTACTAACATTTGTTAGTTTTACAAAAATATATTTTTTAGTTAATCAACCAAATTTTTGATAATAAAAATTATTAACTAAGTTCAAGTAGCAAGTGCAACACCAGTTCAATCTTTTTTGGGGTACCCCAAAAAAGATTGAACTGAAAACAGATTTTTGTGTTGCAATGTCAAAAAAATATAATCAGCTCAATCAAGAGCAAAGGTATCAAATAGC
>JBPXJV010000027.1:0-13656 GCA_051715485.1 Chitinophagales bacterium
AAAATTAACCTAAAATGAACCCTGATTTAACGTTTCGTTTTTTAATCATAAAATTAAAAATCGGCTGAAATCCTTATGTATCGTGCATTTTTCGCACTTTTTATATAATTAATAATTAAACAATTTGTTTTTACCCCCTTATTTAAAAAATAAATTTTTTAAGAGTAATAATTTCTTGTACAAAATTATTTACTTCAATACTAACTCCATTCTTCCATTTCTTTTCTTTGTTCTTCTTTAAAAACTCTTGCAGAAATAATAATACTTATTTCGTATAACATCCAAAGAGGAATAAATACCAACATTTGACTCATCCAATCTGGGCTTGGAGTTATCACTGCTGCAGCAACTAAAATAATTACTATAGCATATTTTCTTGTTTTCTTTAAAAAAGTTGGTGTTAGAATTCCCATTCTTGTTAAAACATAAGCTAGTACAGGTAATTCAAATGCTATACCACAGCCTAAAATTAAATTTACTAAATTATCAATATAGTCATCTAAAGTTGGTCTTGTAACAAGCATGTGTTCTGTACCTAACTGAAATCCTGCTAAGAAATTAAATGTAAAAGGTCCTAATAAAAAGAAGCCAAATGCTGCTCCTAAAAAAAAGAAAAATGATACCCAAAAAATTGCAAAACGAGTATTTTTAACTTCCTTTTCGTGTAATGCTGGTTTTACAAAACGCCAAAACTCCCAAAAAATATAAGGAAATGCAACTAAAAATCCTCCAACAAAAGCAATAGTAATACTGCTAATGAATTGACCTCCAAAAGTAGTTGTTTGCATTACAATTTCTACAGGAGGCATACATAAAGTATCACCTATTCTTAACCAATGACTTAATTTGCATAATGCTCTATAGCTAATAAAATCTGGGTTAATGGGACCAGTAATAATTTTATCAAAGAACCAATCTCTATAAATAAAAATTACAACTGCAAAAATTAAAATAGCTAAAATACTTCTTATAATATGTGAACGAAGTTCTTCCAAATGATCTACAAAGGTCATTTCTGGCTCATCTTTTTTACCATTTTTTCTTCTATTAAAGAAGCCTGTCATTTGCTTATTCAATTTCTTATTAAAAGTATTTATTTGATATTAATCAATTTATTATTTCTTTCCTTCTAAAAAACCTAAGTGCTTTAAAATATCATCTAACATTTTCTTTCTAATAGTTACTAAATCTGTATTACTATCTCCTTCAATATTTAATACAAAAATATAGGGATGCTTATTTTCTTCAATCCAACCAACAATCCAAGCTAATTTTTGTCCATTTTCTTTAGTACCATATCCTGTTTTATATGCTAATGTGTAGTTTGAATTTTTTTCTTTAATCATTACTCTTTTTACAATTTCTTGAGTTGTTTTACTAAAAGGAAGTTGATCAAAATATAGTTTTTTAACCAAGCCTAATTGTTCATCTGAAGTAATTTTCAAAGAATTATCCAACCAAAAACTATCAATGGTAGTTGTAATATTTTTTGAGCCATATCCTAAACTATCTAACCATAATTGCATAGTATCTTTTCCAATTCTTCTTGCTACTTCTTGATAATAAGGAACAGCAGATGCTTTAAATGCCTCTTCCATTGTTAAGTCTTTATTCCAATCCTCATTCCATCTTTTAATACCATCCCATTTAATTACCATTTTTTCATTAGTAATTATGCCTATTTGTAAGCCTATTAATGAATTAACAATTTTAAAAGTTGATGCAGGTAAATATGCAGAATCTTTATATCTACTAAGGTTGTAAATAGTAAAATCTCCTTTATTATTATCAAAAACAGCAAACGTTCCATCAACATTATTATCTGTAAAATATTTTTTAAGACTATTATCTTCCTTTACATTATTGGGTGAACAAGCAAAAAATAAAATAGAAATAAATATTACAGAAACATTTCTCATATTCATAATAACAACAAAATTTAAGTTGCGAATGTAGGCTATTTATTAAGGTAAATAATCAATGATTTGCTAATAGTAATAATTTCTTATAACAACTTTTACTTTTAAATACCTCATAATTGATTTAATACTAAAAAGAGCGTTCAAATAATACTTGATGCTTAAAAGAGAAGTAATATTTTGATTAAGAAAATTAGCAATTTTAATTGAAGAAATAAAATATAAAATTTGGACAAATCAGGAATTGAATTCCTGATTTGTCCAGTTGATTAAATTATTATTGAGTAAAATCTTTCCATGAAATAATAGTAGTTTTGTTGCTACGAACTTGTTTTCCTTTACCATTAAATACTACTATTTTGTTTAGAGAGCCTTTAGTAATACTATCAAAATAATTCATACCCTTAAAATAATCAGTATTAATAGTTTCTCCTGCTTTTAATTCAATAGCAGTAAGTTTACCAGCATTATCCATAATTACATCAATTTCATTTCCTGTTTTATCTCTCCAATAATACAAGTTATCGGGTAAGCCTTTATTCATTCTATGTTTTAATAAGTCGGTAACTATCATATTTTCAAATAATGCACCTTTAGCAGCATGTGAATTTAATTGGCTGTATTTTTCAATGCCTAATAAACTACAAGCTAAACCAGTATCATAAAAATATAGCTTAGGAGATTTTATAACTCGTTTATTAAAATTTTCGTAATAAGGCTTTAGCAAATAAACAATAAAGCTGCTTTGTAAAATACTTAACCAACTGTTGATGGTTTTTGCATCTACACCTGCATCATTTCCTAAAGAAGTCATATTTAATATTTGCCCAGTACGACCAGCACACAAACGTAAAAAACGCAAGAATAAACCCATATTAGCAATATTTTTCAGTTGCCTTACATCTCTTTCTAAATAAGTGTTTATGTAATTAGGATACCAATCTAAAGGAGTTACTTTACCTGCATACAATTCTGGATAACCTCCTTTAAAAGCAGGTGCAGCAAAAGTTTCAGGCAATTTTTTATAACTGTTTATTTCTGCTAAGCTTAATGGCAATAATTGCATATAGCCAATACGTCCTGCTAATGATTGGCTAATATTTTCTTGCAATAAAAAATTATTAGAACCTGTTAAAATAAATAATCCTTTCTTTTTAGTTTCATCTAATATTTGTTGTAAGTAACTGAAAAGGTGTGGAGCTTTTTGTACTTCATCTAATATAGCACCATTAGGAAATTGATTTAAAAAACCACGTGGGTCTGTTTTACTAAACTCCCACACATCTGGGTTTTCTAAACTGATATATGGTTTGTTAGGAAATACTAAACGACATAGCGTTGTTTTTCCACTTTGACGAGGACCAACAACTGCAACTGCTCTAAAAGAAGACCCTAATTTTTTAAGTCTTGTTGTAGCAATACGAGGTATCATAATACCACAAATGTAGGGAAATTAGTTGGACAAATCAGGAATTGGATTCCTGATTTGTCCAATTTTACGTTTAAAATGTTGAAAAAATATTTAAAATAAGAAAAGAAATAAAAAATTATCATTTTAAAACACCTAACTCCTTGCCTACTTTTGTAAATGCAGCAATAGCTTTATCTAAATGATGTTGTTTATGTGCTGCACTTAATTGCACACGAATACGAGCTAATCCTTTTGCAACAACAGGGTAAAAGAATCCAATAACATAAATACCTTCATCTAATAACTTAGCAGCAAAGGTTTGAGCAACAACAGCATCATATAACATTATTGGAACAATAGGATGATCACCAGGTTTTATATCAAAACCAGCCTCAGTCATTTTAGTTCTAAAGTATTTGGTATTGTATTCTAATGTATCTCTTAGTTCTGTTGTTTGTGTAAGCATATCAAATACTGCAATGCTTGCTCCTACAATGCTTGGAGCTACTGTATTTGAAAATAAATAAGGGCGTGAACGCTGACGAAGCATTTCAATAATTTCTTTTTTACCACTTGTAAAACCACCACTTGCACCACCTAATGCTTTTCCTAAAGTTCCTGTAATAATATCTATTCTTCCCATTACATTTCTATACTCATGTGTGCCTCTTCCTGTTTTACCAAGAAAGCCAGATGAATGACATTCATCAATCATAATAATTGCATCATACTTATCTGCTAAGTTGCAAATTTTATCTAATTGTGCTATTGTTCCATCCATACTAAAACTACCATCTGTAACAATAATTCTACTTCTTAAATCTTGCGTTTCTTTTAATTTATTTTCTAAATCTTCCATATTGTTATGTTCGTATCTGTATCGTTGAGCTTTACATAAACGAACACCATCAATAATACTTGCATGATTAAGGGCATCACTAATAATAGCATCTTGTTCATTAAACAATGGTTCAAACACACCACCATTTGCATCAAAAGCTGCTGCATATAAAATGGTATCTTCTGTACCTAAAAAATTTGCAATCTTTTGTTCTAACTCTTTATGAATATCTTGTGTACCACAAATAAAACGAACACTACTCATACCATAACCATGGCTATCAATTGCTTTGTGTGCAGCTTCAATAACTTTTGGATGAGATGATAAACCCAAATAATTATTGGCACAAAAATTTAAAACAGTTTTTCCATTTACTATAATTTCTGCACCTTGTTCACTGGTTATTATTCTTTCTTTTTTAAATAAGCCAGCAGCTTCTATTTCAGCTAATTCAGCTTTTATTCTTTCTGAAAATTTTGTATTCATGGTTTTATGAAAGTTTTGAATTGCAAAGATAAGGTTGGTTAATAGAAAGTTTATGAAACAAAAAAACCGCCTAATGGCGGTTTAAAGTTTTTTATTTTTTTACATGTTTTAAATATTCTCCATAACCGCTTTTAGCGTATCTCTCTGCTAAATCCATTAATTGCTGATGATTGATAAAGCCCATGCGATAAGCTATTTCTTCAATACATCCAATTTTTTGACTTTGTCTTTTTTCAATAACACGTACAAACTCAGATGCATCACTAAGTGAATCAAAAGTACCTGTATCTAACCAAGCAGTTCCTCTGCTCATTACTCCTACTTGTAATTTTCCTGATTCTAAATATACACGATTAACATCAGTAATTTCATATTCACCTCTTGCACTTGGTGCAATATTTTTAGCAATTTCTACAACAGAATTATCATAAAAATATAAGCCTGGTACTGCATAATTTGATTTAGGTTGTTTAGGCTTTTCTTCTATTGAAATAGCTTTAAAATTTTCATCAAACTCAACTACACCATAACGTTCAGGGTCATGTACTTCATAAGCAAAAACAGCAGCTCCTGTTACATCATTAAAAGATTGAACTAATTTGCTAAAGCCTGCACCATAAAAAATATTATCTCCTAAAACCAAAGCCACTTTATCGTTACCAATAAACTTTTCTCCTATTACAAATGCTTGAGCTAAGCCATTAGGAACATGTTGTACTGCATAAGAAAAATTACAACCTAATTCTTTACCATCTCCTAATAATCTTTGAAATTGGAAGGAATCTTCAGGGGTAGTGATGATTAAAACTTCTTTAATTCCTGCTAACATTAAAACTGAAAGAGGATAATAAATCATTGGCTTATCATAAATAGGCATTAATTGCTTACTAATCCCTTTGGTAATTGGATAAAGCCTTGTTCCACTACCACCTGCTAAAATGATTCCTTTCATACTATTTGTAATTTTTTGTATCAATAAGTTTATTGAAAATATACAGCATCTTTAAACAAAGGAAGATTTACATCTTTTTCTGAAGCTATAATTTCATCTTTATTTAATTGCCAATTAATATTTAGCTCTAAATCGTTATAAAAAATACCGGTATCTTGTTCTTTGTTATAATAGTTATCACATTTATAAAAGAAAATTGTTTCATCACTCAACACAGCAAAGCCATGTGCAAAGCCTCTTGGCACAAAAAGTTGTGTGTTATTATCTTCTGTTAATTCTACAGAGATGTGTTTACCAAAAGTTGGAGAAGACTTTCTTAAATCAACTGCTACATCTAACACTTTGCCTTTTAAAACCCTAACTAATTTTGCTTGAGAAAATTCTCCTTTTTGATAGTGTAATCCACGAACAACACCTTTAGAAGATTTTGATTGATTGTCTTGAACAAAGTCTATATCTAAGCCTGTTAGTTCAAAAAACTTTTTTTGATTGAAGCTCTCAAAAAAATATCCTCTACTATCTTTTATAACAGTATTTCTAATAATAAAACAATCTTTTAAAATTGTTTGTTCTACTTGCATTTTATTTGATTGAATGTTATATTTGTTTAAAGGGTTTAAGTCGTTAAAACGATTAAGGGTTACTAAAACCAAATAACGTTGATACGATTGAAACGTTATTCAACGTCTTAAACTTTTTAGCCTCTATCAGCATACATATTATCATAATATTTTTCATAGGCACCACTTGTAACATTATTTAACCATTCTGTATTTTCTAAATACCAATCAATTGTTTGAGCAAGTCCTTCTTCAAATGTTACACTTGGCTTCCACCCTAATTCTTTATTAATTTTTGTAGCATCAATAGCATAACGTCTATCATGTCCTGGTCTATCTTTTACATAAGTAATTAGTTGCTCACTTTCTCCTTCATTTCTGCCAAGTTTTTCATCCATTAATTTACAAAGTAGTTTTACTAAATCAATATTTTTCCATTCATTAAATCCACCAATATTGTATGTATCATTTATTTTTCCATTGTGAAAAACTGTATCAATAGCTGTTGCATGATCTTTTACAAACAACCAATCTCTTGTATATAAACCATCTCCATAAACAGGTAAAGGTTTTTTATTGATAATATTATTGATAAATAATGGAATTAATTTTTCTGGGAAATGATAAGGTCCATAATTATTGCTACAATTAGAAATTACTGTTTGTAAATGATATGTTTCTGCATAAGCTCTTACAAAATGATCTGAAGAAGCTTTACTTGCACTATAAGGAGAATTAGGATGATAAGGAGTTGTTTCAGTGAAAAAGCCTGTGTTTCCTAATGCACCATACACTTCATCTGTTGATACATGATAGAAAAGATGTTTAGAAAAATCATCTTTCCAAAATTCTTTAGCAGTGTTTAATAAATTGACAGTACCTATCACATTTGTATAAACAAAATCTAATGGAGATAAAATTGAACGATCAACATGAGATTCTGCAGCAAGATGAATAACATCGGTTATTTGATGTTTTTCAAAAACTTGTTTTAGTTTATCTGCTTCTAAAATATTTACTTTTTCAAAAAAATAATTACTACAATGATCAATATCTTTTAAGTTTTCTAAATTTCCTGCATAAGTTAAAGCATCAAGGTTAATGATATTGTAAGAAAGATATTTTGTAACAAATAATCTTACCACATGAGAGCCTATAAAACCTGCACCACCAGTTATTAAAATATTTTTTTTCATTTTGTTATTTAGAGTTTATAATAAGTTTTATACCAGTTTACAAATTTATTTATACCTTCTTGTAATGGTGTATATGGTTTGTAATTAAAATCTTTTTCTAAGTCCGATACATCTGCAAAAGTAATAGGCACATCGCCAGGTTGAATAGGTAGCATTTCTTTAACAGATTTTTTGCCAGTAGCATTTTCAATACAAGTAATAAAATCTGTAAGTGCAGCAGGTTTATTATTTCCTATGTTATAAATTTTATAAGGGGCAGATGAAGAACTTGCATCAGGTTGTTTAGCATCCCACTCAGTATTTTCTTTTGGTGGTTGATGAATTACTTTAGCTATTACTTCTACAACATCATCAATAAAAGTAAAATCTCTCATCATATTTCCATTGTTAAATACTTTGATTGGTTTGTTATGTATGATTGCTTCAGTAAATAAAAATGGAGCCATATCTGGTCTTCCCCAAGGTCCATAAACTGTAAAAAAGCGTAAGCCTGTTGAAGGAATTTTAAACAAATGACTATATACATGAGCCATTAATTCATTACTCTTTTTTGTAGCAGCATATAATGATGCTGGGTGATTAGTTGAATCTTTTGTAGCAAAAGGAATTTTTTCATTTAATCCATAAACGCTACTACTACTTGCAAAAACCAAATGTTTAATATTGAAATGACGACAACATTCTAATAAATTGGCAAAGCCTGTAATATTGCTATTAATGTATGCTGCTGGATGTGTAAGGCTATAACGAACACCAGCTTGTGCAGCAAGGTTAATGACTATATCAAATTTTTCGATGGAGAATAATAGTTGCAAAGAAGCAGCATCCTCCAATTGTAATTGTACAAAAGAATAGTTTTTGTGTTTAGTGCTTTGTACTTTAGAATTATAAGCAATTAAATTAGCATCAAAACCTGCTTCTGCTAAACGATTACTTTTTAAGGTAACATCATAATAGTTGTTAATGCTATCAATGCCAATAATAGTATGCTTTTCAGCAGCTAATTTTTCTGCTACATGAAACCCAATAAAACCTGCTGTGCCCGTGATAAGAATTTTCATTGAATTAATTATTTTTTAACTGCTGTGAATACACATTTTTAATCGCTTCTACTTCTTTTTGTTTGGCAAAATTATGGGTTGAAAATTTAACAGCTTTGTAGTTCTTTGCTTATAAATATTGAGCATTATAATTGCTCTTTTAAAAAGAAATCGTTTATTTTTAAAATTTTTGTTTTACCAAAAATTTTAATGTCAAGCAAATCTTTGTCGCCAGTAATTAAATGTGTGGCTTTACCATCTTTTGCAAGAGAAAGTAAAAAATTATCTTTTGAATCTCTACAAATATTCACAACACTAATTACACTTATAAATTCTACTTTACTTTTTATTTGAGTTAATAGATGTTCTAAATCTTCTATTGAAAAATATTTTTTAAACTTAGGTCGTTGAGCAACTTCTATAAACTCGTCTAATAATTCTTGGCTAAAAAGAATTCTAATATTTTTTGAAAGTAAAACCTTATCTAATTTTGAAAACTCATTTGAAAGTAAATAACTAATCCAAAGGTTAGTATCTATAATAATTCTACTTCTCTTTTTTAGCATATCTTTTTGCTCTAACTAATTCTACTTCCTTTGTAATATCATCTAAAGACGGCGGATTTTTTATTGCTTTTTTACGCAATTTCATAACAGCTTTTAAAAAGCCTTTGTCTGCTGAATCTTTGATAGAAATCAACTTCATATCAGCAAGATTTTGTAGTAATTTTCCTGCTTTTGGATTTAATATATCAATCTGTACTGAGTTCATAATTCAAATATAAAGATTTTAGCATTTAGAAACGACAGATTTGCTTTGATTGTTAATACATGAATTGTACTATTCTATTTCATATAAATACAATTCTTTTACAGCTTCTACTTCTTTATGTTTGGCAAATTATGGGTTGAAAATTTAACAGCTTCATCACTCATTTGCTGCATTAGTTGTGTATCATTTACTAATTGTAATAAGGGCTGTACATAATTTTCTATCTCATAGCCTTCAACCAAAAAACCAGATTTGTTTGGCAAAAAAGTATCTTTTACACCACCTACATCTGTTGCTATTACAGGCTTTCCACAAAGCTGTGCTTCTATAATTGATAATGGCGTTCCTTCATTTAAAGATGTAAGCATTACAATATCTAAACCATAATAAGCCCAAATCATATCTTCCACCCAAGAAGTAAAAACTATACGGCTGTTATTGTTTTTGGGGCTGTATTGAATATTCTTTTTATCAAGGTGATTCATTAAATTTTGCATTCCTGATCCATCGCCTATAATAAAAAAATAAATATGCTTGTTTAAATTATCTTTAATTACTTGTTCGGCAATATCTAAAAATAGTTGATGATTTTTTATAGGTACAACTCTACCAATTAAACCTACAGCAATATCATTTTCTTTTAAATGAAATTTAGCTCTAAAATTTTCTCTTTTAGAAGAATCATTTTGAATAAAATTATTTTCATCAATGCCGAGTGGAATAATATGAATTTTATTAGCTGTTACAATTTTATACTGATTCACTAATTCATCTTTTTGTTTTTCGCTTAATGCAATAATGTATGTAGAAATTTTAGCTAAATATTTTTCTATATGAATTAATAACCATGAGCCAAATGAATTAAAATAAGAGTGAAATAAATGTCCATGAAATGTATGCACTATCACTTTAACACCTAAATATTTTGCTGCTAATCTTCCTAATAAACCACTTTTAGAGCCATGTGTATGCACTATATTGGCTTTGTATAATTTTATTTGTTTAATGATTTCTAAAAAAGCAAATAAATCAGTAATTGGGTTAATTGTTCTTTTTAAGTGTTTAATTTTTTTTAGTTGTAGCCCTGTATATTGATGCAATAAAAAAGAAGCTTCTACTTCATCAGCTTCCTTTTCTCCATACAGAATTAATACATTAAAATGTTGCTGCAAATAATAAGCTAAAGGAATTGTATCTACAGCTTGCCCACCAATAACTAATCTATTTAAGATAATAATTAAGTTGGGTTTATTCATTCTTTAATACACAAATTTTTTAAATGATTATTTGATTTATTCTTAATCCCAATTGTTGTTTTTAATTTCTTCATAAACACTATTAATACCTTGCTCTAATGAAATTTTTGCTTTCCAGCCAATGCTATTTATTTTAGAAACATCTAATAGCTTACGAGGTGTGCCATCTGGTTTTGAGGTATTCAATTCAATTTTGCCATCATAACCAACAATTTTTTTAATTAATTGTGCTAATTCTAAAATGGTAATATCTTCTCCAACGCCAATATTTACCAACCCTTCTTCATTATATTTTTCCATTAAGAAAAAACAAGCTTCTGCTAAATCATTAACGTGCAAAAATTCTCTTCTTGGAGTACCAGTTCCCCATAATTCAACAGATGAAATATTATTTCTTTTTGCAGAAATAAATTTTCTTAATAAAGCAGGTAATACATGAGAATTGTTTAAATCATAATTATCATTTGGGCCATATAAATTTGTTGGCATTGCAGAAATATAATTGCATCCATATTGTCTTCTATAACTATTACATAACTCTATTCCAGCAATTTTTGCAATAGCATAAGGTTGATTAGTATCTTCTAAATAACCTGATAAAAGGTAATCTTCTTTTAAAGGTTGAGGTGCTAATTTTGGATAAATGCAAGAAGAACCTAAGAATAAAAGTTTTTCTACTTTATGTACAAAAGAAGCATGAATAATGTTTGCTTCTATCATTAAATTTTCATAAATAAAATCTGCACGATAAGTATTGTTAGCAACAATACCACCCACTTTTGCAGCAGCTAAAAAAACATATTCAGGCTTTTCTTTTTCAAAAAAATTATTTACTGATTGTTGGTTTCTTAAATCAAGTTCTTTAGATGTTTTATAAATAATATTATTATAACCTTTTTGTTGAAGATTACGAACTATAGAACTTCCAACCATTCCTCTATGTCCAGCTACATATATTTTTGAATTGAGTTTCATTATTTATTCAAATTCATTTTTTACAATATAGCCATTTTCTTTTAAGAATTTTTCTTTGCTAAAAAGATCCAAATCGCTGCTTACCATATCTTTTACTAAAGCTGATAAATCGTATTTTGGTTTCCAGCCTAATTTAGTTTTTGCCTTTGTTGGATCGCCAATTAATAAATCAACTTCAGTTGGTCTGTAATATCGAGTATCTACTTTAATAATAACTTTACCAATTTCAAGCTTATAATCTCCATTACAAGCAACTACAAAGCCTTCTTCATTTTCGGCTTCTCCTCTAAAATCTAATTCAATACCAACTTCTTTAAAAGACATTTTTACAAAATCTCTGATAGGTGTTGTAATGCCTGTTGCAATAACAAAATCTTCGGCTACATCTTGTTGAAGAATGAGCCACATAGCTTCTACATAATCTTTTGCATGACCCCAATCTCTTTTAGAATTTAGGTTTCCTAAGTATAAACAATCTTGTAAGCCAAGTGCAATTTTTGCAGTAGCTCTGGTAATTTTTCTTGTAACAAAAGTTTCGCCTCTTAATGGAGATTCATGGTTGAATAAAATACCATTACATGCAAACATATTGTAAGCTTCTCTGTAATTAACAGTAATCCAATAAGCATACATTTTTGCAACAGCATAAGGACTTCTTGGATAAAATGGTGTTGTTTCACTTTGTGGTACTGCTTGCACTAAACCATACAATTCTGAAGTTGATGCTTGATAAACTTTTGTTTTATTTATTAACCCTAATAAACGAATAGCTTCTAATATTCTTAGAGTTCCTATGCCATCTGCATTGGCTGTATATTCTGGTGTTTCAAAACTAACATGTACGTGGCTCATGGCAGCCAAATTATAAATCTCATCTGGTTGTACTTCTTGAATTATTCTGATAAGATTGGTGCTATCTGTCAAATCTCCATGATGTAAAATTAAATGACGATTAGGAATATGTGGATCTTCATAAAAATGATCTATACGTGCAGTATTAAATAAAGAGCTTCTACGTTTTATACCATGAACTTCATAACCTTTTTTTAGAAGTAGCTCAGTTAAATATGCACCATCTTGACCGGTAATTCCAGTAATCAACGCTTTTTTCATAATCAATTATTTTAAGAAATTATTTTTCGTTTACTATGCTTTTAATAGTAATTTCTAAACCTTCAGCTAAAGATTTTTTGGGGGTATAATTGGTAGCTTGAATAGTGGCAGAAGAAAACTGTGTAGTAGCACAAAATTTTTTTACTCTTACTGCACTTATAGGAAATTTCTTTTTTGTAATTCTTGAAACAATATCCAATGTTACTCCTCCTAAATAACCAATTAAATAAGGAATACGAATTGGAAATAATTTTTTGCCTAAAGCTGCTTCTGCATGATGTACTAATTCTTTGGTTGCTAAATCTGGCTTATCAATATAATTAAATAAGTGATAGCCTTTTAATGGATTATCTAAACAATGGCTGATAAATCCTGCAACGTTCTCTACATAAGCCATAGATTTTTTATTACGTCCACGACCTACCATAATAAAACGATTACTTGCTATTTGTTTTAATAAATTATATACATTGCCTCTATTACCTGGTCCAAAAGTTACAGTTGGTCTAATAATAACAAGAGATTTTCCATTTCTATCATTATCAAACCAACGTCTTAATACTTTTTCAGCTTCTAATTTACTTTTTCCATAGTGGTTAAAAGGATCGGTGCTAGAAAGTTCATCAGGATCTTTTTTATTTAACCCATATACAGAAACAGAACTTGTGAAAATGATGTGTTCAATATTTTTTTCAGCCATTACTCTTAGTACATTGTGTGTACCTTCAACATTTACATCATAATATAAAGAGGTTGGCGAAACATCGTCTCTATGTTCTGCAGCTAAAAGAATAATATATTGGGTATTATCTGGAATTGCCTTCTTAATTTCATCGTAATTTCTTACATCTGCTTGAATAGTAGTAACGTTGGTATTTTGCCATTCAGGCAAATTCTTATCTACGTTAGTTACAGTATGTTTGGTAGCAATAGATTTAATCAGATGTGAGCCAATAAATCCTGAGCCTCCGATTACACAAATATTCATTTAATAACCAAAAATTAAGGCGGGCAAGATAAAGAAACATTATTGTCCGACAAAAAAATAAAAGGGTAGCATTTCTGTTACCCTTTTTGTTGTTTTGAAGTTACTACGCTTTAAAACTATGAATCAAAGTAACAATTATTTCGGACAA
>JBPXJV010000028.1:0-33567 GCA_051715485.1 Chitinophagales bacterium
TGTATTGGTTTAGCTATGGTTTTTAATTGCCTTTTAAAGGTATTAAAATCAAAAAAACAATAAATTTCTAAGCATTATTCAATTAACTTAAAAATAATTTATGATAGAACAAGTAAATGAAGGATATGTAAAAGTAGAAAGTGAGCATGGTATTGTTACTATTGAGTTTCATCATCCTCAAAGTAATTCTTTGCCTGGAAAACTTTTAGATACTTTAGCAAAAGATATTCATGCAGTAGGCATAAACCCAGAAACTAAAGTAATTATTTTAAGAAGTACAGGCACTAAAGTTTTTTGTAGTGGTGCAAGTTTTGATGAGTTAGCAGCTATAAAAACAGAAGAAGAAGGATTGAAGTTTTTTAGTGGCTTTGCCAATGTAATTAATGCTATGCGTAAAGCACCACAATTAATTATTGCAAGAATACATGGAAAATGTGTAGGTGGTGGTGTTGGGCTTGCAGCAGCAGCAGATTATGCTATTGCATGTGAAGGTGCTGAAGTAAAATTGAGTGAATTAGCTGTTGGTATTGGTCCTTTTGTTGTTGGTCCAGCAGTAGAAAGAAAATTAGGGCTGAGTGCATTTTCTCAATTAGCTATTGATGCTAATTTATGGAGACCAGCAGATTGGGCAAGAAGAAAAGGCTTATTTGCAGAATTGCATAATGATGTTGAAGGTATGGATGATAGTATTATAAGATTATCAACCTCCTTATCAAAATCGAGTATTGAAGCTATTAAAGAACTGAAAAAAATATTTTGGCAAAATACCGAACATTGGGATAAACTATTAAGTGAAAGAGCTGCTATTAGTGGTAAGCTTATTTTAAGTGATTATAGTAAAAACTTTATTGCTAAATTTAAAGAGAAACAAAAACAATAATCGCTATATTAATAAATAACAAGGGGCAAATTCAAGAATGAATCTGCCCCTTTCTTTTTGCTATTAGAAAACCCTATTTAGGCTGTAAAGCCAATTTTATTCTTTCTGCTACATCTTGATAATGATATTTTGTAAGCTTATCAGATGTTGCAGGTATTGCTGCTGCAAGTTCAGTTTGTAATGCTTTTAATTGCCCACGAGCATAAGAAACAATATCTGTGTTTTTAATATCTGCTCCAGATGTAAATGTCATTGTACCAATAGTTATTGTTTGAGGTACAAAACTTAATAGTGATATTAAATTAGACACATGTGTTTTTTGTAAATTTCTTTTATAAACATCAGGTGTTTTGTTTTGAGACATTTCACTCCATATTGCTTTCTTAGCATCATCCATTAAATCATTAAATAAATAAACATTTGCGTTTCCAAAACGATTCGCAGAAATAATCATTCTATTTAATCTTGCAGGATCTAATAAACTATTTAGTGCAGATGCTTGAATTAATTGTATTCTTTCTGTTGTAGTTGGATTTTGTATTTTATTTAAAATACCTTTATCTAATAACCAATTTGGTGTTGTAAATACTTGAGCATTCAAGAAATTGAAAGCATCTTTTTGCATAGCTTTTGGTACAAATTCAAAAATATCTCCTGGTTGGCTACTACTTTTATATGTTTCATAAATTCCACCAACATTTTTTAATACGTGTCCAACATATCTGTTATATTGACCAACTAATTGACCATATACATCGCTAAGATTTTTATATCCTTCTTCTCCTTCTTCTTTTGTCCATTCTGGTAAATTAACAATAATTCTTTTTAAATTTTTAATACCATAATCACTTGCTTTCATAGCATTATCACTAAGATCTTCTGACTGTGTTTGAGGGTTTACACTATTACCTAATTCATAAGTACCAAACCAACGACGAGGATTTTCAGCTAAAGATTTTACAATTAATTTATCGCTATTAACTTTTTGTTCTTCTTCATTACTTCCTGGAATATATCCATAACCCCATTGAATAGCCCAAATATCATAATCACCAATACGTGGGAATAATCCTTTCTCAGAAATATTATCTTCTGGTTGTGCTACATAATTAAAACGAGCATAATCCATAATAGATGCAGTATGTCCGTTTGCTTCAACCCAAGCTTTATCTCTTAATTTTTCTACAGGAGTTCTACTACTGCTTCCCATGTTATGAAGTAATCCTAAAGTATGTCCAACTTCGTGTGAAGAAACAAAACGAATTAACTGCCCCATTAAGTCATCATCAAATACCATTTTTCTTGCACGTGGATCAACTGCTGCAGTTTGTATCATATACCAGTCATGTACTAATCTCATAACATTATGATACCACCCAATATGGCTTTCTAAAATTTCGCCACTACGTGGGTCATGCACATTAGGTCCATAAGCATTTTCTATATCAGAAGCAAAATATCTTATTACAGAAAAACGAGCATCTTCAAGACTCATTGTTGAATCATCTTTTGGCCACTCTTTAGCCGAAATTGCATTTTTAAACCCAGCTTTTTCAAATGCTTTTTGCCAATCATTTACACCAGCAATTAAGTAAGTAACCCATTTTGGCGGAGTTGCAGGATCTATATAATATACAATTGGTTTAGCTGGTTCTACCAATTCTCCTTTTTTCCATTTTTCTACATCTTCTGGTTTTGGTTCTAATCTCCAACGGACAGCAAATGTTTCTTCTTCAACTCTTTGTTGGTCATCGCTGTATTTAACAAAATTGTCAGGGAAATATCCAACTCTTCTATCCCATGCTCTTTTAGCCATTGGTTTTTCTGGAAGTAATATCATAGATGTATTCATCTCTATTGTAACAGCACCTGCATCGCTTGCAGCAGGAAAACTTCTTGAAGAAGATGCTCCTCCTAATCCTGCAGGCATTGGTGATGATACATAAGTTTTTACAGTTCTAATTTCTGTATTGAGAGGATAAGTATTAATGGTTTGAATATAACTTCTATCAGGTGATAGCATTGATAAATTAAGACTTCTTTTTCTATTAGGATTAATACTTACAATTTGATTATCTCCTTTAAAGAAATCTGTAACATCAATAATACTACTTGTGCTGTCTTTACCAAATGCTTTAATATCAAATGCTGATGCAATAGCATTCAAATAAGAATTGTTTACTGCTTTATAAATTTTTTGTGTACTATCTGCAACACTAATTAAAGTAACAGTTCTAATAAAAATATTATCGTTAGGACCTTTTTCGAAAGTTAATGTTTGTTGATTAGCAATTTCTCCACCATACATACCAACTCCACCAGGTACTTTACTAAATCTGGTAACACACATTATTTCTTTTTCCATAAGGCTATTAGGGATTTCAAAATAATATTTATCTTCTACTTTATGTACAGTAAATAAACCTTTTTTACTTATAGCTTTTTCTGTAATAACCTCTTTAAATGGTTTAGGTCCTGCTTTAGGTTTTGCAGGAGCTTGAGGTGGCATTGGTTTAGCTACAGTTGGTGTAGTATCCTTTGCAGGCGGGGCTGTTCGTTTTTGAGCCATAGCAAAATTGGCTGAAACTGCAATTGCTGCAATAAAAAAAATTCGTTTCATAAATAATTAAAAGTTGATTTTAAGAATGTGCTAATATATGAAAGCTATTATTTAAAGAAGCAATTTATATAAGATTATTACATCAGCGGTTAAAATACCTTTATATATGGGTTGCTTTTCCTTAAAAATTGTGTTTTTAAAAACTACCTTTTGAAGTAGTTATTAATACTGCATTTATTCAAAATTTTAATATTGAAGCATTAAAGTTATGAAAAAACAAAAGTAACTACTGATAATTTTTCTATGTAAATTTAAAAACTAAAACATGCAGCTATTGTTGAAGTAAAGAAACAGTTTTAAAATAATTTACTTTTTCTTTTTTGCTGAGATTGAATTTTGCTTTGATGTTTTGTTTATCTTTTTTGGAGTTGATTTATTAGTACTATCAGTTTCTTTGTTTAATACCCATTCAAAATCTAATTGCTTTTTTTCTAAGTTAGCTGCAACTACTTTTATAAAAACTTTATCGCCTATTCTAAAAACTTTATTACTTCTTTTTCCTACCAAACAATAATCAGATTCTACTAATCTAAAATCATCAAAATCACTCAAACTTACAATACTTACTAAGCCTTCACACTTATGTTCTATTGTTTCAACAAAAAAGCCAAAACCTGCAACACCGCTAATTACTCCTTCAAATGTTTCACCTAAATGATCTTTCATAAATTCAACTTGTTTATACTTATTCCCTGCTCTTTCACAATCCATTGCAGCTTTTTCACTTTCACTGCAATGCCTACATTTTTCTTCCATTCTACTATCAATTACAGGTTTTTCTATCAGCAAACTTTCTAAAGTACGATGTACTAAAACATCTGGATAACGTCTAATAGGCGAAGTAAAATGACAATAATATTTAAAAGCCAAACCATAGTGTCCAATATTATTAGTAGTATAAACAGCCTTTGCCATTGTTCTAATTCCTAACTGTTCTAAAATTTGTTGTTCAGGTTTTCCTTTTGCTGCTTCTAACATAAGATTAAAACTTTCAGCAATTTTTTCGGGAGACGAAATATTTACTTTATAACCATACTTAATAGCTAATGCTGCAAAGGGTTCTAACTTATCAGGGTCTGGCGTATCATGTACTCTATAAGGAAAAGGAATTTTATTTTTTTCTGAAATTTTAAAAACATATTCTGCAACAGTTTTATTTGCAAGCAACATAAATTCTTCTATCAACTGATGCGATTCTTTACTTTCTTTTACAACTATACCTATTGGTTTTCCTTTTTCATCTAACTTAAATCTAACCTCTCTCGATGAAAAATTAATTGCTCCTTTTTTAAATCTTGTCTTTCTTACTTTTTGAGCAATATCGTTTAATAGCAATAACTCTGTGCTATACAACCCATTTTTAGATTCAATAGTTTGCTGCACATCTTCATAAGTAAATCTTTTATCAGAGTGTATAATTGTTTTGCCTAACCAATAATTTTTTATTTCTCCTTTTGTATTCATTTCAAACACTGCAGAAAAAGTAAGTCTGTCTTCATTTGGTTTTAAAGAGCACAAATCATTTGAAATTTTTTCGGGCAACATAGGATTTACTCTATCAGGCAAATAAACTGATGTTGCTCTTTTATATGCTTCTTCATCTAACTTAGTATTTGGTATAACATAATGACTAACATCTGCAATATGTACACCAATTTCATACAAATTTTTATCAATTAATTTTATAGAAATTGCATCATCAAAATCTTTTGCATCAACTGGGTCAATAGTAAATGTCAAAACATTTCTAAAGTCTTTTCTCTTCTTAATTTCAGTATCTGAAATTTTTTCAGATAACAAAAAAACTTCCTTCATCACATCTTCTGGAAAAGACAAAGGAAACCCAGCTTCTGCTAAAATTTCTTTCATTGCTGCATCGTTTTCATCTTCTTGAGATAAAATGCTAACCACCTCTCCTACTGGCTTCTTATCTCCTTTATCCCATTTTATTAAACGAACTACCACACGTTCTCCATTTTTTGCTTCATGTATATTGTCTAAAGGAATAAAAATATCTGGCATTGGTTTCTCAGTATCTACAATGCAAAAAGCAAAGTTTGCAGATACTTGCAAACGTCCAATAAACTCTGTTTGTTTTCTGCTAATTACTTCAATTACTTTTCCTTCTGTTCTGCCTGACTTAAAGTTTTCTTTTGTAATTTTTACTTTTACTGTATCGCCATGTAATGCAGTATTAAAATTATCTTGTCTTACTAAAATATCTTTTACATTATTTTCAACAATTACATAACCAATACCACTACGAGTTATATCCAATTTACCAGTCAAAGTTTTGGAGGGTAAATGTGTTTCTTTGGTTGTATGATGATTTTTATTTCTTTTATTTTTCATGAATATTTTGCTTAAAATTTTTTACATAATTAATAATGAGATTATCAAATACTTCTGTATCATCAAATAAAAATTTATGTTTTACGGGTAGCACATAAATTGGAATATCTTTTAACTCATCTGAAAATTTTATTAACCTAACAGCATCTTTTTCTGTTGTAAGAATAAGTTTTCTATTAGCATTAATTTTATTGAACCTTTCTTTTATTTCATTTAAGTCATCAATATTAAAAATATGATGGTCGTTATAATCTTTTTGATAATACGTATGAACTGTGTTTAATAAATATTCTTTCAAAGGCTTTGGATTAGCAATACCACATACTAAAAGTACTTCATCATTTTGTGTTAAAATCCATTCGTCAGTATTATCATGAATGTGAAATGGTGTGCCATAATCAATTGCAGTAAAAAAAACTCTTTGATGTTGTTTTGGCTTTATGCTTCTTAATAATTTATATTTTTTATCTTGAGAAATATCAGTTGGGCATTTTGTTACAATTATAAAATCTGCTCTTCTTGCACTTCTTCTTTCATCTCTTAAATCGCCTGTTGGTAAAAGAATATCTTGTGTGTAAATATTACTAAATTCTGTGAGTAAAATATTTAAACCAGCTCTTACAATTCTATGCTGAAAAGCATCATCTAAAATAATTACTTGCAAATCGGGTTTATCGTGTAGCATTTGAGGTATTGCTACAATTCTTTCTTCTCCAACAGCTACAGTTAATTCAGGAAATTTTATGTGAAATTGCATTGGCTCATCACCAATTTCTAAAGCAGTTGTATTTGCATTGGCTAAAGCATAACCTTTTGTTCTTCTTTTATAACCTCTGCTTAAAGTGGCTATTTTAAAATGTGGTTGTAACAATCTAACTAAATATTCTACCATTGGAGATTTTCCTGTGCCACCAACAGCTAAATTACCAACACAAATCAAAGGGAAATTAAATTGTGCACTCTTTAAATAATTTTTATCGTAAAACCAATTTCTAATTTTTACTATTATACCATACACAACTGTAAAAGGCAATAATAAAATTCTAAATGATTTTAAAAATATAGTATTAAAATTCATAAATCTTTTGAGGTGTAATGCAATAATCTAAAGGTATATCAAATTTATTGGTATCTTCTATTTTTTCTATTGGTTCAAAATAATTAAAGCCAATTTTTATTACATCTTTTCTGCATTGCGATAAAAATTTATCATAAAACCCTTTGCCATAGCCAACTCTAAAACCTTTGCTATCACAAATTAATAATGGTACAAAAACAATATCTATTTCATTTGGTAATAAAACATTGCCATGTTTAGGTTCTGTAATTCCATATTTATTTTCTGCAAAAACAGTTTCATCATTTACTAAAATTGCTTGCATGGTCTCTGTTGTAAAATCACATAACGGATAAGCAATTTGCAAATTAAAAATTCTATGTTTTAAAAAAGATGTAAACAAATACATATTTGGCTCTTGCTCCATTTGCCAAAAAGTAAATAAACATTGAGCATTGTTAAAATTAAATTGCTGAAATTGTATAAGCATCAAATCATCCCACTTCATTTTATTTTTAGATGATATAGCAGAACGCTTTTCTTTATATAATTTTCTTAGCTCCTTCTTTGTCATATTCTTTGTAAAGATACATTGATTGTTAGGTAAATGATGGTGCATTATTCTATACATTAAGAAAAAATTAATTGATCTGTATAAATGTATTGCAGAGATAAATAGTTTTGTAGCTGTTTAGAAAAACTTCATGCAAAAAGAAATCAGTTTAAAACTAACTCCATCAGAAGCTGCTAACCAAGCAATTATTACTTCTTATATAGCACAAACATTTGGTGTAAAAGAAAATGAAGTTGCTGGTTTTTATACTTTAAAAAAAAGTATTGATGCAAGAAGTCGTAAACAAATTTGGATAAATATTTCTGTTAAGGCTTTTATTAATGAACCTTTTATTGAAAGAGAAATTGAAAAAATTATTTTTCATGATGTAAGTTCTTCTAACCTAAAAATAATTATTGTTGGTGCAGGACCAGCAGGCATTTTTGCAGCATTACAATTAATTCAATTAGGTATAAAACCTATTATTATAGAAAGAGGAAAAGATGTAAGAAGTAGAAGAAGAGATTTAGCTATACTGAATAAAGAAGGTGTTATTAATACAGAAAGTAATTATTGTTTTGGAGAAGGAGGTGCAGGAACTTATAGTGATGGAAAGCTTTACACTCGTAGCAACAAAAGAGGTGATATCCATAAAATACTCAACCTGTTTGTACAATTTGGTGCAGATGAAAATATTTTAGTAGAAGCTCATCCACATATTGGAACAAATAAATTGCCCCACATTATTACTGCTATGACAAAGCAAATTATTGATTGTGGTGGCGAAGTTTTATTTGAAAAAAAATTAGTTGATTTAATTATTGAAAATAATGAGTTGAAAGGAATTGTTACTGCCGATGGTGATAAACTTTTTGCTGATGCTGTTATTTTAGCTACTGGTCATAGTGCAAGAGATATTTATGAATTGCTGTATAAAAAAAATATTTTAATAGAACCCAAACCTTTTGCTTTAGGTGTAAGAATAGAGCATCCTCAAGAAATAATTGATGCTGCACAATATCATTTAATGCAATCTTGTAAAAGAGGAGATTTTTTGCCACCATCATCTTATAGTTTGGTGGAGCAAGTAAATGGTAAAGGTGTTTTTAGTTTTTGTATGTGCCCAGGTGGCATTATTGCTACTGCATCTACAAATAATAATGAGTTAGTTGTAAATGGTTGGAGTCCATCGAAAAGAAATAATCCTTTTGCAAATAGTGGCATGGTTGTATCTATTGCAATAGAAGATATTATGCAAGATAAAAAATTGAAAGCTGCATATTCATCTCCATTAATGTTAATGGAGTTTCAAAAAATGGTAGAAGAAAAAGCATATCAAGCAGGTGGTGGAAAATTTGTTGCTCCTGCACAAAGAGTAGTAGATTTTTGCAATAATAAAATTTCTACTAATTTACCAGATTGTTCTTATTTGCCAGGTGTTAAAAGTGCTGATTTAACAAGTGTTTTACCAGATTTTATTAATACAAGATTACAAAAAGGCTTACAAGCTTTTGGTAAAAGAATGAAGGGTTATTATACAAACGATGCCATTTTAGTTGCAACAGAAAGCAGAACTTCATCACCCATTCGTATTCCAAGAAATACCGAAACTTTACAACATCCTCAAATAAAAAATTTATTTCCTTGTGCAGAAGGAGCAGGCTATGCAGGTGGTATTGTAAGTGCTGCAATGGATGGAGAAAAAGTTGCAAATGCTATAGCGGCAATTCATCAAAAAAATTAAAATGCTGTTTACTGTAATAAATACTTATGCACTTTTCATTTATTTCAGTTATTAAAATATATCTTATCCACATATCCCCCTTGCCTTGCAATTCACATTGTACTTAATTTACATTTGCTGCCATGATGATGAATATTCCACCCATTGTTTGGCAAATTATTTTTTATACATTTTGCTCTGTAATTGCCATTCAAATATTTTACTACATTTTCTTTTTTGCAAGACTTGCTTTTTATAAAGAAAAAAATAAAGCAGTATCAATGCAGCATCCTGTTTCAATTATTGTTTGTGCAAAAGATGAGGCTCATAATTTAGCTAAAAATTTGCCAGGAATTTTGGTGCAAGATTATAAAACAACACACGAAATTATTATAGTAAATGATAACTCTACAGATGATACAAAATACTTGCTTGAGGAATTTCAAAAAAGTTTTAAAAACTTAAATCATATAGAATTATCGCAAGAAGCAAAGTTAATTGAAGGAAAAAAATTTCCTTTAAGTATTGGTATAAAAAGTGCTAAACACGAAATACTTTTATTAACAGATGCAGATTGTGTACCAGCCAGTGAAAATTGGTTATATAAAATGCAAAATGCTTATGCAGATAATATTGAAATTGTGTTAGGCTATGGTGCATACAAAAAAAGAAAGGGTATTTTAAATAAACTAATTCGTTTCGAAACTTTTCATACAGCACTACAATATTTTTCTTATGCTTTAGCAGGTATTCCTTATATGGGTATTGGAAGAAATTTAAGTTATAAAAAAGAAATTTTTTACAAAAACAAAGGCTTTTCATCTATTAATACAATACCCAGTGGAGATGACGATTTATTCATCAATAAAATTGCTACAAAAGAAAATACAGCTATTGTAATTGACCCAGATACTTTTACAATAAGTGAAGCTAAAAAATCTTGGAATGAGTGGATGAATCAAAAATACAGACACTATACAACTGCCAAATTTTATAAACCTAAACATAAATTTTTATTAGGCTTATATTCATTTAGCTTATTTTGGATTTATCCTTTACTTGCAATAAGTATTGTATTTTATTGTTGGTGGTTAGCATTGGCTGTGTTTGGAGTAAGGCTTTTATTGCAAGCAGTAATTTTACATAAAACCATGAAAAAATTACACGAAACAGATTTATGGATTTGGTTTCTTTTATTTGACTTGTGGATGCCTTTATATTATTTATTTACTATTCCTGCAATTTGGAAAAGCCCTAAAAGAACTTGGAGTTAATTGATATGGAAATTATTTTAAAATACTTTGATTCTTTTAATCCAAAGCAACTTAATCAGTTTGCTGCACTAAAAGATTTGTATAAAGAATGGAATGATAAAATAAATGTTATTTCTAGAAAAGATATTGATGAAATTTATTTGCACCATATACTACATTCATTAAGTATTGCAGCTATTGCAAATTTTAAGGAAGGTGCAAATATTATTGATATTGGTTGTGGTGGCGGTTTCCCTGGAATTCCATTAGCTATTTTTTATCCTGATGTAAAGTTTCATTTGGTAGATAGTATTGGCAAAAAATTAAAAGTTGTAGATGCTATTGCAGAAGCTATTGAACTAAAAAATATTACTACACAACATACTAGAGCAGAAGAAATTAAAAATAAAAAATTTGATTTTGCTATTAGCCGTGCTGTGGCTCCATTAAAAGAGTTATGGCAATGGAGTAATCCATTATTGAAAAAAAATACTCATCCTTCTCAAGAAATAAGTAATGGTTTAATTTGTTTAAAAGGTGGCGACTTACATCAAGAAATATCTGAGAGCAAAACCAGACCAGCAATGATGAGTGTGTATGAAATTTTTAAAGAAGATTATTACAAAGAAAAGTTTATTCTACACGTAAAAAAGTAAAAATTCAATCTAATAATTCAAAGTTCCTTTTGTAAGATTGTTAAAATCGGGAATTTTTTTAAAAATTTGCATGTATATACATCTAATTCCATTATGTTTGCATTCAACAAAAAATAAAACCTAAAAATTATGAAGAAAATTCTTTTTATCTCTGCTGTTATAGCAAGTTCATTAGCACTTTACTCGTTTGTGCCAAGCAAAAAAAATGCTGCTGCAACAGAATTTACTGTAAATACAAAAAGTTCAAAAATTGATTGGGTTGGTAGCAAAAAAACTGGTTATCATAATGGCGAGTTTATGCTAAAAGAAGGGAATATAAAAGTTGAAGGAGAAAAAATTGTTGGTGGAAAATTTGTTATAGATATGAGTGGATTAAAAGTTTTAGATGCTGCTGGACCTAAATTAGAAGGACATTTAAAAGCAGCAGACTTTTTTGAAGTTGATAAATTTCCAACAGCAACATTTGAAATTTCAACTGTAAAATATACTTCAGAAACTGATATTGAAGTAGAAGGTGTATTAATCATTAAAGACATGAAAGTGCCTTTGAAATTTCCTGCTATTGTTCGTGGTATTTCTGAAAAAGGATTATTTGCTCAAGCATTTTTTACATTGAATTCAAGACTATTACCAATTACTGATAAATACTCTAATGCAGATGTTCCTTTATCAATTCATTTATTTGGAAACAAATAATTAAATAGAATAAATTACAAAGCCATCTAAAAATTAGATGGCTTTTTTGTTAGCTTTAAAGCATCTTTTGCTATTTGCTCAACATCTTGCAATAGCATACATTTAAAATGCTTTTTAGGACATTTATTATAGCCAATTTTACTACAAGGTCTGCAACCAATTTTTACTTCATATTTAATATTAGTTATAGAAACTTCATTACCATAATAAGGAGTCATTCCAAAAGCTGGTACTGTATTGCCCCAAATAGAAAAAATAGGTTTTTTAAATGCTGCTGCAATATGCATTAAACCTGTATCGTGTGAGATAATTAATTTTGCTTTACGAACTAAATCGGCACTTTCGTTTAAATTAAATTTTCCGCAGGCATTATAAATTTTTACATCATCAATTGAAGCAATCAACTCTCCATTTTCTTTGTCTTCTTTTCCTCCTAATAATATAATGGGGTAATCAATTTTACTGCATAAATCTTGTAATTTTTGTACAGGCATTTTTTTGGTATTTAATGCAGCACCTATTACAATACCAATAAAACCAAATTGATGTTGTGCAGGAATATCTTTATTATTTATACAATCTTTTTCAGGAATAAAATAATCTAACCCATTTCCATCATTAATAACAGCAAGTGATTTAACAGTTTCAAAATATCTATCAACAATATGAATATTGGGAAGAATATTAATTTTTAAAGCCGTTAATAACCATTTTTGAATATTTAATTTATTAAAAGAAAATGCTTTTGCTTTTAAAGCTTTCTTTACTCTTAGTGTTCTAATATTATGATGAAGGTCTATAATATAATCGTATTGCTCTTGTTGCAAATCGTTTATCATTTTCTGCCACTCATCTTGCAAAAATTTTATTTGGTCTATGTATGGGTTATTTTCTACAATTTCTTTAAATGATGACTTTGTAAGAAAATGAATTTCAGCATTTGGAATTTGTGTTTTTAAACAACGAACAACAGGTGTTGTAAGTACAATATCACCTATTGATGAAAAACGAATAACAAGCAATTTCATAAAACAAAGTTAGTAGCTAAAAAATATTTTAATGAAGTTAAGTGAAGCAAGAAGATGAAACAATATTATTCTTCAACATAATTCAAATCTTTATGAAAAGTTTCTTCAGTAAAATAAAAAGCAATTAAACCAATTGCAGTAACAATAATACCTGTAATAATGCCACTATTTATTAAACTCCAAGAAAATGTTTTTTGAAAAATATCTAAGAATAAAATATTAATCAATGGTAAAAACCCTCTAACCATATTTGGTATAGTAGTAGCTGCTGTTGCTCTTAAATTAGTACCAAATTGTTCAGCACCCATTGTTACAAAAATAGCCCAGAAGCCTGTACTAAAGCCTAACAAACCACATATCAAATACATTTTTGTATCATTATTATTTAGTGGACTAAAAAATAAAATAATGGATAAAATAGTGAGTATATAAAATAAAAGCAGAGCCTTTTTTCTACTTTTAAAATATTGGCTAACAAAGCCTATCATAATATCACCAAATGCAATAGCTATGTATGCATACATAATTGCTTTACCACTGATAATTGAATTGGTTCCATAAAAATCTGTTGCAAACCTATTACTATAGTTTACTAAAATTCCTATAACGTACCAAGTGGGTAAGCCAATTAAAATAGCAAACACATATTTTTTAAATCTATTTGCATTAGTAAAAAACATAAAGAAATTACCTCGTTGTACATTTTGCTCTTTAGTAGATTTATACATACCACTTTCTGCTACAGAAATACGAAGTAATAAAAGAACAATACCAAGTCCACCACCAATTTTAAAACACAAACGCCAATCTTGATTGGTTAAATTAAAAGTATAGTAGGCAAATACAGCACCAAATAAACCAATACCTGCTACCAAAGATGTTCCAATACCTCTTTTATTTTTAGGAAGTAACTCACTTACTAAGGTAATTCCTGCACCTAATTCTCCAGCAAGTCCAATACCTGCAACAAATCTTGCTAAAGCATATTGCTCTGTAGTTTGTACAAAACCAGTTAAAAAATTTGCTATTGAATACATTGCTATTGAGCCAAACAATACACTTAATCTTCCTTTTTTATCTCCTAAAGTTCCCCATAAAATTCCTCCTAATAATAATCCAAACATTTGCCAATTCATAATTTTTGTACTTGCAAAAAGTACAGCAGCTTTATTGGATAAATCAACTCCAACTTCTTTTAAACTTGGTTCTCTAACAATGGAAAATAGTAATAAATCGTATATATCTACAAAATAGCCTAATGCACCAACAATAACAGGAAGAGAAAATATTCCATATTCCTTTTTATCCATACAATTTGGAATTAAAGGGTAAATATAGTGTTTGTAATAATTTTTTTAAACTTCAACAAGTGTAAAAAATTAGTTTTCAGTATTTGGTTTATTTTTTCCTTTTGAAAATAAAAGTTTATAAATAACAGGTGCAGTAGTAACTAAAACAATTGCTAAAACAATTATTTCTAAATGGCTTTTTAAATCAAAATTAAATGTAGATAGTGTCCATTTTTGTAAAAAGTGTCCAGCAACTAACATGCTAAAAACCCAAGCAATACATCCTATAATATTGTAAAAAGTAAATTTCTTTTTATCCATTTCTACAATACCAGCCACTATGGGTGCAAATGTTCTTATTATAGGCAGAAATCTTGCAATAACAATAGCTCCACCACCATGTTTTTCATAAAATTCATGAGCTTGAGTTAAATATTTTTGTTTGAAAAACATATTGTCTTTCCAATGATACATTGCTGGTCCTACTTTTTTTCCAAACCAATAACCAACAGAGTTACCAATAATACCCATTACTGAAATTAATATCCATAATAACAATAATTGTAAATATTCATTTTGAATAAAAGGGAAAACACTTTCAATTAATTCTCTATTATAAATACCAGCAACAAACAATAAACTATCTCCAGGTAAAAAGAAACCTGCAAACAAACCAGTTTCTGCAAATACTACAAAAAGAAGTAGCCATAATCCTCCATGTTCAATATAAAATTGTGGTTGTAATAATTGATGCCAACTAAAACTATTTAATATAATTGATAACATATTTTGTTGTATAAATATTGTAATAATAAATGTAGATTTTGCTAATTAGCATGTTTTAATTCACCTTCCCATTTGCTAACAACACTTGTTGCTAAAGCATTTCCTAAAACATTAGTCATAGTTCTTCCCATATCGCAAAAAACATCAATAGCTAAAATTAAACCAACGCCTTCTGCTGGTAACCCAAACATTGCACCAGTAGCTAATATAACAACTAAGCTTGCTCTTGGTACACCAGCAACGCCTTTACTGGTTATTAAAAAAACAAGCAGCATAATAATTTGCTGACTTACATCTCCTGTTATACTTGTAATATTATATGCTTGTGCAATAAACATACTTGCAAAAGTCATATACATCATACTTCCATCTAAATTAAATGAATAGCCTAATGGTAAAATAAAGCTAACAATTTTATTATTGCATCCAAAACGTTCTAATTCTTCTACCAATTTTGGATACACTGCTTCACTACTTGCAGTACTAAATGCAATGCCCATAGGTGCAGCAATTCTTTTAACTAATACAGCTAATTTGTGTTTTAAAAATAAATATCCAACACCTAATAATATCATCCATAGAATTGCTAATCCTAAATAAAATTCTCCTAAATATTTTCCGAAAGTGAATAAAATATTAATTCCATTTTTAGAAATTGCAGCAGCCATAGCCCCAAAAACACCTATAGGAGCTAAGTACATTACATAACCTACCATTTTTAAAACAATATGTGCTAATGAATCTAATGCATTAATAATAGGTTCTCCTTTTTTGCCTACTGCAGTTAAAGCTACTCCAAAGAAAACAGAAAATACAACCAACTGTAAAATTTCATTTGTAGCCATTGCTTCTATTACACTACGTGGTACAACGTGTTCAACAAATTTTTGTAAGGAAAATCCTTTTGATTTTTCTAATAAATCATTAACTGCTGCTGTATCTGTATTATGAATATCTACACCAACACCTGGTTTAAAAATATTTACTAAAACTAATCCAAGTGTAAGTGAAACTAAAGAAGCAGTTATAAACCATAACATTGCTTTTCCTCCAACTCTACCAACAGTTTGCATATCACCCAGTTTAGCAATACCAACAGCCAAAGTGGTAAAAACTATTGGAGCAACAATCATTTGTACCAATCGTAAAAAAATGGTCGTTAATAAATTTATATTAGTTGCAAAAGTTTTAGCAGTGGCTTCTGAAGAATATTTGTGTACAAAATATCCTACAATAATTCCCAAAATCATAGCAATAACAATCCATAAGGTTAGTTTACTTTTTTTAGGAGGGTTTAAAGGCACATTTGCCATATAGCAATAATGATTAATTATAAATAGTTAGGTCGGCAATATAGTAAAGTATTTTATTGAAAATTGAATTATTATAAATTTTTAATTTGCTGAAATAAATAAATCAGTATTTTTCCACACGAAATTTTTTATACAACATCAACAAACACACTTATGAGTTTATTTGCAAAGAAGTCTTTAGATCAAATGTTGGCACAGGCTAACGATAATGGTAAAGGCTTAAAAAGAACATTAGGAGCAGGCAACCTTATTGCACTTGGTATAGGAGCAATAATAGGGGCTGGTCTTTTTGTAAGAACTGCTGCAGCAGCAGGAGAAGCTGCTGGTCCAGGTGTTACAATTTCATTTATAGTAGCAGCAATAGGCTGTGCATTTGCTGGTTTATGTTATGCCGAATTTGCAGCTATGATACCTATTGCAGGAAGTGCTTATGCATATAGCTATGTTACAATGGGAGAACTGATTGCTTGGATTATTGGCTGGGCTTTAATTATGGAATATGCTTTAGGTGCAGCTACAGTAAGTATTGCTTGGAGTGAATATTTGAATAAATTGCTTGGAGGTGGCATTCCTTACGAATGGTGTCATTCGCCCTTTGAAAGTTTTACTGATACTGCTGGTGTTTTGCATAAAGGTATTATTAATGCTCCTGCATTACTTATTTTATTATTGCTAACACTTTTACTTATCAAAGGAACACAAGAAAGTGCTATGGTAAATGCTGTTATTGTGTTTGTTAAAGTGGCTATAGTAATAATTTTTATTGCAATTGGTTGGCAATTTATTAAACCAGAAAATCATACTCCTTATTTAATTCCAGAAGGAACAGCAGCAATAAAAGATAGTGTTGGAAAAACTATTGCAGATTATAGTGGATGGAATAAACATGGATGGGGAGGAATTTTAGGTGGTGCTGCTATTGTATTTTTTGCCTTTATTGGTTTTGATGCTGTAAGTACTGCTGCACAAGAAGCAAAAAATCCTAAACGAGATATGCCTATTGGAATTTTAGGTTCATTAGTAATATGTACAATACTGTATATTTTGTTTGGACATGTATTAACTGGTGTAGCACACTGGCAAGATTTTGTTGATCCTGAAAAAGGTCGTGAAGCTTCTGTAGCTTATGTAATATCAACTTATATGACAGGTTATGGATGGCTTGCAACTGCTGTTACTGTAGCAATACTTGCAGGTTTTTCTTCTGTAATACTTGTAATGTTAATGGGACAAAGCCGAATTTTTTATACCATGAGTAATGATGGTTTAATACCAAAAGCTTTTGGTGATTTGCATCCTAAATTTAAAACGCCCTACAAAGCCAACTGGATATTATTTTTATTTGTTGGTGCATTTGCTGCTTTTGTACCTGGTAATGTAGCAGGAGATTTAACCAGCTTTGGAACATTATTTGCCTTTGTATTAGTAAGCTTAGGTGTTTGGATATTGAGAGTAAAATCTCCACATATTCATCGTCCTTTTAGAACACCAATTGCTCCAGTAGTTTCTGTACTTGGTGCAACAATTTGTTTAGCTATGATTATTGGTTTAGATAAACATACATTAATGGTTGCATTTATTTGGATGATTATTGGATTATTTGTTTATTTCTTATACAGTAAAAAACATAGTAAGCTAAAAGACAAATAAACCAAGTGTTTTATTGTAAGCAATACAATTTAAACACACTAAAATTTTAAAAACTTGAAACTAAAAAATAACGGATATATACTTAAATGGACAACTGCCATCTTTTTGCTAATTCTTTCTTTTACAGCTTGCCGAAAATATGATAGCATTTTACCCAATATAAATCAATCAACAGATAAACAAATCATTGAGCAATTTACAAAAACTCCTAAAAACTTAAACCAATTACTGCAAAAAATAGCCGATAAATTAAAAGAAAAAGATGCTCAGACCCCTTTTATAATAAACCTTGGAAATAAAGTTGGTGTGCCTCTATGGGGGAAAGCACAGTTTACATTAAAACATACAAGCAATGCTGCTGCTCGTGAAATTGGGGAAGGAGAACAAATGGTATTAATACCTTTATCTGTACCTAACAGTAACGAAGTAGATGGGTTTATTGCAGCAATTATAAATGCTAACAATGATGTAGTAGATATAAGTGAGTATGATAAGTTTAATTATTACTTATTAGGTTTTAATAAACCAGAAAATGAAAGAGATGCAGAAGATGTTGCTGTTCAAATGCTAATTTTACAAAAAGAAGTTTTTGGTAACGCTAAGTTTAAGATTTTAGATAATAAATTATTTTAACCCATCAGATGGTAATGTTACCAATAGAAAGAATTTTGAAATTTCTTTATCAGAAACATCACAAAATACTCCATATAGCTCCAGAGTAGTAGTAATAAAGTATAATCATTGTACTGGGCACTATGGCACTGGTCCTAATGGTCACGATGGAGGAGATTGTGATGAATGTGATTGGTGTGGAGTATTTGAATATACCATATTGTTTTTTGATAGCTTTTTAGACTGGGGTGGAGGAGGAGGTTTTGGAGGAGATTTTGGAGGAGCCGGATGGTCGCCACCTTTTGGTGGAGGGGGTACCTATATACCTTCATATTATGATTATGCTGTTCCTCCATTTATCTGGTCATTTCTTGAGGACGATGGAACAACCTTTACAAATCCAGACTTATTTGAAGAACCAGACTTCCAATTTGATCCAACTGATAATTATGAAACGACTTATCCAAAGTTTACAAACATGGTTAAAAAATTAAAGTAATTTGTAAAAAATAATCCTAAAGTACTAAATGCTTTACAAGTTTATTCAGGCTTTAGTAAGCAACAAATTCTAGATCATCTAACCTTTGGACAAGGTCCTACAATCAAAGTCGAGGAAATGACTGGTAGATTTGGATTTTATAACAAAAAAAATGGCAACAATACACTTCATATTAGAGCAAGTTATGTAAGAGGGCTTGAACAAGCATTTTTGCAAAGTACACGAGAAGCTACAGCCTTTTTATTAGCTGTAACAATTTTACATGAATATGTTCATTTAGGAACTAGCCAAAATAATATTAGTGAAGGTGTTTATGATTTTGGTTATGGCTTTGAAAGAGACGCATTTAATGTAATAGTTGATGACGACAATGCAGGTACAGTTGTTATTAAATTCAGTCAATACTTTTAGGATGAAATTGAAATTATATTTTATTGCTTTAATCCTTTGCATAACAGGCTGTTCGGAAAATAGCCCCAAACAATCTTTCTATAGGTTACTGAATCAGAATTTTTTAGAATTTCTTGATACAACAGCATATAAAACTGGTAGATTAATTCAAATTCCTAATGATACACTCAATAATTTAAATTTGAATAAAGTTTGCATTTTAGTTGATACGGCTCTTAATAAATCTAAAGAATTAACTAAAAATATACTGACAATAGTCAGTCAGGAAAATTTAGAGGAATTTAAAGGGCTTATATTAAATGGGATGGAATTAGATATTGACCAAATAGATATGTATAGAATAAATAAAACAGGAAAATATGCTTTAGTTAATTCAAGAGTGGAAGAAGAAGTATTATGCTCAGTAATAGCCGGAAAAATTACATTCTATAGACCCTACATATATCAAAATAAAGCAATTGTTATTTTTTCAATATCCGAATCTTCTAAATCGGGTTACACTAATTGTTGGCTATTTAAAAAATTTAATGGAAACTGGGAGAATGTCAAAATAATTGAAATAGAGAGGTGGTAAAAGTGATTTGGAATTAAAAAATACAGGAGATAATATGATTGGCAGGTTTAGGAATAAAATAGAGAGCATATTCTAAGCTATAAAAGGAATTATTTCAGGTAATTCTCAATGTGTTAGCCATGACAAGTTATCCTTATATTTTAACGCAAATTAGAAAAAGTAAATAAATTCATTATGAAAAGAATAATTCAAATTCCATTCTTGAATGTGGTGATACTTATTTCTATCAAAATAAATGCACAAAAGCAGGATACTGTTTATATAAAAAATGAACCACATCACAAAATTTTCCTACTCAAACTTTACCTACTATGAGTAGCTTTACAGCAGCCTATCCAAAACATAGAGACCTATTATATGACCCACCATCTAAATTATATAGTTGTTCTCAATCAAACTCTAAACAATTTCTTAGCAGATTTAACAGTGCCTTTTACTATATCCAAACAACCTGAAATAAAAGTTTTAAGTATAAAAAAATTTAGCCGTCTTTGCTTTAATTCATTTAGTGTAAACTGCCATTTTACTTTTCTCATTCTGGTAAACAAGTTTATGTTTCTTGTTCTTGTAAAAGAAGTAGAAAGTATTCTGTGTAGCACTAATGGTTCATTAAGTTTAGCAATAATTTTATTTTGAGAAGTAAGCCTCAACCATAAATCATAATCTTCAGATAGCTTTTGTGTTGTTTCGTATTGAAAAGCTTTTAACACATCTGCTTTTATAACAACTGTTGGATGAGCAATACAATTATTTTTCCATAAAAAACTACGAATTTCTTTTGTAGAAACATTTTGCACATCATCACTCCAAACACCAATATTGTTATTATTTTCATCAATTAAAGTTACTGTACTTGCAACTACATCTACCTGTTGATTGTTTTCTAAAAAATAAATTTGCTTTTCTAATCTGTTATTTAAACAAACATCATCACCATCCATTCTTGCAATATATTTTGCTTGAAATGATACTAAACTTATTCCTTTATTAAGGTTATTTATTAAACCAATATTTTTTTCGTTGATGATAAGTTTTATTCTTTCATCAGATATTTTTTTAAGAATATTCAGTGTATTATCTGTAGATGCATCTTCTAAAATAATTAATTCAAAGTTGGTATAAGTTTGTTGCAATACACTATTTACAGCCTGTACAATGTATTTTTCACAATTATACACAGGCATTATAATGCTTACCAATGGTTGATTATTTTCAATAGCCATTTGCAAAAACAATGATTAAAAATCTTTAAACTTTTTTTGTTCTGTTTTTAAATTCAAGAAAAATAGTTGATGCTACTAATAAGTATATTAAGATTGCTGAAATACTGGACATTTTCCAACCTAATGCATGACTTGCAGGTTCAAACTTAAATACAATTTCATGCTCACCTGCAGGTATTGGCATACCTCGTAAAATATAATTTACTTTAGCATAAGGTGTTAATTTTCCATCTATATAAACATTCCAGCCTTTATCATAATAAATTTCACTAAACACTGCAAACTGTGTTGATGCTGATTTGCTTTTATATTTTACAACATCATTTTCTTTTTTCTCTAATTCAATTTTTGCAGTAGAATCATAATTAAAGTTTATATTAGCAATATTATCAAAGCCTTTACCAATAACAGCACTATCCTTTACATCTAAATTAGTAAGTGCATCCATTTCTTCTCTTGGAGTAGAAACTTTTCTTAATCCTTTAATAAACCAAACAGAACCACAGGCATCAGGATTAACTTCTACTTGATCTGCCTTGCTTGTTCCATGAATAATATATTTTGTATTAAGCATATCCAAAACAGGTTTACAGTTTGGATAATTGTATAATTGGTTTTCTGCCAAATCTTGATAAAGGCTCAATTTTGCTGCACTATAGCCACCAACTGATTGATGATAATAAGCAGACCTTGCACCATAATTAATAGCTGACTGTGCACCATTACTTACATCAAAAACCCTGTAATCTGATTTATCTTGAAGAATAAATTTATCTGCTTGTGTTGGTACATAACTTGCTTCATATTCATCTTTATATTGAAAATTGTCTTTGTTTAAATAAGTAGTATCAACAGACATAATATCTATAAAAGCAAAAACGCCAACTGCTGCAATTAACATCCAATCTTTAATTTTATTTTTAATGCTTAACCAAATTGCTGCTGCTGCAACAGCAATAAAAAATAATGAACGAAGAATATCACTCATAAATAAACTTCTTCTATCATCAATTAATCCATTAATCATTTTTTTGCCAGCATCAAGAAAAACACTTTTCGTTTCTGCATCTGGAATATTATTGATTGATTGCATTAAGTTGTTATCAGCCTCTCCTTTATAATCAAAACCAAAATACATCATTAATAAAATAACAAAAACACCTGCTGTTATAAATAATCCTTTTTTGTATTTAGCAAACAAGTATAATTTATCTTTTGTATCTACTATTTTTTGAAGTGTTAAAACAGCCATCATATTTAATAAAAAAGTTGGAACAACCAATATCATACTTGGTGCTCTAAACTTATCATACATGGGTAAATGATTAAATAAAAATGTATTAAAGCCTTTGAAATAACTTCCCCAACTCATCATTATTGTTAATATGATTGTAGCTAAAATCCACCATTTATATTTGTTGTCTAAAATAACAAAACCAAGTATTGCTAAAAAGCAAATAATAGCTCCAACATAAGGAGGACCAGAAGTTCCACCAATTCCACCCCAATAAAAGCTTAACCCATTTTGTAACTGACGACCAATTTGAGGGTTCATTTCTTGTAAAGCTTGTACAGCTTTTGATTTATCTTCAGACACTTCCATTTTGTTGCTTCCTCCAAACATTCTTGGTACAAGCATTACAAAAGGTTCTGTTTTATACATGCTATAACTAAAAGCATATTCTTCTGTTAAACCCTGATTGGTAGATTTAGATTTTGCATCTGCTAATTGAGAGCCTCCACGAATAGATTCTTTTGTATATTCTTTATCTGGCAATAAAAGAACAGCATTTTGTAAAGCCCCCAAACCTATACCTGCTAAAGAAATAAAAGCAGCCATTATTAAATGCTTGTATTCTTTTTTAAGAATACATTGTATAGCAAAAGATATACTCATAAATGCAATAATGATCATTGCATAATAAACAATTTGATAATGCTTTTGAGCAAAAAGTGTTGCTGTAAAAAGTGCTGATAACGATGCACCCCACCAATATTTTTTATTAAAAATTAAAATCAATGAACCAATAAGACCTGGTAATACAGCTAATGAAATCATTTTGGTATCGTGTCCTTCTGCTACAATAATTACATTATAAGTTGCATAAGCATAACACAATGAAACTGCAATACCAAGCCAATGCTTAGCTCTTAAAACTTGCGATAAAAAATAAAAACAAATACTTGCCATAAAGAAAAACATAAATGGCTTTGGAAGTTTTAGTGATATAAGGTCCATAAAATAATAAGCAACCATATTATTGCTTCTTCCCTTTATCATATAACCTGGCATACCACCAAACATGCCATTTGTCCACAAAGGCACTGAACCAGTAGCCTCATAAGCAACTTCCTGATTTTGTGCCATTGCTTTCCATTGAGAGATATCGGCTTGTTGTAAAACATTTCCTTCTAATGCAGGTTTGCAATACAATAATGCAACTACTAAAAAAATTGCAACAGCAATAGCATGTGGTGTTATTTGTTTCCAGTTAATGTATTTCATTCATTTTAATTTTAAGAGATGGCAAATTAATGTTATTTTTCACACCAAAATAAAAATATGCGGTTGCTTTTATTTATTAGTAAAGTTAGTTTTATCTGCAATATCTGTTATGTACTTTCTGTTGTTGGTAGATATTTCAACTTAGAGCAAATACACGATAGTGTAAAAAATACTGTGATAATATTGGGTTTTATAGCTGTTTTTATAAATGCTTTGGTTAATTTATTATGGATTTTTAGTTTAATAATAGGTAAAAAATCAGTCCCATTATGGTTGGGTATTGCAAATTTTTTGTTTTTAATTTTTCAAATAGTTAATTCATTTTTTCTTGAACTATAAGTTTGAAAGTTGAGTATATGTTTAGAAAGATTCTCTTAAAATTTTTGCTACTATTTTATCAATTGGCAGAGTTACAGATTCTTCATTAAAATTTTCACAATCAATAAAACGAAAACTCTCTGGTACAGGTGTTTTATGTATTTTATGCTCTTCTGAGAAATCAAAAGGAATATCAGATGTTTTTAAAGAAGCAATATTTTTTGCATGAACAAAATAATAAATGCTGATTATTTGATCTGTTTTTTTAAATGCAGACATCTGAAAAAAATCTGTTGTATAAATATGTTTTCCAACAGTTACTTCTAAACCTGTTTCTTCTTTAAATTCTCTTTGCAAACAATCTCTTGTTCCTTCACCAAACTCAAGTCCACCGCCAGGGAACTTTGTATAATATTTGCCTCTGATAAATTCATCACTTACTAAAACTCTTTTATGTTCATCTAATAAAATTCCATAAACTCTAATGGTAAAATTTGACATATTTACTAATTTAATTCAACGATTTATTTGCTATTGCATTTGCTGCAATAAATGCTGTAGTCCAAGCATTTTGAAAATTAAAGCCTCCAGTAATTCCATCAATATTTAAAACTTCTCCTGCAAAAAATAAGTTTTCTACTAATTTGCTTTGCATAGTATTTACATTAACTTCATTTAATTGTATGCCTCCACATGTTACAAACTCTTCTTTAAAAGTAGTTTTACCATTTACTTCAAACTCTTGTGCAGTAAGGCTTTTAATAAGATTATTTTGTTGTTTAGATGAAATATCAGCCCAATGTAAATTTTCATTTATTTTATTTTCTTGTAAAAAATATTGCCATAATCTGTTGGGTAATCCAAAAGGATTTTTTGCATAAATTTTATTAGAAGCAAATTGTTGACGAAGAATTTTCCATTCTTCTTGTAAGCTTTGCTCAGAATAATTGCTAAGCCAATTAATAACAATATTGAAGTGATAATTTTTTTCTGCTAATTCTTTTGCTGCATAAGCAGATAATTTTAATACAGCAGGTCCGCTAACTCCCCAATGTGTAATAAGCAATGCTCCTTTATTGTGCAGTTTTGTGCCTGCAATTTTTATTTGAGCATTATCAACGCTTATACCCATTAATGTTGTTAAAGAATTATTAGGAATATTAAATGTAAATAATGATGGTATTGGATTTTCAATATTATGACCAAGTTTTTTTATCCAACTGAATTGTGCAAATTTTGGATAGCCTCCTGTAGCAATACATAAATAGTTACAAAGAAATTTTCTGTTATCGTTTGTATGTAATTTAAAAACATTTTCTTGTTGTTGAATTTCTTTTACTTCACAGTTCATTAATATTTCAATACCATATTTATTAGCTTCTTTTAAAAAGCAATCAATAATTGTTTGAGATGTATTTGTTGCAGGAAACATTCTTCCATCTTCTTCAGTTTTCAATAACACATTTCTTTCTTTGAACCATTCTATTGTATGCTTGGTATTAAACCAATGAAAAGCTTTTTTTAAAAAGTTAGTGCCACGAGGGTATTTTTTTATTAGTTCATTTATATCAAAACATTGATGAGTAACATTACATCTTCCACCACCACTAATTTTTACTTTGCTTAATAATTTATTTGATTTTTCAATAATAATTACTTTAAGAGAAGGATTGTGTTTTGCAGCATTTATAGCACAAAAAAAACCTGCTGCACCGCCGCCAATAACTATCAATGATTTTTGCATAAAAAATTATAAAACGAAACTACAAGTTCGTAAGTGTATTGCAAATAAAAACACCCTTTTTCAAGGGTGCTTAATTTAATTTATCTTTCAGAAGGTTTCTTTTTACCTGCTTTTAATTTTTCTAATACAGCATCTAATCTTCTTTGTCTTGTATCAGATCTTTTAGCTGCTTGAATCCATTTTACATATTCCTTTTGATTAATAGTTGGTAAGGAAGTAAAAAACTCTTTAATTGTTTTATGCTTATCAAAAATTCTTTCTAATTCTATTGGATAATGAACCAAGCTTTTATTAAAATTATCAGACATTTCAACCTTAGGGTCAGGTTGTATAATAGGCATTTCTTTATTTCTCTTAAATTGTACAGCACCCCACATGTGGTCTAAAACTACATCTTCTATTCGTTCATAACCATTATGTTTAAGAATGTCCCAACTACTTTCACGATTTAAATCGCTAACAATTTTACTGGTTTGCTTAGGGCAGGCAATCCATAATTTACTATTGTCGTGCAATGCACCAAGCACATCTCTTACTACATTATTTAATTGATGCTTGTTAATAGCAAACACTAATGCAAAATCTACTTTTTTAATTTTAAGTAGAGGAGTTACATTTTTGGCATAAGATAATTTAGCAAATTGCTTTTCAATACCTGATGGTACACCTTGTATTAAAAGGTTTTTTTCATCCTGTAATGATAATTTTTCAAATAAACTTAAATTAGACATATCCTAAAAGAGGTTTTTCAGGTGATGTAAAAAAGGAGCACAAAGTTAATAAAAATATATTAAGAAAGCCAATAAACTACCTATTATATTGACATTTTTAACGGCTTGTTAATTTTGCATCATTGATAATCAATAAGATATTAATTATTAATTGGTCTGTAATAGTCTCTTATCGTTTCATCCATTATTTTGCTCAACTCATTAATTCTAATTTTTTCTGCCGGATGAGTGCTTAAAAAAGCAGGAGGTTTTTGACCTTGAGATAGTTTTTCCATTCTTTGCCATAATGGAATTGCTTCTCTAACATTATAACCTGCCAATGCAGCATAACGTAATCCAAACTTATCTGCTTCTAATTCTTGTTTTCTGCTATGTGGTAGCATTAACCCAACTTGTGTGCTAACTCCATAAGCAGTCATAAATAAATTTTGTGTTTGTTGAGGTTTTGTAGATAATGCTGTACTTAAAGCTACACCTCCTAATTGTTGTAATAAACCTTCACTCATTCTTTCATTTCCATGACGTGCAAGAGCATGGGCAATTTCGTGACCCATTACAACTGCTAATGCTGCTTCATTTTGAGTAACTGGTAATATTCCGGTATAAACAACAATTTTTCCTCCTGGCATACACCAAGCATTTACTTCATTACTTTCTACTAAATGATATTCCCATTCATAACCTTGTAATTCATTGGCAAGACCTTGCTCTTTATAATATTTTGTAATGGCTGTTGTAATTCTTTTACCTATTCTACTTACCATTTCTGCATCTTTGTTTGTTGCCGTACTTACTACTTTATTTTGAGTTAAAAATTGACGGTATTGTGTTTTAGCCATTGTTTGAACTTCTGATTCAGATACTAAACTTAATTGAGAACGACCTGTAATTTTATTGTTATAACATCCTAATATAGTTACACACGTTACACAAAATAGTGCTATAAGTTTTGCTTTCATTTTTAAATAATTTATTTTTCTATAAGGTAGCAAAGGTAGATATTAATTAAGTTGATTAAGGAACAACTTTAAACATTAAACTTTTAGTAAGGCTTTGAGTTTAATTTGATAGAAAAGTATGAATATTGTAATTGTAAACTAACAGAACTCAACAAAATTGACCTATAATCACTACATACTAAAAAGAAAAATAGAAAACATTTTTATTTATCCTTTTGTTTTATTGGGTAGATGTATTGCATTGTTTAAGCCACTTGATAAAGAATATACAATATTTTTTTTCTTCCCATTTTATCATACTGGAGGAGCGGAAAAAGTACATGCTTTTATTGCACAAGCTGTTGGTAATAAAGATTGTATTATTTTTTTTACAAGAAAATCTACCGACACCATTTTTTATAAAGCCTTTCAACAAAGTAATTGTACTATAAAAAATATTAGTAGCTATACCGATAATAAATGGCTATACTTTTTTAATCTCATATATCGTGGTATAATAACAGGTTATATCAATAAACAAACACTACAACCTATTGTATTTAATGGACAAAGTAATTTTGGTTATAAAATAAGCCCTTGGATAAAACCAACTATTAAACAAATAGAACTAATACATTCTTTCAATAGTTTTTCTTGGATAAGAGTGCCGTTTATTAATTATTATCAGCAAAATATTACTGTTAGTAAACAAGTAATAGAGTGGCATATTAATAATTATAAGAAAATAAATTTTCCAGAAAAATTATTTAATACATTTTCTTTTATTGAAACCAAAATAAAACTACCAAATGAAATATTTAAGAAAAATTTTGATACGAATATTAAAATAATTTATGTAGGCAGAGGAACAGCAGATAAAAGAGTTCACTTAGCAGCAATGATTGCCAAAAAAGTAAAAACTATAAACTCTAATATTGATTTTTCTTTTGCTGGAAATGTGAGAGATAGTATTCCAACTAATCTACATAGCAATATTCAATTATTAGGAGATATTGATGAAAATAAGTTAGCAGATTTATATATCCAATCGCATATTTTATTAGTTACTTCATCTACAGAAAGTGGACCACTTGTAATATTAGAAGCTATGGCTTATGGTTTAGGTATTATAACTACAGATGTAGGTTTTGCTCCTTCTTATATTGAACAAGGCGTTAATGGATATAAAGTATCTGCTGAAAAACATGAAGAACAAATAGTTAATGATATGACTGATTTCATAATTACTCTCACTAAGGATATAAACAGTTTAAAAATAATGAGTGAAAGAAATATTGAAATAGCAAATACAACTTTTGGTATAGAGCACTTTTTTGAAGCATATCAAAAACTGTTTAATGCTTTATAAAAAATGCTCCAAATACTTGGAGCATTTTTATTTTGAGAAGTCAAAATCTTTATTGTTTTATAAATTTAGTACTTCCTATTACACCTTGCTCATTAATTAACTGAACAATATAATTTCCAGAAGTATAATTAGCTACATTAATATCAATTTTCCCGCCTGTTCCTTGTATGTGATAATTGTTATATAGTATTTGCCCTACCTGATTAATAATAAGAACTCTTACTGGCTTATTCCCTATTTCACCTGAAACTTTTATGTTTAAAATATTTCTTACAGGATTAGGATATACGTTCATTGTAGAAATACTACTTACATTAAGCCTTGTAGTTTTTGTATAATTTATACTACCGTCTTTTTCTACAATTTTAATCCTGTAAAAATTATCACCATTAAAAGTTTTTCTGTCTTCAAATTGATATGTAACATTTGTTAGTGTATTTCCTTTAGAATTTACAGCACCAACTTGTATAAACTCAATTCCATTAGGGGAAGATTCTACTATATATTTATCAATCTGCTGCTCATTAGTTACAGTCCAATTTAGTACAGCTATTGTTCTATTTTTTATAGTGCCAAAGAAATCAATTACTGTTACAGGTAAAGTAGAGTTCAAAGTATATTTTGCTACAAATATGTCATAGTCGCCATTACTTGAAATAGTAATAGGTGAACCAGTAGGAGCAAAATTTACATTAGTTCCTTGAAAAGCACCAACAATAACAATATTATCGCCATCCATAAATTCTACACCTCTTCCATAATCATTACTTGAAGAACCAATGTTGAATGAAGTTTTATAATTGCCATCTAAATCATATTTAACTACAAAAATGTCTCTATCTCCATTACTACTTAGTGTATTATTCTCAGTGCTTGGGTTGAAATCTACCGTTCCTGAAAAATAGCCTGTTAGGATTAAGCTATTATCTCTAACATCAATAGCATAACCAGCATCTTCACCTGATGAACCAATAGCATTAGCAAATACATAATTTCCGTTTTGGTCATACTTTGCAATAAAAATATCATTTAAGCCATGAGTACTGATAGTATTAAAACCTACTCCAGGGTTAAAATCTACATTTGTACTTGTTAATTGACCTGTGATATAAATATTATTAGTTGCATCCATAGTCATTGCCCAAGGGTAATCACAATTATTCCCACCTAAGTTAAATGCCCAAACAAGTTGTGCATTACTATTTAATTTTATTACATAAATATCACCACAGCCATTAGATACAAGATTGTTAACTCCAGCATCAGGGTTTGCATCCATTGTTCCATCAAAATGTCCTAAAATATAAATATTGCCTGTATTGTCCTCAACAATATCTCTCAATGCACAATTGACTACAGTAGCTCCACCAAAAACTTTTGCATAAATAAAAGTACCATCACTTGTGTATTTAGCTAAATAGCTTGAAGTAACACCAGGAGAACTTAAAAATGCAGTATTAGAAGAAGGGTCAAAATCTACATTTGTTCCTGTAAAAGAACCACCCCACAATACATCTCCATTAGAATCAATATAAATTTGTGCCCCATAATCCAAAATACTTGAACTACCAATATTTAACGCCCACTGATACTGACCACTACTATTATATTTTGCTAAAAAAGCATCACCACCAAAACCAGGGTCAGTACCCAAATCTCCATTGCTTACCAAGTTAGCAGTATTAGAAGAAGGGTCAAAATCCACCGTTCCTCTAAACCATCCTGATATATAAATATTTCCTGCGGTATCTGTTTTTATACAGCCTCCAGCATCAAGTTCTGTTCCACCAATATTGAAAGCAAAAATTAAACTTCCTGTTGGAGAATATTTAGCAACATAAATATCTGCATTACCAGCACTGCTTAAAAGTTTAGTGTTTGTTCCTGGGTCAAAATCTACATTTAAGCCATGAAACTCTCCCATGATAATGTAATTACCATCACTATCAGTAGCAATTTCACCAGAAGCAGCAGTTAATGAATTACCAATTCCAAAGGCATATTGAGTAGTAATTTGAGCATTTGCATTTTGCCTACTTACAAATGCAATAACTATTACTAAAAAAGCAACTATTATTTGCTTTTTATTGCTATGTAGGGTAGGTAATATCTTTCTCATAAAAAAATTTTTAACAAATCTAAATGATATATTTTGCCTTACAAAATTTTACATTAGCTTTATCATGCAAAATATCGGTTCATTTTTTACTTTTTTAAACACATACTATCAAAACCATGAAAAAAATAATTACTTTTATTGTAACTGCCATATTTATTTATACTGCTCAGGCACAAACAACTTATATACTTATTCGTCATGCAGAAAAAGATACTACTGCTAACGATGCTACTACTATGTATGCAAATCCTCCTTTATCTAAACAAGGCATGGAAAGAGCAGAAAATTTAGTAACTGCCTTAAAAAATTATTCAATAGACGATATTTATGCTACCAATTTTATAAGAACACAACAAACAGTAACTCCCTTAGCCAAAAAATATAACCAAGAAATTATTTCTTACGATTATAAAAAACTATCTGCATTTGCAGATGAATTACTTTTACAAAAAAATAAAACAATTGTGATAGCTGGTCATAATACTACTACACCTGCATTAGTAAATATGCTGATAAAGCAACAAAAATTTTCTGCATTAGATGAAACTGAATACAACAAAATATTTATTGTAACCATTTCAGCAGATAAAGAAGCATTTGTAAAAGTTATGGAGTATTAAAGGATGGGTGATTGAGTAAATGGGTAATTAGGTAATTGGGTAATTGGGTAATTGGAGTGATTGAGTATTGTTCTATATCACATTTAATAATGCTTTATTATCATTTTACTCTGCTTAAAACTTATCATTATAAATCAATATTGTCTGACAAAATAATAAAAGGGTAGCATTTCTGTTACCCTTTTTGTTGTTTTGAAGTTACTACGCTTTAAAACAATGATTCAAAGTAACAATTATTTCGGACAGCATTTATAAAATTTTAAACTTTTTTTCTTCAAAATCAAGTTAGAACAAAATAAACTCTCGTTCCCTACCTTTGCCACTTCTTAAATTTATATAGAAAAGAATATGAAGACAGATAAGAATACGATTATTGGGTTTGTTTTATTGGCTGTATTATTTATGACCTACTTCTGGTACAATAATAAAATGGCAAAGCATACAATGCAACTTGAGCAACAAAAGAAAGATTCTATTGCAAGAGTTGAAGCAGCAAAAATTACACCTGAAATGAAAGAAAAAGTAATTCAGGATTCTATTAAAGCAGACTCAACAAAAAAAGTATTAACTGAAGGAAATTTTACAGGTGCAGCTAATGGCAACCAAAAAATAGATACTATTGAAACAGATTTATTGAAAATAGCTTTTACCAATAAAGGTGGCAGAATAAAATCTGTAACATTAAAAAAATATAATTCTTACGATAGCACATTAGTTATTTTAGGCACACCAACAGATAAGTTAGGATACAATATTAATACAGGAAATAATGCAGTTTCATTTACAGATGATTTATTTTTTCAATTAACATCATCAGAAAAAAATGCAGATGGCTCACAAAATATCATTTATTCTTTAGCAGATTCTTCTGGTAGAACTATACAACATCAATATACAATATTACCAAACTCCTATTTAATAAATTGGCAAATAAAATTGCATAATGCCACTTCATTAATTAATCAAGGATTATTAAATATAAACTGGCGTACAACAACTATGAGGCACGAAAAAAGTGCTTTATACGAAAGAAATCAAATGAGTAATGTATGCTTTTACGAAGGCAACGATTTTGATTATATAATGACCAAAACAGAACATAAGTTTGAAAAACCAACAGATTGGGTAAGTGTTGTTCAACAATTTTTTAATACTACTTTAATAGCTGGAGATAAATTTAATAGTGGAGATGTAAAATGGGAAAAATCCAAAGTAGATACTTCTCAAGTATTAGCTACAGCAGATGCAGTATTTCAAATAAAATTAAAAGAAGCAAATGAAATAATTGTTCCTTTTAAAATGTATTATGGTCCTAACGATTACAATGTTTTAAAAAAACTTGATGTGCCAGAAATGGATAGAATTGTAAACTTAGGAAGAGATTTATATTCATTTGTTCGGCCAATAAACAAATATGTAATTATTCCAGTTTTCAATTTCTTTGCAGGCTTTGTAGGTAATTATGGTTGGGTAATTTTATTGCTTACTTTATTCATTCGTTTAATTACTGCACCACTTACTTATAGCAGTTATTTAAGTAGTGCCAAAATGAAAGTATTACGCCCCGAGTTAGATGCTTTGAAAAAGAAAATTGGCGAAAATGATAAACAAGCTTTTGCCATGGAGCAAATGAAATTGTTTAGAGAAGCAGGTGTAAACCCTTTAGGTGGTTGCATTCCTGCACTATTGCAAATTCCTATATTCTTTGCATTGTATAGCCTCTTCAACTCTAATATTGCTTTAAGAGGGCAAGAGTTTTTATGGGCAAAAGATTTATCATCTTATGATGATGTAATCAGTTGGGGTACTAATATTTGGTTAATAGGAAACCATATCAGCATTTTTAATTTAACTGCTGTAATTACAAGTTTCATTATTTCAATATACAATATTGGCAATACGCCAACAGCTCAGGATAATCCTGCATTTAAGTATATGCCTTATATTTTTCCTTTTGTTTTATTCTTTGTATTTAATGGAATGCCATCAGCACTTACTTGGTATTATACAGTTTCAAATGTTGTTACCTTAATTATTCAATTAATAA
>JBPXJV010000029.1:0-15929 GCA_051715485.1 Chitinophagales bacterium
ATAATGTATAATGTAAGTTCTTCAGTTTTTTCTAAAAGTTTGTTATTCATTTCTACAAGATTTACTCCATTATTTTTTACTTCTTTTGCTGATGGAATATTTGGTAAGTGTTTGTGGGTTTTAATAAATTGCTCTACCTCACTTAAAGGTTTTAATTGATAATCTTCATCAAAAACATAATCAGCCCAATCATTCACTAAAGCAACTCTGATGCTATCAGTTAATACTCCACCAACAACATTTAATGTTCTTGAACCTTTAAAAGTATAATCAGTAGCATCAGGAACACCTAATAATATTTGGTGCGTACTAAAATCGCCATAAATAAGAGCATTATTTTCACTATTACTAATGTATAATTTGTTACTTCCAATTTCATTGTAACCAGCTTCATAACCTATTGCTGTATTACGACTACCATTAAGATTACCAGCTAAAGCATAAGCACCATTAGCTGTATTATAACTACCATTAGTATTACTACCTAAAGCAACATTGCCATTAGCTACATTATACTCACCAAACGAATTATTATATAAAGCATTATTGCCAGTGGCTACATTATTACTACCCATTGTATTATTATATAAAGCATTAAAACCAATGGCAATATTATCTTGACCATATAAATTACTAAATAAAGATCTATAGCCAATTGCTGTGTTTTTATTACCAAAATTATTATTATATAAAGCCTCTTTCCCATTGGCTGTATTATAATTACCTGTTGTATTTCTACTTAATGACATACTACCTAAAGCAGTATTTGATGAACCAGTTGTATTTGCTAATAATGAATTATAGCCAATGGCAGAGTTACTAGCACCAGTATTATTTTGTAATGCACCTAGACCAATACCCACACTTAATGTACCACCAATATTATTAGTATTAGCTTTATATGAAGTATTTTGTGCTTGTGATAGCGTAGCACTATAAAGTACAGTACAAAAGATGATTACTGCTTTACAGAAATGTTTAATTGAAGTTTTTGGTTTCATAATTGAAAATATTTATAGAGATTAATAAAGTTTTTAAACTTTTAGTTTGAAGATGAGTGAAAAAATATTATACTAATTTTTAAGTAGGTAAAGTTAAGACAAGATAGTATTAATATAAAAAAATTATTCAAATTGTTCTTTATGTAATTATTATTTTTTATAAAGAGGTAGAAGATGAGTTTATGTTGTTAAAAGAACTACTTACAAGTAAGTTAAACTAACATTTTGTATTAGGAATATAAATTGGTTTTCGTATTACTGAAACTATTTATGATTCTATCGATTAATTTGGGTGAAGATTGCTTGGTCAATGACTCACAATGACGATGAGATGGATTATTTTGTTACTGACTGTGAGTTTGATTGCTTTTCTTTTCGTCTTTGCGAGGGCTTTTGCCCGAAGCAATCAAGTGAAGCTAATGTTTTTCTTTTGGATTGCTTCACCTTTGGCTCGCAATGACTGGGTGAAGATTGCTTAGTCTATGACCCACAATAACGATGAGATGGATTATTTCGTTACTGACTGTGAGTTTGATTGCTTTTCTTTTCGTCTTTGCTAGGGCTTTTGCCCGAAGCAATCAAGTGAAGCTAATGTTTTTCTTTTGGATTGCTTCGCCTTTGGCTCGCAATGACTGGGTAGTAAATTGCTTAGTCTATGACTCACAATAACGATGAGATGGATTATTTCGTTTCTGACTGTGAGTTTGATTGCTTTTCTTTTCGTCTTTGCGAGGGCTTTTGCCCGTAGCAATCAAGAGAAGCTAATGTTATTGAACCCAGATTTTGCATTAGGAATATAAAATGGTTTTTCAATTTTCGGATTTAGTTTTTAGTTTTTCGGTTTTCGTGATTCTATCGATTAATTTGGGGTTAAACTTAGACAATAGAATAATTATTCTTCTTTTAATTGAAAAATTTCTTTTGTATTTCTACCAAAACCATCAAAGTCTAATCCAAAGCCTAAAACAAATTTGTTAGGTATAGTAAAGCATACATAATCTACTGGCACATCAAATTTTCTTGGTTCGGGTTTATCTAATAATACTGCAACTTTTAATGATGCTGGATGCTGATTATATAATTGTGGTAAAAAAGAATGTAGTGTTTTACCTGTATCAATAATGTCTTCTAAAATAATAATATGTCTATCTGTAACATCTGTATCTAAGCCAATAGCAGTAATTACATGACCTGTACTTTTTGTTCCTTTATATGAAGCAAGTTTTATAAAACTAATTTCTGCTTCAATTTCTAATTCTTTAAACAAAGCTGCTGCAAACATGAAAGATCCATTCAAAATGGCTATGAATAAAGGACGTTTTCCTTCATAATCATTTTTTAATTGTTCAGCTAATAATGCTATTTTCTCTGTAATTTCTTTTTCAGAAATATAAGGCACAAACTCTTTATCTTGTAATTTTAAAGTTGTTTGCATAAATATAATTTTACTTTGTATTTTTATTTACTGTACGAAGATAAACTTTATCTCCTTTAGCCAATTTACTATCTTGTTTTAAATTTTTATTATACTGTAATAAATTTTCTAACTGCACACCTTGTGTTTGACAAACATCGTACAATGTTTCATTTCCTTGAGATGTATATAATTCAACAGCTCCTTTTTTTAATTTTCTTTCAATAAAAATTAGTCTGTCTTTATCTACTAAATCTAAAGGCTTCATATCGTTATAAGAAAATAAAGTGCTTAACGAAATTTTATACTTATTAGCAATAGATAAAAAAGATGTTCCTTCTAACATATAAATTACTTTAGCATGGTTGATAGTAAAAATGCTGTCAGGTGTATAAGAATTTGTTTTGCTTATAACAGTATCAGATACTTTTTCAATGCGTTGTTGTGTAGAATCTTTTGGTTGATTAATAACTGTTTCTGTAGTATCTATAATTGTTGTATCACTTTCTTCATTTTCATCATTATGATATTGTGTTGGTTTAGTATCGTTTACTTCTTCATTTGTTGTTGTATTTGTTGAGGTAGAATTTTCTTGTAACCCTTCTAAGGTATATTGTTGCAAATCATTATCAACAATAACTTTTATTAGCTTTTGAGCATAATCTTTTTCTGTGGCATAACCGGCTTTTTTCAAACCTTTTGCCCAACCTTCATAATCTGTTGCTGGTAATTTGAATAAGAAAGCGTACCATGTTCTACTTCTTAAAAAATCTGTATGATCTTTATAACTTTCTGCCACAGAATGATACACTCTAAAACATTCTCCTTTTTCATCATCATCGTGATAGGCTTTTTCTCCTGTCCAATCGTTTTTACATTTTATGCCAAAATGATTATTACTTTTTTTACATAATTCACTTTCGCCGTAAGAGCTCTCTAACATACCTTGAGCTAAAATAATTGCAGCAGGTACACCACCTCTTTTCATTTCTTTTATTGCAGTATCCTTGTATAGTTGAATATATTTATTTGCTTTTTCTTTTTGAGCAAACACAACAACTGTATTGCATAAAAAAATAATAAAAAATAATAATCGCTTCATTAGTTTTTCTTTTTTATCAGCATTAAACCATCTCTTAATGTAAGTAATACTTGTTCAGTTCTATCATCATTTGCAACATGTTTATTAAAAGCATCTATTGCTATTGCATTTTTACCTTTAATTGGTTGCTCTAAAACTTGTCCATGAAACAAAACATTATCTGCAATAATAACTCCATTTTTATTAAGTAATGGAACTACCAATTCATAATAATCTATATAACTTGTTTTATCTGCATCTATAAAAACCAAATCCCATTGTTTGTTTAATGTTGGAATAATTGTATGAGCATTGCCTAAGTGCAAAAATAATTGTTCATAGTATTGCGAATTGCTAAAATTTTCTTTAGCAGTTGCTGCATCTTCTTCTCTTATTTCTATTGTGTGTAACTCCCCATTTTGCTGTAAGCCTTTTGCTAAACATAAAGCACTATAACCTGTAAAAGTGCCAATTTCTAAAATAAATTTTGGTTGTAAAATACTACTGATAAAAGATAAAAATTGTCCTTGTATATGACCACTAAGCATGTGTGCATGAGTATGATTTTCTCTTGTTTGCTGATGCACTTTTTTTAATATCGCATCTTCTTTTGTAGAAAAGTTGGCAGCATAATTTTCTGCTATTGGGTTTATTAAATCCATAGTACAAAACTAAATAACTATTGCTAATAGGCTATTAAAAAATAAAGACCAATGAATTTTTGTTCAATGGTCTTAAATAATATAACACTAAAAATAAAATTATAAATAACTTAAATTGGTTTTTGGTGTTAGTGTTAAAAGCGTTTCATACATTAATTGAATAGTTTGTTCAATATCTTTTTTATGCAACATTTCTACTGTAGTGTGCATATAACGTAAAGGAATAGAAATTAAAACACTTGGACAACCATCATTTGCATAAGCAAAACTATCAGTGTCTGTTCCTGTACTTCTGCTTACTGTTCTCATTTGCAATGGAATTTTTTTCTTAGCTGCAACATTTTCTACTAATTGTAAAAGTTTGTTATGTACAGCAGGTCCATAACAAGGCGATGGTCCTTTGCCACAAGTTACATCTCCTTCAATCATTTTATTAATCATAGGAGTTTGTGTATCGTGTGTAACATCTGTAATGATAGCAACATTTGGTTTTATTCTTCTTGCAATCATTTCTGCACCACGTAATCCTATTTCTTCCTGTACTGCATTTACAACATATAAACCAAAAGGTAATTTCTTTTTATTTTCATTCAAAAGTCTGGCAACTTCTGCAATCATAAAGCCACCAATTCTATTATCAAATGCTCTACCAATATAATAATCATTAGCAAGCTCATCAAACCCATCTTGATAAGTTACAACAGCACCAATATGTATTCCTAAAGCATCCACTTCTTTTTTGCTTCTTGCACCACAATCTAAAAATAAATTCTCTACTTTAGGTTGTTGTTCTTTTTCAGCATTACCTAAACGTGTATGTATTGCTGGCCAACCAAATACTGCTTTTACTGCTCCTTTTTTTCCATGAATAATTACTCTTTGAGAAGGTGCAATTTGATGATCTACTCCACCATTTCTTTTTAAATAAATTAAACCTTCGTTAGTTATATAATTTACAAACCAACTTATTTCATCAGCATGTGCTTCTATAACTACTTTAAAATTATTTGATGGATTTATTACACCAACTGCTGTACCATAAGGGTCAGTGAAAGTACTATCAACAAAGGGTTTTATATAATCTAACCAAATTTTTTGACCACTACTTTCAAAGCCAACAGGCGATGCATTGTTAATATAATTTTTTAAAAACTGAAATGATTTGTCTGTAATAATTGATTTTTCTTTTGTTTTTTTTGATGTAGCCATTTGTTTATTTTTTATTTAATCAATAACATTCCTGCAATTCCACATATTGCTTTTACAATCATTAATCCATCAATCACAAATAAGTAGTAAATAATTTTTCTTTTTTTATGAATTAATGAATAAGCTGTAATAAGTAAAAGAATATAAGGAATAGCATTTGCCATAATTCTTTGATAAGGGAAATGATTTTTTTCTACAAATAAAATAAAGGCAACAATGCCTGCAATTACCAACGGAATAATAATAAAGAGAATAGTTTTTTTGATACCAAGTTGTACTGCAAAAGTTTTGATACCAGCTTTTTTGTCTTCTTCTCTATCCTTTACATCAAACATAATACAAAGGGTAGAAATGAACATAAAATTTTTTAACCATAATAATCCAGATGGCATTGAAAACACATCGGCATGTACATGATTTGTTTGCAACTGATAAAAAATTACAGGATACACTGAAACAAAACCACTCCATACAAACCCAATTACAAAAGGTTTTAACCAGCCTATACGTCTTAATTTTTTTATTTCAGGAAAAGGTAAAATATTAAAAGTGTAGGTTAAAGCAATAATAGGAAATAATAAAATTTGCCCATATTGTAAACTATTCATTGCTACAAAAGACTGCTGATATTTTACTATAAAAAAAGCAGCATCGGCAATGAGAATAAATAAAATAATATTTTGTGTATGCTTTAAAATAGCAGCATTTTTTACATACCACTTTGTTCTTTCGTTTTGATATTCTGTAGGTGTGTGTTTTAAATAAGAGTATGTGTAATACCAAATTGTGCCTAAAAAAATAAGGGTATAAAAGTGAATGCCATTTAATGCAAGTTTATGTTGCATATTCGTTTCAATACAAAGCATTACAGCACATAAGCCATAAAAGAAATTTCCAAAGAAAAAAGTATGGGCTAATTTTTTAAACATAAAATGTACTTATCTTAAAATAACAATAGTGCTATAATATACAGTATCGCTTTTATTTTTTTCTTTATCAACTGCTACAAACTTATACAACATACTATCTGCTTCATTTTTGGGTGGTGTGCCAGATTGTGGTGGAAATACGGCAGAAATTAAATATTTCTGATAATCATTTCTTCCCATACCATCTGTAATAAAATCTAAAATAATTTCGCCTGTTGAATTTTTTTCGTGATAAGGTACTTGAAGTTTAGTACTATCATTTAGTCTTGGAGAAGCTGTTTTTTTGTTAAGTCTTGTTCTATAAATAAAAATAGAATCAATATCTGCTTGTTTATCGCCATAAGTAAATACAAATTGTAAAGAGCCATTAATAGGCACTACATCTGAACTAACTTTTTTTAGAGTAATAGAAGGCGTAGTATTAACACTATCTTTTTTACAAGCAATTATTAAAAAACCAAAAACAAGTATTATCAAAAATATTCTTTTCATTTGTATTACTTTAGTAAGTCTTACAAAACTAATGTTTAATTGTTGAATTAAATATATGCTTACCGAAACTATTGCTAAAATTTTTGAAATTAATAACAACGATTCTTTCGAAAAGGAAGCTATTGCTCTATTTCAATTTCAATATAATAATAATGATGTGTATAAGCAATGGTGCAATTTAATTGGTGCAGATATACAAAAAATAAAACATTGCAGCCAAATTCCTTTTTTACCCATTTCTTTTTTTAAAACTCATACAGTTGCAAGTGGCTCTTTTACTCCTGAATTAATTTTTGAAAGTAGTAAAACTACTGGTATGCAAAGCAGCCAACATTTAGTAAAAGATAAAAGCATTTATGAAAAAAGTTTTGAAAAAGCTTTTGAAATGTTTTATGGCAAAATAGAAGGCTGGTGTGTATTAGGCTTGTTGCCTTCTTATTTAGAAAGAGGCAATTCATCCTTAGTATATATGGTGCAAAAATTAATAGAACAAAGTCAGCATAAACAAAGTGGATTTTACTTAAATGAATTTGATAAATTATATAAAGTATTACAACAATTAGAAGCAAATAAACAACCTACTTTATTAATAGGTGTAACATTTGCATTATTAGATTTTGCACAACAATACCAACTACCATTACAACATACAACTGTTATGGAAACAGGAGGCATGAAAGGTAGGAGAGAAGAACTAACAAGAAATGAAGTACACAACATATTGCAACAAGCATTTCAATGCAAAAACATACATAGTGAATATGGCATGACAGAATTATTATCTCAAGCCTATGCCATACAAGAAGGAAAATTTATTTGCCCACCTTGGATGAAAGCCTTTGTAAGAAACGAAGATGACCCACTACAAGTACAACCTTATGGCAAAGGAGTATTAAATATTATAGACCTTGCCAACATACATAGTTGTAGTTTTATAGCTACCGACGATGTTGCTACAATACACCACAACAACAGCTTTGAAGTACATGGCAGAATGGATAACAGCGATATAAGAGGTTGCAGTTTAATGGTAGTATAAACTGCACATCAAACAATAATATCTATTGCTTTTACAATACAAAATATTTATATTTATTGCCTGAAAAGGAGGTTGAGAAGATAAAAGTAAAGCCCCACAGAGCGATAAACGATGCAGGGCTTAAGAATAATCTTCGGCTTATAGCCTTATTGTGATAAGCTTTCAAATGCAAATATAAAAATATAAACTTTAAATATGGAAAAAATTCTTGGACTTGATTTAGGCACCAACTCAATTGGTTGGGCAATCAGAGAGATTAATTCTGAATTAGAAAATCAGATTATTGACAAAGGTGTTTTAACTTTTGACAAAGGTGTTGCAACAATTGAAGGTAAGGAGCAGCCTAAAGTAAAAGAACGAACAGAAGCAAGAGGTAAACGCAGAAACTATCAAGCAGAGAAATATAGAAAGTGGGAGTTGCTGGAATGTTTAATAAATGAAAGAATGTGTCCATTAACTATTGATGAGTTAAATGAATGGAGATATTATAAAAAAGGTGTAGGCAGAAAATATCCTCAACGCAAAGAATTTATTGATTGGTTAAGATTTGATTTTGATGGAGATGGTAAACCTGATTTTGAAAGGCTTGGATTTAATAAGCATGAAAGCTACTATTTATATAGGAAATTGATAATAGATGAAGACAAAACTGAAATCTTTAAATCTGAGCCTCATATTATTGGAAGAGTTTTATATCAATTAGTACAAAGAAGAGGATATAACGATAGTGATACTATTGATGAAAAAGAGAGAGAAGAATTGAGTAAAATAATAATGAAAGGAGGTGGAGATAGTGGAGCAGTTGGAGCTGATGAAATACAACCATACATTTTAAAATATAAAACGCTTGGTGCTGCTTTGTATCATATTCAAAAGGAGCAAAACGTCAGGATTAGAAAACGTTATAATTTAAGAAGTGATTATAGAAAGGAAATTGAAGAAATATGTAGGGTGCAAGGTTTACAACATTTACAAAAGCTATTTTATAGCTCAATAATCTGGCAACGTCCATTGCGTAGTCAAAAAGGTTTGGTAGGTAATTGTACGTTTGAACTAAACAAAAGGCGTTGCCCAATAAGTCATCCTTTATATGAAGAATATAGAACCTGGGTTTTTATCAATAACTTAAAAATAAAACCCATTATTGGAAAAGATTTACAAGCTAATAAAATTTCAAAAGAAGATTGCTTAAAAAATATTGTCTATCCACAATTTTTTAAAGCTGCTGATTTTAAGTTGTCAAGCATTATTAAAGAGTTAAAGAAAGTTGGTTTCGAAATTACTGCAAGATTTCCTGAAGATACTAAAGTGATTAGCCTTTCTTTTCTATATAGAATGAGAGAAATTTTTGGTGAGGATTGGGAAACAAAAATAGGTTGGTCAAATTTATTGATGGGCAAGGAAAAGCAAGTGCCATATAATGCGGAAGACCTGTGGCACATACATTTCAACAAAAAAGACAATAAAGAAACAGGCGAAACTGCATTTAAATTTATAAATAGATTTGCAAAAGAAAAATTACAACTTGATGAAAATAAGATTGAAGAATTTTCAAAAATAAGATTGCAGCAAGGATATGCTACACTTAGCATAAATGCTATTAAAAAAATATTGCCATACTTACAAAAAGGATTTATTTATAGTGAAGCAATTTATTTAGCCAACTTGCCGAAAGTAATGGGTGTAAAATTTAAATATGAAGATGTTAATAATTATGCAGAAATTGTAAAAGATGTTTTGAAACAAGACAAAGATGACAGAAGAAAAACTGAAATATTAAATAGTTTAATTACACAATATTTTGAAAATAAAGAAAATTTTGAGGCCAATAAAATGGCATTAATTCAAAGTCAAATTATTGAAAGTTTTGGTGTAGCAACATGGAATAAAATTAACATTGAAAGACAAACAGCAATTGAAAATGTTATTACAAATGAGATTAATTCTTTCTTAGCACAACCAAAACAAAAAGCAGAAAACCATTATCTAAAAGTCGGAAGATTACATGATAAAATTTTCAATCGTTTTATGGATGATTATGGATTACCTTATGAAAACATAAAGTATTTATGGCATCCATCAGAGCAAGATATTTATGCAGCAGCACAAGAAAAAAATGGTAAATACATTTTAGGTAGTCCACAACCTATAAGCAAAGGCTTTAAAAACCCTATGGCATTAAAGACAATGCACAAATTAAAAAAGTTAATTAACTATTTAATTGAAGTTGGTAAAATAGATGCTAATACAAGAATAGTAGTTGAAATAGCAAGAGAATTGAATGACGCCAATAAACGTAAAGCTATAGAAAGATGGCAACGTGACAGAGAAAAAGAAAATGATTCTTATAAAAAACAAATTGAGGAGATTAATAAAGAGTGTAAAACTAATTTTGATGTTAATGATAAAAATTTAATAGATAAAATAAGGCTTTGGGAAGAGCAGAAAAGACAATGTATATATACAGGAAAAATAATTAATCAATGTGATATTTTAGAAGGTAGTAAATATGATTTTGAACATACCATCCCAGCGAGCATGAGTTTTGATAATGAGTTAAAAAATTTAACTATTGCTGATAAAACTTATAACCAGCAAATAAAAGGAAAGAAATTGCCAACTGAGTGTCCCAACTATTATGAGGATGTTACAATTAATGGCATTAAATATCCTTCTATTTTATCGACGCTTCAAACTGTATTTGGAAGAATGACAGAAACAGAGAAAAAAATAAAAGGAAAAATTGTTGTACGTAGAAGTTTTGAAAAAATAGAACAATTAGAGAAGTTATACAATGAATGGAAAAACAAAACATCTGACGACAAACAAATAAGAGATAATATAATCATTCGTCGCCACATTATTAAAATGGATTTAGATTATTGGCGTTATAAACTAAGAACATTCACTGACACAGAATATAAAGCAGGTTGGAGAAATAGTCAATTAAGAGATACACAAACCATTACTAAATATGCTTTACATTATTTAAAAACTGTTTTTGAAAAAGTTGAAGTACAAAAAGGAAATATTACAGCAGACTTTAGAAAAATATATAAAATACAAAACAGATTAGAAAGAAAAGAACGTACAAAACATAGCCACCATGCTATTGATGCTGCTGTGCTTACACTTATTCCACCTGCTGCTGTTAGAGATAAAATATTAGAAAGATACAATATAGCAAAAGATAATAATCAGAGCTATCACGAAATGCCAAGACAATGGATAAACTTTAATGAATATTTTATAAGAAAAATTGAGAATGACGTTTTGATTAATTTTCAAGCACAGCACCGTACACTTACACAAACTTATAAAAAGGAGAGAAATAGAGGGAAAATTCAGTTTTATTTATCAGAAACACTACCTCAGAAATTTAAGAATAAAATAGAAGGGAATGATTATTACAAAGTAATAGTTGATGGCAAAGAATATTATAAAATTCCAAAAATTTTAACTGGAGATAGCATAAGAGGGCAATTGCATAAGGAAAGTTTTTTTGGAGCTATAAAAAATAAAGGAGAACTCAACTTAGTAGAACGCTATCCTATATCAGCTTTTACTAGCATTAATGATTGTAAACATATTGTAGATGATGCAGTAAGAGAAATTGTAAAAAATGAATTAGAAAAGAGAATATTACAAGGATTGAGTTTTGATAAAGCTAAACTTGATCCAATACCATTTCCAAAAGGTAAAGCTATAATTAAAAAAGTGAGATGTAGGGTTTTAGCTGGTGCTGGTTATTTGCGTTATGAGAAAGCTGAAAAAATTCATACTCATAACTTTGTTAATCCCAAACATTTATACAAGCATAATGTTTATGCACAAAATAATGAAATGACCTATTTACTTTATTATGAAAGATTGATAGATAATAAAATATACAAAGCATTTCGAATAGTTGGTTTATTTGAATTAAGTCAATTAAAGATAATGAAAGAAGAAAGCTTACTTAGCGAAAATTACTATAAAACTATACTAGTAGGCAAGGGTAAGAATATGATAGAACTTGATAAGCCATATATCATAAAAACTGGGACTAAATGTATTTTTTATAAAGAAAATGTAGATGAACTTAAAGAACTTTATATTGAAAACAAAGCAGAATTATTAAAGAGGTTATTTATTGTTTATAAATTCAATACAGAGACTACTACAAATTTCATTTATCTAAGAAATCATTTAGAAGCTAGAGCTGATAGGGATATTAAAGAAAGTGAATATAGAATTATTGACTTTAATAATTATCAATCAAGATTAAAATTTACCGCAGATAAATTTATTTGTGCAATTGAAGGGAAACATTTTGAAATAAAACCTAATGGCGAAATAAAATGGGAAATCTAAATCATATACTTAAACAAACCCTTTACATTAATATGTAAAAATGAATAATTATTGATACCCCATTGTAGAGACGGATAATTATCCGTCTCTACAACAACATACAACATACAACATACAACATGGCAAAATTCAAAAACAAGTATAGAATTGAACCAGCAAGATTAAAACATTTCAATTATGGTAGCAATGCTGCCTATTATGTTACCATTTGTACAAAAAACAGAATAAATTATTTGGGCTCAATTGTTACAGATACAAACAATAATCCATTTCTTCAATCATCTACAATAGGTGTAATTGCAGAAGAATATTGGCAACAAATTCCACAACATTTTCCATTTGTAATTTTAGATGCAATTATTATTATGCCTAATCATCTACATGGAATCATTATCATTAATAAAACAGATACACAAAATAATATAGACTTACAAACAAAGCAATACAATACATTCGGAGTTCAATCTCAAAATCTTGCATCAATTATTAGAGCATATAAATCAACCGTAAAAAGATATGCCAACCAACACAATATTTTATTTGAATGGCAATCGAAATATTGGGATAGAGTAATTAGAGATGATATTGAATTATCTAATATTAGAGAATACATTTATAATAACCCACAAAATTGGCTAAATGATAAAAATTATTCATTGTAAAAATCAGATAATATTTATCTCTATAAAAACAATCTAAAACATAACCATGCTTAAACGAACTCTTTGCATAGAAAGTCCTTGTCATTTAAAATGTGCTAATGAACAGTTAGTGGTAAGTTATGCTCATATAAAAGGATTGGAAGATAGAGCAGATAAAACTGTACCAATAGAAGATATTGGTATGTTGGTTTTAGAGCATCAACAAATAACTTTAACACATTATTTGTTGGATAAATTAATTGAAAATAATACCTCAGTTATTACTTGCAATAATACACATCATCCTTCTGGATTGTTAATGCCTTTAGAAACTAATACTTTGCAAAGTGAAAGATTTAGAAACCAAATTGAAGCTACAGAGCCAATGAAAAAACAATTATGGCAACAAACCATCAAAGCAAAAATTACTAATCAGGCAAGTGTGTTAAAACGTTGGAACATTAATCATAAACTATTAACCAATTTAGCAGCAGATGTAAAAAGTGGTGATAGCGATAATAGAGAAGCAGTAGCATCGGCATATTATTGGCAAAATTTATTTCCAGCCTCTTGGCAATTTTTTAGAAAAAGAGAAGGACCACCACCCAACAACTTATTAAATTATGGTTATGCCATTATTAGAGCTTGTATGGCAAGAGCTATTACTGGTGCAGGTTTGCTGCCAACATTAGGTGTTTTTCATAGAAACAGATATAATGCTTATTGTTTGGCTGATGATATGATGGAGCCTTATCGTCCATTTGTAGATGCAACTGTAAGAGAAATAATTAATGAGTCAAGCCATGTAGAAACTCTTTCAAGCGATATTAAAAATAAGTTATTAAAATTACCAGTAACAGATGTGTATATACAAGATGAAAAAAGTCCTTTGATGATTGCAATGCAAAGAACAGCAGTAAGTTTAAGTAAGTGCTATGATGGTAGTATAAGAAAGTTGGCTCTCCCTACGTTAGATAAATAATTATAAAAATTGATTTTTAAAATAAAATAATTTCCTTCTCAAAGAGGAGTAGGGGTGTTAATCAAGTTTTATAAAAAAAATTGTTCAATGAAATCTGAACGTTTTAATGCTTATAGAATTATGTGGATATTAGTATTTTTTGATTTGCCAACAGAAACAAAAAAAGAACGAAAAGCATATACTGATTTTCGTAAAAAAATTATGGCAGACGGATTTACTATGTTTCAATTTAGTATTTATTTACGACATTGCCCAAGTATGGAAAATGCTGAAGTACACATAAAACGAGTACAAAAAATTTTACCTGAACATGGGCATATTGGCATAATGACTGTAACAGACAAACAATTTGGAATGATGCAAATATTTTATGGTAAAAAATTAGCAGAGCCATTAAACACACCACAACAATTAGAAATGTTTTGAAAAATAGAATGACTAAAAAAGCCTGATACTTTCTAAGAAGCACAGGCTTTAGTTCATTTTTTACGTTCTATTTTCTTTGCAAACCTTTGTTATTATTAGCTTTTATCGTAAAATGTTGTATGCAAAGAACGTAATTCTAATAATTGAAAGCAAATCACAACTGGAAGGTCTCTGAAATCGCCTCGTATGTGGTTGTATGCAAAGAACGTAATTCTAATAATTGAAAGCAAATCACAACTATCAAGTGGAGGCTTAGCTTTACCTCTTTGTTGTATGCAAAGAACGTAATTCTAATAATTGAAAGCAAATCACAACTTTGCTCACTACTACCTATTTGGGGATTTTGTTGTATGCAAAGAACGTAATTCTAATAATTGAAAGCAAATAACAACTATGCTTTATTGCAATGGATGAAAGAAGCGTTGTATGCAAAGAACGTAATTCTAATAATTGAAAGCAAATCACAACTTAAAGGTTTCTTTAAAAGCATCGGTGAAAGTTGTATGCAAAGAACGTAATTCTAATAATTGAAAGCAAATCACAACTACTGAATGGCCGTTGGAAGGGGTAATATGTTGTATGCAAAGAACGTAATTCTAATAATTGAAAGCAAATCACAACTATCAGCCCAAATGCCATAACTTTTAAAACGTTGTATGCAAAGAACGTAATTCTAATAATTGAAAGCAAATCACAACCAAGCCCAGTAAAGGGAATTAGGGATTATTGTTGTATGCAAAGAACGTAATTCTAATAATTGAAAGCAAATCACAACCATTTAACATAGTAACAGCAGAAAAAGATGTTGTATGCAAAGAACGTAATTCTAATAATTGAAAGCAAATCACAACCCTCAATAATATTTTAACTTGCACACATGAGTTGTATGCAAAGAACGTAATTCTAATAATTGAAAGCAAATCACAACTGACAGATAACAACACATATACTGTTACTGGTTGTATGCAAAGAACGTAATTCTAATAATTGAAAGCAAATCACAACCGTAAATATTGACTTTGCTACAGTAAATGAGTTGTATGCAAAGAACGTAATTCTAATAATTGAAAGCAAATCACAACCCATGAAAAAAGCTATTGACTACTTACGTTGTTGTATGCAAAGAACGTAATTCTAATAATTGAAAGCAAATCACAACCAATTCATTTCTGTCTTGGTGGTCCATATCGTTGTATGCAAAGAACGTAATTCTAATAATTGAAAGCAAATCACAACTGGAGCTGCACAGGCTCCGTTGATAAATACGTTGTATGCAAAGAACGTAATTCTAATAATTGAAAGCAAATCACAACCGACCAAAGCGGTGTAAATACAACACAATTGTTGTATGCAAAGAACGTAATTCTAATAATTGAAAGCAAATCACAACCTAAAATTAGCAACGAAAAATTACAAGCCTGTTGTATGCAAAGAACGTAATTCTAATAATTGAAAGCAAATCACAACAAGCACTGGTAATAACGCAGCAAAGACTATGTTGTATGCAAAGAACGTAATTCTAATAATTGAAAGCAAATCACAACAGTAACGAATGTAGCTATGTCTTTGTTTGTGTTGTATGCAAAGAACGTAATTCTAATAATTGAAAGCAAATCACAACTATGGAAAACAATTAAAGACTCTGCTCTATGTTGTATGCAAAGAACGTAATTCTAATAATTGAAAGCAAATCACAACGT
>JBPXJV010000030.1:0-55484 GCA_051715485.1 Chitinophagales bacterium
GTCTGGTCAACCCCTTCGGCTATAAAGTCGGCAGGGAAGTTTTGGCTCAGTGTTCTTTCCGCATGGTTTTCGAACGGGTAATGCTGCTGTGCATAAGGCATAGCACCACTATCAAACCAAACATCAATTAAATCGGGTACACGTTTCATTGGTTTGCCAGAAGCACTTACTAATATTACATCATCTACAAAAGGTTTGTGTAAATCAATTTCTAATTTTGAATTTTGAATTTTAAATTTTGAATTTTTGTTGAAGCCTGCATCAACTGCTTTTTTATATTCATTGGTTAATTCTTCAATACTTCCAATACAAATTTGTTCTTCACCATCTTCTGTACGCCAAACTGGTAAAGGAGTTCCCCAATATCTGCTTCTGCTTAAATTCCAATCAACCATATTTTCTAACCAATTGCCAAAACGCCCTTCTCCTGTACTTTTTGGTTTCCAGTTAATGGTTTTATTTAGTTCAACCATTCTATCTTTTAAGGCTGTTGTTTTTATAAACCAAGCATCTAAAGGATAATATAAAATGGGTTTATCTGTACGCCAACAATGAGGATAATTATGGTCGTATTTTTCTTTCTTAAACAACTTTCCTTCTTCTTGTAATTTCAATACAATTCTATCATCTACACTTAAATATTTTTTTAAATCTTTTACTTTACCGTTAGCTTCTAATATTTGTTTTTGATGTTTAAATTCTGCTTCTTTTTCTGCATCGGTTAAATAAGCTTCTTTCACATATTCGTTTCCATACAAAAACACATTATCTTTTATTCCTTCTAAAAATTTTCCTCTTTTATCAACCATTGTTAAAATGCCAATATCATATTTTTTACCTACTCTAAAATCATCTGCACCAAAAGCAGGAGCTGTATGTACAATACCTGTTCCATCTTCTGTTGTAACAAAATCTCCTATTAAAATTTTAAAAGCATTTGGGTTGTCTGTTTTGTTTGCTTCAAAAGGAAGTAGTTGTTCGTATTCAATTCCTTCTAAATCTTTTCCTTTAAATTCTGCAATAATTTTATAAGGAATTATTTTGCTTTCAGATGAATAATTTTCAAAGTCTGCATTTTCTCCTTCTGCCTTGAAATACTTATGTAGCAATGCTTTTGCAAGAATTACATTAATTTGTTGATGATTAATTGGAGAAAAAGTTTTTACTAAAACATAATCAATATTTGCACCAACAGTTAAGCCTAAGTTTGATGGAAGTGTCCAAGGTGTTGTTGTCCAAGCCATAAAGAAGGCTTCGCCTTCAAAATTTTGAATGTTGAATTTTGAATGTTGAATTATTTTGAACATCACTGTAGCACTCGTATCCTTCACATCTTTATAGGTGCCTGGTTGGTTTAATTCGTGGCTTGATAAACCTGTACCAGCAGCAGGAGAATATGGTTGAATACTTACACTTTCGTACAATAAATTTTTATTGTAGAGTTGTTTTAATATCCACCACAAACTTTCAATATAATTATTTTCAAAAGTGATATATGGATTGTTTAAATCAACCCAATAACCCATTTTAGTTGTTATATCATCCCATTCTTTTTTATAGCGTAATACTGCTTCTCTGCATTTTTTATTATACTCTTCTACCGAAATTTTGTTACCAATATCTTCTTTGGTTATACCTAATTCTTTTTCTACACCTAATTCTACAGGTAATCCATGCGTATCCCATCCACCTTTTCTTTTTACTTGAAAACCTTGCATGGTTTTATAACGACAAACCAAATCTTTCAACGTTCTTGAAATAACATGGTGTATGCCTGGCATACCATTGGCACTTGGCGGACCTTCATAAAACACAAATGGTGTAGCTCCTTCACGAAGTGAAATACTTTTTTCAAAAGCATTCGTTTGCTGCCATTGGGCTAATATTTCTTTTTCTATGCTGGGAAGGTGAAGACCCAAAAATTCTTGATACTTACTCATTATAGTTACAGGTTACGTATTTAATGTTTAAAGTTGAGACAACGAAAAATATTAAACATTAAACTTTTTTAATTGCAAGACTTATAAAGTTTTGAAAACCTTACAGGTCTTATTTTTAAGGCTGCAAAGGTAAGGAAGAACGAAAATAAACTGCATTAAACTAATGCCTTTTTTCGTTTTCTTTTGACTGCAATAAAAGCAGAAATAATTGCCAATATTAATGCCCATGCAAAAGGTGCTGTAAGCCTTCCTATCTGTTCGGCTAATTCTTTTTTAAAATAACCCATAAAACATTCAATAAAAAGGGAAGTACTTATAAATAAAAAAAAGTGTAGAAAGTTCATTTTAGGATTATACTTAAAAAAATGATATATATAAATAAAGTAAGCAAGTCCGAAAACAATAGATTCAACAATAATTCCATTTTTAAATAACATACGACTAAATAATGCAGCTACAATTTCAGCACCAAAACCTAATAAAAAACTGTATAAATAATAATTGCTTGAAAATACTAACCTCCATCCAAATTTTCTATTAACTGACTGTGTAGAAAATAATACACCTAATACTACTGTTACAGGTATAGTGCCTCTTAAAATTGTTTCAGTAATATTGTTGTAGTACAATACATCTAAATATGAATCAATATATCCATCAAAAGGGTTGCTAAGAAAGCTACCATACAATATTGTAGTTATTAATCCTAAAAATGTAACCAATAAAGCTATTACCCAAACATTTTTATCAAATAGTTTTGCTTTAATAAACTTTGTAAAATCATCTCCTTTAATAAATAATAGTATAGCAAAACAAGCCAACAATAAATAACAGATAGATAGCAAATAAGCCCCTGCACCTATAGTTAGCTTATTTAAATATACTTGATGTATAATAAAATAATCTGCAAATAATAAAAATGTTTTGGCAAGTATTGTTAAAGCTATACCTAAAAAAATAAACACCCATTCTTTATTTAGCATATTTATGCCATTCACTTTTTTGAATTCCTGTGCCAATATTTCGGTATTGCCTATTCGTATCTTGGCTACTGCAAATGCTTCTTCTTCTGTTAATTGTTGTGAAGTTAAGTTTTGTACAGATTCGTAGAAATGACACTTTAATTCTTTCTCATCTAAAGCTGTAATAGTTCCTTTTGCTGCCAATTCTTCTACAAAAGCATTTATTGCATATTCAAGTTGAAATTTTCTTTCCATAAATTTTGGAGTATTTGATTTACAGATTCCCAGTTATTTTTTTCTGCTTCTAATTGCTTTTTTCCAGTAGCTGTTAATTTATAATATTTTCTTTCTCTGCCATTGTCAGATGTTTTCCATTTGGCTTTAATCCATCCAGCCTGTTCCATTTTTTTAAGTATGGGATATAATGTTCCTTCTGCAAGTTGAAGGCGATTGTTGCTTGTCTCTTTTATATTTCTGATAATTTCATAACCATAACTTTCGCCTTTAGACAATACAGACAAAACTAATGGTGCAGATGAGGCTGCTACAAGGTCTTTAGATATTTCAAGCATAGTTATTCTATGTATTTAATATTCAAATATACATAGAAATTCTAAGTATCAAAATTATTAAATAAAAATAATTGTATAGTGATAATAGAGTTGCAAAAAATAAACAAGTTGAGGTTAAAGCAAATTGCTGAAAATGGAATAGCCACTCTATTTTTATAAAATGGCTATTCGTTTTAAAATTATTTTTGATATTTATTTTGTAACATTTACTTCAATAGTATGTATATGTGTATAATCTGGTGTATTTGTTGCGGCATTAACTTTAATAAAATCTGTTGGACCAGTAGTAACTTTTAACTTTTTCACTCTGACAACTTGATTTGTGTCTTCAGGAAATAAGAAATATGAGTTTGAAATTAACCACATCTAATCCCTCCAAATGAGGGGAATTGTGCTCTCTGTGGTTTATAAAAGTTTAAGGTTGTTCCTTAATCAACTAAAGCAGTTTTGTACATACTCATACATACAGAACAATATAGCATTAAATTTTTGCCATCTTCCATTTACCTTTTCTAAATAAATAAAATGCAATAGAAGTTAATAATGCATCTGTAACAACAATGCTTATATAAATACCCCATTCATTCCAATGTAATATATGTGTTGTAAAATAAGCAACTGGGATTTGAAAAATCCAAAAACAAAAAAAGTTTATGATTGTTGGTGTTCTTGAGTCTCCTGCACCATTAAAGGCATTCATTAAAACCATACCTGTTCCAAAAAAAATATAGCCCAAACTTATTACTCTTAGTGCATGAACAGCAGTATTTATAATTTCAGTTTCTTTTGTAAAAAAATGTACAAAATATTCTGCACCAATCAAAAATAATAATGATACAAAGCCCATATAAATTGCATTATACTTAGTTACCTTCCAAACACTTTTCTCAGCTCGTTCAGGTTGTTTAGCTCCCAAGTTTTGCCCAACCAAAGTAGCAGCAGCATTAGCAAAACCCAATGCTGGTAAAATAAAAAATATAATAAGTCGTATAGCAATAGTATAACCTGCAATGGCATTATTGCCAAAGCTTGTCATTATTCTTGCCATAACAATCCAACTGGCACTTGAAATAATAAATTGAAAAGATGCTGTTATTGTTACGTTTAATAGGCTTTTAATAATAGCAAATTTTGGTAAAAAATAATTGATGTAAATTTTAATGACTCCTTTGCCTTTTAGTAGTTGTTGTAGTTGATACAATACACCAATACCTCTGCCTAAAACAGTTGCATAAGCAGCCCCTGTTAAGCCATAATAGTGTATTAATATTGGGCATAAAATAATGTTGAAGATATTTGCTATCCATAAACTTTTCATAGCTATTGCAGCATTGCCAGCACCTCTAAAAATGCCATTTAATAAAAACAAAAGAATAATAACAATATTTAAGCCTAGCATAATAGCAGTGTACCTATAACCATACTCTGCAATTTCTTTTGTTGCACCCATTAAATACAATACATCTTTAGAAAAAATTATTCCTGCAACACTAATAATTACACTAATAAAAATGGCTATTAATATTGCTTGAGATGCAGACCTTGCAGCATCTTTATAATTCTTCTCTCCTACTCTTCTTGCAACCATAGCAGTTGTTGCAATACTTATTCCAATACCTAAAGAATATATAATAGTTAAAATACTTTCTGTTAAACCAACAGTTGCAGTTGCTAAAGAACCTAACTTACTTACAAAAAAAATATCTACTACTACAAAAACGCTTTCCATACTCATTTCTAAAATCATGGGTACGGCTAATAAAAAAATTGCTTTACGAATACTTCCTGTTGTAAAATCTTTATCATCGCTACTTAGCGATTCTTTTATCAGTGTTCTAATATTTTGTAAGTAAGATATTTTTTTATGTATGAGCATTAATAATAATTCTCTTTTTGAAAAAGACGACAAATGTAAAACCTATTAACTAAAATGTTTGATAGAATTATAAGTATTAAAAACAAAAAAATCCTGAACAGTAATTTGTCAGGATTGTATATAAAAAAATTTGAAAAATTATCCAGCTTCTGCAATTACTTCTTTTACTTCTGGTATCATACGTTTCATCATACCTTCAATACCAGCTTTTAAAGTAATTAAACTACTTGGACAACCACTACAACTTCCTTGCAACATAACATTTACAACACCATTATCATAACTCTTAAATTGTATTGCTCCACCATCCATTTCTACAGCTGGTTTTACATAATTTTCAAGAAGTTCTTTTACTCTTTTTACAACATCTGTATCATCAGCATTAATAACATTACCAGAATCAAGATGTGCACTTTCATTTACTTCTTCTTCATTAATAATTACACCTCCATTTTCTAAATACTCTTTTAAAAATTGTTTTATAGAAGGTATAATATCATCCCAATTTTCTGTGTCTTCAGTTTTTGTAACTGTTACAAAATTGCTTGCAATAAAAACACCTTTTATAAATGGAAAGCCAAATAACTCTTTAGCTAAAGGAGAAGGATTTGCTGTACTCTCATCTTGAAAATCTATGCTTTTACCAGGGTATAAAAGTTTATTTGCCACAAACTTCATTGTTTCTGGATTAGGTGTAATTTCAGTATAAATGCTAATTACGGGATTTCCTGTTTTTATCATAAAATAAAAAATTTTTAATCGGCACAAATGTACAGTATTACTTGTTAAAGAATAGCCTCAAAATGTTTCTATCATTCTTTTTTTCTGTCGGAAAAAGGAATTTTTAAATTGTAAAATCAACATATAATTAAGTAATATCTTACATTAATTGCTAAAATATTTCTTCTAATTGTTGCAAGTTTGTTATAATAAATGTTGGTTGAATATGGGACGAAATATTTAAGTGATTTACAAAAACAGTATCCATTCCTACATTTATAGCTCCTTGAATATCAGCTTCTAAATTATCTCCAAGCATAATGCTTTCTCTTAATCTTGCATTTGATTTTTGAAGTGCATATTCAAAAATTTCTTTATTTGGTTTTAAGCTATTACTTGCTTCAGAGGTTATTACTTCTTGAAAAAATTGTTTTAAATTACTATTATTAATTTTTTGATGTTGTACATTTTCAAAACCATTTGTTATTAAATGTAAAGTGTAATTTTTATGGGTTAGATAAGTTAGAATTTCTATTGTGTATGGAAAAAGATTTTTCTTAGTTGGAAGAATTTTTAAAAAATCTTCAGAAAGTTGTTTAGATAATTTTTCATTTGCCATTTTAAAATCTAATAGAGTTAGCCAAATTCTTTTCCATCTAAGTTCTTCTTGTTTTATAAATCCTTTACTATATCTATCCCAAAGTTTTGTATTATGAAAACTATATCTCTCAAAAAAAAACTCAAAATCATCTACACCTTTTTCTGCAAGTTGATGTTGAAAATATAATTCTTGTAAAGTTTCTTTTGCATTAGCTTCAATATCCCACAAAGTATGGTCTAAATCAAAAAACAAATGTTTATACTGCTTCATACATTGCAAAGTAATACAAGTTTGTTTTGTTTTATATATTTACTTTGTAAGAATATTTTTTTATGAATGTTATTATAACAGGAGCATCTAAAGGCTTAGGCAAAGCAATTGCTGAAACCTTTGCTGCATCAAAAAATACACTAATGTTGTGTGCAAGAAATGAACAAGCATTAAACAATACTGCTCTACAAATACAACAACAATATCCTAACTCAACTGTTCATACAAAAGCTATTGATATCAGTAATAACAATAATGCTAAAATGTTTGCAAATTGGTGTTTAACTTTTGGCACACCAGATGTTTTAATTAATAATGTAGGACAATTTATTGCAAGTTCTTTGATTAATGAAGATGATGATGTTTTAGAAAAGTTGATGCAAGTAAATTTATACAGTGCCTATCATACAACAAAAACATTGTTGCCTGCAATGATGCAAAAAAAGAAAGGTCATATTTTTAATATTTGTTCTTTAGCCTCATTACATGCTTATATAAAAGGAAGTAGCTATAGTATTACTAAACATGCCTTATTAGGCTTTAGTAGAAATTTAAGAGAAGAGCTAAAGCCTTATCAAATAAAAGTAACCTCTGTAATACCTGGTGCTATTGCAACAGAAAGTTGGGCAAATGAAACTATTGCACAAAAAAAAATGATTGCAGCAAAAGATGTTGCTACAATCATTTATTCAACTTCGTTATTAACTCCTCAAACTTGTATTGAAGAAATTGTAATACAGCCAGAATAATTTTTAAAAATTATTCTTCTCCTGCTCCAAAAATGCTATCTACAGCACCACTTAGCATAGGAAATTTTTCTTTTACAAAACTTGCTATTGTTTCAATAGCTTTTGCTGCTTGTTCTGGTGAAAGTCCTGCTTCATTGCCCAGTTTTTCAAGTAATTCTTTCATAATAATTGTTTTTATGTTGGTTTAAAGTAAGTACAAAATTTAGTCTTCTAAATGAAGTGAAAAAGTGATCATACGAGATTGAATTTTATCAAAAACATTTGAATATTTTAATGCTGCATCTCTACTATGAATATTGGTTAAGCCATAGCTAAATTTTATTTCGGGGCTTAGTGTTACAAAAGGAAGAAAGAAATTAAAACCAATACCTGCTTCTAATGCAAAATCATTTTTTTTCAGTTTTACCAAGTCTTCAGCATTACGAGCAGTAGAGTTACTTGCTAAATCCATATCAAACTTAGCACCAATTAAAACATAAGTTCTAAAATTATTAAGCCTATCAGAATTTAATTTAAACTGAAAAGGAAAGCTGATAATGGTTGAAGGCAATATTTTCTTTTCTTCTTTTAATGGATAATTTGTTTGATAAGTAAAATATTTTGAGCCTCCAATTACAAGTTGAGGGTTAAACCTAAACTCCCAACAATAATTTAATTTTAATGTGCCAATTAAACCCAAAGCAATTCCTCCACTTGCACCTGGTTGAACAGACATAATGCTATCATCATTGGTAAATTTTTGGTGTTTTGTTGCTGCAAGATAACTATTGTTGTAAGCCAATGTAATACCAAAATAATAAGGCATATCATCTCTATGTGGTCTATTCATTTCAACATACTGTGCTTGCACAGAGTTAATGCCTACAATAGCAATAAGAATAATAATTATTTGTTTCCGCAATAAATGGTACATAATCCTAAACTCAATGATTTTAAATATACATTTTTAAATCCAACACTTTTCATAACATTCAAAAACATTTCTCCTTCTGGAAATGCTTGTATAGAGTTGTGTAAGTATTGATATGCTTCTTTGTTTTTAGAAAAAAGGTTGCCAAATTTAGAAGCAATATTATTCATATAAAATTTATACAAACTACTAAATACTGGTTGATGTGGTTTTGAAAATTCCAATATAACCAACTTTCCATTAGGTTTTAATACACGATAAATTTCTTGTAACCCTAATTCTAAATTCTCAAAATTTCTTACACCAAAAGCTACTGTAACTGCATCAAAACTATTATTTGTAAAATTGATATTTTCACTATCACCTTCTTGTAGTTGAATGTATTGTTGTAAATTATTTTTTGTAATTTTCTTTTCTCCTATTGCCAACATATCTTTACTAATATCAATACCAATAATTTTATCGGGTTTTATTTGTTTGTATAAAAGTAATGGCATATCAGCAGTGCCTGTTGCAACATCTAATACATTTTGAGGGTTTAATTCTCTTAGTTGTTTAATAGCTTTTTTACGCCAACTAATATCAATTCCCATACTTAAAAAACGATTCAAAAAATCGTATCTAAAAGCTATGTTATTAAACATATCTGCAACTTGTTTCTTTTTATTTAGTTGGCTTTGCTTATCAGGTACAATAGTATCGTGTGCAAACTTTGTCATATATCAATAGAATTGCGAAGATAAGTGTATGTAATGTTAATTAACCCCAACAATAAAACCTTAATAAATTATTAAACAATATTTTTGCATTATGAAAAAAGAGATATTGCTTTTTGTTGTAATAGCATTTATACTTTCAAGTTGTGGTAAATATGTAACTAAAACGGGACAAGCTTCATTTTATTCTGATAAATATGCAGGAAGAAAAACAGCCAATGGCGAAATATATCAACCAAATGAATACACTGCAGCTCATAAAAAATTACCATTTGGAACTAAGGTAAAAGTTATCAACTTAGAAAATAATAAAACAGTAAATGTTAGAATAAATGATAGAGGACCTTTTGTTGCTGGAAGAATTATAGACCTTAGTAAAGTTGCAGCAAAAGATTTAGGAATGTTAAATGCCGGTGTAGTGAAAGTGAAAATTAAATATAAAAGAAAGAACAAATAGTGCCATAGTATATTTGCAAAATGAGTAAACCCTTTTTATACACTATTCTTTCTCCTGAGCTTTTAGATATATATGATATAAAAGATAGTGTTGTTGTTGTAATAGATGTTTTTAGAGCTACATCAACTATTGCTACTGCTTTGTATAATGGTGCAGAAAAAATAATTCCTGTAGATAGTGTTGAAAAATGTATTGCTATTGGCAAACAAACACCTAATAGTATTACTGCAGGCGAAAGAGATGGAAAAATAATTGAAGGCTTAGAATATGGTAATAGCCCTACAGAATACCCAAGAAGTTTTATAGAAGGAAAAACACTTGTATTAACTACAACCAATGGCACTAAGCTTTTGCACATGGCTTTAAATAATGGAGCTAAAGAAATTATTACAGGTTCTTTTCCTAACTTAAATGCAGTATGTAGTTTTCTATCAAAGCAAAATAAAAATGTGTTTTTGGGTTGTAGTGCTTGGAAAAATAGAGTAAACTTAGAAGATACTTTATTTGCAGGTGCAGTAATTCATCAAATAAAAAAACATTTTACAGTTCATTGCGATAGTAGCTTAATGGCAGAACAAATGTATGCTTTACATAAAAAAGATATGTATGCTTTTGCTCGTTTAACAACTCATTGGCACAGACTAAGTCAATATGGTTTAGAAAAAGATTTAGAATTTTGTGTTACAGAAAATGTTGCCAACGTATTACCTCAATACAAAAATGGAAGTTTAATATCTTCAACCAATTTTTAAAAAAAATTTATGGCTTTTATACTACCTGTATTAGATAAAAAACCTCAAATAGGAAACAACTGTTTTATAGCTCCAAATGCAACAATTGTAGGAGATGTAATGATGGGAGATGAATGTAGTGTTTGGTTTAATGCAGTAATAAGAGGTGATGTGCATTATATAAAAATGGGCAATAAAGTAAACATACAAGATGGAGCAGTTATACATTGCACTTATCAAAAAAATCCTACCAATATTGGTAATAATGTTTCTATTGGTCATAATGCTATTGTACATGGCTGCACTATACACGATAATGTTTTAATTGGTATGGGTGCTATTGTAATGGATAAATGTGTTGTGCATAGCAATAGTATCATTGCAGCAGGTGCTGTAGTTTTAGAAGGCACAATAGTAGAAGAAGGAAGTATTTATGCTGGTGTACCTGCAAAAAAAGTAAAAGAAATTTCTCAAGAATTAATCAGTGGCGAAATAAACAGAATAGCCAACAATTATATAAAATATGCTTCTTGGTTTAGTAAATACAATGAAGCAAAAAAATAACCTCTAAAAAATTTATGAATAAAATATTACAAACAGAAGCAGCAATAACAATTATTAAAGATACATTTACAAGATTTCTTTGTAATTATTTACACTTAACAAAAGTATCTTCTCCATTAATGGTATTAGATGGCACAGGCTTAAATGATGACCTCAATGGAATTGAAAGACCTATTAGTTTTCCTGTAAAATTTTTAGATGAACAAAGAGCTGTTATTGTTCATTCCTTAGCAAAATGGAAAAGAGTAAGACTTAAAGAACTTGAAATAGAGGTTGGAAGAGGTATTTTAACAGATATGAGAGCATTAAGACCAGATGAAGATTACAGTCCCATACACTCAATTTATGTAGATCAATGGGATTGGGAAAAACACATAACTAAAGAAGATAGAAACTTACAATATTTGAAACATACTGTATCAAATATTTATAAAGCAATAGTAGAAACAGAACATGCAATACAACAATTTTATCCTGACAACAAACCAATTCTTCCACACAATATTCAATTTATTCATGCAGAAGAATTGTTACAAAAATATCCAACACTTACACCAAAGCAAAGAGAAAATGCAATAGCAAAAGAATATGGTGCTGTTTTTTTAATTGGTATTGGCAAAAACTTATCTAATAACGAACCACACGATTCAAGAGCTGCTGATTATGATGATTGGAGTACAAAAAATGATGACAATTATTTTGGGTTAAATGGAGATATTTTATTTTGGAATCCAATATTAGAATCTGCATTTGAAATATCATCAATGGGTATTAGGGTTGATAAGCAAACATTGGAACATCAATTAAAGGAAAAAAATAGTGAGCATAAATCTTCTCTTTCTTTTCATAGTATGCTTTTAAACAATCAGCTTCCGCAAAGTATTGGAGGTGGAATTGGACAATCTAGGCTTTGTATGTTTTTACTAAAAAAGTCTCATATTGGCGAAGTACAAGTAAGTGTTTGGTCTGATAAAGTAAGAGAATATATGCTTAATAAAGGAGTATCTCTATTATAGTTTTATAGCCTCAATAATTTACAAATCATTTTTTATACGAATAGTTATAAAATAATTTTAAAAAAATAGCGTTGTACTATGTACATATATTTTTTTGCCTAATTAATGTAGTATAAAACATAGAATAAATATATCTTGCAGGGCGTAAAAAATAATCAATGAAAAGTTTAAAAACCATTTTACTTGTTGTAGTTGTAGCAATAACTTTAAGTTCTTGTAATTTTTTTAGAAACGTATTTGGTGGAGGAAATAAAAATGGTTGTCCAAGTAATGGAAAAAATGTAGGAGCAGAAAGGGTTTTACAAGATGAAGGCTCTGGTGGTAAAAGAAAAAGTAAAACGCCAAAAGCTCCAAAATATAAGTTTGATAAGTTTGAGTAATTAATCCAAAAATATCTAAATCCAACATTTATGAGCTACCAATTAACCAACCTTTCAGGTGCTGTAGAAGCAGTTATTGATGATAATTGTGGTATCAGCAAATTCAACAACATTATTAATATGCTATTGCACGAACTAAGAGTAAAATTCTTAGGAAAAGAAGATGATAGCGATACTGTTGATTGGCATTTTAAATACAAAGGACATCCTCTTACCTTGCATTACAATATTTACAATGGCGTTTCTGTATTTACACAAAACAGAAAAAATAATTCTGCTGTAAATGAGATTGCACAATTTCTTGAAAAGAAAGTTTTTTAATAATTCTTATCAGAAATTGTTTCTAAAATACTTAAATAACTGTTGTATCTTTTTAAAGAAATTTCACCTTGTTGTAAAGCATTTTTTACAGCACAGTTGGGTTCGTTTGCATGCATACAGTTATTAAATTTACATTCATTTATCAAGGCTTTCATTTCTGGAAAATATCCAGAAAGTTCTTGTTTGCTTACACCAATCAAGCCCAACTCTCTTATGCCTGGTGTGTCTATTACTCTTCCCCAAAAAGGCAAATCATACATTTCTGCAAAGGTTGTTGTATGCATTCCTTTTCCACTCCAATCACTTACTTCTTGAGTTTTTAAATTTAGTTCTGGAAAAATAGAATTGATAAAAGTTGTTTTTCCAACACCACTATGTCCACTCAATAATGTTGTTTTATTGTGTAACATAGATTTTATTACATCTACACCTTCATTGTTTTTTATACTTGCTAATACAACTTTATAACCAATAGTTTCGTAAGTAGTTTGTATGTTAGTAAACTGCTCTATATCTTTTTTTTCATAAATATCCGATTTATTAAAAACCAATATTGCTGGTAAATGATACATTTCGCAAGAGCATAAAAACCTATCAATAAACCCCGTAGAAGTTATAGGATCTTTTATTGTTGCAAACAACATACTTTGATCAAGGTTTGATGCAATTATATGATGTTGTCTTTTATTGTGAGGCGATTGTCGTACTACATAATTTTTTCTATTGCATACAGAAGTAATAGTAACAGTATTTTCATTTTCGTTTTCAAGTTCAATAGTTACTTCATCACCAACTGCTATAGGGTTGGTAGATGTTATACCTTCTATTTTTAATGCACCTTTAATTCTTGCATTATATTGTTTGCCATTTTTTGCTTTTACAATATACCAACTACCTGTAGATTTATAAACAAGTGCTATCATTAATAACGAAGATATACAGAACAAAAACGTAAAGAAAAATAGCCTTATAATTTTTACTAATTATGATTAATTTTTTATTGAATTTTTAAAAATAATGCCAGCTAAAGAACCTTTTTTCCTAATATTCATCAAGTTATTTTGCCGTTTATCATAATACTATGTATTGCATAGTACTGTGTTATGGATTTTAAATATTATTGATAATCAGTTAATTATAATTAATTTTTATGAAAAAAAATACTTAAACTACTAAATTAAGGATAGTAGTATGTATTGCATAGTATTGTAAAATACTTCATCTTTGTATTGTCAAAGTAAAAAAAGACAAAAACTTAAAATCAAATTATTAACAAATAAAAATATTTAAAAATGAAAACAGAAAACACAAAATTATTAGCTCCTTTAACTAAAGAAGCAATAATTAATCTTACTTCAGAAATTAAAGAAACAGTAACAACTGAAGTTGAACATCACAAAAAAATATTTAGTGCTGCAGATTTATGGAATATTAGAAGAACAAGAAAAGTAACTGTAGAGCGTAGAGGTTATTTTGGCTGGTAATCTTCATTAAAAAATGTACTAACAAAAAAATTAATAACAAATAAAATAATAGCAATGGATATTCAAAATACACAAAGCCAAATGAGAAAAGGAGTATTGGAGTTTTGTATTTTATCTATCATACAACAAGGAGAAGTATATCCAAGTGATATTGTAGAAAAAATGAAAGCTGCTAATCTTCAAATTTTGGAAGGAACTCTTTATCCATTATTAACAAGGCTTAAAAATGCAGACTATCTTACTTATCGTTGGGTTGAAAGCAGTAGTGGACCACCCAGAAAATATTTTATGCTAACAGAAAGAGGACTTGCATTTTATAATGAATTAGGAAAAACCTGGCAAGAACTTGCAAATGCTGTTGCTACATTAACTCAAAAACAAGATAACCAATAAACAAACCAACTTTAACCACAATAAACCTTATATATTATGAAAAAGGTAATTAATATAAACTTTCAAGGAAGAGTAATACCAATTGAAGAAAATGCTTTTGAAGTACTAAATAAATACATTGAAAGCTTACGAAAACACTTTGCTAACGAAGAAGGCAGAGATGAAATTATTAATGATATTGAAGGTCGTATTGCAGAACTTTTTGGCGAAACAATTAAAAAAAATAATTCGTGTATAACAGAAGAGGATGTAAATAGAATTATAGATAGTATGGGACGACCAGAAGATTTTGATGATGAAAATATTAATACACAAAACAGCACCAACCAACATTTTCAAGAACAACAATATACTTCTAATAACAATGAGTATAAAAAAATGTTTAGAGATGAAAACAACAAAATTTTAGGAGGTGTTTGTAGTGGTGTTGCTAATTATTTTGGAATAGATCCTGTAGTAGTAAGGATATTGTTTGTTATATTTTTTGGAGTAATGTTTGTGCCTTACATAATTCTTTGGGCTGTTATACCAAGTAGTGCCACACAAGTAATAGGTAGTAAACGCAAAAGATTATACAGAGATGCTGAAAGTAAAGTTATTGCTGGTGTTTGTAGTGGTTTAAGCCATTATTTTGGTATTTCTGTTTGGATTCCAAGATTACTTTTTATACTTCCATTTATAACATTTATGTTTCGAATTTCTAATTGGATGAATTTTTGGCATCCATCATTTTTCAACATAACATTTAGTCCTACAGCTTTACTTGTATATATAATTTTATGGATGATATTACCAGAAGCAAAAACAACTTCTGAAAAATTAGAAATGAAAGGAGAAAAAGTTGATTTGAATAATATTAAAAACACTATTCAAGGAGATATAGAATCTTTTGCTAAAAGAGCAGAATCTTTTGGACAAACTCTTAAAGAAAAAGGTACAGAATTGGGAAATAATTTTAATGAAAAAAGCAAACAATTTGCTACAGAAGCAAACACTGAAATGAAGAAAAGAAGTAGAGGTATTGGAGGTGCAATTGCTTTAATAACAAAAATATGTGTTTACTTTATTTTAGGCTGTATATTAATTGCAATAGTTGCTGCATTATTTGGTATAGGCATAACAACAACAAGTTTACTACCATTAAAAAAATATATTATTACAGATGGTTGGCAAAACTATTTTACTTGGGGCACATTAATATTTTTTATTTGGGCTCCTGTGGTTGGTGTAGTAGTATTTATTATTCGTAGAGTTACAAAAATGAAAAAAAATAGCAACTTAATTGGTTATACATTCTCTGCATTATGGGTTATTGGTTGGATTTGTTTTATTAATTTAATTGTTTTATTAGCAAAAGATTTTAAGTATCATAATAATGCTTTTGAAGAAAATGTAAAAATTGAAAATGCTTCATTTCAAAGATTAGATGTAAAAGCAATAAATAAAGGAAAATATTTTGAAAATACTTGGTTTAAAATAGAGCCATTTACTTTTATGGATGATGATAGTGTTGCTATAGGTAATGTAAGAATAAGGGTAATAAAATCAACAACAGATAGTTTTTCTGTGAAAATGGTAAGATTGAGTAATGGTAAAAGTAAAACACAAGCAGATGAGTTAGCTTCTAAAATTAATTATCAAATATTACAAACAGATTCTTCTTTAATACTTGATAAAGGAATTACAATAACTGCAAAAGAAAAATTTAGAAATCAAAATGTTATTGTAACCATTGCTGTACCTGTAGGAAAAAAAATATTTATTGAAAAAAATGCAGGTTGGTACTGGCACGAACATTTAAACGAAAGTTTTATGAGTAATTTTGGAGATAGCTGGTACGACTCTGATGAAAAAGCATATTCTTGGAGATACAACACAGAATATATTATGACAGAAAAAGGATTGAAAAAAACAAGTGCAGATGTTAATAATGATGATAATAGTGATAGTAATACAAACTGGAGTTTACTAAGAAATAATTTTCAAAAAAATTTGTTAGATAAAGCTACAAAATGGAATAATAGAGAAAATAAAATTTCTAATAATCACACATTTTCACACCTACTTAATACACCAACACAAAATATTATTAAGCCCCTTACAAGTTGTGTAAATAAGAATAATTTATGGCTATTACGTTTTAGCATTTAAAAAAGTTGGTTTAGGTTGGCAATAAAGCTCTGTATTATTATATAATGCAGGGCTTTTGCATTTATATTAATAAAACAAACATCAAAATAAAAAATAACAATAATTTTCATAAGTATTTTACTAATTGAACCCTTATAGTTCATTGCCATTCATTAGATTTGCTGCTAAAATTTATTTTATGACAACCGAAGAAGTAGAATTGATTATTGATGATACTAAATCGTCTATGCAAAAATCAATTTCAAGATTAGAACAAGAACTTACTAAAATAAGAGCTGGCAAAGCATCGCCTACCATGTTAGATGGAATTGTTGTTGATTATTATGGAAGCTCAACACCTATAAATCAAGCAGCAAATATTTCTGTATTAGATGCAAAAACCATTAGTATTCAACCTTGGGAAAAAAATATTCTTGCTGCCATAGAAAAAGCTATTATGCAAGCTAATATTGGTATTACACCTCAAAACGATGGGCATCAAATTCGTTTATTTTTACCGCCACTAACAGAAGAGAGAAGAAAAGAATTATTTAAAAAAGCAAGTGCAGAAGGAGAACAAGCAAAAGTAAGTATTAGAAATATTAGAAGAGATGCTATTGAGCAAATAAAAAAATTACAAAAAGATGGACTTAGTGAAGATGCTTCTAAAGATGCAGAAGCAAACATTCAAAACTTAACAGATAAATATATTGTTTTAGTTGATAAACATTTAGAAGCTAAAGAAAAAGAAATGATGAGTGTATAATTTATAATAAGGCTCTAACAAAATTTTATTTTATCAACCTTTTACAAATATTTTTTACAATAGATGGTCCTTCGTAAATAAAGCCTGTCCATATTTGCACAAGAGTGGCTCCAGCATTTAATTTATCTTTAGCATCTGTATCATTAAAAATACCACCACTTGCAATAATGGGTATTTGATTATTTAATTGTTTAGCTAAGTACTGTATTATTTCAGTACTTTTTTTTGTAAGTGGCTTGCCACTTAAACCACCTGCACCAATATTATTTATAATATTATTATCTGTTTGTAAATTATTTCTTTCAATAGTTGTGTTAGTTGCAACAAGTCCACTAAGTTGTGTTTCTAAACTTAAATCAACAATATCATCCAATTGTTCTTTGGTTAAATCTGGTGCAATTTTTAATAGTAAAGGTTTAGGATATTTTTTTTGCTGATTAATATTTTGTAAATGACTTAATATTTTTTTTAAAGCATCTTTTTCTTGTAAAGCCCTTAACCCTGGTGTATTTGGGCTACTAACATTTACCACAAAATAATCTACACAATCAAATAATTCATTAAAACAAATTTCATAATCTTTCCAAGCATCTTCGTTTGGTGTAATTTTATTTTTACCAATATTTCCTCCAATAATTAAAGTAGTTGTTGAATTACTTTTTCTCCACTCAATTAATCTTTCCTTAATTATTTGTACACCATCATTATTAAAACCCATTCTGTTGATAATAGCTTTATCTTTTACCAAACGAAAAAGTCTTGGTTTATTATTTCCTGCTTGTGGCAAAGGAGTTACTGTACCAATTTCTACAAAGCCAAAACCCAATAACTGCAACTCGTTTAAATATTTTGCATTTTTATCAAATCCAGCACCAAGACCTATTGGATTTTTAAAAGATAAATTCCATAATTTTTTTTCTAATGAAGAGTGATTATACTGAAAACATTTTGCAATAATTTTTTGTATAAAATTTATTCTACACAAAAATTTTAAACTGTTCATAGAAAAATGATGAACAGCTTCGGGCTGAAAACAGAATAAAAAATTTCTTAAAAGAGAATACATATTACGAAGATAGCTCTGAAAAATTTTAGCTGAAAATAAATCGTATTAGCAAAAGATAAAAATATTATATGCCAAATGATGGAAGTATTATTGTTACAGTAGTTCCTTCACTTTCTACAGAGTGTATTTTAAAATCTCCACTATTAAGTTCTGCCAATTTTTTTACTAAATATAAACCAATTCCTAAGCCTTGTTGCTCAAACTTTGAACGATTAAATTGTTTAAAAGGAGCAATACTATTATTATCTGTTATATTAAATCCTTTACCATTATCTTTTACTTCAATAACATAATTATCATCCATCATTTTTCCACTTACAAAAACTTTTTGTCCTTTGGTAGAAAATTTAAAAGCATTATCTGTAAGTTCTACAATAATTCTTAATAAATATTCTGGACTAATATGCACATCTATTGATTGCATATTAAAAACTAAATCATCTTGCCTGTTATAAATTTCTTTTGCTAATATCTCAACTTCTGTTTGAATTCTATTTGCCCAATTACCAGAAGTGTTTCCAGAGTTAAACATGCTTAGCAATTCTGTATGTACTTCTGCTCTTTTAATTTCTTCGAACAACATTAGGTTTGCCAAAGAATGATTAAGTCTTAAACCCGATTTTAAAATGGAGTATAATAATTCTTGAACTTGGCTATCGCTAAAAGAATCTCTTGCATTAAGTAATAAATTTAAACCACCAATAATGCCGTGCAATGGTGTATTAAATTCATGATAATAAGTTGCAAAAACGGTAGTATCTAATTCATGTTTTACTTTAGAATATTCGTCAATAATTTTTTGTTGTTTTTTTAATCTTGCTTCTATGGCAGCAACTAAATCTTTAGAAGAAAAAGGTTTGGTTAAATAATCGTCTGCCCCTAATTCCATTCCTTGTCTTATATCGGTTCTATCAATTTTTGCTGTAAGAAAAATAAAAGGAGTATTTTGAACAATGCTTGTTTTTCTTATGTATTCTAATACTTTAAATCCATCCATTTTAGGCATCATAATATCACAAAGAATTAAATGAGGTCTAAAATCTATTGCATCTAAAATTCCCTGCTTTCCATTAGCAGCAGAACGAACGTTATAACCTTTGGCTTCTAAAAGTTCTTGAATATTTTCTCTAATATTATCTTCATCTTCAATAACCAAAATTTTAAAAAGGGTATTCATAGCTGTTGATATTTTATAATGATGGATTGTTTTTTAAAGGTAATATTATATTTACAGTTGTGCCTTTATTTATTTCACTTTCTACAAAAATTTGTCCGCTATGTTTGTCTATAAAATCTTTTACAATTGGAAGTCCTAAACCTGTTCCTTCAATTTCTGTTGTATTGGATGCTCTGTAAAATGGCTGAAATAAATTTGCTAAATCGTTTGGAGGAATACCAATTCCTTTATCTTGTATAGAAATTTTTACACTATCAAATTCAAATGTAATAGACATTTTTATTTCTCCTTGTTCAGAATATTTATAAGCATTATTTAAAATATTTTCTAAAGAATGGTCTAATAATTTTTTATCAAAAAATATTTTTTGTTCCTTTCCAAAAACATATAAAATTACTTTTCTTTCATTAGAATATCTATTATTATATCTGCTTTCAATTAGCTCCTTACAAAATAAAACAAGGTCTGCTTCTTCTGGTACAAAAGGAGTTCTTTGTACATCGCTTCTTCCTAAAACTAAAACATCTGTCATTAAATCTTGAAGCCTTGTTACTTCGGCATTAATTTTTTTAAATTGTTTTTTAAAAGGAGTTTGTTGTAGTTCTGTTAAGTCTTCTAAATATATTTCCATTAACTCGACACCGCTTTGTATTACTGTTAATGGTGTACGAAATTGATGTGATGCCATAGATACAAATTGAGAACGTAATTCATTTAATTCTCTTTCTTTTGCTAAAGCTTGTTGTAGGTCATTCATTAACTGTTCTCTTTCTGTTACATCTCTTGTACTACATATTATAGAGCTGGTTTGATTGACGTTATCTAAAATTGGTTTAAAATAAGTTTCTACCCAGTAGTATTTATTTTTTTTACCCAATATTCTATACCTAAGTTTTACTTCTTCTTTATTAAAAACAATTTTTTCTAAAGCATTTTCTATAAAAGATGTTGCATCGTCGGGGTGAATAATATAAATAAAATTTTTACCAATCAATTCTTCTGCATTATAACCAATTACTTTTTCTGAAGAAGGGGAGGCATACATAAATCGTCCATCATTATCTAAAATAGAAATAAAGTCTGTTATATTTTCAGAAATAAAACGAAACTTTCTTTCACTTTCAATCAAGCTTTGTTCGGCATTTTCAATATGTGTGTAATCAGATTTTACAATATATAATCTTTCTGCTTTTCCATTTTTATTAAGTGCTACAGTAATTTTTTCTAACAACATTTTTGTTTCGCCAACAGGTGTTGTTATACGATAAAAAAATTCTCCTTTTGTTTTATTTTTAATTACTTCATCTGTTTGCTTTACTATGCTTACGTAATCATCTTTATGAATAACATCTTTCCAATAATATCCACTTGAAATAAATTCATCTTTACTACAACCATATAATCCTTCAATATTATCACTTACAAATTCGTATTTATTATGTATTAAATTGTAAATAGCATAAACATCATCAATATTATTTATGAGGTGAGTTAGCTGATTGGTTAATTTCTCAAAATTTTTTTCGTATTCAATTCTTTCTGTAATATCTCTTAAAACACATAGCAAATATTTTTTTTCTTTAAACGAAAAAATAGATGTTGAAAACTCAAAAGGTATATGTTTTTTATTGTCTTTAGTAGAAAAAATAATTTGCTGACTTCTTGCAGAAGCAGTGCTTTTACTAGCATGTTTTAGCAAATCATAAAACTTTCTTCTTTTTTCTAACGACCATTGAGTATAAAATTGCCCAATCCATTCATCTGGTGTATAACCTAAGGTTGAAACAGCATTATTTATGTTTTCAATTTTTTCTGTTTGCAAATCAATGGTTAAAATAATTTCTTTACTACTATTAAGTATGGTACTTAATCTTTCATTGCTTTCTTGTACTTGATGAAGTAATTTTTCATTATCTTTTCTTAACTCTAAAGCAAGCTTTTGTTCTTCTTGAATATCTGATGCTGTACCTACAATTATTGTTGGATTTCCATTTTCATCTCTAAGCAATGTTTGCTTTATATGTAACCATGTATATTCATTTTCATTTGTGTTTCCAATAAATCTTACAGTAAACTCATTAGTGTTTGTTTTGTTTTGATGTAAAAATTCTTGAAAATTTAGTTTTAATTTTTCTATATCATCTTTATGAATATTGTTTGTACGCCACATTTCATCTATTTCAAATGTTTGTTGTGGAATAAAATTGCCTATTCTTGGAGTATAACCAACAATACGAATAGTTTTATTTTTAACATCATAATTCCAAATTAGCTTATTTAAAATAGTTAAAGATGTTTCATAAATTTCATTATGACTATATAATTGTTGTTTTACATTTTCTGTTAGCAATGCATTGTTAATAGCTATTGATAATTTTTGAAATGCAGCATGATATTGCTCCCAATCAAATTCATTAGAACTTGCAAATAAAATTAATTGCTTACGATTATTATTGTTTAAAGGATATACTGCAATGCTTTCAATATTGCAAGAATGCATGATTTTATTTATACCCTGTTGTGTGTTGTTTTTATGAATGATATAAACATTGCTTGGTAGCTTTATAACTTCATCATAAATTTTTTGAATATTTTCTTTTGAATATAAAAATGAACTTTGATGTATTGTTTGTAGCGCTTGAAGTTCTTCTTCTTCTATTAAAGACACATAACAAAAAGATACATTTAATTTTTGCTTTATAATAACACCAATATTTTGAAGAGCATCTGCAATGCTATTTCTATTGATAATTTGCTCATAACAATAAGCAAGTAAGAAGTCGTTACTAATTTTTATTGGTGTTGTAACAGACATTGATTGTATATTATAAATTCTAAAATATTTTTTTTAGAACATCCAGCACATTTCGTTTTTTAAAGTTTGGTTTTACAGAAGTATATATAACGCCGATAAAAAAAATTTATTATAGTAGTTTCAATTTTACAGTTTCAATTCTTGTATCGCTTACACTTAAAATATCAAACTGATAGTTTCCAATAATAATAGTTTCTCTTCTTTCTGGAATAGAGCCATAATAGTTTATAATATAACCAGATAATGTTTCAGACTCATTTTCATCAAACAAAAATTTATATTTTTCATTTAGCATATCTAATTCAAGTCTTCCACTTAATACAAATTCAGTTTTAGATAATTGTTTATTTACAAATTCATCTGTATCGTATTCGTCTTGTATTTCTCCAAAAATTTCTTCTAAAATATCTTCCATTGTTACAATACCAGCTGTTCCGCCAAATTCATCAACTACCCAAGCAATACTTTTTCTTTCTTTTGTAAATTTTTCTATTAAATCTAAAGCATTCATTGCTTCTGGTATAATAAGTATTGGTAATAATATTTCTTTAATTTCTGTTGGTTGTTTAAATAAATCTAATTGATGTATGTAGCCTAAAATATTATCAATATTATCATCATACACAATAAGCCTTGTAAGTTTTGTTTTGATAAATAATTTTTTTGCATCTTCTAAAGGTGTGTTTATTTCTAAGGCTTCAATTTCTGTACGAGGTACAAGGCATTGACGAACTTTAACTGTAGGTAATATTAAGGCATTTTCAAACAGTTCTTTATTTAATTCTTCTCCATCTTCATCATGTTCTTTTGTTTGTTGAAAAAAATGCTCAAGGTCTATATGAGAAAAGGCTTCATCTTTTTCATTCATTCTCAAATTAAAAATATATTTTAAAATCCATTGAGAAATATTTACAAAAAATGTAGCAACAGGTTTAAATAAATTATGAAAAATATTTGCAATAAATGCAAATGAATTTAATAAGGTATCATTTTTTGCACGAAAAATTGCTTTGGGTATAAACTCTCCAAAAATAAGTATTACCATACCGGCAAAAAAGGTATTTACTGCAAGTAATAAATATTCGTTTTTAATATGAAAAATACTCCAAAAAGATTTTTGAAGTAATTGACTAAAAAGCAATCCATAAATAACATAAAAAAAATTTAACCCAATAAGGCAAGAGCCAATAAACTCGGCAGGCTTTTCTAAAAATTTAGAAATAATAATACCACTACGATTACCTTGCTTTTTTTTAAGCTCCACAGAAAATTTATTGGCACTTATAAAAGCAATTTCGTATCCAGCAAAAAAACCAATTAAAATTATGGTTGTTATTAAAAAAAATATAAATAAACCCTCCATAATTACGAATATACAATGAAAACCGAGCAAACAAAAGTTTTTTAAATATTAATTCTTATACTTTTGCTATGGAATGAAAAAATTAAAAATGCCACGTTACTTAATGTGGCTTATTCAAACAGGCATTATATATTTACTGCTAATGAGCCTACTTCGTTGGGCATTAGTAATATTTTTTAGAACACCTTCAGAAAAAAACATTTCTCTTATAGATGCTTATTGGCTGGGTTTTAGATTTGATTTAAGGTTTATATCTATGCCACTATTGCTTATTTTTTTATTAAGCAATATTCCATTTTTACATCCAATAAATAAAAAATGGGGCGAAAGAATTTCGTTTATTATTTGGACAGTCTTTGTTATTGCTCTGTGTGTTTTTTATGCTTCAGATTTTGCACATTATTCTTATTTAAGACAAAGGCTTAATGCAAATGTGTTAAGCTTTTTGCACGATGCAAAAATTTCTTTTAGTATGATGTGGCAGAGCTATCATTTAGGATGGATTATTGTTGGATTATTAGTTGCAATATCTCTTTTATTAGGAATTGTAAAACTGAATTACAATTATATTTTAAGTAAACCAAATGTTAGCACTAAGAAAAGTAAAGTAATATGGGGTATAATATTTTTTTTATTAATGGTTTATAATATTGTAGGAAACATAGTTTACAAAGGAGGACAATATCCACTTCGTTGGAGTAATGCTTATACTTTAGGTAGCGATTATGCTGCAAACATTGCATTAAACCCATTTCAATCTTTTTTCAGCACAATGAAATTTAGAACTATTACTTATGATAGAGCTAAAGTAAAAGAGCATTATAACTGGATGAGTACTTATTTAGGAGTTCCAGAAAATGAAAGAGATACAAACACATTAAACTTTAATAGAGTAATACAAAATGATACAAATAAATTAACGCTTAAACCCATTCAAAATGTTGTTTTAGTTATTTGTGAATCTTTTTCGGCATATAAAAGTTCAATGTATGGAAACCCCTTAAATACCACACCTTTTTTTGCAGAAATGTGTAAGCAAGGTATTTTTTTTGATAGGGCTTTTTCTCCTGCTTATGGTACAGCAAGAGGTGTTTGGGCAATAGTTACAGGCATTCCAGATGTGCAGCTATATAAAACATCAAGCAGAAATCCAGCAGCAGTAAATCAACATACCATCATTAATGATTTTAAAAATAACAATAAATTTTATTTTTTAGGTGGTAGTAGTAGTTGGGCTAATATTCGTGGCTTACTTACCAATAATATTGAAAACCTAAATTTATACGAGCAAGGAAGCTACTCATCTAATGAAATTGATGTTTGGGGTATTAGCGATAAAAATCTTTTTTTAGAAGCAAACAAAGTTTTAGCAAAACAAAACAAACCTTTTTTTGCAGTAATACAAACTGCAGATAATCATAGACCATACACAATTCCAAAAGAAGATTTAAAAGAATTTAAAATTCAAAATGAAAAAAAAGATTCATTAAAAAAATATGGTTTTGAAAGCAGTGATGAGTTTAATGCTTTTAGATATACCGATTTTAGTTTTCAAAAATTTATTGAAGCAGCTCGTAAAGAAAAATATTTTGAAAACACTTTATTTGTGTTTATTGGAGATCATGGCATAAGAGGAGATGCTGGCAATATGTTGCCAAAAGTTTTTACTACTCAAGGCTTAACAAATATGCACGTTCCATTATTATTTTATGCACCAGGAATTTTAAAACCAGCTGTGTATAATTTACCTGCATCTCAAATGGATGTATTGCCCTCTATTGCTCATTTGTGTAATATAAATTATACTAATACTACGTTGGGTAGAAATTTATTTTCATTGAAAAATAATGATGAAGATTATGCCTTTATTTTTGATGAAGCTGCAAAAAATATTGGTGTTCTTAATAAATCTTATTTCTATAGTTATCAAATGAAAGATAACCAAGTTGAAAAATTTGAAAGTGTTATTAACAACAACCCTGTAACAAATATTGAAGTTAAAAAACAAATGCGTTTTGCAACAGATGCATTTTATGAAACCTCAAGATTTATGTTATTAAACAATAAAAAGCAAAAGCCTTAGCTATGCTTGTAAAATGGAAAGTTCCAAAAACTATTCAATGGGTAATTAAGTTGTTTTTTATTTTTTTCTTAGTATTTACCCTATTTAGAGTATCTACCTTTTTTGCATTTAAACCATCTAATATTAGGCTTTCAAATGTTTGGAGCAGCTTTATTTTAGGTGCAAGATTTGATGTAAGATGGATTAGTATAATACTATTACCAGTTGTAATTGTTAGCTTCATTCCTAAGTTATCTCCTTATGGTTCTTTAATAGCCAAACGTGTGTGGATTATTTATTTAGCTGCTATTACTTTTTTATTAATGTTCTTTTTTGGTGCAGATTATGGGCACTTTTCTTATGTAAGCACAAGGCTTAATGCAAGTGCATTAAACTTTGCAGAAGATGCAAAAATTTCATTTGAAATGTTGTGGGAATCTTATCCAATATTTTGGCTATTACTTGTATTAATTTTTATAGCTGTACTTTTTTATAGATTATATAAAGCAACACACCTTAAAATTGAAATAAATAATATTGATGGTATTAAATATAAAAGAAGATGGTATGGCTTTATAGCATTTCTTTTATTGTTAGGTATTTGGGGCAATACATCTACAACTCCTTTAAAATGGAAAGATGCATTTGTGTTTAAAGATAATTTTAAATCATATTTAGCACTAAATCCATTACAAAATTTTTTTACAACACTTAGTTTTAGAAAACCAGAAGCCGATGATAATTTAGTACATAATTCTTATAACAGCATTGCCAGTTTTTTACAATTAGATGCATCTACAATTAAGCAAAAAACTTTTAAAAGATGGGAATACCCTAATAGCCATGCATTAGAGAGTAATCCTAATATTGTATTAGTTATTTGCGAAAGTTTTAGTATGTATAAAAGCAGTATGAGTGGCAATCCATTAAATGCAACACCATTTTTTAATGAACTTAGAAAACAAGGAATATTTTTTAATAGATGTTTTACTCCACACTTTGCAACAGCAAGAGGTATTTTTGCCATACTAACAGGCATACCAGATGTTCAACTTTCTAAATTTAGTAGTAGAAATGAAGAGAGCATTGACCAACATACTATCATCAATAATTTTGACGATTATAAAAAATTTTATTTTATTGGAGGAAGCAGTGAGTTTAATAATTATAAAGGATTGTTGAATAATATTAAAGACCTTCATTTATACGAAGAAGGAAAATATACTTCACCTAAAGTAAATGTTTGGGGCATTAGCGATAAAGATTTATTTACAGAAAGCAATACAGTTTTAGCCAAACAAAATGAACCATTTTTTGCTATTATACAAACAGCAGGAAATCACAGACCCTATACAATTTCTGAGCAAGATAAAGATTTTATTAAACGAAATTTTATAAAAGATACTTTAAAAAAATATGGCTTTGAAAGTGATGAAGAGTTTAATGCTTTTGCTTATATGGATTATGCTATTGCTCATTTTATGAACATTGCACAAAAACAAAAATATTTTCACAACACCATTTTTGTTTTTGTAGGAGACCATGGTGTTGAAGGTAATGCTTCTGCAATGTATCCATCTGCTTGGACAACAAATAGGTTAAGCGATGAACATGTTCCTCTATTATTTTATGCACCAGCATTACTTTCTCCTAAGCAATATAATAAAATAGTTTCTCAAATTGATGTGTTACCAACTATTGCAGGAATGGTGTATCAGCCATATTTTAATACAACACTTGGAAGAAATATTTTAAAGCCAAAAATTAATAATAATGGAGCTTTTATTATCCATCACGATGAAGGAAAAATTGGTTGGCTTACAGATTCATTTTACTTTATAAAAAATATTCGTTTTAATCAAGAAGAATTAATTCCTATACTATCTGATACAGCATATTGGACTCCACAACAAGAAAAAAATATTAAAAAGAAATTTTCAAACTTTACTACTGCATTTTATGAAACAGCTAAATGGATGCTCATAAATAATAAAGAAAAAAAATAGTGGCTTTATCTTGTAGTTTTCTTTGCTACAATAATTAATCTGGGAGATTTCTTAATATCAAAATGCCCTAATTGATAATCTCCAAAAACTTCTTGTACTTGTAAGTGTTGGTACGAAAGCATTTCTGTAAAATCTCCTAAAGAAAACTTAGCAATTTTTTCTGTAAACAAATGTTTAGGAGATGAAGATGTTTCATCTGTAACTTGAATTTGTTTATAAAAATAATTATCATCGTGCCAACGAGTAATATGAAAAGTAATATTATCTACTTCAACTGTATCCTTAGCTTGTAAAGTATCTTCTGCTTGATGTACATTCAAATAATCAATAACAAAAACACCATTTTTTTTTATACTATTGGCAATAGTTCTTATTGCATTATCGTGTTCTCGTTTTGTTTTAAAATATCCAAAGCTGGTAAAAAAATTAAAAGCATAATCAAAATAATTAATCCAAAAAGGCAAACGCATATCGTGTTGAAAAAAATGTAAATTTTCTGCTTCACTTTCTTTTGCTTCTTCTATTGAGGGCAATGATAAATCTATACCAGTAACATTAAAGCCCATTTCTGCTAAAGCAATACTGTGCCTTCCTTTGCCACAAGCTACATCTAACATATAGCTTTCTGGTTTTGGTTTTAAATATTGTATTAAAGTGCCTATAAATTTAAAAGCTTCTGTTTCGTCTCTGTGTTGATATAGTTTATGGTAATAAGGCGATGCAAACCAATCTTTATACCAAGCTTCTTTTCTCATATTATAATTTACTGCAAAGATGCAAAAAATAAAATATTGCTACTGTTGAATACTGTAAAATTCAATTATAAATTAAATATTACTCATTTTTTATAATAATAAAATGGTATGTTTGCTGCCCTAAACAAAAGCTTTAATGGCATTAATAAAAAGCATTTCAGGTATTAGAGGAACAATTGGTGGAAAACCTGATGAAACTTTAAGTCCTTTAGATATTGTACGTTTTTCAGCAGCTTATGGCACTTGGTTATTACAACAAAATAATTCTGTAAAAGTTGTTATTGGAAGAGATGGTAGAATAAGTGGTCCAATGGTTCAAAACCTTGTTGTAAATACTTTAATTGCTCTTGGAATAGATGTTGTTGATGTAGATTTAAGTACTACACCAACAGTAGAAATGGCTGTAGTTTTTCATAAAGCAAATGGTGGAATTATTATTACAGCAAGCCATAACCCTAAAGAATGGAATGCATTAAAATTATTAAATTATAAAGGAGAATTTATTAGTGCAAATGATGGGGCAACCATCTTAGATATTGCAGCTAAAAATTTATACAGCTTTGCAACTGTAGATAAATTAGGAACTTATACAAAGGACGATTCTGTTTTACAACAACATATTGAAGCTATCATCAATTATCCATTAGTTGATATTGCAGCAATTAAAAAAGCAAAATTTAAAATTGTATTAGATGCTATTAATAGTAGTGGAGCAATTGCAGTACCTACATTATTAAAAGCATTAGGTGTAGCACCAAAAGATATTATTATTGTAAATGAAGAAGTAACAGGAAAATTTGCTCATAATCCAGAGCCATTACCTCAACATCTTACAGAGCTTTGCACAACTGTTGTAAAGCAAAATGCTCATATTGGTATTGCTGTAGATCCTGATGTAGATAGACTTTGCTTTGTTTGCGAAGATGGAAGTTTGTTTGGAGAAGAATATACTTTAGTAGCTGTTGCAGATTATATTTTACAACACAAAAAAGGAAATACTGTTAGCAATATGAGCAGCACAAGAGCTTTAAGAGATGTAACAGAAAAACATGGAGGCTCTTATTTTCCAAGTGCAGTTGGCGAAGTAAATGTTGTAACAAAAATGAAAGAAGTAAATGCTGTAATTGGTGGTGAAGGAAATGGAGGAATTATTGTGCCAGATTTGCATTATGGCAGAGATGCTTTAATTGGTATTGCTTTGTTTTTAACACATCTTGCAAAAGAGAAAAAAAGTGTTAGACAACTAAGAAACACTTATCCAGATTACTATATCAGTAAAAATAAAATTGATTTAGAAAATAGTGTTGATATAAAAAAACTTTTTGAAGAAATTAAAAAGAAGTATAAAAAAAATCCAATAAATACCGAAGATGGTTTAAAAATAGAATTTGATAAAGATTGGGTTCATTTGCGTACAAGCAATACAGAGCCAATAATACGCATATACAGCGAAAGTAATTTTGAAATAACAGCAGATAATATTGCTAAACGTATTATGCAAGATATTAAAGAACTAATGTAATTGCAAAGCAATACATTTATACTATGAAAATTATTCCATTATCAGAAGGTGCATTTACTATTGATAAAACAAAAATCTTTGTTCCATTTAATTTAGAAAAAGATGATTTACAACAAAGACCAATAGGCAGTTTATTAGTAGAAGTTCAACCTTTTTGTATAATTACCAACAAAGATATTTTGTTGTTAGATACAGGTCTTGGCTTTAGTATCAATGGAGAACCACAAATTTATCAAAACTTAAAAGCTCACAATATTCAGCCATCTCAAATTACCAAAGTATTAATGAGCCATTTGCATAAAGATCATGCAGGAGGCATAAGTTTTAGAAACAATATTGGGCACTATAGTTTGGCTTTTCCTAATGCAACTTATTATGTACAACAACAAGAATTTTCATTTGCAATGGATACTGGATATCCTTCTTTTATAACAGATGAGTTTGCTGTATTATACAACAATCCAAATGTAGTATGGTTAAATGGAAATGGTACAATAAATAATTATATTCACTACACAATTACAGGAGCTCATAGCCCTTATCATCAAGTTTTTACTATACAAGAAAATGATGAAACCATTTTTTTTGGAGGAGATGATGCACCACAACTTAAACAAATGAAAAATAAGTTTGTTGCTAAGTACGATTTTAATGGAAAAAAATCAATGGAACTAAGACAACAATGGTGGCAAAAAGGAAATGATGAAAATTGGCATTTTCTTTTTTATCATGATATTAAAACACCCGTTTTTTATAAACAAGTGCAACAATAAATTGTATTCATAAAAATAAATTACAAACCTTTGATTTTACAAGAAATTAACTGTAGCTTTATGAACGAAAGTTTTAATAAAGAATGAATAATTCAATAACTATTTATTTAGCAGATGATCACAATATTGTAGCTCAAGGAATCGCCAATTTACTTCAACAAATTAATAATGTACATTCAGTAAAAATTTTCTCTAATGGTAAAGAACTCTATGAAGCATGTGAAATAAAATTACCAAATATTGTTTTATTAGATTTAGATATGCCCGTTTGGGATGGACGAAAAACACTAACAGAATTAAAAGAAAAATTTCCTCAATTGCATTGCATTATACTATCTATGAATAATGAAAAAGAAATTATAGAAGATTGTATAAAAAAGGGGGCAAGTGGGTATTTGAATAAAGATTGTACTATTGTAGAATTGCAGGAAGCAATTTTTACTAACGAACCAATTTATTTTTCTAAAGATGTATTAAAATCAATTATTACTTATCAAAAAGCTAATAATACAAGTGGCTACACTTTAATTGAGCCTTTAACAGAAAGAGAGTTGGAAATTTTAGGATTATTATGTGAAGGATTGTCGCCAAAAGAAATTGCAGATAAAATTTTTCTCAGTCCACGAACTGTTGAAACACATAAAAAAAATATTATGTTCAAATTGAATGTAAATAGTATTGGAAAATTAATTAGTGTAGCATTAAAAAATAAATTAATTAAATGAAATTTTATGTATTTGTTTTTGGATTATTACTTTCTTTAAGTTCCTTCTCTCAACAATCTATTATAGATAGTTTACAAGGCTTGCAAGCAAAAGAAAAAAATGATAGTCTTAAAATTGTAAGATATTATGATATTGCAAAAAAGTATGCTTCTATTAACGAACAAGAAATGGATATTGCTTTTAAAAAAGGAATTCAACTTGCTCAAACAAAAAAATTTTATACCTTATTTCAGTTAGGCTTTAATGAAAATGCTTTACAATATGTATTAAAAGGAAAAACAGATAAAGCATTAGAAATATTATTTAAAGTATTATCCTTTGAAACTAAAAATAAAATAACCGATGAATATGCAAGAAGTTATTTTATAGCAGCCAATGCTTATAACATAAAAAAAAATTATACAGAAGCTATTCAATTTAATAAGTTAGCATTTAATATTTATAAGCAAACAAATAATATACTTAGATTAGGAAATGTAAGCCAAAATATTGGAAACGTTTATTATGCACTTGCTAATTTTGAAGAAGCAATAAAATATTATTATGATGCTATTGATTATTACTATAAAGTAAATGCCTATGATGCAAAAGCTCAGATATATATGAACTTGGGTGTAATAAATGTTCAATTAAAAAACTTTGATATAGCAAAAGGATTTTATGAAAAAGCACTTGAAACTTATAAGAAAACCAATAACAAACAAGGAGAGCTTTTAATAAAATATAATTTGGTTGCATTGCTTCATGGTCAAAAAAAATATCAAGAAGCTATTGCTATTGCAGAAGAAGTTTTACCACTTGCAAAAAAATTACAGAACAAAAAAATAGAAACAACAACACTATCAACATTAGCAAGTTGCTACGAAAGAATAAATGATTTTACAAAAGCCGATTTTTATTTTAAACAATTATTTAAAACACTTGAAGAATATCATGAAGATGAAATTTTGTTAGTTGCTTATAATAATTATGCAATGTTTTTAAGTGGTCAAAACCAAATAGATAATGCTATTCAATATCAGCAAAAAGCTATTAGCATTGCAAAAGGAGAAATTACCTTTAAAAAATATTTGCACAGTTTATACGCTACTTTAGCAGCATTTTACAATGAAAAGAAAGAATATTCTTTAGCATTTGCTTACAAGGACTCTCAAATAATTTATAAGGAATATATTATTAACGAAACATCTAACAATAAAATATTAGAGCTTCAAACAAAATACGAAACACAACAGAAAGAAAGCAAAATAATTGTTTTAAGCAAATCTGATTCAATAAAAAATTTACAAATTCTTGCTCAACAAGCCGAAATTAATAAAAACTTATACAGCATATCTCAACAAAAACTTGCTTTAGCAGAAGATAGTATTTTACTTTATACACAAAACGAAACAATACTGCAAAACAAACTTGATGCTTCGTTAAAAGAAGAAAAAATAAATGCTCTAAAAAAAGAAGGATTAGAAAAGCAGCTTACATTTCAATTACAACAATCTTCCGAAAAACAAAAAAAGCAAATTTTATATTCATTATTAATTGGTACTATTTTAGTTTCTACAGTTGTACTTTTTGCATTATATCAAAGAAATAAAAAGAAACAAGCCGAAGAAAAAGCAACATCTCAAAAAATATTATTAGCCTCAATATTAGAAACAGAAGAGAAAGAAAGAAGTAGAATAGCAAAAGATTTACACGATGGAATTGTTCAAGATTTAACTGCAATAAAACTTGATATTAATTCTATGATACAACAAGTGCCCAATGAATTACAGCAACAATTAACCAAAGTGTTAGAAAGTGTTAATACTACTTCTAAAGAAGTTAGAGAAATATCTTACCAAATGATGCCAGTAACATTAAGAGAACTTGGATTAATAAATGCTTTAACAGAGTTATTAAACAGGAGCTTAACAAAAAACAATATTCATTTTGATTTTAATTCCTTTGGTATTAACGAAAGATTACAAGAAAAAATTGAAACAACTGTATATAGAATTTGTCAAGAGCTAATTAATAATACAATTAAGCACAGTAAAGCAAATAATGTATCCTTATTGCTTCAATTAAAAAATAATATACTACAATTAACTTATGAAGATGATGGTATTGGCTTTAACTCTAACACTATAAAAAAAGGTATTGGATTAAACAGCCTTAATAGTAGAATTGAAATGGTAAAAGGTTCGTTAGAATTTGATGATGCAGAAACTAATGGCACAACTGCCTATATTAGAATTCCTTTATAAAATACCAAAAATTACGTATAAACTTTCAGTAAAATAAGGGAGTATAAAGTTTAATTATTTATACATTTTTACATTCAATTAAAAAAAATAAATTGTATGAAAAGAAACATTAAATTTTTAGGTGTATTATTAATTACTGCTTTGTGTTTTAGTTCTTGTAATAAAAGCACAAGCAATCCTGGTGGTTCTGGCTCAGTTCCTTCAAATGGTTGGCGAATTGGCACAAATAATTACACTACTTTTTTTGCTATGAGAAATGTAGGTATGCCAAACTCTATTGGTGCATTTGATGCTTTACCTTCTGCAAATAATATAAATACTGCAACTGTTATTTTTAATAACATATCTGGCATTGCTGCAGGTACATTTAAAGTGGTTTTAAAACCCAATCAATCCGATTTATTGGCAGATGAAATTATGATTGCAGCAGGAACTGGCTACAATCAAACTACAGGTCATTATGATAAAGAATATGTAACTGTACTTGGCGAAACTGTTAATGCTACAGTTACTATTACAGGTGGCAAAGCTACTGTTGTAATACCGCAAATAAATATTATTTCTTATCCTATTACAGCAAGTTCTACTGCTACAAATTTTGCAGGAACTATTGTAGAGCAATAATCTAATGCACTAATTTGGTAAGAGCAACAAATAAAGTTGATCAATATTAGTATATAGTAATTGTTGAAATTGAATGAAATAAATCTAAGTCGGTAGTAAAAGAAATTTAATGGGTGTTTTAGTAGATAATATTAAAACACCCGTTTTTTTATAATCAAGTGCAATTATTAATTCAGTAAACTTTGTTGCTTTAATAAATCATCTTCTGCTTTTAATTTTAATTCCCAATCCCAAGCAGTTTTCATCATTGCATCTAAATTAAATTTTATATTCCAACCAAGTTGTTCAACAGCTAATTCATTATTTGCATAAATAGCTACAACATCACCAGCACGTCTATTACCAATTTCGTAGTTTAATTTTACACCACTTACTTTCTCAAAAGTATTTATGGCTTCTAAAACTGTAACACCATTACCTGTTCCTAAATTAAACACATCGCAACGAGAAGTATTTTTTTGTTGTAATAAATATTGCAAACCTAAAGTATGAGCATTTGCAATATCACACACATGTATATAATCTCTTACACAAGAGCCATCTCTTGTATCATAATCATTGCCATGAACAAACATTTTAGGCAATTTACCAATAGCTGTTTGTGTTATTGCTGGTACAAGATTCATTGGTTTGCCAATAGGTAGCTCTCCAATAAAACTACTTGGATGTGCACCAACAGGATTAAAATATCTTAACAAAATGCAAGATGTATTTTTAACTACAAAAGAAAAATCTTTAATAATTCTTTCTCCCATTTGTTTTGTAGCACCATAAGGGCTTTCTGCTTCTTTAATAGGAGAATCTTCTGTAACAGGTATAAAATCTGGATTACCATAAACAGTACAAGAAGAAGAAAAAACAAAGTGTGGTACTTTAAACTCTTCTACACATTTTAAAAGATTAATTAACCCAAACATATTATTTTCATAATAGCTTAAAGGTTGTTCTACGCTTTCACCAACTGCTTTGTATGCAGCAAAATGTATAATACCTATTATATTTTCATTTTCTTGAAATACAGCACGGGTATCATTAAAATCTTTTAAATCAACTTTATAATTTTTTATTCTTTTGCCTGTAATTTTTTCAATACCCATTATAGCAATTTCTGTAGAACGAGAATTATCATCAATAGAAATTACATGAAAACCATTCTCAATTAAATCTACAATTGTATGTGAGCCTATATAACCACATCCTCCAGTTACTAAAATAGTATTCATAAAAGAATTAATAATTTAACGAGTGCAATTTAATGCAAAAATTAGTAATGAAATTTTTATGTAGAAAGTTAAAAAAAAGAATGTGATTTATTGTTCATCAACTTCTACATTTTCCTTCTTAAAAAATCTATAAGGGTTGGGTAAGCCCATTTTATAAGCTTCAAAACATTGTTGAATATAATAACCAAACTCTAAATCATTAAGTGTAGTTAATAAATCATAATCAGGTCTATATTTGGCCATAAAAGAATCTAAGTCTGGAGATTTTAATCCTGTAAGTTTTATTACCAATATTTTCTTAAATCTATAATTAATGTATGTATCTTTTTCTTGTTGTTCTAATCTTCTTTGAAGAGCTAATAATTGACGATTTCTTTTAAACCTAAACATATTAATAAACTCCAACAAATCAATACCAACAGTTACTCCTGGTGTTGTATTATAAACAGTAGGAGGAGAACTTAATTGAATAGAAGGCTTTTTAAAATTAAAATATTTTGCATAATCTTTTCTGTTTTGAATAGAGTCTAACCGATAGTTTTTATTTCTTACTGTAACCTCTGGAAGTTGTGTAGCATAAATATGAATCATTACATTAAAGTTGAGAGGATTACCAATTGTATCCACTGCATACTTCAATGTATTTTTTCCAATTAATGAAAACCAAATTGAGTCAGTATTTTTTACAGAAATAGAATATCTACCTAATGAATCTGTAATTGTACCATTGCCAGATGTGCTTAAAACAGCAACAGCTTCTATTGGGCGTTTTGCTGTAATATCATACACTTTACCACTTATTAAAGTGTATTGTGCATGAGATAAAATATATCCCACTAAAAAAACAAATAATGTAATTACTTTTTTAATAAGCCTAAAAATTTTTGTAATATTAAAATACTAAAGTCAAAAAAACTTCAACAGCATATTTTATTAACTGTTTTTTAGATTACTATACCTTTGGCAAAATTTTTTTATGGTATTTTCTTCCCCAATTAGTGCTACAAATATTGCCAATCTTATTGGAGCAAAAGTTTTAGGTAATAATGATGCTTCTGCAAAAGGTATTAACGAAATTCATAAAGTAGCCGAAGGAGATATTTGCTTTGTAGATCATCCAAAATATTATGATAAATGTTTAAACAGTTCTGCTACATTTATTATTATTAATACAGCAGAAGTTATTATTCCACAAGGAAAAACATTATTAGTTGTTGATGAACCTTTTGAAGCATATTTAACAATTGTAAGACATTATAGACCATTTACACCACAACACACTCCTATTAATTTAACTGCAAGTATTGGAGAAGGAACTATAATAATGCCCAATGTTTTTATTGGCAATCATGTAACTATAGGAAAAAACTGCATCATTCATCCTAATGTAACAATAGCAGATTATACTGAAATTGGTAATAACGTTATAATTCAATCAGGCACTGTAATTGGTGGCGATGCATTTTATTATAACACCAAAAAAACAAGAGATGTTTGGTATAAAAAAATGGAAAGTTGTGGTAATGTAATTTTAGAAGATTATGTAGAAATTGGTGCTAACTGCACAATAGATAGAGGTGTAACTGCATCTACCATTATTGGCAAAGGAACTAAAATGGATAACATGATTCATATTGGACACGATGTTGTTATAGGTAAAAATTGTTTGTTTGCTGCACAAGTAGGTATTGCTGGTGCTACAATAATTGAAGATGGTGTAACACTTTGGGGACAAGTTGGTGTAAATAAAACAATAACTATTGGAGCAAATGCAGTAGTTATGGGACAAAGTGGAGTTACTGCATCTTTACAAGGTGGTAAAGTTTATATGGGTTATCCAGCTGAAGATGCATCAATAAAAAGAAGAGAATTGATATGGATAAAACGCATACCTGAATTATGGAAAAAAATAATGGAGTAAAATTTCTATTTATTCTCATTCCAAGTTTTATAAATAGTATTTTGTTTTTGATAGTGTTCAGGAATTTCTCTTAATGGCTCAACAGCTTTCCATGTTGCAAACATTTCATTAGGTAATTGTTGGTAAAGCTTTGTTCCATCTGTTTTCCAAGCAATCATTTTATCACTTACTTCTTTTATTTTTTTTGCAGGATTTCCAACAATTAAACTTCTGTTATCAAATTGTTCATCTGCTTTAATAAAACTTAATGCCCCCACAATACATTCATCTCCTAAAACAACATTATCCATCAACACAGCATTCATTCCTATTAAACAATTTTTACCAATAGTTGCACCATGAATAATAGCACCATGACCAATATGTGCAGCTTCTTTTAATAAAACAGTTGTGCCAGGAAACATGTGTATAGTGCAGTTTTCTTGCACATTGCAACCATCTTCAATAATTATTTGTCCCCAATCTCCTCTTATAGCAGCACTTGGACCAATATAAACATTTTTGCCAATAATTACATTTCCTGTAACAGAAGCTAATGGATGTACAAAAGAACTTTTATGTACAACAGGTATAAAATTATTAAATTGATAAATCATTTTGTAAAGTTATAAAAACCATAAAAGATTATGACTAAATAAGTATTTAGATTTTTTATGAACTAACTTAATCAAATTCAACGAAATTTGCTTTGTGAAAAAAAGAAGACAACCAACCATATTACAAGATGTATTAGTACAAGATTATGCAGCAGAAGGAAAATCTTTAGCAAAGATTGACGGTAAAGTAATTTTTATTGAAAGAACAGTACCTGGCGATATTATAGATGTTCAATTATTAAAAAATAAAAAAGATTGGGCTGAAGGATTTCCTATCAAATTTTCAAAACTATCCGATGAAAGAGTACAACCTTTTTGTGAACACTTTGAAATTTGTGGAGGTTGCCAATGGCAAATGTTGCCTTACGAAAAACAATTATTATTTAAACAAAAACAAGTAGCTGATAACCTTTCAAGAATTGGAAAAATAAATTTACCAGAAATATTGCCAATTATTGGTGCTAATGAAACTCGTTATTACAGAAATAAATTAGAATACACTTTTGCAAACAAACGCTTTATTCCCGATGATGAATTTACCAAACTAAAACAACAAAATTTACCCATAACCAATGAAGGAAATTTTGGAGGCTTTCATGCAAAAGGAGTTTTTGATAAAGTAGTTGCTATTAATAAATGTCATTTACAAACAGAACCAACCAATGAAATAAGAAATGCTATTACAGCATTTTGTATAGAAAATAATTATCCATTTTATGATATTAAAAATCATACAGGATGGTTAAGAAATATGATGGTAAGAATAGCAACAACAGGAGAATGGATGATAAATATTATGTTAGGATATGAGAACGAAAAAATGAGAAATCATTTGTTAGATTTTGTTTTGCAAAAATTTCCTACAATTACTTCTTTGCTTTATACCATTAATACAAAAGTTAATGACAGCATTTACGACTTAACTCCTATTACTTATTATGGCAAAGGTTATATTGAAGAAAAATTAGAAGATTATAGATTTATTATTAGCCCAAAATCTTTTTTTCAAACAAATACCCAACAGGCAGAAAAACTTTATTCTATCACAAGAAATTTTGCAGAACTTACAGGCAATGAAATTGTGTATGATTTATATTGTGGCACAGGAAGTATTGGCATTTTTGTAAGTAAGTATGCAAAGAAAATTATTGGCGTAGAAACAGTACCAGAAGCAATTGAAGATGCTAATAAAAACGCAAGTCTCAACAATATTTCTCACACACATTTTTTTGATGGAGACGTTATTAAAATTTGTAATGATGATTTTTTTACAACAAACGGAAAACCAGATGTTATCATTACAGATCCACCAAGAGCTGGTATGCACGAAAAATTAATTAATAAATTATTAGACATTGCTGCCCCAACTATTGTATATGTTAGCTGCAATCCTGCTACACAAGCAAGAGATTTAGCATTGTTAGATGAAAAATATATTGTTACTAAAATTCAGCCTGTAGATATGTTTCCTCATACACACCATATAGAAAATGTAGTGCAGTTAAAACTTAGATAATACATTTGTAATACTTTAATAAACAATAATGAGAGAATTTAGACCAACAAGATTTGAGATTTTACCTGTAGTAGTTAAAAATTTATTAATCATAAATGGGATAGTATTTCTTGCACAAATAACTTTTGGCGATAAATTTAATATTACAGATTTGTTTGCTTTGCATACTTGGCAAAGCCCCTTATTTAAGCCTTGGCAATTTATTACTCACATGTTTATGCATGGCAATTTTGGACATATACTTAGTAATATGTTTGCCCTTTGGATGTTTGGCTCTATTTTAGAAAATGTTTGGGGACCCAAAAGATTTTTTACCTTTTATATTATTTGTGGTTTAGGTGCTGCTTTATGCCACATGATTGTTTTATATTACGAAATGCAGCCTATTGTTGAAGCATTTAGAATGTTGCCCTTTGATGAACAAAATACTTTATTGTATAGCGATAGATTTAGATTAAATGAAGCAACACTTGGAGCAAGTGGTGCAGTATTTGGTTGTTTAGCAGCATTTGGATATTTATTTCCTAATACTCGTATTTATATTTATTTTCTTTTTCCTTTAAAAGCAAAATGGTTCGTAATAATCTATGCAGGGTTTGAATTATTACAAGCAATTCAAAACTCAGCAGGAGATAATGTAGCCCATGTAGCACATCTTGGAGGTGCTTTGGTTGGAATACTATTAGTATATTATTGGAATAAGAATAACAAAAAAACTTTCTTTTAATGAGCATAAAAGAACTTCATAAAAAATCAAAACATCCACTATTAGGAGCAGCAGATAATAACCTTGTTATTATTGTAATGTTAAATGCAATGGTTTATATTATTCTTAGTTTTTTAAGATTGGCTTATGCAATGTCTTTTGATAATGCAGCAGTTGCAGAAACTAATTTTAATAATCAAATATTACATTGGTTTGTTTTACATGCACAGCTTGATAATGTATGGAGTAAACCCTGGACAATTTTGTTGTATATGTTTTCTCATTATAGTATTTGGTCGCTTATTACAACAATATTATGGCTTTGGGGCTTTGGTTATATTTTACAAGATTTAGCAGGAAATAGAAAAATGCTTCCTATTTATTTATATGGAGGTTTTGCAGGTGCATTAGCATTTATAATTGCAGCAAATTTATCTGCTCATCAACTTTCTGGTAATTATTATATTTTGGGTGGTGGAGCTTCTGTAATGGCTGTAGCTGTTGCTACCACTACACTTGCACCTAATTACAAAATATTTCCTTTTTTCAATGGAGGTATTCCGTTATGGATTTTAATGGCTGTTTATGCAGCTTTACAATTTGGTGCAATGGCTGCTGGTGGTGCTGTTATTTTTGCATTATTAGCAGGTGCATTGGTTGGTTTTATTTTTATTCATCAACTAAATAGAGGAAGAGATTTAAGTAATTGGATGTATCAATTTGTCGGTTGGATAAACAATTTATTTAACCCAGAAAAAAAATATAAGCATCAAGAGTATTATTATAAAGTAGAGAAACAACCTTACAAAAAAGAGCCCAATCTTACACAAGAAAAAGTTGATGCTATTTTAGATAAAATAAATAAATATGGTTATGAAAATCTTTCTCAAGATGAAAAAGATTTTTTAAATAAAGCAAGTAAAGAAGACTTATAATTAATGGCTATTTCTTTTAAATCATTTTGTAAAAATTTCTTTTTTATTTTAGGATGTATATATAGCTTCATATACTTGCTAAGTTGTTGTACGCCTTATATAAGTCCAGAAGTTTGGAGTGGTTTTACTTTTTTAGCATTAGGCTTTCCATATTTATTTGCAGTAATTTTGCTTTGGCTGTTAATAGTATTATTGTTTTATAGAAAAAGAATTTTAATTTTTATTCTAATTACGCTTTTAGGAAGTGAAAATATATTTAGTGTTTTTGCCATAAATATTCCAAAAGATTTTGTTCAAGAAAAAAAAGAAAATTCCATTCGTGTTTTATCGTGGAATGTGCAAGATTTTACAGATAGCCAAATACATAACGATACACCTAATAGCATTAGAAGAAATATGATGGCATTTATAAAACAAACTGATGCTGATGTTATTTGTATTCAAGATTTTCAAGAACATACTTCAAAAGATTTTTTATCTTGTATAAAAGATATTAGTATTGGCTTACATTATCCTTATCGTTATTTTAGTATTGATCAAAACCTTAGTTTATACTATGCATTTATACAATATGGAACAGTTATTTTTTCTAGATACCCTATTGTTGATACAGGAAGAATGAATTATTCCATTAACGATAATATTGAAGCTCTTTCTTATGCAGATATTGTAAAAGGAAAAGACACTATACGATTTTACAATACACATTTAAGGTCAATGTATATAAAAGCAAAAGTTGAAGACAGCACCTTAAATAAAGATTTTATTGGACCTATAACTTTTGATTTCTTAGCAAAAAATACCAGTAAATACAGTCGTTTAAAACATTATGATAAAGAGCATGTAGCACAAGCAAAATTTATTAAGGAGCAACTGAATAAAAGTAAATATCCATTTATATTTTGTGCAGATTTGAATAGTGTTTCATCAAGTTATGTTTATCATACCATCAGCAATAATTTAACAGATGCATTTATTGCAAAAGGGTCTGGTATTGGTGCAACTTATTATGAATTTGCTCCAACACTAAGAATAGATGTAATGCTATTATCCAAAGATTTTAAGGTGTTGCAATATTATTCTCCACAACTAAAAGCATCTGATCATTATCCTTTAGTAGCTGATATTAAATTGAAGTAAAAAATTTACTACAACTGATATTTTTCTTTCAACTCTTTACAAATTCTATTGACAGTATCTGTTAATGGTGTGTATTGAAACTGAGGTAAAAATTCTTTTAATTTATTGTTGTTAAAAGAAGCCTTTGTTTGTGCGGTTTTTGCAGTTTCCTTTGTTAGTAATGGTGCAATGCCTGTTAGTTTTCCTTTAATTGCCTCCCATCGCCAAACTAATGCAGCAATAAAAGGAGTTACTTTTTTATGAGGTGGTTTTTTATTAAAAGCATTAGCAATTAAGGTAAAAATATTTTTGTAAGAAATAGTTTCTGCACTTAATATAAATCGTTCTGCAGAAATATGACTATTCATTAATGCAATCATTGCTTTTGCTACATCTTGCACATCTACAAAACCTGTTGTGCCTTCTGTAAACCAAGGAAATTCGTTGTATGCCGATTTAAAAATTTCTGTAGAACCTTTATTCCAATCACTAACACCTAAAATAATTACAGGATTTACAATTACTGCATTCAAGCCTTCTCCTATACCACGCCAAACTTCCATCTCTGCTAAATATTTGCTTTTGCCATATTCACTATTGCTGGTTTCTTCGGTCCAATGCATTGTTTCATCTATGGGTTTATCTTCTCTTATTCTTCCTAAAGCAGCAACAGAACTTACAAAAACTAATTTATCAATATTGTTTTGCAAACAAGCATTTACAACATTTGCAGTTCCTTGAATATTGATGTTGTGTAATTGTTTTTTTCTTGCAGGATTAAAAGATACAACAGCAGCACAATGATAAACCTGTGAAATATTTTGCATGGCTTCTTCTAATGTTACAACATCTAAAATATCTGCCTTAAACCATTCAATATTTTCATTATTATTATTTGATGGAGGAGTATTAAAATATAATGCTCTTACTTTTTGTTGTTGAGCTGTTAGTTGTTGTATTAAATGAGAGCCAACCAATCCAGTAGCTCCTGTAACTAAAATCATTATACTAAAATTAAAAATTAAATTTCAGCAAACTTACTTGCATTTATTACAAATACCACTAACTATTATATCAGTTCTTTTTTCAGTAAATCCTTCTGGTAATTGAACAACAGATTGTGGTATATGATTTAAACAATAAGTAGTATTACAGTTGTCGCAAATAAAATGTATATGATTATCTGTATGATGACCTTGAGAACAATCTTCTTTACAAAGTGCATACAATATAGAGTTATCAATAGTTGGAATGGTATGAATAATTCCTTTTGCTTCAAAAGTTTGTAATGTTCTATAAATTGTTACTCTGTCAAAACTATCACCAGTTTTCTTTTCAATATCTGCGTGGTCTAAAGCTCCTCCAGCTTGTTGAAAAATTTCTAAAATTTTTTTTCTACTATCTGTAACACTTAAGTTATTGCGTTTTAAAATATCTAAAACATCAAAAGCCATTGATTAATTTTTTTCTTTTAAAAGTAATTTTATATCTTTTTTCAACTTAGCAATATCTTCATTTTTTAATCCATCATAAACTTGTCCTCTTACAGAACCACTCTTATCTACCAAAGCAAAAAATTGTGAGTGCATAAAATCATCATTAATATCTCTTACCATATTATTTGGATCATCTATACCATAACTTACTCTTGCCATATTGTACAAACTATCTTTTCTTCCTGTTAAGAAAACCCACTTGTTTGTATCAACACCTAAAGAATCTGCATAACGTTTTAGCTTAGCAACAGAATCTCGTTTTGGATCACAAGTGTGAGATACAATTAAAAAGTCTGGCTCATTTTTAAACTCTTCATAAATTTTTTTCATATTATTATTCATCACAGGACAAATATTTGGGCAGGTTGTAAAAAAATATTCTACTACACAAACCTTGCCTTGCATATTAGCATTGGTAAAAATGCTGCTATCTTCTTTGTAAAAAGAAAATGGATGTACATAAGACCTTTGCTTTAATTTTTTTTGATTAAATGTATCTGTAAAAAAATAAAGTGCTACCCAAAATACAAGTATAAAAACTACAAAGAAAGCAACGTAAATAAAAAATTTCTTCTTGTTCATAATGTTGCAAATGTATATTAACCTAATTGGTTAAATGTTCTTTTAAGATATTTTTTGCAACAAAATTGCATTTATTATCTTTGCACTCTTTATGAATTTTAAAGTAAACTGGGACGCCTTAGGCATTACAACTTCTATTGCATGTGCAATACATTGTGCTATACTTCCTTTAATAATGACAAGCCTTCCCTTATTTGGTATAAATATTATAGATAATGATTGGTTTGAGTATAGTATGATTTTACTTGCTTTTGTTGTAGGAACATATTCATTATATCATGGATACAAAAAACATCATCATAGTTTTTTGCCAATTATCATTTTTACTTTAGGCATTACTTTATTGGTTGTAAAACAAATTTGGCACGAATTACATTTATGGTTCTTAATTCCTGCTGTTATTTTTATTGTAACTGCACACGTTATTAATTTTCGTTCTTGCAGAGTTCACAATCATGCACACAAAGATGATTGTAACCATTAACTTTTAAAATTTGAATTATTATGATGTATGTATTAAAAGAAAATCCAATTATTTTTTTAATAATTGCTTTAGCTTGGCTACCTGCTATTGTTATTACTCTTGTACATTTATTTAAAAGAAAAGATTTATCTACATCAAATAAAATTGTTTGGATTGCAATAGGGTTAATTCCTTTTGTGGGTTTATTATTTTATGGAATAGTAAATTATAAAAATAAAAAAGCTATTGTTTGGCTTACAGTTTTAGCTTCTATTATTACAGCAATAACTATTTGGTATTATATTTTTTATCAACCAACAGCTTTAAGAAGAGATGTAAACAAAGAAGCAAGTATTGGAATAGCTGCACAAACGTTAATAAAAGAATATCAAGAAAATGAAGAAGTTGCAAATGCAAAATACAGCAATAAAGTAGTAGAAATAAATGGTGTTGTAGAAAAAATAGAAGAAGATGAAACTGGTCAGGTTGTTTATTTACATACAGGTATTGAAGGAACATCTGTTTCTGGAAGATTAAAATCAAAACAAACAGTAGCAGAAAAATCATCTGTTGTTATGAAAGGAATTTTAACAGGATATATTTTAGGACAAATACAATTAAACGAAGCAGTTATAACAAAAGGAGCAAGCGAAAATACAACAACAATACCACCAAAGCAAGACACAGCAACAGTTTTAGCACCTGCTAAAAAAAAAGATAGTGTTATTTTAAAAGAAAAAAAATTTCAAAGCACTAAGGGACAAATAAAATTTTTATCGGTAACTGCTTCAGAAGAAATTGAGGCTATAAATACACAAGTTATTAGTAGCATTTCAGAAAAAGGAAAAGTACATTTTGCTGCTTTAATAAAAGGATTTCGTTTTGAAAATGAGTTGATGCAAAAAACTTTTAATAGCGATAAATATATGCACAGCGATAAGTTTTCTAAAAGTGAATTTGATGGAAACATTATCAATATTCAATCTGTAAACTTTAACAAGAATAATAGTTACCAAGTAACAGCAGAAGGAAATTTAACACTACACGGAATCACTAAAAAAATTAAAGCAGAAGGCATTTTACAAGTTGAAAATGGAACATTAACACTAAACAGTAAATTTAAAATTAAAATAAAAGAATTTGGTGTTGATGATAGTGAAGTGGCAGAACAAATAGAAATAATTGTACAATGTAGTTATAAATAATTAGTTCAGATGAAAAAAACAATTACACTTTTATTAATTTTTTTCTTTACAAGTATTTCTATTTTTTCTCAAAAAACAAAAAGAGTTTTATTTCTTGGAAACAGCTACACTTATGTAAATAATCTTCCTCAAATTATTGCAGACATAGCAAACTCTAAAGGAGATACTTTAATTTTTGATAGTAATACACCAGGTGGTTATACTTTACAAGGTCATTATACCAACTCAACATCTCTTAATAAAATAATGTTAGGAAATTGGGATTTTGTTGTGTTACAAGAGCAAAGTCAATTACCTTCTTTTCCTGATACTGATGTACAGTATGATGTTTTTCCTTATGCAAAAAAATTGGATAGCCTTATTAATAAATACAATACTTGTGCAGAAACAATATTTTATATGACTTGGGGAAGAAAAAATGGAGATGCAGCTAATTGTGCTTATTGGGCACCAGTTTGCACTTATGAAGGAATGGATAGTTTATTGTACTTACGTTATATGCAAATGACAAAAGATAATAATGCTGTTGTTTCTCCTGTTGGTGCAGTTTGGAGATACATCAGAAAAAATCATCCAAACATTGAATTATATCAATCTGATGAAAGTCATCCATCAGTTGCTGGTTCTTATGCTGCAGCTTGTGCTTTTTATACAGTAATTTTTAGAAAAAATCCTGAACAAATTACTTTTAATTTTTCTTTACCAGCAGCAGATGCAAGAAATATTAAAGCTGCTGTAAAAACCATTGTTTACGATAGTTTGGCAAAATGGTTTATTGGAAAATATGACCCAAAAGCAAATTATACTTTCAATACAAATAATAAAACAGTTAGTTTTAATAACAGTTCTATTAATGCAAAAAATTATTTGTGGAATTTTGGTAATGGTCAAACTTCTTTAGAAATAAATCCTACACACAGCTTTACTTCAAATGGAAATTAAAGTGTAAGTTTAATAGCAAAAAATTGTAGTTATTCAGACACTGCTTCTACATTGATTGTTATTAATGACACTACAGGAATGAATAATAACAACAGTACTTTTAGTAATATTAGTTGGTATCCAAATCCTTTTATTTCTTCAATTACGCTATCTAACCAAAATGCTATTTTTTCAAATGCTACACTTATGCTTTATAATATTTTTGGGCAGCCAGTAATGCAATTAAAAAATATTTCTGGAAAGAAAGTAATTATTCATCGTAACAATTTACCCAAAGGAATTTATTATGCTCAATTAATAGAAGATAATAAAACAATTAGCTTTCAAACACTTTTAATTGGAGAATAAAAGAATTTTATTTTCAATTTTATACAAGTAGTTTTTCTATTTCTTTAAACCCTTCTTTTGCTGGTAAATGCTCCCATAAAATTTGATAAATGAAAGTTGCAATAGGAATATTAGCTTGTACTTTTTGATTGGCTTTAAAAATACATTTACTGGCATTGTATCCTTCTGCAATCATGTTTAATTCTAATTGAGCAGCTTTAACGCTATAACCTTTGCCTATCATATTCCCAAAAGTTCTGTTTCTGCTGTATAAAGAATAACAGGTTACTAATAAATCACCAAGATAAACAGATGCAGCATAATTTATTTTTCTTTGTTCATCAACTGACTCATTGTTCCAAACTAATTTTCTTAAAAAAGTAACCATCTCATCTGCTGCATTAGCAATATAAACGCTCAAAAAATTATCGCCATACTCCAAACCATGAGCAATACCAGCACCCATAGCATAAATGTTTTTTAAAATTGCAGCATATTGAACACCAATAATATCATGGTTGGTTATTGTTCTTAAATAATCTGTAATAAAAAATTTTGAAATTATAGTTGTCATACTTTCATCAATACCAGAAAAAGTTAAATAGCTCAATTTTTCTGATGCAACTTCTTCTGCATGACAAGGCCCTAAAACTGTAAAATAATTTTCAACAGAAACATTAAAGTTCTTTTGCAAATAATCGTTCAACAATAAATTATCAGTTGGTAAAATTCCTTTGATAGCAGAAATAATTTTTTTTCCTTCAAAAGAATTTGATGGTAATTGTTTTAAAACATCTTCTGCAAATGCAGATGGAACGGCTATTACAAGAACATCGCTTTTTAAAACCACTTCTTGTATATCATCACTAAGTTGTAATTGTTGTGTATTAAAATATGCACTACTTGCATAATTTGGGTTGTGTCTTCTTGTTTGCATATAAGAAATAGTGTCTGTATTTCTTATCCACCAATTTATTGTATTACCATTATCAGTTAAAATTTTTGCCAAAGCTGTTGCCCAGCTTCCACTTCCTATAACTCCAAATTTCATAGCAAGTATTTTTGATTATGTACAAAGATAGTATTTGATATAAGTTTATGAATGTTTCTTATTTATCAAAACTTAAAAACTTTTATTAGCTAAATATATATTGCTGCATCTTTGTTTTAAATAAAACATTTTGGCTGGTATTTATATACATATTCCTTTTTGCAAACAAGCTTGTTATTACTGCAATTTTCATTTTAGTACTAATCATTCAAGTATGAAAGAAATGCTTATTGCTATTATGCAAGAAGCAACTCTTAACAAAAATTATTTACTAGAGCCTGTTGAAACAATTTATTTTGGTGGAGGCACTCCAAGCTTATATTGTGCTGAGGATATTCAAAAAATAATTATTCACTTACAACAAAATTTTTCTGTATTACACAATGTTGAAATTACTTTAGAAGCAAATCCAGATGATATTACAGAAGAAAAATTACAACAATGGAAACAAATTGGTATTAACAGGTTGAGTATTGGTGTACAAAGCTTTTTAGAAAAAGATTTAGAGTGGATGCATAGGGCACACAATAGTTTTGAAGCATTACATTGTTTACAACTTGCTACAAAATATTTTGATAACATTACAGCAGATTTAATTTATGGAAGCCCATATTTAACTAATGAACAATGGATAAAAAATATTGAAACTATTGTACAGCTTAACATTCCTCATATATCTTGCTATGCTTTAACAGTAGAACCTAAAACTGTTTTACATTCATTAATTGAAAAAAAGAAATCTCCTAATGTTGATACAGATAAACAAGCTATGCAGTTTGAAATATTGGTAGATGTTTTAAGCAACAAAAATTATGAACATTATGAAATTAGCAATTTTGCAAAGCAAGGTTTTAGAAGTAAACACAACAGTAGCTATTGGCAAGGAAAATATTACTTAGGATTAGGTCCAGCAGCTCATTCTTTTAATGGAACTTCAAGGCAATGGAATATTAATAACAATGCTATGTATTTAAAAAGTATTGCAGAAAATAATATACCTTTTGAAAAAGAAATTCTAACAAAACAGCAGCAGCTAAACGAATATATAATGACTGCACTACGAACTATTGAAGGAGTTTCATTGCAACATGTAACAAATTATTTTGGTGAAGAAGAAAAAGAACGATTATTAGATAGAAGCAAAGAACTACTCAATCAACAATCATTAATTATCAACAATCAATTTTTAAAACTAACACCAAAAGCAAAATTTTTAGCTGATGGTATTGCAGCAACTTTATTTGTTGATTAAAATAGTTTACTACTTAGCTTTATCTGCAATAGAAGAAAAGAAATTTTCTAACTGAGAAAAAAGGTTTTTAAATACAGGAATTATGTTACCAATTCCATCAATAATTTTAGGAGCCAAAGGTTGTATGTAAGAATATGATTTAGACTCTTGAATGGTTTGAGAAGAAATTATTTTCAACTCGGACAAATAAAAAAGCAACACACTAAACACCATACCATATAAAAAAATATACAGTGCTACACCTGCTAATTTATTAGCCCAGCCCATTAATGCAAATTCAGCAGTTCTTTCAATTATTCTTGCAATTATTTTGACCAATAAAATGGTAATAAACATTACTAATGCAAAAGATAGTAATGGCAACCAACTCATTGACAGATGAGCTTTTTCGTGTAAATAGTTTGCAGTAATAGCACTTAATTTTATAGCAGCAATTAATCCAATAAAAACAGCAAGTGTAGAAAATACTGCAACAATAAAACCTTGCCTAAGCCCTTTAATAACAGCCATTACAAGTAATATAGTTAATAAAAAATCTATAAACATAATGCTGTTTATTAAAATAAAACTTAGTTGAAAAAATATATAAAACTAATTAACCTAATAATTTTTTTACTGTGGCACTAATAGTTTTACCATCTGCTTTGCCTGCAAGTTGTTTTGTTGCAACACCCATAACTTTTCCCATATCAGCAGCAGAACTTGCTCCAACGCTTGCAATAATTGCTTTTAATGCTTCTTCAATCTCTGTTTCACTTAATTGCTTTGGTAAAAACTTTTCAATAATACTAATTTCTTCTTGCTCTTTTTGAGCAAGGTCTGCACGATTTTGTTGAGTATAAATTTCTAAACTATCCTTACGTTGCTTAACTAATTTTTGCAAAAGTTTTAATTCTCCATCTTCTGTAATTTGTCCATTAGCACCAGGCTCTGTTTTTGCTTTAATAATTTCTGCTTTAATAGCACGTAATCCTCTTAAAGCTGCTTCATCTTTAGCTTTCATGGCTTCTTTCATTTCAGCCATTATTTGTGTTTCTAAACTCATAATTAAATCTTTAAAGGTGTAAAGCTAAGAATTTTAAATAGTATTTCTATTAAAACAAACTGATAAATCCAATATGAATTTTTGATTGTCGTAAATTAAATGGCAAATCATTTCTTTTACCAGCGGCAAGCATTACATTAAAAATTCCTTGTTTGGTTTCAAAAGAAATTCCTGCTCCAAAACCTGTATAAAAATATTTTTTTTGTGTGATGGAATTATAGGTATATCCAACATCTACAAACCCATTGAAATAAGCATTTTGACCATACAAATAACGAAACTCTGTAGTGCCAACAATGTATTTATCTGTATAAATACTTTCTTCATCAAAGCCTCTTAAAATTTTTAAACCACCAATTCTAAACATTTCATTTCTAAAAATGGATGGACTATTAATGATGCCAGTTTGAAGAGATGTTTTTAATGTACTATGTTTTCCTAAAGGAAAATAATGACTTGCTTTTATTTGAACATTTAATTGATAAGAGTTTAATTGCAAACTATCATAAAGAGAATTGTAATTAAAGTTTGCATCTTTTATTTGAGAAATAGTATTGTTTTTTCTGATAGTTCTATTGCCTACAGATGCAGTAAAAACAACATCATTGCCCAAACGTGGATTAAATTTATAGTTGGTATTATTAAAACCATATTCAGCAGCAAGGCTATTGATTGAAACATCAACAACATCGGGTAATTGCTTAGTAAATTTTATGGTTGTAGTATCAACATCTAACAAATTTGTTCTGCTTGATTGTAGAAATATTTTTACATATTGTTTGATGCTTGGAGAATAATTAATACCAATACCAGCTTGAATATTTAAAAAGGAAGAATCTTTTTTAAACAAATCAAAATTAAAATCAAATCCAAAAGCAGAATTAAAAATATAAGGTCGTTGAAATTGCAAATTTAATCTTGGAGATTTTGGTTGAATTTGTTGCCATACTAAACCAATGGTTTCTCCTGTTGCAAAAGCATTTTGCAATTTTAATTTTGCATCAACAGTCAATAATAGAGAACCTCCTGTTTGTTGGTTTTCTGGCATAAAGCCAATAATAGCATCAACCTGATTACTTCTTTTATTATTCAAATAAACATTGGTAATAAAACTACTACCCAACATGGTAATTTGTAAAGGTTGTGTTTGAGTTAAAAATGGTAGTGCAGAAAGCTTTTGATCTGCTTGTTGTAGTTTTTCAATATTATAAATTCCGCCAATAGGCATTGATAAATATTTGTACAAAAAATTTTTACTAATCTTAGCATTACCAATAATTATGATACTATCCATTTTATACAAAATGCCTTTGTTAATGGTAAGAGTAGCACTTACTTTGTTTTGCTGTATTTGCAAACTATCAAAACCAATTACAGCAAAAGGAAATCCTTTCGTTTCAAAATAATCTAACAGCTTTTCTTGTACTTGATTTACAACTTCTGGATTAAAAGGTTTTTGAGAAAAAGTATTTTGGTTGACACCTGCTACTTTTATAATTAATTTATCTTGTTCTTTAATTTTTAGTTCATTCCAAATATATTTTTCTCCTACAAAAAGATAGACAGCGTAAGTATTATTTTGTTTTACAACACTATCAATAGCAGCACCTATAAAACCTTTTGATTGCAATAAAGAAGGAAGTTGAGTAATATATTTTTCGCAAGAAACAGTATCAACAAATTTTTGTTTAAAAGAAAACTCGTTTGGAAAAATAGATGAAGAATTGTCGGTTGAAAATATTTTTAATTCTGTTGTTTGTGCAACAGTAAAATGAACAGTAAAACAAAATGCAACTGTTATAATGCCATATAATATCTGTTTTAATTTCATTTAAAAACAAGATTACAGAAAGTTTTACAAACCTCATATATATTCTTTTTAGAAATAGAAAATCAAAAATTTGTATAAACAACAAAGCAATGTTTATATTGCAACAAATTGTTTCTTTGTGCAAATGTGGTTAACTGCTTTTTTTATTCTTATAACTTTTTTATATGCAGGATATACTGCTATATTATTATTGTATAGAAAATGGTTTTTGCAGTTAAAACCCTTTGTTGTATCAGAAGAAATAAAATCAACCACAAAATTTAGCATCATTATTCCAGCAAGAGATGAAGGGCTTTTTATAAGGAATTGTTTGATGTCTATTTTACAACAAACATACCCAACAACATTGTATGAAATTATTGTTGTTGATGATTTTAGTGCAGATGATACTGTTGCTATTGTAGAACAAATTCAGCAACAATACAACAATGTTCGTTTGATAAAGCTTGCTAATGAATTAGATGGAAAACTTTTAAACTCATATAAAAAGAAAGCTATTGAGTATGCTATTAATCAAGCAAAAGGAGATTGGATTATCACCACAGATGCTGATTGTATAACACCAAAAAATTGGTTAATAACTTTTGATGCTTGGATACAAAAAAACAATACTGTTTTTGTTGCAGCACCTGTTGCATTTACCAATAATGGTTCATTGTTACAAGCATTTCAGTATATAGATTTTATGAGTATGCAAGGCATTACAGCAGCTTCTGTAAATGCTGGTTTTCATAATATGTGTAATGGTGCAAACCTTGCTTATAAAAAAAATGTTTTTGTAGAAGTGAATGGCTTTAAAGACATTGATAATATTGCCAGTGGAGATGATATGTTATTGATGAATAAGATTAAAAAACAATATCCAAAATCAATTTCATTTTTATTTTCAAAAGAAGCTATTGTAACAACATATCCAATGCCAACATGGAAAGCATTTTATAATCAACGTATAAGATGGGCAAGTAAAGCAGAGCAATTTAAAACCAAAGACAAAAGTATTTTTATTGTACTGGTATTGTTGTATTTTTTTAATGTAGCATTGTTTGTACTTCCCTTTTTAAGTGTATTAAATATTTATTGTTTAGCATTTTGGGTTTTGTTTATTGTGTTAAAAACATTGTCTGAACTTGCATTTGCATTACCTTTTGCAAAATTTTTTGGACAACCATTTGTTTGGTGGTTTCCTTTTATGCAACCATTGCATATTGTATATATTGTAGTAAGTGGTTGGTTAGGAAAATTTGGTAGTTATCAATGGAAAGGAAGAAATGTAAAATAATATTTTCTTTTTTTATTATGGCTAAAAGCTTTATCAATACTCAATTTAAGCAACGCTTTTTAAAAAACAAAGGAGCTGTTGTTTCATTATTGTTTATTGTTTTTGCATTATTGATTGGTGTGTTTGGATATTTTATTGCACCAGATAATAGCCCTTATGCAAACAGAATGATTCCTGAAATTGGTAGTAAAAAACCTGGCTTTACAACTTTAATGCTGAAAGAAAAAAAACAAATAAAAACATCTGAAAATATTTTTCAAATTTTATTAAATGGTAAAACAGATAATTACACTTATATACCAATAACAAAATATTATTTCAACAACGATAGTATTGTTTATGATAAATTTATTGATGATGGTATTATAGAAAAAAAATTTATTCTTTTAAATGATACTTCAAAAAAATTTAAAGAACTTTTTTTAAAACAAAATATTACTCAACAAACATTTTATTTAGGTACTGATAAATTTGGTAGAGATATTTTAAGTAGATTAATTATTGGTATTAGAGTAAGTTTAAGTGTTGGACTTATTGCTGTAATGATTTCTTTAAGTATAGGAATTTTTTTAGGAGCCATTGCAGGATATTTTAGAGGTAAGATTGATGATATAATTATGTGGTTTATAAATGTTGTTTGGAGTATTCCTACATTGTTATTAGTGTTTGCAATAACCTTAGTTTTAGGAAAAGGTTTTTGGCAAGTATTTATTGCTGTTGGTTTAACAATGTGGGTTAATGTTGCAAGATTAGTTCGTGGACAAGTAATGGCTGCAAAAGAATTAGAGTATGTAGAAGCAGCTAAAGTTTTAGGTTTTAGTAATAGCAGAATAATTATAAAACATATTTTACCTAATATTTTAGGACCTATTTTAGTATTGGCTGCAGCCAATTTTGCTGGAGCTATTGTAATAGAAGCAGGCTTAAGCTTTTTAGGAGTTGGTGTACAGCCACCCCAACCAAGTTGGGGTTTAATGATAAAAGAAAATTACAATTTTATTATTACCAATAATCCAATGTTGGCTTTAGCACCAGGAATTGCTATAATGCTTTTGGTGCTTGCTTTTAATTTACTAGGAAATGGTTTAAGAGATGCAATGAATGTAAAAACAACTTAACCAATTTGCATTTTAATTTAATGGAAGTTGCATAAAAAAAGTAGTCCTGACTTGTCCACTTTAGTGCGGCAGATTTAATTTTGATAAAAATTCTGTTACAGTATTGGTCATTTTTCCTTTGACAATAAGTTCTCTTTGAGTTATTGTATTAAGCATTCGTGCATCTGTTACCTTTTTGCATTCAG
>JBPXJV010000031.1:0-13919 GCA_051715485.1 Chitinophagales bacterium
AGTAGTTTTACCAAAAGTAGAACGTATTTTTACGTTAATCTAAGTTAGTGCATTTACGATAAAACATCGTAAATGTGCATAGAAAAACTACTAAAGCAGTAAGTGTAACAATAAATTGTGGATAACTTTTGCCTTTGCTAAATTTTCATTAATAACCTTTATAGGTATTGAATAAAAAAAATAAAATCTTCAAATATTCTAACCCATTATGACAACAGAAAAAAATATTAAGTTAGCTATTGCTGATGATCATAAAATTTTTAGAGACGGCTTAAGAAATACTTTAAAAGATAAAGAGTATATAAAAGTATTATGGGAAGCTGAAGATGGTAAAGACATGACACATAAACTGAAAATTAAAGAACCAGATGTGTTATTGATGGATATTAGAATGCCAGAAATGGATGGTATAGAAGCAATAAAATTAATAAGGCATGAATATGAAAATTTAAAAATTATTGTTTTAAGCATGTATGATGACCAAGAAATTATTACTAAAATGATGGAAATGGGAGCCAATGCTTATTTATCTAAAACAACAGACCCTGAAGAAATTTATCAAGCAATATTAACCTGCTTAAACGAAGATTTTTATTTTAATGATTTAGTTAATTCTGCTGTATTACTGAAACTTCAACATAAAAAAACTGTAAGACGTTTTTATCCTTCACCAGCACAGTTTAATGAAAAAGAATTAAGAATTATAAAACTTATTAGTGAAGATAAAATAACCGAAGAAATTTCTAAAGAAGTATTTTTAAGTCCAAGAACAATAGAAACAATTCGTCAATCTATGAAGCAAAAAGCTGGTGTAAAAACGATTGCTGGTTTAATAATGTATGCCATGCGTAATAAGCTTTTGGAATAATTTTATGGTCAAAATTCTTTTCAACAAATTGCTAAAAGTATTTTGCAATTATAATTTTTACACTTGTGAGTACATTTCAATCTCAACTTTCTACAGCACAAATTCCTGTTCAAAAATTAACCTCAAATTTATTTAATGATATTGAGGTAGATGTTTTAAGAGTTGATACTTTACATAATATAGTTAGTGGCAATAAATGGTTTAAATTAAAATATTATATAGAAGATTGTTTACAAAAACAACAAAATACATTAGCAACTTATGGTGGCACATTTAGCAATCATATTGTAGCAACTGCATTTGCTTGTAAAAAAATGGGTTTAAAAAGTATAGGAATTATCAGAGGCGAAGCAACAAAGTTTTTATCTCACACATTACAAGAAGCAAGTAATTATGGTATGGAATTGCATTTTGTAAACAGAACATTATTTAAAGAAAAAGCAAACATTAAGCAGCGTTTTGATAATAATATTTATTGGGTGCATGATGGTGGTTATGGCACTAAAGGAATGCAAGGTGCTGCAGATATGTTACAATTATTAAATGCAGAAAAATATACTCACATAATGGCTGCTTGTGGCACAGGTACAATGCTTGCTGGTTTGGTTAGTGCAGCAAAACCACATCAAAAAGTTATTGGTATTAGTGTATTTAAAAACAATAATAGTTTAGAAAACGATATTTATAAATTACTTCACTCAATAAATTGTACAAAACAATTTACTATTTTACATAATTATCATTTTGGAGGATATGCAAAACATCCTCCAAATTTAATTACTTGGATGAATGAATTATATAGAACAGAAAAACTTCCATCTGATATTGTTTATACTTCAAAACTATTTTATGCAGTAAAAGATTTATGTTCTTCCAAATATTTTAATGCTGATGATAAAGTATTAATTATTCACAGTGGTGGATTACAAGGAAATTTTTCTTTACTCCAACACACTTTATGTTTTTAATAATATATGGACTACTATCTTTGAAAATTATGATAAAAAGAATTTGGATTTGTAGTATTGTTTTTGTTTTAATATTCGGTAGCTATGAAGTAAAATCACAGGATACTTTACCAAATTTTACAGTTAGAGAATTAGCTAAAGGAAAAGTGCAAGTAAGCTGGGTAAATCCTTATAACAAAGTTGTACAAATGATTGTGCAACGTTCGTTTGATAGTACAAAATATTTTCGTAGTATTTTTTCTTCCATATCTCCTTGGCTTCCACAAAATGGCTTTGTAGATAATAATGTACCTATTGGTTATAAAGTTTATTATAGAGTTCATTATGTTTTTGAAGGAGGAGAATATTTTTTCACACCATCTAAATCGCCTCAAAACTACACTCCTATTAAAGTTTCAAAAATTAATGATGATGAAGAAAATGAAGGAAACAAAAAAGATTCAAGCAATAAAGTAACAACTACTAAAAGAGAAATTAAAATATATAGAAATAACAGAGATACTTTAATTAATACTATAGACTATAAAAACTATAAACGATATAAAGACTCAATAAATAAAAACACAAAAGACACAATTCAATATACAGAGTATGATGATGAAATAATTATTAAGCCATATATACCTAAACCAGTTTGGAAGGCTTCTACCAATATTTTTACAAATGATAAAGGCTTTATTCGTATTGTGCTTCCTTTAGCTAAACAACATCGTTATAAAATTATTTTTTACAACGAAAGAAATGAACAAATTTTTACTATAAAGCATGTAAAAGAAGTAGATTTAATTTTAGACAAATCTAATTTTAAGAGTGCTGGTTGGTACTTTTTTGAACTTTACGAAAACGATAAACTAAAAGAAAGAAATAAAATATTTGTTGGTAAGGATAGATAATTTCTTTACTACAATATTTATTTCTTTAACTTACTGTACTTCCTGCATCAATAGTATTATCAGGGTTTACAAAATATAATTTACCAGCTTTATCTTCTGCCATTAAAATCATTCCATTACTTTCTATACCACGCATTTTACGAGGTGCAAGATTGCAAACAACAGTTACTTGCTTACCTATAATTTCTTCAGGTTTATAGTGTAATGCAATGCCAGAAACAATGGTTCTTTTTTCAAAGCCTAAATCAATTTCTAACTTTAATAGTTTATCAGCTTTCTCCACTTTTTCAGCAGTAATAATTGTTCCAATTCTTAAATCAATTTTAGCAAAATCATCAAACTGAATTTCTGATTTAATGTGTAGGTTTTCTAATTTTATTTCTTCCACTTTAGATTTTAAACTTTTATTTTTTAATTTTTCTATTTGAATAGTTATTTCTTCGTCTTCAATTTTTCTAAACAATAATTGTGGTTCTCTTAAACTATAACCTACACTTAATAATTTTAAACTTCCTGCATTTTTCCAATCCAACATAGCATCAACAACTTTCATCATGTGCAACATTTTTTTTGCAGTAAATGGCAAAAAAGGGTTTATTAAAATTGCCAAATTTGCTGTAAGCTGTAAACACAAATGCAAACAATTATCAATTATTTTTTGAGCTTCTGGATTTTCTGCTAATTGTTTAGCAACAATCCAAGGCTCCTTCTTTTGCATATATTGATTAGCTTTTCTTGCCAAATCAATAACTTCAAATTGTGCATCTCTAAACTTATAATTTTCTAAAAACTGTTCTACATTATTTTTAATGTTACTAATATCAGTTATTAATTGCTTATCAGTTTCATCTATTATTTCATTATGAAATACAGGCACTTTTCCACCACATAATTTATGCATCAATACAAAAGTTCTATTAACATAATTGCCTAAAATACTTACTAATTCACTATTATTAGCCTCTTGAAAACCTTTCCATGTAAATTCACTATCTTTTGTTTCTGGTGCAATTGCAGTTAAATAATATCGCAAAACATCTGCCATACTTTCTCCCCCATTTTCCTTTTTTATCCAATCGTTAATGTATTCATCCATTTCAATACTCCAACCTCTGCTGGTACTCATCTTATCTCCTTCTAAATTCATAAACTCATTGCTGGGAACATTATCAGGCAAAATATTTCCATGCAACTTTAACATTATTGGAAAAATCATTGCATGAAAAACAATATTATCTTTCCCAATAAAATGAACAAGCTTTGTGTCATTATCGTACCAATAAGGTTGCCAATCTTTACCATTATCTAAAGCCCATTGCTTTGTTGCAGAAATATATCCAATAGGTGCATCAAACCAAACATACAATACTTTTCCATCAACCACTGAACATTGACCATTAACCATTGTTTTCACTTGTACTCCCCAATCCAAATCTCTTGTAACAGCTCTTGGCTGCAAACCCATATCAATCCAGCTTTTCACTTGTCCAACAACATTTGCACGCCAATCATCTTTATGATTTTTCAACACCCATTCACGTAAAAATTCCTCATGTTTATTCAAAGGCAAATACCAATGCTTAGTTAATTTTTTAACAGGAGGTTTACCACTTAATGTTGATATTGGGTTTATCAGTTCTTCAGGACTTAAACTTTTGCCACACTTTTCACATTGGTCGCCAAAAGCATTATCATACTTGCAGTTTGGGCAAGTGCCTTTAATAAATCTATCTGCTAAAAATGTTTTTGCCTCTTCATCATAATATTGTTCACTCTCTTTAATTTCTAAATCTCCTTGATTATTTAAAACAGTAAAAAACTCTTGTGCAGTTGTATGATGTATTGGTGCAGATGTTCTATGATAAATATCAAATGCAATTCCTAAATCTTTAAAATTTTGTTCAATGATAGGATGATATTTATCAATAATTGCTTGTGGTGTTGTGCCTTCCTTCATTGCTTGAATAGGAATAGCAGTACCATGTTCATCACTTCCACAAACAAAAACTACATCACGTTTTTGTGCTTTCAAATATCTAGTATAAATATCAGCAGGCAAATATGCACCAGCCAAATGTCCAATATGTTTTAATCCATTTGCATAAGGCAATGCACTTGTAATTAAATATCTTTTAGGATTATTCATTTTTTATATTATCGTCTTTTGAATTACTATTAAACACTCGTTGCGTTGCACTCTTGTACTTTTAGTACATTATGCAACATTTATAAAGTTTGCAAAAATAAGTATTAGCATACGAAATAGTTTGCTAATCCAAAAGTAAAGTTGATTACTCAATAATACAATATAAAATCCATCATCTTGGTTAGTTACCACACGAACAATTTTTATTCAGAAAACGCTGTGTTCTTTGTGTTGAGAAATAAGTTCAATAAGTTCCCTTGAGCAACTTTTTCAACCCTATCAACTAAATTTAACTTTCAACAGAAGTATCAACTTCATTAAAACCCCATTCAGTCATTAGTGTTTGCATTTTATCTTTTGATAATGATGAAAAGTTGTAGTGTCCTACTTGTTGTTTTTGTCTGAAAGCCTCATAAATACTTACTGCACAAGCAACAGAAATATTTAAGCTTTGTATAATACCCATCTGAGGAATAATAAAATTACCATCTACTAATAATCTTACTTCATCGCTTACACCTGAATGTTCATTACCAAAAATTAAAGCAACACGTTGTGTAAAATCTATTTCATACAAACTTTTTGCATCAGAAGTTAAATGTGTAGCAAGAATAACATCATAATTTTTTCTTAGTGCAGCAAAACAATCTGCTACATTCGTAAACTGGTGTACTGTAAGCCATTTAGCAGCACTACTACTACTTTTTGCACCAAATTTTTTGTGTCGTGGAATTTTTGTATTTAAAATATAAATATCCTGAATACCAACAGCATCACAGGTACGCATTACAGCAGAAATATTATGAGGGTCTTGCACATTTTCCATTACCACAGTAATATTATCTTGTCTTTTGCTTAATACTTTTAATAATTTTTCACTTCTTTCTGGAGTCATTTTAATATTTATTTTATCAACTTCTATAACCATACATTCTTTCTACATCTACAACAATTTTTTCCATCATTTCATCTTTACCATGTGCATCATAAGTTTGTTTTAAATTACTACCAAAAATAATAGCAATAGTTTGATAAAATGCAGCAGTAAAACTTCCTTTATATTCATCAATAATTTCGTAGCAGTTACTTCCTGTTTGTCTATAAATTAATTTCATTAACACTTTACCTTGATATACTGAAAGCTGTGTTAGTTTATCTGCAAATTCTTTTCTTAAATCTTTTTCTCTTGATCTAATTATTTTCTTTCTTTGCTTTCTATCATTTACACCAACCAATTTTGCATTTATTTCATTCATAATTCTACTTGCTGCAATAGCATAAGGATAAGTAACATAAACAGCTTTACGAAGCCTCGTCCATTCTTCCCAATATCTTTTAGCTCTTGGCGAAAGTTTTGTACTTACTTCTACATTTGGCAAATATCCCATTGGTATAGTATCGCCAAAAGTATTAATATAAGCATGCACCTTTAATGTATCTAACTTACCACGTTGTGCAACAGTATTTTTACTTACAAAGAATAATGCAAGTATAAAAAGGGTTGTAATGGTATAAGTTCTATGCCTAAACATTCTAAATAAAAATACAATTTACAACATTAATACTCTAAATAAAAAAAGGTAGCCCAATAAAGTTAAGCTTAACAAATTTTGAACATTTATAGCTATGTAACAACTGTTACTGAAAACCACAAAAACTTTCCTAATTTTGCGTTCTAATTTAAAACCTTGCAATATGAGTTTAGGAACATTTTCTTACCCAATGCCAGCTAATGAGCCTGTATTAAACTATGCACCTAATAGTCCTGAAAAAATAAAACTAAAAGCTACATTGGCAGAGCTTAAAAAAACAGAATTAGATATTCCTATGTATATAGGAAGTAAAGAAGTTCGTAGTAATAAAAAAGTGGCTATTCATCCACCACATGAAATAAAACATACTTTAGGATATTTTCATGCAGGAGAAGAAAAACACGTACATCAAGCAATAGAAGCAGCGTTAGCAGCTAAAGAAAGTTGGGCTGCTATGAGTTGGGAAAATCGTGCAGCAATATTTTTAAAAGCTGCCGATTTATTAGCAACAAAATATCGTAGTTATATCAATGGTTCTACCATGCTTGGACAAAGTAAAAATGCTTATCAAGCAGAAATTGATAGTGCTTGTGAATTGATAGATTTTTTACGTTTTAATGTACACTTTTTAAGTGAAATTTATAAGCAACAACCTATTAGTGGTGCAGGAATGCACAACAGATTAGAATGGCGACCATTAGAAGGTTTTGTATTAGCAGTAACACCTTTTAACTTTACTGCTATTGGTGGCAACTTACCTACAAGTGCTGCAATGTGTGGTAATGTTGTTGTTTGGAAACCTGCTAATACACAAGTTTATTCTGCACAAATGTTTATGCGTATTTTAAAAGAAGCAGGTTTGCCAGATGGTGTTATTAATTTAATTTATGTAGATGGACCAACTATTGGTAAAGTTTGTTTTAGTCATAAAGATTTTGCAGGAGTACATTTTACAGGAAGTACAGGTGTATTTAATAATATGTGGGAAACCATTGGAAAAAATATGTCTATTTATAAATCATATCCTCGTATTGTTGGTGAAACAGGAGGAAAAGATTTTGTGTTGGCACACAAAAGTGCTGATGTAGATACTTTAGTTACTGCATTGCTACGTGGTGCTTTTGAATTTCAAGGACAAAAATGTAGTGCTGCATCAAGAGCATATATACCAAGCAATATAGCAGATGAGGTGAAGAAAAAATTAATTGCTGGTGTAAAAAGTATGAAGATGGGAAGCACAGAAGATTTTACCAATTTTATTAATGCTGTGATTGATGAAAAAAGTTTTGATAAAATAAAAAGCTATATAGATAATGCAAAGAAAGACCCTAAAGCTGAAATTTTAGTTGGTGGTAAATGCGATAAAAAAGAAGGTTATTTTATTCAACCAACTATTATTGAAGCAAAAAATCCTAAGTACACAACAATGTGTGAAGAAATTTTTGGACCAGTACTTACTATTTATATTTATCCTGCAAACAGTTTTGATAAAGCATTGGAATTGGTTGATAGCACAAGTGATTATGCTTTAACAGGAGCAATAATTGCACAAGACAGACAAGCAGTAGAGCTTGCAACAAATAAATTAAGAAATGCAGCAGGTAATTTTTATGTTAATGATAAACCAACAGGTGCAGTTGTAGGACAACAACCTTTTGGTGGTGCAAGAGCTAGTGGTACAAACGATAAAGCTGGTAGTGCATTAAATTTATATCGTTGGTTAAGTGCAAGAACCATTAAAGAAACATTTAATCCTCCAACAGATTATAAATATCCTTTCTTACAAGAAAAATAATTTTATTTTTTAATTTATACAAAGTAAGCCGTTTAGTTATTTTATTAAACGGCTATTTTTTTGTTTATTTCATCAATATTTACTGCAACAAAAATTTGTTGTAATTTGCACCCTCTAAAAAAATATAAGGTAATAAAAAGTAAAAAATATTTTATACCTATTTATCAAGAAATAAAAAAAAGAATATGGATAGTAAAGATATAAGAAGAGAACAGGCATTAGAATATCATGCACAAGGCAAACCTGGTAAAATAGAAGTTATACCTACTAAAGAAGCCAAAACACAAAGAGATTTATCATTAGCATATAGCCCTGGTGTAGCAGAACCTTGTAAAGAAATAGCTAAAAACCCAGAAGATGTTTATAAATATACTGCCAAAGGAAATTTAGTAGCAGTAATAAGTAATGGTACTGCTGTTTTAGGCTTAGGAGATATTGGACCAGAAGCAGGAAAACCTGTAATGGAAGGAAAGGGAGTTCTCTTTAAAATTTTTGCAGATATAGATGTATTTGATATTGAAATAAATGAAAAAGACCCTGTAAAGTTTGTAGAAATTGTAAAAGCTTTAGAACCCACTTTTGGAGGAATTAATTTAGAAGATATTAAAGCCCCTGAATGTTTTTATATAGAACAGGAATTAAAGAAAAAAATGAACATTCCTGTAATGCATGATGACCAACATGGCACAGCAATCATAAGTGCTGCAGCTTTACTAAATGCTGTTGAACTTCAAAAAAAGAAAATAGAAAAAATAAAAGTTGTTGTAAATGGTGCTGGTGCAGCTGCAATATCTTGTATTAGATTATACATTGCAGTTGGTGTAAAAAAAGAAAATGTAAAAGTATTTGATAGCAAAGGTTTAATACACAATGGTAGAACAGATTTAGATGAGCAGAAAAAAGAATTTGCTATTAAAGCAAAAGATATGACACTTGCCGAAGGCTTAAAAGATGCAGATGTTTTTATAGGACTTAGTAAAGGAAACGTAGTAAGTAAAGAAATGATAAAGAGCATGGCAAAAAATCCTATAGTTTTTGCTATGGCAAATCCAGATCCTGAAATTAGTTATGAGGATGCAGTAGAAGCAAGAAAAGATGTAATCATGGCAACTGGTAGAAGCGATTTTCCTAACCAAGTAAATAATGTATTAGGCTTTCCATACATTTTTAGAGGAGCATTAGATGTAAGAGCAACTACCATTAACGAAGAAATGAAATTAGCTGCTGTAAAGGCTTTGGCAGAAATGGCTAAAACACCAGTACCAGATATTGTTACATTAGCTTATAATGTAAAAAACTTATCTTTTGGTGCAGAATATATTATTCCTAAACCTGTAGATCCAAGATTAATTTCTACTGTAGCACCTGCAGTTGCAAAAGCTGCTATTGAAAGTGGTGTAGCAAAAAATACTATTCAAAATTGGGAAGCATATACTCTACAACTGAATAAACGATTAGGTTTAGATAATCAATTAATAAGAGCCATCAGTAATAAAGCCAGAAAAGATCCTAAACGTTTAGTATTTGCAGAAGCCGATAATGATAAAATTTTAAAAGCTGCAAGTATCATTTATGATGAAGGTATTGCATACCCTATTCTTTTAGGAACAGAAAAGAAAATACGAAAAATTGCTGAAGAACATAATATAGATTTAACAGACATTCCTATCATTGACCCAAGAGATGAACAACATGATAGCAAAAGAGAACTTTACGCAGAATTGTTTTTTGCAAAACGTCAAAGAAGAGGCTATAATCATTATGAAAGTATTAAAATAATGAAAGAAAGAAATCACTTTGGTTGTATGATGGTTGAAACTGGTGATGCTGATGCAATGATAAGTGGATTAAAAAGAAATTATGCCGAAGCTATAAGACCTGCACTTCAAACAATAGGTATTGAAGATGGTGTAAAAAGAATTGCAGGAATGTATTTATTAAGCACTCATAAAGGTCCCATATTTTTAGCAGATACAACTATTAACTTCAACCCTACTGCAGAAGAACTTGCAGATATTGCTTTATTAGTAGCAAAAGAAGTAAGAAGCTTTAATATAGTACCAAGAATAGCTATGCTTAGTTATAGCAATTTTGGTAGCAGCAATAGCGAAGAAGCAAGATTAGTAGCTAAAGCAACTAAAATATTAAAAGAAAGAAACCCATCATTAATTGTTGATGGAGAAATGCAAGGCACACTTGCTTTTAATAAAGAAATTCTTAAAGAAAATTATCCTTTTAGTAGTTTAATTAATGAAGATGTAAATGTGCTCATTTTTCCTAACCTTACAGCAGGTAATGTTGCTTATAATTTATTAAAAGAATTAGGAGGTGCAGATGCTATTGGACCAATTTTATTAGGACTTAAAAAACCTGTTCATGTATTACAATTAGGTAGCAGTGTTCGTAATATCATAAATATGGCTAACATTGCTGTTGTAGATGCTCAAGGAAAATGCAAATCAGATACCAATAAAGAAGTAGAAAAAACAAATTGGTGGAAACAATTAAAGAGACGAAAAAAACATTTAAAATAAGAACAACAAACTAACTAAATGAATTTTTTTACACACTTTGGAAGGTACATACTGATGTTAAAAAGTATGTTTACCAAACCTGAGAATCATAAAATGTATTGGAAAGAGTTTATGCACCAATGCGTTGAAATTGGTGTTGGTGCTTTACCAATTGTTGTCATTATTTCTTTGTTTTTAGGAGCTGTTACAACTGTACAAACTGCATATCAATTAGTAAGTCCTTTAGTGCCACAAACCACCATTGCACAAATTGTAAGAGATAGTGTTATATTAGAGCTTTCTCCAACTGTTGTAAGTATTGTATTAGCAGGTGTTGTAGGTAGTAAAATTGCCAGTGAGTTAGGCAATATGCAAATAACAGAGCAAATAGATGCACAAGAAATAATGGGAATTAATACTAGAAGTTATTTAATATTACCAAAAATAACAGCAGCATTAGTAGTTATTCCATGCTTAATTGTATTATCTGCCGTTTTAGCTATTTGGGGTGGAAGAGCAGCAGGTGCAATGAGTGGAATTATTGCAAACGATATTTTTGATATTGGACTCAGACTAAATTTTACACCTTATAATGTTTTCTTTGCATTAACCAAAGCTTACACTTTTGCATTTATTGTTAGTAGTGTTCCAGCATATTATGGTTATCATGTAAAAGGTGGTGCCTTAGAAATTGGTAGAGCAAGTACTAAAGCTGTTGTAGTAAGTTGTATTTTAATTTTATTGGCAGATTATATTTTAGCTGCATTACTTCTATAAAACAATTTAAAAAAAATATCTACTTTTAATTTCATAATTTTATTTTTCAAAAAATTAAAATAATAGTTATATGCCTATAAGAATGGTTGATGATAATAACGATAATTTCTCCAACGAAAACGATAGTACTCCTAATAGTGGTGGTGGCAAAGGTGGTGGTGGAAATTTATTGCAGTTTTTGCCAATGATTATTGGTTTACTTATTAAAAAACCAGCATTACTAATTTTAGTGTTAATTGGTGGAGCATTCTTTTATTTTAATGGTGGTGGCTGTAATATGAGTGCTATTAGTAACGCTGTAAGTCAATACACCACTGGAGGAAATTTAAACAGAGATACATTTGCAAAAGCAGAAGTGTATGAAGGATTAGATGAAGAAAGAGCCAATCTTCCTGAAAATATTTCTTTATTAAAATTTTCTCCAAACAGACTTAATCAAGGACAACAAGGAAGTTGTGTAGCATGGAGCAGTGCTTATGCAGCAAGAACAATTCTTCAATCCGTTAGTACAGGAAATGAGCCAAATAGTACAGCTTACAGTCCATCATTTATGTATAATCAAATTGGGTTAGATGGTTGTCAAGGAAGTTATATTATTAGAGCAATGAAAAACTTAACAGAAGTTGGTGCTGTTGGTTTTAATGATTTTCCTTACGATGATCAAAATTGTACTCGTCAGCCAGATGGTCAATTAATACAAGAAGCAGGAGAAAATCGTATTGTAGGTTTTACAAGATTAACCACAACAGAAAATGCTTCAGAAATAAATATTAATGCCATAAAACAACATCTTGCAAAAGATGTTCCTGTAGTTATAGGAATGATGGTTGGTGGAAGTTTTATGCAAGGAATGAAAGGACAAGAAGTGTGGCATCCTGAAAGTGATGATTATAATATGATGGGTTTTGGTGGTCATGCAATGTGTGTTATAGGTTATGATGATAGAAAAGAAGGTGGTGCTTTTCAAATAATGAATAGTTGGGGAAATGATTGGGGAGTTAATGGAATTGGTTGGGTTTTGTATAAAGATTTTAAACATTTTGTACGTGAAGCCTATGGCTTAAATCCAATGCCAAAGCAAGGTTCAGCGGTTGCTCAAAATTTAGAAATAGATTTAGGTTTGGTAAATGCAGATAACAAACAATATATTCCATTAAAATCAATTGGTAATAATTTATTTGAAACAACTGCACCAATTGCAAAACGTACTGGCTTTAAAATTGAACTGAAAAATAACACAGAATGTTATGTATATATTATAGGAAAAGAAACTGATGGAAGTAGTTATGTTTTATTTCCATACCCTTCTAAAGCAGATGCTAATAAAACAATATTCTCACCATATTGTAGCATTACAGGTTATCGTTTATTTCCAAGAGGTAAAAAGTTAGAAGCTGATGAAATTGGTAATAAAGATTTCTTTGCAATTATTACCAGTAAAGAACCATTAGATGTTTTTCAATTAAACAATTCAATAAATCAAAACAAACAATTAGGCTTTGAAGAAGCTGTAAATACTTCTATAAAAAGAAAAGCAGTTTCTAATGTAAGATATAATGATAATGCTAAAGGTACAATAGGTTTTAAAACTTCTGTTGGTGATAAAAATGCAGTTGCTTGTATTATAGCTATTGATAAATATTAAAGATTAGTTAGAAATAATAATTCTAAGTCTTGGTTCGTGTCTTCACGAACCATTTTTATGCTATAAAGTTTAAGCCTAACCTAATTACTCTAAAGGAGGGAATTTTAATTTTATTGGTTTTATAGAAAATAGCCTCAATTTTTAATTATACTTTTTCATAAAGGTTTAAAGTTGATTTATTTTTGTATGATAAAGTAAATATTATTTAAAAATAAGTTATGCATATAAAAGCTATTATGTCCATTTGTTTAACACTAAATTGCTTGTTCAGTGTTTCACAGAAAAACGAATCAAATCATACAGAAAAAATACAATCCTCATTAGATTCATTAAATGCTTTCATTAAAGTAAAATTTAATGAAACAATTGAAATTAATGGTAAAAAGATATATTTAATTGATAACAAAAAAATATCAAATGAAAAAAGCAAAGTTTGGTATGAAGGGAAAATTAAGGATTTGGGTAAGGTAATAAAATTCCCTAATGAATTTAATGTATCTCTACCATGTAATAATGATAAAGATTGTATTAATGGCTTCGGCAGATTCAAGTTGTAAGTGCAACTGTTAATTAATTTGGTTTAAAGTTAGCGATAAAAACTTGTAATGGAGTTTTATAGTTTAAAGATTTTCTTGGTCTGTTATTAAGTTTGTTTTGTATTTCTACAAAAAATTGTATCTCATATTTTTTTAGGTTTGATTTTTTAGGTAAATATTGTCTAAACAGTTTGTTAGTGTATTCATTAAGCCCTCTTTGCCACGAACTGTATGGGTCAGCAAAGA
>JBPXJV010000032.1:0-7382 GCA_051715485.1 Chitinophagales bacterium
TATGATCATGCTCCTCAGGCTTGAACCCTTGGTTGTTAGGCAAAAACAGGTTAAAATAACGTCTAATGTCATATGTAGCCCTCACGTTCTTCTCAGAGGGCTATTTTATTAGCTTTTTCTCTAGAACGAAAGATGAGCTAGCCTAACAAGTCCACTATTCTCAACTATTTTACCTATTGCAATGTGCGGGAAACGCTGTCTTAAACCATCGATTCTCTTGAGCTTATCTAACAATTGTTTCTCATCTGTGAAAACAGATAAAGCATGCCCCAAACAGCATTGGTATCTAGGAGCCCTAGACAATTTTGCTGAGGGCAAAAAATCAATTTCTGATAATGTACTAATTCCTGAAACTGCTCGATAAATAGGTTCAACTTTCTGTGCATGAGCATCTTCAGGAGGGCAGTTTTTTGGTAAGCTTTCAGAAAATTTTGACAATTTATTTTCAACCTTTCATTCTTATTCTATATGATTAACTAAAACAATCTACCTTTAAATATAAATTATTTTGTTCTATCTTCTGTGGCCTGCTACAGTCAGGTCTAAAAATTGGTTGTATAGCATTTTGATTTATTATCTCACACCTTTTTTGGAAAAATAATCTTTTAATTTTTGTTTAGTAATTAAGTTCAATAATTTTTTCTTGTTAAAACATCTAATTTAGCGTTACATTCAAATAAGATAAAGTAAAATCAAAATGACTATACAACGATCGCCATAACCAGCAGAGCGTAGCGGCGTCTGGTTGATGGCGTATGTTGGCCACAACATTCCAATTTTGTGTATATCTCCATATGTAAATCCGAAACAGCATGTTTTGATATTGTTGCAAGGAGATCTTATTCGAAATCATTAATCATTGTATCTATCTCTAATGGAACACAAACAGCATGTTTTCCAAGGTGAACCTTTCTACTTGTATTTACAAAAGTGGCGTGCCCACCAATAATATATATTTTTTCTCCCTCTCTAAAAAAAATTGGAGAGAGCCTAATTCTGGCTTTATTCATAATAGATATACAGTTTTCATTTTTATTCCAAAATTCCACATCAAAACAATCACTATCTATCAACTCACACAACATAAAATATGCGGAAAATTTATTTTCATTAAGTTCTACATATCCAAATTTAGCGTCGCCTAATAACTTCTCCCATTTTTTTTTCGACTTCCCAGGAAAGAATACTCCTCTTGCTCCCCAATTAAGATCTAGGTTCTCCCTACAATCAGCAACTCTTAAAACCCATTTATCTCGATTGTTTACAAGATAATTTAAATCTCTAAACCTATCAAACATTATCGATTTTGGTGTACTCCTCAAAAGAGTGTGATAGACATCTGGCCCTAACGCCTTTGAGAAGGCTGCTTTTAAAGATTCATCATGTATAAGTGCAAGTATCGTTTTTGAACCGTAACCGTGAAACAAAGGATTCACAAAATTGATATTTCCGTTTAAAATTTTTTTTTGTTTCTCATGTCCATACTGTGAAAAATCCTTTGTGTAGCAGAATTTCCACGCATTTCCTGAATCAGAATCATTTAATAAGGAAAATGGCTTTATACATATCTTATTCCCGCTAATTTTATCCAAATGTTTTGTCAATATTCTAAGCTCGCTAGTATAAGCTAAAACGGTATCGTCAAGAAAAACCGATGACAATTCCAAATTAGTGAAGCGATCAAGAACCGGCTGATATCCGATGTTATATGCTTTTGACATGGCGATTACTTTACCAATATTGCCATAGACTTCTTCAACCTCAGTTATTACGGGCTTGCCTGACTTTAGTATAATATCTAATCGAAAAGTCTTTAAAGTCTTATCTAAATCAAGACCCCTCAGATTCTCTTCAGTTCCAATATCAAGAGGCTCTACTAATTCATGATTGTTCTTATATAAGTATTGAAGATGATCAAAAAATAAATAAAACGCCTTTCCTAAACTGAATAGTTCTTGGAAAAGCAAGGGATTAATTTTAAACGAAGATGTGCCTAAAAGCCAAGGTGCTTCTTTTTTGTCATGTTTCCCGAAAGAAACACCCTCCTTAAGAATTTCATTTTCAACACACCTCATATTATTTAATATCTGAGTGTCGGCATGCAGATTGTAATAATTAACCCCGAGTAATTTACTCTGAACCACCATTGTATTACCCTTCTGGAAGTAGGCTGACAAATAAAATACTTATATTATTTTTTAATATATAGGCCTAGTCATACACCTAGGCCCACCTGTGCCTTTAACTAACTCAGACCCTGTTACATTGATAACTTTCATATTTGAAAGCCTGCTGGAAACAGCATCGGACAAGTCGTATGCAAAAGCACTTCCGTTTCCAGTACAGAAAATATTGCAAACCTGTTGATATATAGACTCATCTATTTTTACGGGAATAAAATTAAATCCAACATGTTCAAAGTATGTAATCGGGTCGATTTTCTCAATAGTCATGTTCTTGCAGAATAGCGAAGCTTCGAGTATACTGTCGAACTGACAAACAATCGTTGCTGAGTTGACTGGTAAAAAGCACCCGTCAAGATTAATTCTCCATTCAGCCAACTTGAATCCGATAATTTCATCAACTATTCCAAGTGGAATTAATGTTTTGTGCAAAAAATCTATTGTTTCCCACATGGTTCTCCTGTTATATCCAATGAGCAACACTTTTTTATTATTAAAAGCTATTGGGATCACATCGCCTCCCTCTAATATCAAATGTGAGGGTAAATCTATAATTTTATTTAAACCAAGGTTTATAACGGCAGCGTTTACTACAAGGCTCTCGCACTTTCGTATAGGCATTTTTAAGTTTCCTAGTATATACCCTCCAGATACCCAAGGCAATGTAATTAATGAATCTCTAGTATAAACAAAGTTAGGGTTATTAAAAAACACATTCTGAAAATCTCTCCGCTCACTTTCCGACAACAGTTCGGATAACTTAATTACATCTAGATTCTCTTTAAGCATACTATCCACAAAGTTATTATGGTCTTCTGAAAATCTTACAGGATTAGGTTTATCCCTGAATAACAACGTTGAGGTAATTTTATTAGAGTTATCAAAACAATTAAAACCGCCAAACTCAACTGGATTATGCACGATAACCTGTTTGGGTTTACAGCTATGTTCAGAGGCTAAGTTCTGTAATTCTTCTTTCTTCATTACTTGTTATTCCTTTTAGCGGAAGATGTTGATGTCAACTACCAGTGTAGAAAAGAAATTTAACCGAATCAAAATTCAACTTGTCTAAAAACGTTATGAATTTTAATCTCAGAGTAATTTTCGATTATAGCTTTGACACTAAATTCTGTTTCGTTCATGGCCTGAAATACGTATAAGCACGGGTTAATGCTTCTGTTTATTGATAAATTATTTTGGCAATCAATTTTCTGCATTACCTCATCTATGTTGTAGCTTGTCTTTAGTTCAGTTTTTTTATACGGATCCTTAATAAAATTATCAGAATCAACGTAATAAGGTAATGCGGAGCAACAAGTTTTGGAGTAGAATCTCTCTCTTAGCGATAAGTTTATTAGAGATTTGTGTAGTTCATAGGAGATAAGATCCTGAAGAAATATGTAATCTTGTTTAATAGGAATTACTTGTTCTTTGAAAAACTGAAAGAACTCCACTAAAATACTTTCCTCATCTGTGTGCCAAAATAATTCTCCAAAATAGTTTCTTGCAAGAAAATCATTTTGACTGTTTCTCCAAGTTTCATACAACTGGAAAATTTCAAATGGAAAATTTAAATTATAGTTTAGATACACAGTCTTGAGAGTTTCCCGAAGGTAACTTGACGCTATATCAAGATTTTTAATGAATTTCAAAAGTCTCCTCTCTATAAAAGGGGTTTCAAAATAAAAATTTTGGGGTACGACTTGAGAAAGCCCTTGAATCTCTTCATATGACTGCTCTGAAAAAAATCTTGTGTACCAGGTTGTAGTTTGTATACCATCAAAGCGAAGACTATCTTTATAAGCATCGAGAAGCTTTATTCCCCCTGCCGGTGCTAAAAGGCCTATTTGAGACTCTACATTTTCCTTGAACTTGTACTCAAAATACATATCGATCGTCATTTGAAGATCTTCATTTGTTTCAAAAGGAAACCCTATGATAAATGAAAGTTGCGGCTTAATCCCACACTTCCTAGTTAATTCGATTTGTTCTTTGATTTTGTTAATGTGCATTTTTTTGTCAATCATGTCTTGAATTCTTTGTGAGCCACTTTCAATTCCAAACATGATAGTATTACAACCGGAGGACTTCATAGTGACTAAGAGTTCCTCATTAATGCAGTCATTTCTCGTAAAGCAAGACCATTCAACATTAATACCAGCTTGTATTAATTCATTGCAAAATGATAGAGTTTTCTTTTTGTTTGCTGTGAACAATTGTTGATGTAAAAGAAATTTTTTTCCACCATAAGCATTTTGGCATGCTTTAATCTCTTCAATAATTCTTTTTTCACTTTTTAATCTATATCTTCTTTTCCAAAGATACCCATTAGAGCAAAAAGTACAGTCAAAAGGACAGCCTCTTCCCGCTTCCAAATGAACATTTTCTTCCACACTTAAATAATCAATTTTACTTGTAAATGAAGTAAGCATCTTTATGGTTGAACCATAGTACTCAAATGATGGGAATGGAAGATTATCTAGGTCGAAAATCAGCTCCCTGTTTCCTGGGGTTACAAGCTCTCCTGCTCGATCCAAAAAATTAATTCCATTAATGCTGGATAAATCGTTTTTAGTTAATTCAAATCTCTCATCTTTCGATCTCATTTTTTTAAGTATTTCTGCAATTGTTGCCTCTGCCTCTCCTATAACCACAAAGTCTATGTAGTGAAACCTCTTTAGAACATCTTCAGCTCTACTTGATGGACCTAACCCAGCAAAAGCTACTATTGCCTTTGGGTGAATCTCTTTTACAAACTGTGCTATTTTAAGAGAATGATACATGTTTCCGTTGGTATGGATAGAAACCATAAAAAGATAGAGATTTGATGAAGTTGAAACAACGTGTTTTGCAGCGTCAAAATAAAAATTTTCGTTAAAATCTAGATTCGGGAATATTATCTGACCCTTTGGAAATTTATCGTTTGTTGATTTAATATTAAAGTCTATTACATTGCAATAATATCCTTCAGACTCAACCATAGATATAACACCGAATATTTCAAAAGGGATTCTACTTTCTGTATAACGACTATGGGTTTTGAAATATAATCCTGGTATGATGGTAACGCTGCCACCAGTTTTTTCAATAGTGGAACAGGCACCTTTGGCAAAATCTTGCTTCAAGGGAGGTTCAACTAGACCGTCTGGCTCAGTTTTATTTAAATTAAAACTATTATTGATTTGCATCACTAGTCCGTTAACTCCGAATATAATCTTAGTCTTTTTAATTTCCTATTTGAATCAATAGGAAATGAACCTCTTCCATGTAGTACTTTATGATTATTGATAACCATGCATTCATCTTTTTTTAACACGAAAGAGTTGCTGCTTTCTAGAGATTTCAAAACATTATCTAGCTTTTCCATAACGGAATAAACCCTGTCAGAGTAAAAAATGTCCTTACTCTTTGAAAACCTATCGATCTCTATTCTATTATATCTGATAGAGTAACTGTCATTTTTGTAGGTTAAGATAGGGGCAAGTCCAAATTGAAAACAATAAATTGGTTCTCTTAAAAAGAGAATATCTAATTCATTCAATTGCTGGACTACTTCATCAACATGAGCAACAAAACTTTCTCCTCCTTGATTGGAGGGTAATTCACAGAGCAGAATTACTAAATCTGCAGGCAATTCAGTACATGAATCATCAGTATGATATGGAAAATATTTATTGGTTGTTGAATAGATCAATAGTTCATTATCATAAATGCCTTGAGTATGAACTTGGACTGTATATACCAAATCTTGTTCAAGAGGTTTATTATCTAAAATTGTGCCGTTTAGAGTGATTTCACCCAAACTCCTGGCAAGCGCAAGTAAGTTCTCATTGTTAATCCCAGATGAAAAACCCTTCAAGATGACAAGATCAGTTTTTTTTAACGCCAGTTTAGCTTGCTCGCATATATCGTGGATTTCACCAATAGTATTTGTTATGCTCGCAAACTTAGGATATGTCATTAATTCAGATGCCTCATGTTTAAAAAAAATGGGACCGACTTCTCAAGAACATGAGAGAAAAAGGTCCCAAATTAACTTTTCATGCACTATGATTTAGAGATGCAATTTTGAATATCCCACTAGGATGATATTCCAAAATATCGCCTTCATTGAATTTTTGAGATATCTCATTGATTTCTTCTGAAATATAATTAAATTCAGCTCCCGCATTTTTTGAGAATTCTAGCTTGAGTTCCTTCGATTCACGCGTACAAATATCAAATGTAAAGTCTAAACCATCATCCTCTCCATGGCTTGAAAAGCACACATGAAGGCTCATGCGTTTGCCTTCGAAAAAAAGGTCATTACCATGTTCACATATTGCTTGTAATTCTGTAGCAAGTGTTTGGCAGTGGTTACCTTTCATTAGAGAACCAATCTTTCTCTTGTCTTTTCTCAGTTCTTCCCAATTAATATTATGGGAACTAACTACTTTGCCAAATATCTTTTGCCTCAAAGCTCTAAGATCTAAATGTTGGTGAAAATGTGATGAGCTACAAACATAACAGTATGCGTCTGCGGATTCAACATATCCGACATTAAACTCACAACAAGCAGAATTAACAATAGACATTATGAAATTCCTCCAAAATTTGCTAATATTATATTATTAACGCAATTGTTTTTTTGATTATTAATCGTCAATCTTTAAATCGAGATTATTTAATAATAATACAAAAAAATCAAGGGCATTTCAATGGTTTTTTTGTTAAATAAACATTAAACATATCTTGCGCCAGCCAAGATGATGCATCTAGTTGGACACGTGCCCGACGGGCAACACCGCCCTTAACCTGCGCTGCGAAGCAAGACAGGTTGAAGGGCATGGTTGGCGGGACAATAACCCTACTGCATAGTAGACAAAAAGAATTAGTTCGAATACTTCACCTGCACATCACATCTTGTCAATATAACTATAGAATAATAATTTCACTTACAAATATCAAAATATTGTTTAACATTATAGTTCTTATTTTTATCGACTTGAATAGGGTTAAAGGGCAAAAAATCTTTAACAACATCTGCATGTGGATGCTTATATTTTTTATGTTTTGGATCAGATGAAAAAATACATTTCAAGGGTTTTATTTGCTCTGCCAAGCCCTGATACCAATTATTATTTGAACCGTGATGCATTACTTGAAAGCAAAATATTTTTTCTAATCTTCTACTTTGAAAAAATTTCTTTAATTTATTAA
>JBPXJV010000033.1:0-4094 GCA_051715485.1 Chitinophagales bacterium
GTTGGCAGTAATTTTTATTGACCTTCTAAAGTGAAAATAACTAAGCAGACACATACTACAACTTCACTCAGCCCCGGCGAATACTCCGTCAAGGTAACAAAATATGTCGACGATTTAGTATTTGGCAAGTTGACTACTGCAACAAGAATTAAACACTCTATAATGAATCCTGCTGACAAGAGAAAATTTTCAGCAGAAGAAACAGTAAAAAGGATAATTAATCTAACTGAAGGGCTAACTAATTTTTGGAAAAGTTCCAGCGCATGGGCTCCAATAGAAGCTGCAGAATTATTGACAAAATCACGGCTCGATTGGCAGGCATCTTTGGCGAGACAATTGAAACTGTTTTTGGACAAAACAAATACGGAAAGCGGTTTATTAATTCTAGCCTGGACAACACTTGGAAGCTTAACAGAAGGAGCACTTAAACTTTTCTTATCTGTTTATTACAAAGTTTATCAAACTCAAAATTTAGCAAAGGAGTTCAAGCCTGTAAAAGACAAAAATGGAAATCTTATCAGCCCTGACGGATTAATGTTAGAGAAATTACGCCTATTTTTTGCGGACAGGGTATTTCCTAAAGACGCTAAAGAACAGTGGAAAAAGCAAGGAGAAATTGATTGGCTTGAATGGATATTAAAAATTCAACAACGCCGAAATGCTATTCATGCTTTTAAGGACAAAAAGATTGGTAACATGGCAGAATTTCATTCTGAATTGCAGAACTATTTAATCTTTTTAAGAAAAGTAAACAATGGTCTTCCATATCCCGACGAAATGTACATGCCAGTTGAAGATATTTCCGACAGTAGTACACAAGAGATAGGACTACAAGTTGACGGAGTTTGGATAAAAGGTGTTATCAAAAAAGGGAAACTTCACGTTGCTTCAAAAAATGATGGAGACTTTCTTAAAGAACACCTAGGAAAATTCTTAGAAGAGAATGTTCATGATATTGAGGACATAGAAATTATCGACAAACTATTTTTATCTGACTAAAACTACTGCCAACATTGCATTGGCGTATATGGCGGGCGACGAATATATTCTCAGCTTTTTGTTCGCTAATCGGCTTCGGATTCGGCAGACTAATAACGCTTAGCAACAGAATAAACAATGAGCTTTTGTATTTTTAATCAGCACTGGCACCAGGCAGACCGAACACAGAATACCGCCACATCGCCAAGCCGAGAACCGTTATGCGTCACCCTAAATGACAGTCTCCACAATTTGAAGAGTGGGTTAGACACATAAATAATTAAGCTCCTTTCTATTTCCACAAACACCAAGCCCACCCACCGCCCATACTATTTTTATTACAAAATTTATGATAGAAGAAAAATATTCCTGTAATAATTGTTTTAGTTAGGAATCCTTACTATATTTGTTCTATCATTCATTTTAAACTTTAAAAATGGCAGAACAAATTAAAGGTTACACCTACGGGCAAGTAGGGCAATCACCTGTAAGCATTGCCGACTTAGACCTTCTTAAAAAAACGGTATTATTTACCGAAGAAGATGAAATAAATCTTCGCCTTGCAGGGAAAGTATTAAAAGACCAAACCAATGAAGTGCTTGACTTGTGGTATGGTTTTGTAGGAGGTAACGAACATTTAGTTCATTATTTTACCAAAGATGGGCAACCCAATATGGATTACCTCACAGCAGTAAGAGCAAGGTTTGGACAATGGATTATGGACTTATGCAACAAGCCTTACGACCAGGATTGGCTTAACTACCAACAGGAAATTGCTTTGCGACATCACAGCCTAAAGAAAAACAAAACGGATAATGTGGACACGGTTCCTATTATTCACTATCGCTATTTGGTAGCATTCATTTTTCCTATTACTGCAACTATCAAAGGTTTTCTAGGCAAAAAAGGTCACGACACAGAAACTGTAGAAGCAATGTATGCTTCTTGGTTTAAGGCAGTAACATTAACTGTTATTCTTTGGACTTACCCATACATCAACAAAAATGAATTTTAATTACTCTCAAAAATAAAAAAATGAAAAAGATACTTTCAATAGCAATTATATGTAGCATTGGTTTAAACAGCTATGCACAAACAACAAAAGCCCCAGCAGGCTACACGTATGGCACTAACAAAATTTCAAAATCACCTTTTAGTTTGGACGATTTAAAACTTTTGCAACAGTCTTTATTATTTGGCGAGGACGATATTAAATATTTAAAGATGAGCCATGATATTTTGAAAGACCAAACAAATGACATTTTAGATGTTTGGTATGGCTTTGTAGCTTCCACACCACAATTAGTTTATTTTTTTGGTAACAAAACTACAGGAAAACCAGAGGGAGAATATTTAGCGAAAGTTAGGGAAAGATTTGCAATGTGGATTTTGCAAACTGCCGAAGCCAATTACAATCAGGATTGGTTGAACTATCAATATGAAATTGGTTTACGGCATTATTCAACAAAAAAGAATAAAACAGACAAAGTAAATTCAGTACCGATAATTTATTACCGTTACATTCCTGCATTAACTATTCCTGTAACTACAACGCTAAAACCATTCTTAGCCAAAAAAGGAGCAAGTGCAGAAGATGTAGATAAGATGTACAATGCTTGGTTAAAATCTGTATTAATGCAAGCCATTTTATGGGGACAGCCTTATATGAAGAAAGGTGAATTTTAAAAAAACTATAAAAAGAGTAGGAATAGTTGGGTTTTGCTTTTTTTTAATCAAAGGCATTATTTGGCTATTCTTACTTCTATTTATCAAATCAAAATTATAAAAATGAAAGTCGCAGTTTGGGATACTTATGTTACCAAAGCCGATGGTACAGTTATGCACTTTGATATTATTGCACCACCTGAAATTAAGGATGAAACAATCATACATAAATACGGCAAGGAATATTTAAACATCAAAAATCAATCAGGACAACCTCTTTCTGCAAAAGAGTGCAGCTTTTGCCATATTGAAACTGCTTCGGCAGAAATGGTATCAGCAATTGAACAAAAGGGATATTATATTATTGAAATGCAAGGTTGTAACTAATTTTTTTTATGGACAGCAGAAACACATTAGAATGTAATGCAACGTTTATAGATATACTTTCCAATTGTATGGAGGCGAAAACCAAAGTGGCAATGCTTTTAGATAATAATGGGCTTATAAGAGCAGAAGGGTTAATTAAGTCAATGGAAATAAATGTAACACAGCCCTATATTCAAATGCAGGGCGGGTTAAAAATTGTATTAAGTACAATTACAGCAGTAAATGGTATTTTTGTAGCCTCTTACTCGGAGTGCTAAAAAAGTATATTTCGTTCAACTTTTAATAAATATGTCAGTATTCAATCTTATAAATCAAAATTCCAGCCTCGACAATAAAATAGTTGCAGGTCTTGAAAGGCTGTCACAGGTTTTTAGAATTTTACTTTGGGAAAAAGCAAAAGAACATAGTTTAAGCCCAATACAAATTCAGTTACTTATTTTCATTCAACATCATTCTACAGAGAAAACAACTGTGAGTTATCTTGCACAGGAGTTTAATTTTACAAAGCCCACAATCAGCGATGCAATTAAGGTTTTAGAACAAAAAAATTTCATTAAAAAAAATACAGACAGTAGCGACACAAGGAGCTACACAATACAACTCACAGCATCAGGACAAAAAATAGTTTTAGAAACTGAAAATTTTGCTAACCCTATCACTGAAATAATTACAAAGTCAAATGAGGCTGACAAATTGATATTGTGGGTGAATATCTCAAACTTAATATCACTTTTAAACAGACAAGAAATAATAAGTATTCAAAGGACTTGCTTTAATTGTGGACACTACACAGTAAAAAACAAGAACGCATTTTGCTCTTTACTTAATCAAAAACTGCTTACAAAGGACATTAGAATTGACTGTGAGGAATTTGAATTGGCGTAACTCACATTGACAGATTTCAAGAAGTGTAAGCGGAAAGGGCGAACGCATAACATGAACTGTGCATAAAAACAAATAAAAAATTACCTTTTTAATGTAAAGTTGAACAGTAGTTAGGTTGGTAAAGTGAATTGTTTTTAACTACAGCAAATACTTGTTTTAATAGTTTGTTCATAACGGCG
>JBPXJV010000034.1:0-17641 GCA_051715485.1 Chitinophagales bacterium
AGAAAATGATGAGCATTGTCCTGCTGCACATTTGTGTCATCATTTTATTAAGGGAGATATAAAAGACTTTGATGCTGTATATAATTTTGGTAAAAATTTAGATGCTCTAACAATAGAAATAGAATCTGTAAATATTGATGCATTAGAAAAATTAGAACAAGAAGGTGTAAAAATTTATCCTAAACCATCTGCAATACGAATCATTAAAAATAAAATTGTACAAAAAGAGTTTTATCAAAAAAATCAAATTCCTACAGCAGAATTTATTGTTACACATCAACAAGATGATTTAAAAAATTATACATACTTTTTACCTGCTGCTCATAAGTTAGCTGAAGGTGGTTATGATGGAAAAGGAGTTCAAATTTTGTATTCAGATGCTGATATTGATAAAGGTTTTAATGCTCCATCTGTTTTAGAAAAAAGTGTTTCTATAAAAAAAGAAATAGCCATTATTATTGCTGTAAATGATAAAAATGAAATAGCTATTTATCCACCATCTGAAATGATTTTTGACCCTATTTTAAATTTATTAGACTATCAATTATCGCCAGCAAGAATTGATGAAAAAGAATTGTGGAAGATTGAATCTATTGCTCTTTCAGTTGTAAAAAACTTAAAAAGTGCTGGTTTATTTTCAGTAGAATTATTTATTGACAAAGAAGGAAATGTTTTAGTTAATGAAACTGCACCTCGTGTTCACAATAGTGGTCATCACACTATTGAAGCAAATTATTGTAGCCAATATGATATGCTTTGGCGTATTATTTTAAATTATCCTTTAGGCAATACAAAAGCTATATTACCTTCTGCTATTGTGAATATTGTAGGAGCAGAAAATTTTTCAGGTAATGCAAAATATATCGGCTTAGAAAATATTTTAGAGATGGATAATATTTTTGTGCATTTATATGGCAAACAAACAACTAAAGCTGGAAGAAAAATGGGACATGTTACAATTATCAGCAACGACTATGCAGACTTAACTTATAAAGCCAATAAAATAAAACACATACTAAAAGTAATTGTTTAATTAGTATTAGTACAAAATAAAAAGTGCTGCATTTTTAATGCAGCACTTTTGTATATAAATAATTTATAAAATTATACTTTAAAGTGAGAGAAAGCTTTGTTAGCTTCTGCCATACGATGTACATCTTCTTTCTTTTTAAATGCAGCACCTTCGCCTTTGCTTGCAGCAATAATTTCATTAGCTAATTTATCAGACATAGTTTTTCCATTTCTTTCACGACTATATCTTACCAACCATTTAATGCTTAAAGAAATTTTTCTATCAGCACGTACTTCTGTAGGAATTTGAAAAGTTGCACCACCAATTCTACGACTACGAACTTCAACAGCAGGTGTTACATTAGATAAGGCTTTTTTCCAAATTTCATAGCCATTTTCTCCAGTCATACTGCTAACTTTATCAATAGCATCATAAAATAATGTTATTGCCGTACTTTTTTTACCATCCCACATTACATTATTAATAAAACGTGTTACTAACTTGTCGTTAAAACGAGAATCTGGGGCTAATGGTAATTTTTTTGCTTGTGCTTTACGCATTGTTGTTAATTTTTAATTTAATGGCTGAATATCTTCAAGTATTAAAACTTTACTCAGCCCTTATAGGTGGTTAATAATTATTTTTTAGCTTTTTCTTTCTTTGTACCATATTTACTACGGCTTTGTTTTCTATCTTTTACTCCAGCAGTATCTAAACTACCACGTACAATATGATAACGTACACCTGGTAAGTCTTTAACTCTTCCACCACGAATTAAAACAATAGAGTGTTCTTGCAAATTATGTCCTTCTCCAGGAATATAAGCAATAACTTCTATTTTATAGGTTAAACGAACTTTAGCTACTTTACGTAATGCTGAATTTGGCTTTTTAGGAGTTGTTGTATATACTCTTGTACACACTCCACGACGTTGAGGACATGCATCTAAAGCTCTTGATTTACTTTTAGCTCTGATAATTTCACGACCTTTTCTTACTAATTGTTGTATTGTAGGCATTGTACCCTTTTATTTTTAGGACGGCAAAAGTAGGAAGTTTTACTAAAACAACAAAAGATTTTATTAATTATCCATAAATTTTTCCCACATTGCTTGAAAAATACAGGCTTGATAGTAAAGGTTATTAACAATAATAAAAAAAAGAGTGAAAATATGTTTTTACACTCTTTATAAAATTCTTTAATTTATTGTAATATTAAACTTTATACATCCAACCATAATTATCTACTACTTTACTATATCTAATATTATCAATTCTTTCTTTTAATTCGTTTGAAACCTTCCAATCATCTACATTAAACTGCATAATATAATCTTTGTACTTTAGTTCTTTAATTTTAGATATTGTTGCAGCAGTTCCAGTACCAAAAACTTCTTTTAATTTTCCGGCTTTATGTGCTTCAATTAATTCATCAACTGTAATTTTTCTTTCCTCGATTTTTAGTCCCATTTCTTTTAATACAGTTATTGCACTATCTCTTGTAACTCCAGCTAATATTGTTCCATCTTCTAACGATGGTGTTACAGCAATATTATCAATAATAAAAAACACATTCATTGTACCAACTTCTTGCAATGTTTTATGCTCAAAAGCATCAGTCCATAAAACTTGGTCGTAGCCAGATTTTCTTGCTAAAGCTGTTGCATACATACTTCCTCCATAGTTACCTGCATTTTTGCTAAAACCAACGCCACCTGGTGCTGCTCTTGTATATTTTTCTTCAACATAAATTTTTATTGGCACATTATAATAAGGTCCAGCAGGGCTTAAAATAATCATAAATTTATAGGTATCTGATGGGCGAACACCTATTAAATTATCAGTTGAAAACATAAATGGTCTTATATATAAAGAGTGATCGGCAATTGCAGGAATCCAATCTTTATCTAAAGCTACTAACATTCGCATACCTTCCATAAAAATTTCTTCAGGTACTGTTGGCATTTGCATTCTTTCAGCAGAAACATTAAATCTTTTAAAATTATCAAATGGTCTAAAAATATATGGATTACCATTAGGGTCTTTATAGGCTTTAATACCTTCAAAAATTGCTTGTCCATAATGTAATGATGCCATTGAAGGTTCTATAGATAAAGATTGATAAGGCTTTATCGTTACATTCTTCCATTCGCCATTTTCATAATCAGCTTCAAGCATGTGGTCTGTAAAATATTTTCCAAAAGGAACATTTTCTATTTTTACATCTTTTAATTTAGAGGTTGAAGCTTTAATTACATTAATACCTGTTACTGCTGTCATAAGGAATATATTTGCTGCAAATAAAGGCATTTTTTTAAAACTAACAATCGTTAATATAATATAGCTATTATGGATATGAAAAATGAACAAATTCCTCCTTTCATTTTATCGGATATATATAGAAATTCTATTACTATTATAGAAGAGGAAAATATTACCCAAACAGTGCTTCTGCCCAATAAAAATTTGCTTTATTTAGGAGAGAATAAAAAACAAATAATTATTTTGGTTGATGAAGAAAATACATTGCATTTGCAAGATGATAGTTATACATTTTTATCTTCTATACTTAATGCTTGTAAGCTAAATATGGCAGATGTAGCAATCATAAACTGTAACAAACAAACTATTAGTTATGCTTTAATAAAAGAGCAACTAAAGCCAAGTTATTGTATTGTTTTTGGAAATGCTTTTCAAAATGTAAAAATACCTGCTTCTATAAGTTTATATGAACCAACTTTATTTGACAATACAACCTATTTACTTGCTTCTGAGTTAAGTGTAATGAAATTGAATACTCAAGAAGCAAAAATTGAAAAAAGTAAGTTATGGGTTTCTCTTAAAAAGATTTTCAATATTTAAAAAATTATTTAAAAAATGATTCAACTAATTTTTGCTACAAATAATCAACATAAAGTAGATGAAATTAAATCTATTATTGGTAATACATTCCAAATTATCAGTTTAAAAGATGCAGGAATTGATATTGAAATTCCTGAACCATATTTTACTTTACAAGAAAATGCTTCTGAAAAATCTAAAGTAATTCATCAACTCACACAACAAAATTGTTTTAGTGAAGATACTGGTTTAGAAGTAGAAGCTTTAAATGGAGAACCTGGTGTAAAAAGTGCTAGATATTCTGGAGAAGAAAAAAAATTTCAAGCTAACATCAATAAACTTTTAAATAATTTAAAAGATATTCAAAATAGAAATGCTCAGTTTAAAACGGTAGTTTCTTTAATTTTAAATAAGAAAGAATATTTATTTGAAGGAGTTTGTAAAGGAAAAATTATTGAAGCCCAAAAAGGTAATTCAGGTTTTGGTTACGACCCTATTTTTATACCAGAAGGCAGTAATAAAACCTTTGCTGAAATGACTATGGAAGAAAAGAATTTATTTAGTCATAGAAAAAAAGCAATTCAGCAACTTACTCAATTCTTATCCCAAATTGGGAAAAAATAATCCAATTTCAAGACTTTTTTTATTACTTGTGCAACCTTTTTTCCACGACAACAATCTTCTTTATAAGAATTGCGTTTTTTCTATTTATCCTATTAAAAAAATCTTGAAATAATGACAACAGCATCAACTATTATTGGAAACGAATTATTACAGGAGAATTGGCACGTGGCATCTAACACAACAACTGTTACTAAAGAAGCAAAAATTTCTTACCTAATGGTAGAGCAAATTAATCCACCTGAATACATGTGGGATAAAATTTGTGAACAATTAGATATTGAAGATTTACGAAAAAAATATGCTTCATCTAAAGACTTATCTAACAAAACTATCATTGCCTTACTTATAACAGGAGGCATTATTACTTTAGCTGCAACTTTATTAATGTTGTTATAATTAAGTAAAAAAACCTAAACCTAAAAAGTTGATAATCGTTTTTTAACAAAACTTACTGTATTTTGCAGTAATGCAAAGAATAAAAGTAACCCTTCCAACCGAGTTTAATTTTTCTACTATTTTACAAGTTAGAATTTCTGATATTAATTATGGTGGTCATGTAGGTAATGACAGTTTTTTATCATTGATTCACGAAGCTAGAATACAGTTCTTACAACATCATCATTATAGCGAATTAAGCTTTGAAAATGTTGGTTTAATAATGATTGATGTTGCTCTTGAATTTAAACGTGAACTAAATTATGGCAATAAAGTAAAAATTTCTGTTACAGCTAATAATTTTGATGAATTTGGTTTTGATATTTTTTATTTATTAGAATTGATAAATAATGAACAAACAGTTATTGCTGGAAAAGCAAAAACAGGAATGTTGTGTTACGATTATACACAGAAAAAAATTACCCCAACACCAAAAGCAGCTATTAAAAAACTAACCAAAAAATAATTTTACATCTCCCCTATTTAATAATTATGGAACAACGTACAGAAATATCTACACTTGGAGAATTTGGATTGATAGAGCATCTAACAAAAAACTTTGAAATACAAAATGCTTCTTCAGTACTTGGCATTGGAGATGATGCTGCTGTTATTGATCATTTTGGTAAACAAACAGTTGTTACAACTGATTTATTAATTGAAGGAATTCATTTTGATTTAATGTACACACCCTTAAAACATTTAGGTTATAAAAGTGTTATTGTAAACCTAAGTGATATTTATGCAATGAATGCTACTCCAACGCAAATTACTATTAGCATTGCATTTAGTAATAGATTTAGTGTAGAAGCATTGACAGAATTTTATGAAGGCATTTATGCTGCTTGCGAAAAATATAATGTTGATTTAGTTGGCGGCGATACAAGCTCTTCTCAAAAAGGATTTATTATTTCTGTAACAGCTTTGGGCGAAGTAGCACCTGATAAATTTGTTCAAAGAAATACCGCCCAAAAAGGAGATTTAATTTGTGTTAGTGGCGATGTTGGTGGTGCATTTTTAGGCTTAACATTAATGCAAAGAGAAAAGAAAATATTTTTAGAAAATCCACAAATACAGCCAGACTTAGAAGGAGAAGATTATATAGTTGGTCGTTTATTAAAACCTGAAGCAAGAAAAGATATGATTGATTTTTTTGCTTTAAACAACATCATGCCATCTTCTATGATGGATGTTAGTGATGGAGTTAGTAGTGAAGTTTTGCATTTATGCAAACAAAGTAATCTTGGTTGTATTATATATGAAGATAAATTACCTATTCACGAAAAAACAAGAGCTGCTGCTTATAAATTTGGGTTAGACCCAACAGTTTGTGCATTAAATGGTGGAGAAGATTATGAACTTATTTTTACCCTTAAACAAGAAGATTACGACAAAATAACTTTGAATGAGGAAATTGCTGTAATAGGCTATATGACTGAAATAGAAGAAGGTTGTAAATTTTTAACAAAGGGAGGAAACACATTTAATATAACTGCTCAAGGCTGGAATGCTTTTACAAAATAGCTATGAAAAAGTGCTGTTTTTATAGAAAAAAATATTCTTCATTTTTAATAACTATTTTAATAATATCGTTATTTACTTCTTGTATTTCATATAAAATTTCTAACTACTCTTTTAATAGAAAATTACCCCCAGAAAAGCTACAAACAGACTTTAAACTACTTAAAAAAATATTAGAAGCTAATCATCCATCACTTTATTGGAATATTGAAAAAGATAGTTTAGATTATTTTTTTAATGAAGCTATTAACAGCATTACAGACTCGTTAAATGAAATTCAATATAGAAATAAAGTGTCTTCTGTAATTAGTAAAATTCGTTGTGGACATACAAGCGTTAGATTTTCTAAAAATTTTTATGAACAAGCAAGTAATTATAATTATCCTTTATTTCCATTACATTTAAAAGTGTGGAACGATAGCATGGTTGTGCTTTCCAATACCTATAAAAATGATACTATTTTAAAAAGAGGAACAATTATTACATCTATTAATGGAAGAAATTGTGAGCAATTATTAGATACAATGTATCAATATATAAGTACTGATGGCTATAGTAATAATTACAAAAATCAAGTAATAACCAATAGTTTCCCTTTGTGGTATAAATCTATTATTGGTTTAGATAGTATTTATCAAATTAAATACATTGATTCGTTAGGAAAAGAAGCAATGACAACTATAAAAAATTTTATTCCACCAAAAGATAGTCTTACAAAAAAAGATTCATTAACAACAGTTTTAAAAGAAACAAAGCCATCAAGAAAAGAAATTAAACAAGCAAAACTTTTATCTAAACGAAGTATGCAAATTGATACTTCTATTAATACTGCTTATATTAAATTAAATACTTTTAGTGATGGAAATTTGAGAAGATTTTTTAGAAAATCTTTAAAAATAATTCATCAACAAAATATAGAAAATGTTGTTGTAGATTTAAGGCAAAATGGTGGAGGTAATGTTGCTACAACTACTAATCTTTTAAAATATTTTGTAGATAAACCATTTAAACATGGAGATACTGTTGCTGCAATTAACAGAACTTTTCCATACAGAAAATATATTAAGAAATGGTTTTTTTATTGGATTCCAATGAATATTGTAGCTCAAAAAGGTAGTGATGAAAGAATACACTACAGACGTTATGAAAGACATTATTTTAAACCAAAAAATAAAAATCATTTTAATGGTCAATTATATATAATTCAAGGTGGCATTACGTTTTCAGCAGCAACAATGTTTATCAGCACATTAAAAAATCAAAGTAATGTAACTGTTGTAGGAGAAGAAACTGGTGGAGGATTTTATGGTAATACAGCAATGCATATACCAATAGTTGTTTTACCTAATAGTAAACTTAGAGTTAGTTTGCCAATGTTTAGATTAGTAATAGATAAAAACAGAGCAAAAGGAAGAGGTATTATGCCAAACATAGAAATACCACCTTCTTCTGTAGCCATTAAACAAGGTTATGATATAAAACTTGCTGTGCTTAGAAAAATAATCTTAGATAAGCAAAAAGAAAAAATAAATTATTAATGCTTCAATAAACCAAAGTATATAAACAAAAAAAAATTTATTATTGATACATCTCTTCTCTTAGTGCAAGCACTCTTTTGTCTTCCATATATTCATCAAAAGTCATTAACCTATCAATAATTCCCTTAGGGGTAAGTTCAATAATTCTGTTAGCAACAGTTTGAATAAAAGTATGGTCATGAGAAGTTAATAAAACGATACCTGGAAATGTTTGACAACCTTCGTTAAAGCTTTGAATACTTTCCAAATCTAAATGGTTGGTTGGTTGGTCTAATACAATTAAATTAGGGTTTTGCAACATCATTCTACTAATCATACATCTTACCTTTTCTCCTCCACTAAGCACATTTGTTTTCTTAGCAATATCATCTCCACTAAACAACATTTTTCCTAAAAATCCTCTAATAAAAGGTTCATCAGCATCTGTAATATGTGAAGGAACAAATTGACGAAGCCAATCCATTAAACTCAATCCGTCTGTAAAAAAATCACTATTTTCTAAAGGAAGATATGCTTTTGTTATTGTTGTTCCCCATTCAAATTTTCCTTCATCTGCATTTACACTATTATTAATTATTTCAAAAAAATTGGTAACTGCTGATGGGTCTTTAGAAAGAAAAGCAATTTTATCGCCTTTATTTATACTGAATGATGCTTTACTAAAAAGTGTTCTACCATCAACCGATTTACTTAAATTTTCAACATTCAAAATTTGATTACCAACTTCTCGTAATGGTTGAAAAATAATGCCAGGATATTTTCTATTACTTGGTTCAATCTCTTCAATAGTTAATTTTTCCAATGCTTTTTTACGAGCTGTTGCCTGACGACTTTTAGAAGCATTTGCAGAGAAACGAGCAATAAAATCTATCAATGCCTGACGTTTATCTTCAACCTTTTTATTCTTATCATTTATTTGTCTTGCCATTAATTGAGAAGACTCATACCAAAAAGTATAGTTGCCAGTAAATACTTTAATTTTTTGTCTATCAACATCTGCAACGTGTGTACAAACAGCATCTAAAAAGTGTCTGTCATGGCTTACTACTAAAACAATATTTTCATAGTCGGCTAAAAAATTTTCTAACCAACCAATAGTTTCAATATCCAAACCATTCGTAGGTTCATCTAATAATAAAATATCTGGATTACCAAATAATGCTTGAGCAAGTAATACACGAACCTTCATATTACTTGGAATATCTTTCAATAAGCTTTGATGAAATTCTTCTTTAACTCCTAAACTTCCTAATAAAGTTGCAGCATCACTTTCTGCAGTATAACCTCCCATTTCTCCAAACTCTGCTTCTAATTCTCCTGCTTTTAAATAGTCATCTTCTGTTGCTTCTGGGTCAGCATAAATAGCATCTTTTTTTTGCATTACTTCCATCATTAATTTATGCCCCATTAATACTGTATTTAAAACAGTAAAATCATCAAACTCAAAATGGTTTTGTTTTAAAAAACTTAAACGTTCTCCTTTCCCAAATTCAACATTGCCTTTATTAGGCTCAATTTCGCCACTTAATATTTTTAAAAATGTACTTTTTCCAGCTCCATTTGCTCCAATAACTCCATAGCAATTACCTTTTACAAAGTTGATATTAACTTCATCAAATAACACTCGTTTACCATAAGCCAATGTAATGTTCTTTGCACTTAACATATCTATATTTAATTTGATTAAGAGAGTAATGCTTTAAATGTAAAAGCACTTTACTCGTTTGAAAATTTGCGGCAAAAGTAAAGGTATTTATGTTATTAAAAGGAATGCTCTAAAGAATAACAAAAGTATTAAGCTGTAATGCTTGTAATTCAATGAAAATAAGAGATAAAACTATTACAAGTTATTAATAGCATCAATGGTTTTTTGTACCATACTTTCTGTAATATCTAAGTGTGTAACAAACCTAATATGTGATGATGAAATGGCTATTGCAAGAATATTTTTTTCTTTCAATAATTCAACCATCTGTTGTGCAGTATATTTTCCTTTTACTTCAAAAATGATGATATTAGTTTCTACAGGTAAAATTTCTCCAATAAAATCTTTTTGTTGTAATGTTTGATATATTAATTGTGCATGATGATGGTCTTGTGCTAATCTATCAATATTATTTTGTAAAGCATACAATCCAGCAGCAGCAATAATTCCAGCTTGTCTCATACCTCCACCAAATACTTTTCTTAATCTTCTTGCTTTTTGTATAATAGTTTTATTGCCTAATAAAATACTACCTACAGGTGCTCCTAAACCTTTGCTTAAACAAATAGAAATTGTATCAAAAGTTTTTCCATATTGTTCTGCTGTTTCATTTTTTGCCACAATAGCATTAAACAATCTTGCACCATCTAAATGAAAGCTTAATTGATTGTTTGTACAAACTTGTTGAATATTTTTTATTTCTTTAAAATCATAACAACTTCCTCCTCCTCTATTTGCAGTATTTTCTAAACTTACTAATTTACTAATAGGTTTATGTACATCTTGAAAATTATTGATAGACTCTTCAACTTGCAATGCTGTAATTCTGCCTCTATTACCTGAAATTAATTTTACAGAACATCCACTATTAAAAGCAATTCCTCCACCCTCGTACTGATAAATATGGCTTAATACATCGCAAATAATTTCATCACCAGGCTGTGTATGTGCTTTAATAGCAATTTGATTTGTCATAGTTCCACTTGCACAATACAAAGCTGCTTCCATACCAAACATAGTGGCTGCAAAGCTTTCTAACTCATTTACAGTTGCATCTTCACCAAAAACATCATCTCCTACTTTTGCTTGCATCATTGCATCAAGCATTAGTTTAGATGGTTTTGTTACTGTATCACTTCTAAAATCTATTATCATTTATTTAAACCATTATTTATTTTGAATAGCAGGAAAATGATCTATTGTTTCAAAAACATTTCTGTTATCTTTCTTTAGTTCAGAAATAAATTTTTCTAATTCAGCAGCATGTGCTGGAGTGCCAAACATTCTATCATGTGCCAATATAACAATACAATTTGGTTCATAAGTATTGCCATTATCAAAAAGTTGATTCACTTTTGCAATCATTTGGTCGGCAGTTTGCTTAGGTTTATTGCCTCCTATAAATTCCCATTCAACATCCCAACCAACAACATGATAACCTAATGAATCTAATATTTTAGCTGTTGGCAGTGTAGATTTTGGACCTTTTATTTGTCCATTATTTGCCCATGTCGGATTTCCAGGGAAACGAATAATTTTTACAGGAATATTCAATTCCTTTTCTGCATGTAAAAAATCTTTTACTGCACTATCTGGTTTAGAATAAAACAATTTATACTTGTTTTGAAATCCATGAGAATAACTATGATTTGCTAACAAAAATTGAGGATAAGCATTGCGTATGCTATCTACAAAATGTTTTCTTCTATTATCTGTTTGGTGCATACCAACCATAAAGAAAGTTGCTTTAACTCCTTGTTGCTCAAAAATTCTTTTGCATATATTACTTGCTGGTGGTTGAGGTGCATCATCCCAAGTTAAAAAAATATATCTTTTACTGCTATCATATTTTATAGGTGTGCCAGGTACAGGTTTTGATGATACATTTTTTAAAGAATCTGCATTTGCTGATTTATTATTACTATTATTGCCATTACAACTATACATTATGATAGATGTTGAAACAATAAATAAAAGTGTTTTTACAATATAATTTTTCATACTTATTTTTTTCAAATATAAACTGCTTATGTATGATGAATGTTTAATTGTTAATAAAATTAGATTAATTAATTTTTAATGCAGTTTTAAACATTTTTAGTACTTCAAATTTTTACAACACACTTTAATCTACCTAAGTACACCCTTATATTTGCAAACTAACAATTGTAAGTATATGAATTTAGAACTCAACAGAAATGAAGATTGGATGAAATTAAAGTGGAGTGAAGTAAGACAACATCTTGCAAAAATTAAAATGGGCGGTGGCAAATCTTCTATTGAAAAACAACACCAAAAAAATAAATTAACTGCTAGAGAAAGAATAGAGTTTTTATGTGATGCAAATAAACCATTTATAGAAATTGGAGCTTTTGCTGGTTTTGAAATGTATGAAGCAGAAGGTGGCTGCCCAGCAGGTGGCACAGTTGCAGGCATTGGTTATATCAGTGGCAAACAATGTGTAATTGTTGCTAACGATCAAACTGTAAAAGCTGGTGCTTGGTTTCCTATTACAGGAAAGAAAAATTTGCGTATGCAAGAAATTGCTGCTGAAAATAATTTACCAATCATTTACTTAGTAGATAGTGCTGGTGTGTATTTACCAATGCAAGATGAAATTTTTCCTGATAAAGAACATTTTGGTAGAATATTTAGAAACAATGCAAAAATGAGTGCAAATGGAATTACTCAAATTGCTGCAGTTATGGGAGCTTGTGTTGCTGGAGGTGCATATTTACCTATTATGAGTGATGAAACTTTAATGGTTGAAAATAATGGAAGTATTTTTTTAGCAGGTAGCTATTTAGTAAAAGCAGCAATTGGAGAAGATATTGATAATGAAACCTTAGGAGGTGCTATAACACATACTGAAATCAGTGGTATTGCTGATTATAAATTTAAAACAGAAGAAGAATGTTTAACACAAATTAAAAAAATTGTAAGCAAAATAGGCGAACAACCTAAAGCCGGTTTTGATAGAATAGAAGCAAAACAACCAACAAAAAAGGCAGAAGAAATTTATAGCATTATGCCCGAAGGAAATGCAAAGCCTTATAATATGAGAGAAATTATTGAACGAATTGTTGATGACTCTGAGTTTGATGAATTTAAACAAGATTATGGAAAATCAATTTTATGTGGTTATGCAAGAATTGATGGTTGGGCTGTTGGTATTGTTGCCAATCAACGATTAATTGTAAAAAGTAAAAAAGGCGAAATGCAAATGGGTGGTGTAATTTATAATGATAGTGCTGATAAAGCAGCACGTTTTATTATGAATTGCAATCAGAAAAAAATTCCATTAATTTTTTTACAAGATGTTACAGGATTTATGGTAGGTAGTAGAAGTGAACATAGTGGCATTATTAAAGATGGGGCAAAATTGGTAAATGCTGTTGCCAATTCTGTTGTACCAAAAATTTCCATTGTTGTAGGTAATAGCTATGGTGCAGGTAATTATGCAATGTGTGGAAAAGCTTATGATCCAAGATTTATTTATGCTTGGCCAACTGCTAAAATTGCTGTAATGGGTGGTGAACAAGCAGCAAAAACTATGTTACAAATTCAAGTAGCAACAATGAAAGCAAAAGGAAAAGAAGTTACACCAGAAGAAGAAAATACTTTATTAGAAAAATTAAAATCTAAATACGATAAACAAACAACTGCCTATTATGCTGCTGCAAGACTTTGGGTTGATGAAATAATTGACCCTTTACAAACAAGAACAATTATTTCAGAAGCTATTAATGCAGCAAATCATCAACCTAAAATTGCTGAATTTAAAATGGGTGTTTTTCAAGTGTAATAAACTAATTTTATTCTAATAATTTTATAGAGTATTAAAATAATCATCTTGCAAAAACAATCTCATTCATTACATATTTATACTGATGGTGCTTGCAGAAGCAACCCAGGTAAAGGTGGTTTTGGTATTGTAATGATGTGGGGAAATTCTAAAAAAGAAATTTCTGCTGGTTACAGACTAACAACTAACAATAGAATGGAGTTAATGGCTGTTATTGTTGCATTACAAAATTTAACCAAAAAAAATATTCCCTTAACTATTTATACAGATAGTAAATATGTGGCAGATAGTATTGAAAAAAAATGGCTTAACAATTGGATAAAAACAAATTTTAAAGGAGGGAAAAAAAACAAAGATTTATGGCTTCAATACTACCAATTATCTAAAGAATTTACTATTAAAATTAAATGGGTAAAAGGTCATGCAGATAATATTTATAACAATCGTTGCGATGAATTAGCAACTACTGCAGCCGATGGAAATAATTTATTAGTTGATGAAGGCTATGAAAATGCAGAAATAATTATCAACAATTCATCTAATACAAAATTGAGTTTTCTATAAAAAAAATATGTCTAATTCTATTTCAACATTTGCTATTGGTATTGATATTGGTGGAACAACCACTAAGTTTGGCATTGTAACAAGCAATGGAAAAATTTTACATCATGATAAAATTTCATCAACTCAATTTGCAGATATTAATTTGTTTATAGAAGAACTTTACAAAAAAATATTTCCTTTAATAGAACATTATGGAGGTATTAAACATTGTGTAGGAATTGGTGTTGGTGCACCCAATGGAAATTATTATTCTGGTACAATTGAGTATGCTCCTAATTTAATTTGGAAAGGAATTATTCCACTGGCGTCTTTAATTCAACAAAAATTTGGTATAAAAACTTTATTAACCAATGATGCAAATGCTGCAGCAGTTGGTGAAATGATTTATGGCATAGCAAAAAATATAAAACATTTTATTACCATTACATTAGGCACAGGTGTAGGAAGTGGAATTGTAATTGATGGAAAAATTTTATTAGGACATGATGGCTTTGCAGGAGAATTAGGTCATACAATTATCAGACATAATGGACGACTACATAAAGGTACAGGAGCTTTAGGAAGTTTAGAATCTTATGTTAGTGCAAGTGGTGTAAAAGAAACTGCTTTAGAATTTTTAGCAAATGATATTCATAAAACAAGTTTGTTAAACAATTATTCAACCAATGAATTAACAAGTCAGGTTGTATATGAATGTGCTATAAATGGAGATGAAATTGCTAATAAAGTTTTTGAATTTACTGGAGAAATTTTAGGCGAAGCTTTAGCAAATTTTGTTATGTTCTCATCGCCTGAAATGATTGTATTATTTGGTGGTTTAGCAAATGCTGGAGAATTATTAATGAAGCCTACTATAAAAGCAATGGAAAAAAATTTATTACCTATTTTTAGGAATAAAGTAAAATTGGTTTTTAGTAGTTTACCAGAAGCTGATGCAGCTATTCTTGGAGCAAGTGCATTGGTTTGGAAAAAATAATTTTTCTGAATATTTTTAATGCAGTTTGATAATACATTTGCAAACAATTAAAATAAAAGTTCTTTTAAATGCCCAGATGTTGAAATTGGTAGACAAGCCACCTTGAGGTGGTGGTGTTCGAAAGGACGTGCAGGTTCAAATCCTGTTCTGGGCACTTTTTCTTTTTAAAATATTTTATTTCCAACACTTATTAATGATGAATGTTTTCGTATAATCAACCTTTCAACTAAAAAATTAATCACCCAATTCCTCAAAAAAAATTTGATACTATGGTTTTGTATAGATTTAAAACAAGATTGTAAAAACTAATTGAATTGCGTAATTTTAATAGTCATAAAAAGTAAAATACACAATCCACCAACTAAGACATATAAAATACGAAAACAAATTATACAATAAACACAACTAAAATTTTAAGACAATAATTGACCACCAACAACTTTTCTTTCATTAAAAATTAATTTAATAAATTTTATTTGAGAATTAATATAGTTGCGTATTTTTGAGCGTTAGCTGATATTTTAAAAGACAGACCGTAAAATGAGAATAATCCAATTTTTAATATTGACAATCTTAACTATATCTTGTAATGACATTAAGTCAACAAAAATCAGCAATACTGAAAAAACTGACACGATTTCTAAAACTAAATTGAATTCTGAAAAACCAGAATTAAAAACAGACAGTGTCTTAAAAGTTGATATTGGATATGCTGACACTTACGAAAAATTACCAAAATTGACTTTTGCAACAATAACAGAAAAGGAATTTTTATCACTTGAACCAAAAAAAACAACACAAACTTTTAAGCCTGAACAAAACGGTAATTTCTTTTATATCCAAACAGCTTTAAAAAAACACAAGTTTAAAAAATACAGAGATTATGGCGGTGCAGAAAGTTGGAGCGGATTTGACTATTTAGGATATTATTCTACTTCTAAATTATTTGCAATTACAGAAAACTCAACTTCTGAAAGTTTAGGTTTTGGACAATTATTTTTATTAGATAGTTTGAACGATTATAACTACAATATTATTTCATTTGGAGACGGAGCTGTAGAATTACCAATTCCATCTATTACTAATAAATATTTTGTTTATTTCTACAATTCGGTTTATGAACATAAAAATTGCGACATTGGAGTTTTGAAAGTTAATGACAGATTAAATCCTAAAAACTATTTAAGTGAATACGCAAGTTATAATTCTCAAGATTTTGCAATTGAAAAAATTGTATGGAAAACGGACAAAAGTTTCTATGTGAAAGGGTATGAAGAATTATATGAAAATGAAAAATGGGTAAAAAAGTATAAATATTACAAGACAGAATTTGAATAAAAAAACATCAGCTAACAAGGTATTGCCAAAAGCGGGGTTGACGGAATTCTATTGAACTTTTTTGCTATATTTGAACCGTGGTATTTCTATTGAGCTTGGGTGCTAAAAATCCCCGCCTTCGGCAATACCCGAACCGTTAGGCGACACCCGTAGCGACCACCAAACATAAATGGCAGTTTTGACTAACAAAGGAGTTGGCTGAAAATCCTGTATAGAGTAAGCACAAACTAAAGAATACAAAATGAAAAGAATTTCAAGAGTTTTCTTAATAATCGTTACGCAATTTTTGCTATCGTTATCCTTGTATGCTCAAAAAGATGTAACACAGTTTTTGGATATTCCTGTTGATGGATATAAACCAGAAATGATAAAGAAATTAAAAGATAAAGGATATACTATTAGCTCATCTAATAAAGATGTTTTGGTTGGTGAATTTAATGGTACAAAAGTGAATATACACATTGTAACAAACAACAACAAAGTTTGTAGAATTATGGTTTCTGATGCCAATGAAACTGATGAAGCGAATATTAAAATTAGATTTAACAAGCTATGCGAACAATTTAAGAATAATAAAAAGTATTCCAAATTATTCGTTTCCGATTATACTATTCCAGATGATGAAGATATTTCGTATGCGATGACAGTCAAAAACAAACAATATGATGCACTTTTTTATCAAGAGCCAAATATAGACTCTACAGTTATAGCAAAAGAAATACAAGATTATATCTCCAAAAAATACACAAAAGAGCAACTGGAAAATCTTACAGAAAAAGAACGTAAGGACATTGCCATTCAATATTATTCGGATAAATTAACCAAAAAAGCGGTTTGGTTTAGAATTAGCGAGTATTACGGCAAATATTATATCACAATGTACTATGACAATGAATATAATAGAGCAAATGGAGACGATTTATAAATAGGGCGACCGCCTAACATTGGTATTGCCAATAGTGGGGCTAAACGGTGACTTGAGAGGGAAATGTTCTATTCTGTTGTGCGGAAGATTGATCTATTTTACGCTGAATGGTTTTGTTCGAGCAATTATATTTCTCCGCTAATTGAGTATAAGTTTGTTTACCTAAAAGATATTCGTTTAAAATATTTTCACTTTTTAGCCTTAATCCTCCAACAAAACTTCTTCCACAAGCCATACATTTATAGCGTTGCTTGTCATTAAAAAAGCCTTTTTTCCGCACAATTTTGCTCCAACAATAAAAGCAGTTTTTTTATTCATAACCTTTGATTGGCTTCAAAGCTAATAACAATAATGGTTA
>JBPXJV010000035.1:0-38733 GCA_051715485.1 Chitinophagales bacterium
CATAGTAGTAACAGACATCAGTGGTAAAGTATTGGTTCAACAAAATGTTGAATTAAATGCAGGAGATAATGTAAAACAAATAGATGTAAGCAGATTATCACAAGGCACTTATTTAATTACAACCATTTGTGCAAATGGTTGTGAAAGTGCAGTAATAAAATTTGCTAAATATTAGTAGTATTAAATTTTAAGAAAAGGGGTTTATTTAAAAGAAAAAGCCCCTTTCTTATATTAATCATTTATTCAATATGCTAAATATAAATAATTAATAGGCAACTATTTGTATTCTTTTTGGCTCTATTTAAAAAAAATATAAAAATGAAATGCTTTAAATTAAAAACATAACATTAATTTAGCGGCTCATTTGAAGAAACCAAAATAATTTAATACTTTGTTTAAGAGTATTAAATCTCTAAATGAAAATTTATTTAATAATTGAAGCTATATGAGAAATTGCTATCTATCTTTAGTTACAAGACGTGCATTATTAACACTATTTGTTATTGCAAGTTTTGCTTTAGGAAAAGTACATGCACAAGTTACAGTACAAATTGGTACTGGCACGGGTACAAGCACTTATTTTCCAATTTATTACTTGTATGATTATAGTTATTCACAAACTATTTATACAGCAGTTGAATTAACTGGTGGAGGAGCACCTTCTCCAGGGTTTATTAATAAGATAAGATATAAATCAAATACTGCAGTAACTAGTACATCAAATTGGAAAGATTGGGTTATATATTTGGGTAATACAACTAAAGTAGGTTTTAGTGGTGTTACAGATTTTATTCCTCCAACATCTATGACTAAAGTTTTTGATGGCACAATTCCAGCAAGTTTAACCGCAAATGATTGGATTGAACTTACATTAACATCTCCTTTTTTATGGGATGGAAGTAGTAATTTAGTAGTATCTGTAGATGAAAATACAATGGGTTGGGGAACAGCTCCTTCATGGGCTGGTTATACTTTAGCTCCTTCATCAGGAAGTAAAGGAATTTACTTTTATCAAGACGGAACAAATGTAGATCCAACAAATCCTACTGCAGTTTCTACAGGTGCTCTTAATGCTGTAGCACAAATACAATTTGATATGCTACCTGCTGCACCATGTTCAGGAAAACCTATTGCTGGAACAACAACTTCGTCTGTTACAAATGTTACTTGTCCAGGAACTGCATTTAATCTTGGATTATCTCCAATACCTGGTGCAACTGCATTAACTTTTCAATGGCAATCATCGCCAGATAATATTTCTTGGTCTGATGTACCTGGTGCTACTTCTTTAAACTCTTCTATTGTTCAAACTATAGCATCTGCATGGTATAGATGTGTTGTTACTTGTACAAATGGAGGAGCTAAAGATACTTCAAATGCAAAACAAATAACATCTGCACTTGGTGGACCTACTTATGCTTCATTACCTTATGTAGAAAGTTTTGAAAATACTTGGATTAATGGTTGTGCTACAAGAGATATTCCAAATAATAATTGGAAAGGAACACCAATTACAGGTAATAGCTCTTGGAGAAGAAATAATGATGGAGCTGCTGCTACTTGGACTAACCCTAACACCGGAGCTTACACTCCAACAGCATCTCCTGGTAATGGTACTGCTTCTGCAAGATTTCACTCAAATGGTGGACCAACTGCTTCTAATGGCAGTTTCGATTTATATATAAATGCTGCTACTGCAACACCAAATAAAAAAGTTGAATTTGATTTTATCAATACAAATGGTACAGATAGTTTAACTATAATGGTTTCTACAGATGGCGGTGCAAACTTTACTAGATTAGATACAACTGGCGTTGCTACTACTTGGAGAAAGAAAGTAGTATTTTTTGTGTCTTCTTCTCCAACTACTGTAATTCGTTTTAGAGGAACAAGCGATGCTGGAACAACAGATATTGGTTTGGATAATGTTAGAGTAGAAGAATTATCAGATTGTAATAGTACTCCAGTTGCTGGAACAGCAACTGTTACTCCACCAAATGTATGTCCTGGTGGCACTGCTACTTTAAATGTAACAGGTGTAGTTGGTAATGGTGGAGGAAATACTTATAAATGGCAAGTAAGTACAGATGGTGGTGCAACTTGGACTGATATTACTGGAGCTTCATGGACTAATGTGCCTGCAGCTACAACAAACTTTAAAGTAACTACTACACAAATGGTTACAAGTAAATATCGTTTTGTAGCAAGTTGCCCTCTTGCTGGTGGTGGTACAAATACTTCTAATGAAGTAACTGTATTAAGTCCTACAACTTTAAATGGAACATTTACTATCAATAAAAATCAACCAGCAAGTAATACTAACTTCCCAAGTTTTGCAGCAGCATATTCAGCTTTAAGTTGTGGAATTTTCGGACCAGTTATTTTTGAAGTTACCCCTGGTTCAGGACCATATAATGAACAGCTAATTGTAAATGGACTTGTTACTGGTTCAAGTGCTACAAATACTATTACCTTTAAAGGTAATGGCGAAACAATTAGTTTCAATTCAACTAATTCAAATGAACGTGCTGTTATTAAATTAAAAAATACAAAGCACTTTATATTTGATAGCTTAGTAGTAAATGCTGCTGGAGGAACTTATGGCTTTGGTTTCCATATAACTTCAAATGCAGATTCTAATATTATTCGTAAGAATACAATTAATACTTCTTTAACTGCAACTACTGCTAATTATGCTGGTATTGTAATTAGTGGCTCAGATACAGACCCAATTGGAACAGGAACTACAAGTGCATTATGTGATTTTAATAAGATTGATAATAACACTATTAATGGTGGTATGTATGGTATTACATTAACATCAACATTTGCTAATGGAGCCAATCAAGATAATTCTATTACTAGAAATAAAGTGTATGATTTTTATACAGATGGAATTAATATAAGTGGTAGCTCTAATGCTTTTGTAGAAAAGAATATTATATCTAGACCTACTCGTACCAATACTGCTAACACTGTAAATGGTATAATGGTTAATCAATTAAACTATTCTGTTACTTTATCTAAGAATAAAATATTAGAATGCTTTAAAGCAATGCCAACAAACGCTACAGCTACATTTAATGGTATTCAATTTAATAATGCAAGTCCAGCAGCAGGTAATGATTATGTTATTAAAAACAACTTGATTGCTGCAAGTGAAGGAAATGGTAATCAAAATGGTATATTGAATAACAATACAAGTAGTGTGCAATTTGTAAATAATACAATTGCATTAGATAATGTTACTTCTACTGCAGCAGCTAGTATAACTACACGTGGTTATAACCAAACAGGAGCACCAAATGGAATTTTATTCTATAACAATATTATTTCTGTTATTAGAACAGGTTCTGGTCCACAATATTGTATGTATATTGCTTCAGCATCTGCAGTGCCTTTCACAGATAATAATGACTATTTCATTAACCCAGCGGCAAATCATTTTATTGGATTTAATGGAGCTAATAGAATTACTTTACAAGCTTGGGTTGCTGCTACAACTTGGGATGGAGCTTCATTAAACTTTAATCCTGTATTTAGTGCTTCTGCTACTGGTGATTATTCTCCTTCAAATGCAGCAATGAATGATAAGGGACTTCCAGGACTTGTTGTTGATGATATAAATGATGTTGTAAGAAGTACAACTGCTCCAGATATTGGTGCTTATGAGTTTACAGCTCCTATTTGTGTATCACCACCACTTACTGGACCAACAGTAGTTAATCCAACAATAGCATGTCAAAATACACCTGTATTTTTAAATGTTACTTTAGCTCAATATGGTTCTGGACAAACTTTTCAATGGCAAAGAGCAGATGCTTTAGCTGGTACATATACAAATATTGGAAATCCAAAATCTTCACCAGATACTACTATAAATGCAACTGTTTCTGGTTACTATCGTTGTGCTATTACTTGTAGCGGTAATACTGTTTATTCAGATGCAGTTTTCTTAAAAGTAAACCCTTCTTTACCTACAGGTACTTATACTATTAATAATGCACAACCAACTACTTATGTACCAGGTGTGCCAGGTGGAAACTTTAATAATTATAATGATACTAAAACACACATGGGTTGTGGTATTTTAGGTCCTGTAGTATTTAATGTTGTTGCAGGTAGTGGACCATATAATGAACAATTAATTTTAGATAGTATTCCAGGCACTTCTGATGTAAATACTATCACTTATAATGGTAATGGTACTACAATAGCATTTGCCCCTACAAATGGCAATGAAAGAGCTGTTATTAAACTAAATGGAGCAGACTATATTATTTTTGATAGTCTTACTGTAGATGTTGCTGGTGGAGCAACTTTTGGTTATGGTATTCAGTTAATTAATAATGCAGATACAAATATTGTTAGAAAAAGTACCATTGTTGCTAGCTCAACTATTTCAAGTGCAAACTCTGTAGGTATAGTAATTAATTCATCTCCAAACAATGCTACATTAGGAACACCAGGTACTTGGTGCGATGGAAATAAATTTGATAAAAATACTATTATTGGAGGTTTCTATGGTATTGCATCTGTAGGTCTTGCAGATAAAGAAATTTTCAATAACCAATTTACTAATAATAAAATACAAGACTTCTTTAGTTCTGGTATTTATATAGCAGGTAATAATAATACTCTAATAGAAGGCAACACAATTTCTCGTCCTACAAGAACAAATGTTGGCATTGGATATGGTATATATGCCACTGCTGCTGTTAATAATAAATTAACTATTTCAAAGAACAGAATTACTAATTTCTTTGGTGGCGTTTCAGGTGCTAACTCGTCTGCTTCTTATGGTATTTATCATAATAATGTTGGTACTACAGTTGGCAATGAAAATATTGTAAGTAATAACCTCATTTATCAATTAGATTTAAATAATGTTGGTTCTACTTATGGCATTTATAATACTTCAACTTCTGGAGTAAACTATTACCATAATACAATAGCAATAGATAATGAGTTAAGTACATCATCTGCTGTTGCAACAGGTTTTTATCAAACTGGTACTGCTTCCGGTTTACAATTTATAGATAATATTGTTACTGTAACACGTACTGGTACTGCTCAGAAATTTGCTATGCAGTTACTAACAACATCTAATGATATTACTTTAAGCAACAACATTTATTATATTAGCAGTGCAAGTACTAATAATTTCTTAGGTCGTTATGGTAGTGTTAATTATGCTAATTTACCAGCATGGCAAACTGCAACAACAAAAGATGCTAATTCTTGGCAAAGCAATCCTATCTTTATTAATCCTGCTGTTGGTAATTATAAACCACAATCTTTACAAATAGATAATAAAGGATTGTATGTAAATATTAGTACAGATATTGAAAATATAACACGTAGTACAACAACGCCAGATATAGGTGCTTATGAATTTGTTGCTGCACCTTGCCCTGGTACTATTGCTGCAGGAACAGCTACAGTAACTCCTGCTTCAGGTTTATGTCTTGAAATGCCTATCCATTTAGATTTAACTGGCTATAGTGCATTAGGTTCTATTGTATTCCAATGGCAATATTCAATGAATGGTACTTCTGGATGGACAAATATTGGAACAGAAAAATTTGCTCCAGGCTATGACACTTTAACAACTGCACAATCATACTATAGATGTATTGTAAAATGTGGTGTTGCTGGTGGAGGAGCAGATACATCAACTGTAGTTCATGTAGGGTTAAATACTATTTTAGCTGCTGGTTCTTACACAGTTGATGGCACACTACCTACTTCTTGGCCTGCTCAAAATCCAGGTGGTAACTTTAATACATTCCAAGAAGCAGCAGATGCTTTAAGATGTGGTATTCAAGGTTCTGTAGTATTTAATGTTACTGGAACTTACAATGAGCAAATAAGATTAGGTTACATACCTGGTACTTCTGCTAATGCTACAATTACATTCAAGTCAGCAAACAATAATCCAGCTTCTGCTACCTTAACTTATGCAGCAACTACAGCTTTAAATAATTATACATTAAAAATTGATAGCACTAATTATATTCATTTTAAAAACATGACATTAGCTGCTACAGGTACTACATTTGGAAAAGTAGTAGAATATGCTTCAATTGCTTCTAATGATAGTTTAGTTGGTTGTATCATTAATGCACCAGCAAGTTTAAGTAATTCAACTAACTTTATTACTGTACATCTTAATCAATTAAAAGGCTCTAATGTTATTATTAAAAATAATATCATTAACAATGGAGCTACAGGAATTTATATTTCGGGAACTTCTACTGCTATTAAAACATTCAATCATACAGTAGATGGCAATACAATCAATGGAGCTTATCAATATGGTATTTATAGCAACTTTGCTTCAACTTTAATGGTAAGTAATAACATTGTTAATTTTTCTTCTCCAATTTTTTCTACTTCATCTGGTATTTATATTTCAAGTTCAGATTCAATGTATCAAGTAATTGGTAATAAGATAAATATTAATAATGTTACTGGAGGAACTACTCATGGAATTTGGATTACTGGAAGTGGTGGTTCTAACTTTAATAGAGTAAAAATTATGAATAATGATGTTGTTGCTGAAACAAGTAATACAACTATATTATACGGTATTCGTGTTACAAACTCATTAAATACTTTTGTTGCTAATAATACAGTTTCTGCAAATACAACAACTACAACTTATGGCTTACATTTAGATAATTCAGGAAATGCTTTAGTTTATAATAACTCTATTAATGCATATTCTCCTGTTACAACAAATGGATATGCTGTATATATTTTGAATACTACAGCTACTGGTATTGATTTGAAAAATAATATTATTTCAAACAAAGGAGGAGGTAGAGCATTATTTGTAACAAACCCATCAGGCATAAATAGTAATTACAATATGTTGTATTCAACAGGTACTGTTCTTGTACAAAGAGGTACACCAGCAGCTACTTATGCTAACTTAGGAGCTTGGGTTTCAGCATCAATGCAGGATAGATATTCTATTAGTTACGAACCTGCATTTATGAGTAATGCTAACTTAAAACCAAACTTAAATAACAATGATGTTTGGGCTATACATGGTAGAGGTATTCAAATTGCTGCTAATGATAAAGACCATGATGGAAATTCAAGACCAACCACATTAATAACTGGTGTGCCAGATTTAGGAGCTTATGAATTTTATCCTAATGTAGATCCAACAGTTTTATCTGTTATTCCAGCAAATCCTGCACCAAACACAACACAAACATTCTATTATGGTACAGATACTGTAATGAAAATTACTTGGAAAGCTACTGCTCCAACAAGTATAGAATTACGTCGTTTCTCTGGTGTAGTGCCAGGTGGATTAGCAGCAGCTAATTTAGATTCAATGTACTTTTATGTACAATCTACTATACCAGGTGGAGGTAATTATGATTTTGATGCAAGATTATTCTACTTAGATCCTTGGTTAGGCTCAATACAAGCACCATCTCAATTAGGTATTGGTAAAACAACTGCAAGTAATTCATGGGTGGTTAATGTAAATAGTAGAAACGAATTATCTAAACGTATGCTTTATGATAATGATGCAAACTATTTAGATAAATTTACAGGATTATTTAATCCTTATGCACCTCCTGTAATACCTGATAGAGATAGCTCTAACAGAGGTACACATTTTTACTTTGCTTATGCTGCTAACCAATTAAATGCTGGAGCATCTCAAGAAATGACTTATTATATTGCTACGTTTGAAGAACCTGCTAATGTTACAGTAAAAGTAAATGGAACAAGCTGGTCTCGTAGTTTCTTAGTTCCTGCAAATAGTGTTTATGCACCATTACCAGCAGATTATTTACCTAAAAATGGACCAGACAATGCATTCTTAAATAGTGCTGGTTTATTTGATAGAAGTGTAGAAATAATAAGTGATATACCTGTAGTAGCTTATGCTCATGGTATTGGTAGTACATCTTCAGGAGCTTGTATGTTATTACCTGTAGGTGTTTGGGGATATGAATACAAAACATTAACTATTACTCAGGATTATGGTGCAAATTCATTCTCTTTATATTACATTGTAGCCGATAATGATAATACAGCTATTGAATTAACAAGCGTTGCAGGTGTTGCTGTTCAAAACACTACACCAGTAATTACGCCAGGTACTGCAAATACTATAATCTTAAATAAAGGGCAAGTGCTACAAGTGTTAGCTACATCACAAACAGAAGAATTGAGTGGAAGCCTTGTAAAATCAGTTCCAAATAGTGCAGGAAAATGCTATCCTATTGCAGTATTTAGTGGTAGTTCAAGAACTGCTATTGATATGCCAGCAGGATGTTCAAGCGGTGGAGACTTTATGATGCAACAAAACTTCCCAATTACTGCATGGGGTAAAAAATATCTAATTGCACCAACATCATTTAGTGGTTCTGCATTTAATACTGCTGCTAATCCATTTGCAACAAATGTGTTCCGTGTAGCTGTTCAAGATCCATCTACTGTTGTTTTAAAAAATGGAATTCCTTTGACTAATCTACAAAATAATCAATATTATCAATACTTTTCTAATCAAGCTGATTATTTAGAATCAGATAAACCAATAACTGTTGCTCAGTTTTTAGGTGGTGGAACTTGCTTAGGAGGCTCTGGAGTAGGTGATCCTGAAATGATATATATCAGCCCAATAGAGCAAGGTATTAAGAATGTAGGATTTTATAGAAACAATGTAGAATCTATAGAAGTGAATTATTTAACAATGGTTGTACCTACCAATGCAATACCATCTTTAAAAATTTATGATAATGGTATTTTACAAACTCCTGACTATACTTACTTGCATCCACAAAATGGTGCTGTAAGCTTAAAAGGGGTAAGTTATACTGTTGTAATTAAACGTTGGACATCAGCTCAAAAAGCAGTAAGGGTTACATGCGATAGTGCATTTACAGGTATTACCTATGGTTTAGGTAGTGTTGAAAGTTATGGTTACAATATGGGAACTTTAGTGAAAAATTTAAGAGCAACAGGTAGTGGTGTACCTGCAACAGGTACAGGAGGAACAGCTCCAAGTTATACTTGTAGTGGTACAGAAACTAAGATTACAACTAGGATGACTGTTAAACCAACTGCTATTACTTGGATGTTTAGTAGTGTTCCAAATGTTACTCCAAATACAGATGTGGTTGTTAATAATCCAACCCCTACTGATAGTGCTTATGATGCTAATGGGGATAAGGTTTATTTTTTCACTCTAACTCAAAACTATACATTCAATACGCCAGGGCTTTATACCTTACCTGTTAAATTCACAGCACCAACAATTGGTAGTTGCGATAATAGTCAAACAGATATTATCTATATCCATGTTATCCCATCTCCAAAAATTGGTTTTAATTATACTTTTGCAGGCTGTGCTGGTAATACTGCTTCATTTACTGCAGATGCTTCAACACCTAATGGAATAAATGCAAATCAATGGAACTGGACTTTCCATGATGCTACTACAGCTAATGGTCAAACAAGTTCTTTTACTTACAATACTGCTGGCACATTCCCAGTAAAATTACACGTACAAACAGCAGATGGCTGTAAAGGAGATAGTATAAAAGATATAGTTGTAAATCCTTTACCACTTGTAGATGCTGTAAATGATTTAATTAAAATTTGCTCAGGTCAAAATGTAACATTTGATGTTAAAAATCCTGTTGCAGGTATTGAATATAAATGGTACACAACTACTACAAGCACTACACCTGTATTTACTGGTACTTCTTATAATCTTACCAATGTTACTGCAACTCAAGAGTTTTATATTGAAGCTACAAATACTACATCAGGTTGTGTAAGTGCTACAAGAAAGAAAGTAACAGTAGAGGTGTATAATGTATTAGCTGCTCCAGTTGTTACATTCTCAGATTCTACTCAAAACTCTGTAACATTTACTTGGGCTGCTGTAGCAGGTGCAACAAGTTATGAAGTGTCTATGGATAATGGAACTACATGGAGTGTACCAAGCTCTGGAAGCACTGGACTTTCTCATATAGTTACTGGATTAGCTCCAAACACAACAGTAACAATTGTTGTACGAGTAAATGGAGCATTACCTTGTCAAAAAAATGTAAGTGCACCAGTTAATGGAAAGAGTATTTCTGTTTATAAAGTTTATGTACCAAATGCCTTTAACCCAAGCTCTTCTAATCCTGAAAATAGAATATTTAGAGTTTATGGTTCAATACAAACTATGCAGTTAATGGTATTTAATCAATGGGGTGAAAAAGTATTTGAATCAAATACTCCTACACCAGGTTGGGATGGAACATTCAAAGGAAAACCTGTACCTTCTGGAGTGTATATTTATGTGTTAAGATATACACTTATAGATGGCACACAAGGTGAGAAAAAAGGTTCATTGAGTTTAATGAGATAAGTTTTGAATAAAAAAGTAAAGCATGTCTGTTATATAGCATAATGGACATGCTAATACTAAAGATTTTTTAATTAAAGATTTTGAAGAAATTTGACCTTAAAATGCAAAATTGCTTGAAAACAAAAACTATCATAAGTAGAACATTTTTAACAGCTATTATTTTGTTGTTAGGATTTGTAATATCTTATTCCCAATCTATTTCTAATAAAGGGAAAGAATTTTGGGTAAGTTATGGACATCATCAATCAATGAATGATGCTGGTGGAAATATGGATATGGTTTTATATCTTAGTACAGATGCACAAGCAGCTGTAGTAGATGTAGAAATTGTAGGTCCTGGAAATCCATTAATTCCAGCATCTATATGGAGAAGAAGATATAATATACCTGCATTTACTGCAATTTCAACAGGAACAACACCTGCTATTGCTCCAGTTTCACCATATACTACAGGAACAACAACTGCTGCTGGTATTGGACCAAGCCCAATGCCTAAAAATGGTGCTTATGATTGTCGTTTGTATTCTGCACCTCCACCAGTAGGTTGGGGTGGAGCAGGAGCTTATAAAAGAGCCATAAGAATAACAAGTAATGTTCCAATTGTTGCTTATTCACATATTTATGATGGTGCTAACTCTGGTGCATCAATGTTATTACCTGTTGATGCTTGGGGTTATACGTATGTTTCTTTAAATAGTAAACAAAGTTATAGTTCAAATTGTTTTAATTGGACTTATATCATTGCAAAAGAAAATGACACTAAAGTTCAAATAACTCCTTCAGTAATAACAAGAGCACAAGATAAAACTGGTTTACAACCAGGTGTTGCTTCTGTAATTACCTTAAATAAAGGAGATGTATATCAATTAGTTGGTGCAAATGATGCAGCTGATGCTAATGGAAATGGTGGTGGTTCATCTACTGGAAAAAATTTATCAGGTACAAAAATACAGTCATTACCAGGTGTAGATGGAACATGTAAATCAATTGCTGTATTTGCAGGTAGTAGTAGAACCACTAACCCAATTAGTTGTGGAAGTGGAGGAGGAGATAATGATAACCAACAATTATTCCCTCAACATACTTGGGGTACCACTTATTTAACTGTACCATTTTCTGGAAATACATCACTTCCTGCTTTTGCTACATGTAGTTATAGAATAGCAGTTTCAGATCCTACAACAGTTGTAAAAAGAAATGGAGTAACTTTAACTGGTATTCAAAACAATAATTTTTACTTTTTTGAAAGTAGCACACCTGATTATATAGAAGCTAGTAAACCAATTATGATTTGCCAGTTTATGACTGGAGGAAGTTGTATTCCTGGTTCTGTAGGAGACCCAGAAATGATTACTTTAAGTCCTATGAGACAGGCAGTAACAAGTACAAGATTTTATAGAAATGATGCTTATTCAATTGTTGCCAACTTTTTAACTATTACATTACCTACAGGTGGATTGGCTTCTTTAAAAATTGATGGAGTGTCAATAAATAGTATTCCTGCAACAGATAAATATGTAGGAGTTCATCCAAATAAACCTGGTTATTCTGTAGTTACTAAAAGATGGACTGGTGCAAAAGGACAATCTGTAGCTACTTGCGACTCTGCTTTTACTGGTATTGTTTATGGAGAAGGAAGTGTAGAAAGTTATGGCTATAATGCTGGTACAAACTTAGACCCTTATAAAATTGTTAATGGAGGTTATAATATTCCCGATACATCAAAACAATCAACAACACATCCTTATGGTTTTGTAAATGTACCAATGTATATAGGAGCGAATTTGCCATTTAAGCCGATTGAAATAGTTTGGAAACTTACCCAAACAACACCAGCTGGTAATTTAAGTGTAACCCCACCACCTTTAACTGATATTACTCAATCAAATCCTGTTCCTTTAGACTCATCTTTTTCTAATGGAGAGTGGTATTACTTATACAGATTACCAGATGTTTATACTTTTAGTGCAACAGGTGTTTATAAAATTCCACTAAAGGTTACTCTACCAAATATTGTAGATGCTTTTGGCTGTAATTATGGAAATGTGCAAGATGTATTTTTAGAAATTACTATTAAAGCTTTACCAACAATTAATTTTAATTATAATCAACCTACCACTTGCGACCCTGTAAGTCCAGTAAAATTTACATCTCCTACAGTTACTCCTGAAGGTTATAATATAATTAAATGGCATTGGGAATTTACTACTAATCCTGCAGATACTTCAAATGTACAAAACCCTACATTTACTTTTGCTGCTCCAGGAATTTATTCTGTTAAATTAACTGTTACTACACAATATGGTGGTATTGCTACATATATAATACCAAATGTAAATGTTGCACCAGGAACAAGACCACATTCTACTTATACAGTTGCACCTACAACTTTATGTTTAGGAAGTCAAATAACTGTAACTCCTACATCAAACGTAACTGGTACAACTGGTTGGGAGTGGGATTTTGGTGATGGTACAAAAAAATCTTTGACTACTAATGCAGCTCAAACACATACATATACTGCTGCTAATACTTACACAATTAAACACTCAATTTTAGGTTCTGGTTCTTCTTTTCCTTGTATGGCAGATACAGTTAGTACAATAGTTGTAGTTGCAGAAACTCCAGTTATTGATAGTGCTAAAGCTATTTCTCCAACATCTTGTATTGGTGCAAGTACAGGAGAAATACATTTGTATGGCTTATCTGCAAATGCTACTTATCAAGTAAAATATACTGATATTAATAACAATATTGTTACAGTAAATTTAACTGCAGATGCAACAGGAAAAGTAAAAATCATTAATTTACCTGTTGGTACTTATAAAAATATTTCAACTACAATTGGTACTTGTACTTCTAATGTTATTGCAACTTCTCAAATAACTTATCCATCTGCACCTAATGCTCCAACAATTACGGCAAACAGTGATTTTTGTTCAGGTAATACTATCAATTTAAGTGCTTCATCAACCACTACAAGTGTAAGTTATGATTGGACAGGACCGAATGGATTTACAAGTAATCAACAAAATCCTACTATTACAAATGCAACTACTGCTGCATCTGGCACTTATTCTGTAACGGCAACTATTAATGGTTGTATCTCTACTGCTACAACAAAAAGTATTGTTGTAAACTTAACACCAAATATTACAAGCAGTAGTGCTAATAATACAACTTCATGTAATTCTTCAACAGGCAGTATTGTATTAAATGGCTTACAACCTAATACTTCTTTTGTTGTTAAATATACTAAAGGCAGTATTACAGATTCAGTTACTTTAACTAGTAATGCTTCTGGTGTTATAACAATTACTTCATTAGCTGCTGCAACCTATAGTAATATTACTGTAAGAGCAGGAGCTTGTACATCAAACATAGTTGGACCTTTTACTATTGCAGACCCAGCACCACCTGCTACTCCTGTTGTTACTAATAATAGCCCTTTGTGTGCAGATGCTACAATTAACTTAACATCAAGCACAACAACTGCTGGAGTTTCTTATGCTTGGACTGGTCCAGGAGGATTTACAAGTAACTTACAAAACATTAGTATTCCTAATAGTACTACAGCAATGAGTGGTACATATTCAGTAAAAGTTACTTTAAATAATTGTGAGTCTTCTGCTTCAACAAATGTGGTTATTAATCCTAATCCAGTTGTAGATTTTGCTTTACCATCTTTTGTTTGTATGCCAGGGAATCCTGCAATATTTACCAATAATTCTACCATAGCAACAGGCTCATTAACTTATACTTGGAATTTTGGAGATGGTAGCTCTACATCAACAGCAATTAGTCCTTCACATGTTTATGCTTTATCAAGTAGTTATAATGTAAAACTAATTGCAACATCTAATGCAGGTTGTAGTAAACAACTTATAAAACCATTTAGTGCATTTTATGATAAGCCAATAGCAAACTTTACAGTTACTCCATCTGAACTTTGTCAAGGTACACCAAATACATTTACAGATTTAAGTACAGCACCCAATAGTACAATTTCTAATCGTTATTGGAATTTTGGTGATAACAATACTTGGATAACTACAAATAATACTAATCAAACCAAGCTTTATACAAGTGCTGGAAATTATACTGTAAGTTTAACTGTAAAAAATCAGCAAGGTTGTCCATCAGATACAATGAAAAAATTAGTAAAAGTATATGTACAACCTATCATAGATGCTGGTCCTACAATTATTGTTCCTGTTGGTACAGTTGTTCAATTTAATCCAATAGTAAATGATTCATCAAGTGCTGTAACTTTTAAATGGTCTCCAGCTTTAGGATTATCTAACCCTAATATTTTACATCCTATTTTAACTGTTACTCAAAATCAAGTTTATATTTTAAAAGCAACAGGTAATGGTAATTGTTCTGCAACAGATTCATTAATTGTTAAAGGCTTAAAACCTGTAATTATACCAAATGCATTTTCGCCAAATGGAGATGGAATTAATGACACTTGGGTTATACAGAACCTACAAGATTATGTAAATATTTCTGTAGAAATTTTTAATAGATATGGTCAATTAGTATATAAAGCAAATAATGGATACCCACAACCTTGGGATGGTAAAGTAAATGGCAAACCAGTACCTGTTGGTGTGTATTATTATATAATTGATTTTAAAGGACAATATCCTACAAAATCAGGTTCAGTAACAATTATAAGATAAAAATTAACATATAAACCAATAAAAGCTAACTATAATGAGAGCTATTTCTAAACTAATGATACTTGCAGTAAGCGTAGGTAGTTTATTTTTTGCATCAAAAACAAATGCACAAATAGACCCTCACTTTTCTCAGTACTATATGTATCCTTCCTGGTTAAATCCAGCTATGACTGGTGTATTTGATGGTGATTATAGAGCAACTGGCATTTACAGAAGTCAGTGGGGTAATATTACAACCCCATTTTCAACACCTGGCATTTCTGTTGATTTCAATGGAAATAACACATTAAACTATGGTGGAAGTATTATGCAACAAACTGCAGGAGATGGAGGTTATACCTATCTTACAGCTTATGGCAATATAGCATACACTGGTGTAAAATTTGGTACAATGGGTTATCAAAGATTGGTTTTTGGTTTGCAAGCTGGTCTTATTCAACGTAAGTTTAATCCAAGCAAATTACAATGGGGTAGCCAATACAATCCATTAATTGGTTACGACCCTAATTTGCCTCCTGATGTTTTATTAAGAACTTCTGCATCTGCATTTGATGCTGGTGCTGGAGTGTTATATTACGATGCTGAACCAGGTAAAAAAATGAATTTATTTGCCGGTTTCTCTGCATCTCATCTAACAAGACCAGATGATAAGTTTAGTGCTAATAGTGCAGAAAAAATCCCTGTTCGTTATACAATTCATGGTGGATTAAGAATTTCTGTAAATGAAAACTTTTCTGTAACTCCAAACATTATGTATTTACGCCAACGTACAGCTTCTGAATTTATGATTGGTGCTTATGGGCAAATTAAGGCTCCTTTAGGAACAGAGTTTTTATTTGGTGCAAACTACAGAATTAAAGATGCTATTTCACCTTATATAGGTCTTTATTATAAAAATGTAACTTTAGGCTTAAGTTACGATGTAAACTCATCTGATTTAAGTAAAATACAAAGAGGGTCAAACAGTTTTGAAATTTCTTTATCATTCATTGGTAAAAAGAAAACAAAAACACCTGAAGTAGAATTTATTTGTCCAAGATTATAAAGTATAATAAAACCTGATTTTAATAACAGAGGAAACACTATTACATGAAAAAGATATTTTTATTACTAACTATTGCTACCATTGCATTTAATGCTCCTGCACAAGTAGTGTACAATTACATAAAAGCAGCTGATGCTTATTTTGAAAAAGCAGATTATAATTCAGCCGCTGAATACTACGAAAAGTTTATTAACAGTGCTAATAAAAAAATTAAAACAGATGCTTATGACCCTTACACTGTTAATACCCTCAATAAACAACAAAAAGTTGCTGTAAGTAATTATCAACAAGCCGTATATAAAGTAGCTGAATGTTATCGTCATCTTAACTATCATGTAAAAGCAGAACCTTATTATGCACAAGCTACTAAGTTTGATAAAGCTCAATTTCCTTTAGCTTCTTATTGGTATGGAAAAACTTTAAGAGCATTAGCAAATTATGATGCTGCTGAAACTGCACTTACTACTTTTATTTCTCAAGGTCAAGGTGGTAGCGATTATATTGAAGATGCAAACAGAGAAATTAAAAACCTTAAATTTATTAAACAACAACTTGATAGAAAAGATTTAAGCTTATATAAAGTTAGTAAAGGCAATGCTTCTAATTTAAATACAGCAGGTGCAAATTATGCCCCAGTAAAAGTAAATGATAACACCTATCTATTTACATCAACAAGAGCTGATAGTGGTGCTGCAAAAAATGCAGTACATTTCAACAGAATTTATACTGCTACTTATTCTGATGGTGTTATAAACAGTATTACAAAAGCAAATATTCCTCAACCAAATAATTATCATCAAGGAGTCGTATCTGTAACACCTAATGGCAATATTATTTATTTAACAAGATGGACTATTGCTGGAGCAAAAAAATCTTCTGCATTATATAGCAGTAAAAAAACAAACAAAGGTTGGAGCAATCCAGTATTATTAGATAGCACAATTAATATGTCTGGTACAAATACACAACAACCTTTTGTAATGCCTGATGGAAAATATTTATTATTTGCAAGTAATAGAGCTGGTGGTTTTGGAGGGTTTGATTTATGGCAAGCAAGATTAGATAATGATGGAAATGTCATCTCTGGAACTTCTGAAAATTTAGGAGCTTCTATCAACACTAAATTTGATGAACAAGCCCCTTATTATCATACTCCATCATCTACACTTGTATTTTCAAGTAATGGTTATGTAGGTATGGGAGGCTTTGATTTTTATAGCAGTAAAGGCTCTATCAATAATTGGTCAGAGCCAGTAAATATGGGCTATCCTTTAAACTCTGTAAAAGATGATATTTACTTTACATCAAACGGAGGAGCAAAAAATATTTTAGGAGATGTAATGTTTAGCTCAGATAGAGAAAGTGCATGTTGTTTAGATATGTTTACTCTATCAAAAGAACGTCCTATAAAACAAATTGCTGGTATTGTAGTTGATTGCGAAACCAATAAACCAATTCAAGGAGCTAAAGTAGAAGTAACAAACTCTTCAAGAAATATTGTATCATCAAATACTACAAGTGCTGATGGTACTTATAGCTTTACAATAGTAGATTTTGACAACTTTACTTCTTCTGCATCTGCAGAAGGATATCATTCAAATAGTGTACAAACAGCAGCTATTACAGATGATATGATAAGCACCCAAACATTGAATGTTTTATGCTTACAAAAAATTCCACCACCACCACCAGAACCTCCAAAAGTGGATACTGTTGTTGTAATGGATAACATTTATTTTGCTTTCAATAAAGCAATACTTTTACCAGAATCTCATGCTGCTATTGATGAACAAATTGTGGCTATGATGAATAAATATCCAACAATGGTTATTGAAATTGGTGGACATACAGATAGTAAAGGTGATGATGATTACAACTTAAAACTCTCTAAAGCAAGGGCAGAATCTGTGAAAAAATATGTAGTAAGCAAAGGAATTGCAGCAGAACGTATTGAAGCTGTTGGTTATGGAGAAACTAAACCAATTGCTCCAAACGAAATTGATGGAAAAGATAATCCAGAAGGTCGTCAGAAAAATAGAAGAACAGAATTTAAAGTATTGCACTACTAATTCTTTTCTAAAAAATATCAAACAGGTTGTCATTATTGGCAACCTTTTTTTGTTAATATTTTTATCAATTTTATTTTCAATTCTACCAACGATATTTATTACTCAACAATCTTGCAGCATAACTAATTCATAACTATATTTATGGCTCAAAATATTCGCAATATGAAAAAAGCACTTTTAATTTTTATTACTTTCTTATGTTTAACAACTACTTCAAAAGCAGATGAAGGTATGTGGCTTCCACAACTACTATCTCAGCTAAATGAAGGACGTATGAAATCTTTAGGAATGAAAATTTCTGCAAAAGATATTTATAGTATTAATTCAGGCAGTTTAAAAGATGCTATTGTAAGTTTTGGAGGTTTTTGTACCGGTGAAATTATTTCTAAACAAGGTTTAGTTCTTACCAATCACCATTGTGGTTTTTCAGCTATTCAAAATCATTCAAGCCTTGAACACAACTATATACAAGATGGTTTTTGGGCAATGGATAAATCAAAAGAACTTCCTAACAAAGGTTTATTTGTTACATTCATTATTCGTATTGACGATGTTTCTACTTCTGTTTTAGCAGGTATCAATTCTTCGATGACAGAAAGAGAAAGACAAAGTATTATTGATAAAAATATTGCATCATTACAAAAAACAATTACTAAAGAATCTTTTCAAGAAGTAATGATAAGAGGCTTTTTTGAAGGAAACCAATACTATGCTTTTGTTACAGAAACTTATAACGATGTTAGATTAGTGGGTGCACCACCAAGCAGTATTGGAAATTTTGGTAAAGACTCTGATAATTGGATGTGGCCAAGACATACAGGAGATTTTTCTATGTTTAGAATTTATGCAAACAGAGATAATAAACCAGCAAATTATTCTGCCGAAAATGTTCCTTATGTACCTAAAAGAGCTTTAAATATTTCTTTAAGTGGAATTGATAAAGGAGACTTTACAATGGTTTTTGGTTTCCCAGGAAGAACAACAGAATATTTACCTTCTGTAGCTGTTGAACAAATTGTAAAATATAATGACCCTGCAAAAATTTTAGTTAGAGATAAAACTTTAGAAGAAATAGATAAATTTATGCGTACAGATGATAAAACTAAAATTCAATATGCTGCAAAGTGGGCTTCAATTAGCAATGCTTGGAAAAAATGGCAAGGAGAAGTTTTAGGTTTGACAAGAACAAATGCTGTTGCTAAAAAATTAAAATATGAAGAAATTTTTCAAGACAGAGTAAACAAAAATCCTGCTTATGCTGCTTACAAAAATCTATTACCCAATTTTAAAAAAGTATATGAAGAGTACGAACCCTACAGTATTGCAAGAGATTACTATACAGAAATAATGAGTAAGTTAGAACTGTTTCGTGTTGTAGGTCAATTAAATGCTGTAAGCAATGCATATAAAAGAACAGGTGAAATAGCTTATCAACAAAAAGCATTGCAAGCAAAAGAAAGTTTAGAGAAATTTTTTAAAGATTACAATCCAGAAGTTGATAAAAAAGTTTTTGCTTCTTTACTAAAAATTTATTTAAGTCAATCAAATCAATTTACTTCTCCTGCATTAAGAAATTTATCTGCATCTGTAAATAACGATTATACTCAATTAACAGAAAAAATTTTTAAAGAAACCGAGTTGCATAATGAAGCATTTGTTTATCAATTACTCAAAAAATCAGGAGATGAATTTATTAACACATTTAATGCTTATCCAATTGTAGGTATTTACAATGATATGGTGTCTTCTTATCAAGCAAGAATAGAAGCAGCATTAATTCCACTTCAAGAGCAAATAAATAATTTGCAAAGAACATATATGAAAGCTCAGTTAGAAGTGATGAAAGAAAATAAATTTTATCCTGATGCAAATAGTACACTTCGTGTTGCTTATGGTCAAGTAAATGGCTATCAACCAAAAAATGGTGTTCAATATGATTTTTTAACAGACTTAGATGGTGTAATTGAAAAATATAAACCAGGTGATTATGAATTTGATTTACCTGAAAAACTTATTCAACTACACAATAAAAAAGATTATGGCATTTATGGTAAAAATGGAAAAATGCCAGTTTGTTTTATTGCAAGTAATCATACAACAGGAGGCAATAGTGGAAGCCCAGCATTAGATGCTTATGGCAATTTAATTGGTTTAAATTTTGATAGAGTTTGGGAAGGTACCATGAGTGATATAAATTATGATGCATCAATTTGTAGAAACATAATGGTAGATATTCGTTATGTACTTTTTATAGTAGATAAGTTTGCAAATGCTGGTCATTTAGTAAAAGAAATGAATATTGTATATCCAAAAGCAAAGAAAAAATAACAGCATGAAAAACATTGAAGCAATAGAAAAAAAAATTTATTCATTACCAGCACTTTTAAAAATTGTGGCTGCTTGGAAAAATTTGAATAAAACAGTTGCTTTTACCAATGGCTGTTTTGATATTTTACATGAAGGACATATTTTTTCTTTAGCACAAGCAGCAAAAGAAGCAGATTATTTAATTGTTGCTGTAAACAGCGATGCAAGTATTAAAAAATTAAAAGGAAATGATAGACCAATTAATCATCAACATAGCAGAAGTTTACTATTAGCAAATCTTGTAATGGTAGATGCTGTAATTATTTTTGATGATGATACTCCCTACCATTTAATAACTTCTGTTTTGCCTAATGTTTTAGTTAAAGGAGGAGATTATACCATAGAACAAATTGTTGGAGCAAAAGAAGTAATAGCCAATGGAGGCAAAGTTGTTATTAATCCAATTGTTCAAGGATTTTCTACAACAGGGATAATTGAAAAAATTAAAAATTTGTAGTATAGATTATTGAATATCAATTAGCTAAAAATTTTGTTTTAATAATTAGCATTTTTTTCTATCTTCATCAAGTGTAATAGGCAACAATTCATTACACTTTTGTATCAATTTTATAACCCAAAATAAATTACCTATTTTGACAGAGGTTGAATTAATAAAAGGGTGTGTAAGGCAAGATGCTACTTGTCAAAGATTGCTATTTGAACAAATGGCAGGTAAAATGTTTACCATTTGTTTAAGATATGCAAATGATACAATGGAAGCTGAAGATATGCTACAAGAAGGTTTTATTAGAGTTTTCAACCATATACACCAGTTTAAATTTGAAGGTTCGTTTGAGGGTTGGGTAAGAAAAATTATTGTCAATAGTGCATTAAAATATTTACAAAAAAAGAAGATAATTTTTAATGAATTAAAAGAAGAAATTTATAACAATCAGGTTACATATTCATTTGCATTTTCAAATTTAGGAGAAGAAGAATTACTAAAATTGATTAGCCAATTACCAACAGGGTATAGAATTGTTTTTAACTTAAATGTAATTGAAGGCTATAATCACGATGAAATTGCACAAATGTTAAATATACAAGCAAGTACAAGCAGAAGCCAATTAGCAAAAGCAAGAAGAATGTTGCAACAACAAATTTTAATATTAGAAAAGATAGCAGTATAAAAACTATGTTGTTTGAAAATTACATAAAAAACAAGTTAGAAAATTATACATCTCCAGTTTCTGAAGAAGTGTGGAATAAAATTGTTGCTGAACAAGAGAAAAGAAAAACCATCTTTTTTTGGAGCAAAAATACTTTTCACATTTTAGTTGGCGTGTTTATTATTGTTGGATTGATAAGCTTTTTTACAGTATTACAATTTCAACAACAAGCAATTACAAAACTTACTTATGCTAAAAATTATTTACCTAATAAAAAAGTGATTGATGTTTCAAAAACAACACTTTCAACTTTTGATGATGATAAAAACATAAACACCTCCATAAATAATTCAACTTCATCAAAACAAATAATTAAAACTGCTTCACAGAAGCAATACCAAAAAATTAAAACTACTCAACAAAATAATTATCCATCAAAAACGCTTGATAATACCTTAGTAAATATTTCAAATAATAACACAACATCAGAGCAAATAACTGCACAAGATGAAAATAATTTTTATACAAATAATTCTTCAACAGTATTAGTTAAACCAACTATTACACCTTTACTTTTTAAGCAATTATCAGAAGTAAATACTGCACCTAAAACAATTATCAATAAGAAAAAAAATTTGCTCTTTGTAAATAATCCAATTGATTGCCCTGGCGAAAGTAGTAGTTACAAAAAAAATTGGTATGTAGAAACTTATTTAGCACCAGAATATGTGTTTAAAAAAGTAACAGCAATTAACCCTAATAGTGCATTTATGCAAAGAAAAGATAGCTCTGAAAAAATGGTTATGGGTATTACATTTGGAGCAAAAGTTACCAAAGGGCTTTCTAATAATTTATACATTAAAGCAGGTTTACAATATGCTCATTTAATTGAAAAAATGACTTCTCGTTATGAAAGTGAAAGAAAAGAAATTACAATAATAACCATAAGAACAGAAACAGATATTAATGGAAACACTGTAACAGTTTCAGATACATCTAAGCAAATACAAATTTCTTATGCTAATAAAGTAAACTATAATGTGTACAAAAATTTAGAACTACCAATTACTTTAGGATATGAGTTTTATAATAGAGGTTTTAAAGCATCTGTAAATGGTGGCGTTATTATTAATCTTGCTTCTTCTTATCAAGGAAAAATTTTAGATACAAGTATGCAATTAATCAGTGCTAAAGATAATGCAGGATTTTATAAGCACACTGTAGGTTTAAGCTTATTAGGCAGTGTAAGTTTAATAAAACCATTGTCTGATAATTTTGATGTTTTTGCTGAACCATATTTTAGATATAATCTTTCTCAACCTAAATACAATGCTTATGGCTATTCTCAAAAGTTTAGTGCAGTAGGCGTTAATTTTGGTGTAAGATTTAAACTAAACCACAAATCCAGATTAAGTCTTAATAATTAATTTTAAAAGAACTTTATCTATATTTTGGCTACTTCATAAATACAAAGTATGTTGCCAAGCTAAAAATAGAATCAATACTAAGTGCAACTTTCAGTTATTATAGTAAATTATAACGTAAAATATTTTCTACAACAATGTCTTTATTCTGTAGAAAAAGCAATTAGTAATTTAAATGCAGAAGTAATAGTTATTGATAATAATTCTACTGATGATAGTATTGCTTACTTAAAGCCTAAATTTTCTTGGGTAAAATTTTTAGAAAATTTTGAGAATAAAGGATTTGGCAAAGCCAATAATATGGCATTAAAAGAAGCCAAAGGAAAATATATTCTCTTCTTAAATCCAGATACTATCGTACCAGAAGATTGTTTTACTAAATGTATTTATTTTTTAGAAAATAATAAACAATGTGGTGCATTAGGTATTAAAATGGTAGATGGTAAAGGACAATTTTTACCAGAAAGTAAAAGATCATTTCCTTCGCCTATAACTTCTTTTTTTAAGTTGGTTGGTCTGGCTTCATTATTTCCTAAATCAAAATTGTTTAATAAATATGCACTTGGATATTTAGATGAAAATAAAAACCATGAAGTAGATGTTTTAGCTGGTGCATTTATTATGACAAGAAAAGAATTGATTGATAAAATAAATGGCTTTGATGAAATATTTTTTATGTATGGAGAAGATGTAGATTTAAGTTTTAGAATTCAACAAGAAGGATATAAAAATTATTATTTTTCTGAAAGTAGTATTATACATTTCAAAGGAGAAAGTACTAAAAGAGGAAGCCTTAATTATGTAAAAATGTTTTACGAAGCCATGAGCATTTTTGTTACAAAACATTACAAAGGCAATACTGCTACATTATTTGCCAACACAATTAAAATTGCCATTTGGTTAAGAGCATTACTAACAATTATTAAAAGCTTATTTACAAGATTAAGTTTAGCCATTATTGATAGCATTGTTATTTATTTATGTATTTGGCTAGTAAAAAAAATATGGATTATTTATGTAAGAGGAGGGGCAGAGTTTCAGCAAGATATTGTTTCAACTATAACACCAGTATATGTTTTTGTTTATTTAATTGCTGCAGCATTAGCAGGTATGTACGATAATTTGTATAAACCTGTAAAAGCACTTGCTGCATCATTAGTTGCTATTGTTGTTGGTTTAGCTGTTTATTCATTATTGCCAGAAACATTAAGATTTTCAAGAGGTGTAATATTATTTGGCGGTATTGTATCAAGCATAATGATGATTTTATATAGATGGCTTTTAAAAGAATTAGATTTTATTAAAGAAACAGATGAAATAAAAAAAATGCAGCAAACAATAATCATAGGCTCAGATGAAGATTATACAAAAGCAATATCATTAATGCAAAACTTGCAACTAAAAGAAAGAGTATTAGGAAGAATAAGCATTAATGGCAATACAACACACTCAATAGGAGATATCAAAAACCTTAACAAAATAATTGATACATTTAAAATTCGTGAAATAATTTTTTGTGTAAATAATTTAGCCTATCTACAAATTGTTGAATTAACTCAAATCTTACCAAAGAATATCAGCTTTAAATTTTATTCTTCCGAAAGTAATACAATAATTAGCAGCGATTCAAAAACAAATTCTGGCGAAATATTAAGCTCAGAACATAATTATTCTATTAATCAACCGTATCAAAAAAGAATGAAAAGATTTATTGATATTCTTTCTGCATCTATCATTCTCATTACATTTCCTATTCATTTAATTTTTATTAAAAATGGGTTTAAAGCAATTCAAAATGCTTGTAAAGTTTTTATAGCTAAAAAAACTTGGATAGGTTATAGTATTGAAAATAATGGATTACCAACTTTAAAATCTTCTGTTATTTCTCATTATACTTCTGTTGCAAAAATCAATTTTTCAATTAGCGATGATGTTTTAAAAAATATGGATATTTTATATGCCAAAGATTATGAGTGGTTGCAAGATGTAAAGTATATTATAGAAAATTATAGAAGATTAGGAACTTAAAATATTTAGTACCTAAAAAACAAAATATTGCAATATATTCGTTGTTTATTATTTAGTTTAAATATCTAAATCAAACAATACAACGATTGCCCAATGGCTATTATTGATATTAAATTACCCAACTCTATCCTCAAAGCATTAAGGCTACCAACAAATAGCCTTCGTAGGCAACAATTAAAAGTGCTTAAAAAATTATTACGCAAAGCAAGGTTTACACAGTTTGGACAACAATACAGATTTGATGAAATTTTAATGAGCAAACACCCAGGAAAAAAATTTCAAGAGTTTGTACCAGTATTTAACTACAATTCTATTTTTAAAGAATGGTGGCATAAATCAATAGAAGGAAAACCAGATGTGTGTTGGCCAGGAAAAATTAAATACTATGCACTTTCTTCTGGTACAAGTGAAGCAGCAAGTAAATATATTCCAATAACAAATGATTTACTTAGAGGTAATAAAGTAATAATGATTAAACAATTACTTAGTTTAAGAAGTTATGAAAATATCCAAGTAAAATCTATAGGAAAAGGTTGGCTTACTTTAGGCGGTAGTACAGAGTTACAAAAAGGTGCTGGGTATTATGCAGGAGATTTAAGTGGTATTACACAAAAGAAAGCACCATTTTGGTTTCAACCATTTTATAAACCAGGCAAAAAAATTGCAAAACAAAAAGATTGGAATACTAAACTTCAAGATATTGTAAAAAAAGCACCTGAATGGGATATTGGTTTTATTATTGGTGTACCAGCTTGGATTCAAATGCTTATGGAAATGATTATTGAGCATTATAAACTAAATAACATTCACGAAATATGGCCCAACCTTGCATTCTTTGTTCATGGTGGCGTAAGCTTTGAACCTTATAAAAAAGGTTTTGAAAAATTATTAGGCAAACCAATTACTTATATTGAAACTTATTTGGCAAGCGAAGGTTTTATGGCTTATCAAGATAGACAATATGCTAAAGGAATGCGTTTAGTAACGAATGAACATATTTTTTTAGAGTTTGTTCCTTTTAACGATAAAAATTTTGATACTGATGGAGAATTAGTTGCTAACCCAGAAACTTTAATGATTCACGAAGTAGAAGAAAATATAGATTATGCACTTTTAATAAGCACCACAGCAGGCACTTGGAGATATTTAATTGGCGACACACTCAGATTTGTTGATATAGAAAGAAGTGAAATCATTATCACTGGAAGAACCAAACATTTTTTAAGTTTGGTTGGTGAGCATTTAAGTGTAGAAAATATGAATAAAGCTATTAAGTTAGTTAGTGAAGAGCTTAATATTAGCATTCCAGAATTTACTGTTGCCGGCGTACCTCACAACAACTTTTTTGCACACCATTGGTACATAGCTTGTAATGATAAAGTTGATGCAAAAGAATTAGCCAATTTAATTGATGAAAAATTGAAAATTTTAAACGACGATTATGCAGTAGAAAGAAAAAGTGCACTGAAAGAAATTTTTTTAGATGTATTAACAGAAGAAGACTTTATGAAGTTTTTACACCTAAAAGGAAAAATAGGAGGGCAGCATAAATTTCCAAGAGTGTTAAAAGGAAATATGCTTAAAGATTGGGAATTATTTTTAAAAGGAGAATTAGTTCAAAACAAATAAACCCTTATCAGCAATAGTGCAAAACACTTACTTTAATTGTATGTATGTTAGAAGCAATTATTAGTGGATTAACATTAGGATTACTACTCTCAATTTCTGTAGGACCAGTAATATTTGCCATTATTAGGCAAAGTTTAGCTACAGGACATAAAGGAGGTTATGCTTTTATTATAGGTGTTTCTGCAAGCGATTTTACACTTGTATTTGTTTGTAATTTATTAAGCTCAATATTTCAACAGCTACTAAATAACAAATTAATTATTGGTGTTATTGGTAGTATTTTTTTAGTTACAATAGGTGTTTATACTTTATTTTTTAAAAAAGAAATTAACTATAATAATAACAATGATGTTATAGATAAACAATTTAAAAAAAGAGAGCTTGCAGCTATTTTTCTATCAGGCTATTTTATGAATTTGCTTAACCCAGCTGTATTTATATTTTGGTTAGCAGCTACCGCAAAAATTCATGCACAAGCATCAACTCAATTACATCCTTTAAGATATATTGTAACAGTATTTTTTATTTGTTTAGCATTTGTATTGGCAACAGATATTGCTAAAGTTTTATTAGCAGGAAAAATAAGATCTAAACTTACACCTCATAACATTCATATCATTAATAAAATTTCAGGAATTATTCTAATAGGCTTTGGCTTAACACTCATTTGGGGTGTAATATTTTATGGAGTGTAAATGTTTTTCAACAAAATTTTTCTTTCATTTATTGATTTAAAATATCCTAACCAAAAAACATATAGCTCAATAAAATAGCAGTAATAATGCCAACTAAATCTGCTAACAACATTGCACCAATTGTATAACGAGTGTTTTTAATTCCAACAGCACCAAAATAAACTGCAACAACATAAAATGTTGTATCGCTAGAACCTTGCAATACACTACTTAAACGACCAGCATAAGAATCTGCTCCAAAAATTTTCATTGTATCAATCATCATTCCTCTTGCTGCACTACCACTCATTGGTTTTACTAATGCTGTTGGTAATCCATCTACAAAACGAGTATCCATACCTAAGGCTAAAAAAAGTTGTTTAATAGCATCAATAACAGTATCAAAACTGCCACTTGTTCTTAGCATACTTATAGCTACTAACATTCCAACTAAATAAGGAATAATTTTTATAGCTGTTTCAAAACCTCCTTTTGCTCCTTCAACAAAAGCATCAAACACACTTACTTTTTTATACAAGCCTCCAACAACTATTAATAAAATAATCAGTAGAATTAATCCATTACTCAATAAACCAGAAAAAACATCTACACCATCTTTACTCAATGTTCTAATGTATAAAACCAAAGAAGCAATTACTGCACTAATACCTAATACCCAAATTAAAATAATTGGTTGAAGAACATTTATTTTTTGTTTAAAAGAAACAATCAACATAGCAGCCATCGTTGCAGCAAAAGTGGCTATCATACAAGGTATAAAAATATCTGTTGGATTTGCTGCACCCAATTCTGCACGAAATGCAATAATAGTAATAGGTATTAATGTTAAACCACTTGCATGTAAACACAAAAACATTACTTGTGCATTAGAAGCTTTTTCTTTATCAGGATTTGCTTCTTGCAAACTCTGCATAGCCTTTATGCCAAAAGGAGTTGCAGCATTATCCATATTTAATAGGTTAGCAGAAAAATTTAAAATCATGTGCCCGTATGCAGGATGATTTTTGGGTAAGTCTGGAAATAATTTATTAAAAAATGGTCCAATAATTCTTGATAAAAAATTAATAGCACCAGCTTTTTCTGCAATAGCTAAAAGCCCCATAAATAAAGCCATAATACCAATTAAGCCAATACATATATTTACTGCAACAGTGCAAGTGGCTAATATTCCATCAGCTCCTTGTTTTATGTAAGAAATATAATGTCCATCTTTTGCTATTGTGTAAATTTTTTCTCCTTGTTTATACTCTTTGTTTTGTTGAATATTTGAAATAATAGATTGACTAAGTGTTGTGCTGTCTAAAATTTTTGTATTACTTGTATCGCCATGTTTACCAACAACCATTTTATTAAACATATCTGTTCCTGCATCAAAAAATAACATTCTGCTTAAAGCTACTATTATTGCTGTTATAATAAATGCACTCCAAATTTTGCTTAATGCCATAGATGATTTTTAAGAAAACAAAATAAGAAACAATTTTTAATTTTATAGAAAAACATTTTTGAAGAGTAAAAACAAAATGAAAGATTCAAACAAATTTTAGGATATTGTTTTAATCTTTCACATAAATTTCATAACCACATTTAAAGTGTTTTTCTTTACAAAACTTTTTGCCATGCAAACCACAAGGACGACAATATAAATTATAATCAATTTGCTTAACTATAGAATTATCACTTAATGGTGTAAAACCAAAAGAGGGTAGGGTAGAGCAGAAGAATGCAGTAACTTTTGCATTCATTGCTGAACAGATATGCAATGGTGCTGAATCATTTACATAATTCATTTTTGCATTTTCAATAAGTGCTGCTGATTCTAAAAGAGTAAGTTTGCCACAAAGAGATTCAATATTTTTATGTTGAGATTTTTCAATAATTTCTGTACACAAATTATTATCAGATGGTGCACCAATTAAAAATATTTTTTCATTCAAATGATAATTAATTAACTCAATCCATTTTTCTTTTGGTAATTGTTTAGTAAACCAAACAGATGAAGGAGCCATTACTAAATAAGGCTCTTGTTGCAATGTTTTTACTTTAGCATAATGCTTTTCTAAAGGATATAGTTTAGGCTTTCTTACTGCCACTTCAACCCATTGTTCTATAAGTTCATTATTTCTATCTACTTCGTGTTTACCAGTACCAATTATGTGTTTAATTTTTTTAGAAAATAAAAAACTTAAAGGGTTTGAGTGAAAGCCAACAGTATATTTTGCACCAGATAAAACAGTAATTAAACCAGCATTTAAAAATCGTTGAACACAAATTATCAAATCATATTTTTCTTTTCTTACCTCTTTAATAATTTTTAGAAGGCTTTTATATTTTTCCTTTTTATTCCAAACAATTACTTTATTTAATTTAGGATGTTCATCTAATAAAGCTTCATTACCTTTTCTTAATAAAAAATCTAACTGAGCATTTGGAAATTGTTTATGTAAATTTTCAATTAAAGCAGTTGCCAAAATAACATCACCAATAAACGCTGTTTGAATAATTAAAATCTTTTGCATATCTAAGCAAAATTAAGAAAATGAGCAGTGTAATTTTATGTAGGTTATTTTTCTAAAGTTAGCTTTACTTGATTGCTTCAGGCAAAAGCCCTCGCAAAGACGATAAAGAAAAGCAATCAAGCTCTCGGTCTGAAACGAAATAATCATTCTCAACGTCATTGCGAGTCATAGACGAAGCAATCTACTACCCAGTCATTGCGAGTCAAAGGCGAAGCAATCTTGCTCTCCCATAGTTTGTGAAGACACGAACCATGGCTGAGGAGGCTAAAGAGTTTGTCAAAAAAACTATTGCAAATTCTACTCCTATGTTATGTGTAATTCTTATCTAAAAGCACGTCTTGCTGCCATTAGTATTTTAGCAAACTCAATTGGAACAACCACAGTGTAACCTGAGTTTGCAAAATTGACACTCATAATAGTTCTATAATATCTACTTTCTAGTTGTTCAACGTGTAAAATTGACCTTGCGACTACACCAATAAGACCTAATTTAGAATTATTATAAATCGATGAAGCAAACACAGGACCACCACTATTTCCTTGATAAGAAGGACAATCAATAATTATGCTTCCTATGGTTTTGTCTTTTCCAGCAATTATACCTTTTCGTAATAAAGGGCGTTGAAAGTCATAGTCACCTACACTACCCATTTGCAATGATGAAGGGTAGCCAATAATAATACAATCATCTCCAACATCCACATTTTTAAAATCCAAACATAAGTCTAAAGAGAAGCCTCCTGGAGCAAGTTTTGAGAGTTTGAATGTGTTATTAGTATAGTTCGATATTGGATTACCTGATTCTGTATATCCAGAAATCTTTGCAATTGTCAAGATGGCAATATCATTTATTGGGTCAAAAAGAAGATCTCTTTGTTTAAGTGCATTAGATAAATTGACTAATAATGTGTCAGATTTTCCACCGAATGCATCGTCAACATAATAAATTAGAAATGCTAGAGAGTCAACGAGAGTAATTTTTTTACCTTCTATATTTAAAAAACAATGTCTAGCTGTTACCATATACAAATATGAACTGTCGCTTACAATAACACCACTTGCACTTCCTCCTGAATTATATTTTATCAAAACTGTGCCAGGAATATAGATGTCAACCAAAGCCTTTTGTGCTGATACTTGAATTGAGCATAAAGTGATTAAAATAATAATAATAAACTTAGTCATAAGGAATATAAAATAAATAAGTTGAAGAATATTGATTCTATGAAAAATTGCACTTAACTATCAAAGTTATCGAACTATATTATTTTCTACCAAAGAATATCTAATTTATTTTCTTTGTCAAATTCAATATCCAACTACAATAAATTAGTTGTTAGCGTTTTTACTCATTTAGCCTGTTCATTAAATCCATTTTTTCGTGTAATATTCTTACAACTTCAATTTCATTTTTGTTTAAAATCTGATAGAAAATTATGTGCTTTCCTGTTCTTACTCCAAATAATTCTTTTCTAATTTTATTATATTCCTTTCCAAGTTTTGGATTCAAACCAATTTGTTCACATGCAAACTCAATTGCTTCATAATATTTGTCTGCTTGACTTTCAGACCAATTTCTAAAAGTGTAAATCCAAATATTATTTAAGTCATCAATGGCCTCCTGTCGTAAAATAACCTTAGCCATTTTTTACTTTTTCTTTTTTAAGTTTTATTAAATTTTCTTTAAAATCGAAATCTTCAACAAGAGGGCTATCTATACCTTTTTGAATAGCTTCCCTCAAGGCTATTACTTTACTTTCATCATCTTCTAAAAGTCTGAGTCCTGCACGAATTACTTCACTAACGTTTTTATAACGTCCAGCAGCAATCTGATTACTAACAAAATTGTCAAAATAAGTTCCAAGAGAAACAGATGTATTTTTCATAATTTCAATCTTTTAGCCAAAAATACCAAATTTTGGTAAATCAATTTATATTCATTTATGAATAAATTATTGGAGGAATACTTTTAGTTGTAATTACTTAAGGTTATAAAAACCACAGAGTACACAGAGAAAAAATGTGCAATATTCAATATTTAATATTCAACTTGTAAACTTGTGAACTTGTGATCATTTAAACTTTTTATAAACCACAAAGAACACAGAGAAATATTCAATATTCAATACTCAACAATAAACATTAGACATTAAACTTTAAACACTAAACATTAACCATTAAAACAATTACAGTTCTAATGTTTCTTTTTCTTTCTGCTATCTCTGAATTTTAAGATGGGTACTTTGCTTTCTGTTCCTTTTATTATACGACTAATATTTTTTTGATGTGTAAGTACTACCATTAAGGCTACTAAAACAGCAAATACACGATATAATGTTTCTTTTTCATTAAAAATAAAAAGAATAAATACCATAAAGGCAACACCAGCTAAAATGGAACTTAAAGAAACAAATCTGGTAAGATATAAAACAAATAAAAAAACAGCAACACAACAAATAGCTACTAATGGTTGTATTGCTATTGCCATTCCAAATAAAGTTGCTACTCCTTTGCCGCCTTTAAAATTTGCCCATACAGGAAAAATGTGACCAGCAACTGCAGCTAAACCTAAACCTATCATTAAGTTTGTTCTTTCCCATTCGTTGCTACTATTTAAGTAAAAGGGTAGAAGAATGTATAGTGATGTTGCAACAACGCCTTTCAGCATATCTACAACCATTACAAATGTGCCCCATTTAGGTCCCAATATTCTAAAAGTATTGGTAGCCCCTGCATTGCCACTTCCATAATCTCTAATATCTATATTAAAAAAATGTTTACTTACCCAAACAGATGTAGGAATTGAACCAATTAAATAAGCTAAAATAATAAGCAAAAACTCGTTCATCTTAAATGTTGAAGGTTACAAAGTTCAAATATACAATTTGAAAGTAAATAAAAGTAGTTAATTTAGTAACATATTAATTTTAGATGTTAAATAACATTGCTATCCAATTATTTCTAACTATTGTTTTTTGATGAATCCATTGAAATTGTTTGCTTGCATTAAGAATATCTACTTCATCTTCTACTAATAAACCACTTAAAATTATTTGCCCATTATTTTGTAAAGATTGATTAAGTAGTGAAAGATTTTCCAGAATAATATTTTTATTAATGTTTGCAATTACAATATCAAACTGCTCTGAAGTGTATGCAGTATCTGTTTTTTTTACTTCTATGTTTTTACATTGATTGGTTGTAATATTATCTTCACTATTTTCTATACACCAATCATCATTATCTACAGCAAGTATTTTTGCTGCTCCTAATTTTTCTGCTAAGATGGCTAAAATACCAGTGCCTGTACCAAAATCAAAAACAGTTTTATCTATAAAATTTATTTGCTGCATTAATTGCATAACAGCATAAGTTGTTGCATGATGACCAGTGCCAAAACTCATTTTTGGTGTAATAATTATTTCATGCAAAACATTAGATATTGGTGCATGAAAATGTGCTCTTACTCCAACAAAATCATCTACTAAAACTGGATTAAAATTAGACTCCCATAACTCGTTCCAATTTTGTTTTTCTATAACAGCAGCAGTAAATGTAACTTGTAAAGGTTGCAAAAGTTGTTTTACAAAATGTTCGCTATAATCATCTTCTTTAATATATGCTTCAATATGTGTTTCAGTAATTTCAAAACCATCAAAACCATTTTCTGCAAGTATAGCCATTACAATTTCTTGTATTGGTTCTTGCTTTGCTGCTATATGTAGTTGTATATAATTCATTATTTTAAAAAATAAACCCCCAAATTAATGGGGGAAATTATTTTAGTTAGAAGATTCGTTGTTATTACTTGAATCTGGTTGTTTTGTAATTTCTGGTTTCGGCATTAAGGCTTTTCTACTAAGTTTAAACTTGCCTGTACGTTGGTCTATTTCTAATAACTTCACTTTTACTTTATCACCTTCTTTAAAAACTCCTTCCATACTTGCTAATCGTTTCCAACTAATTTCACTGATGTGTAGTAATCCTTCTTTTTTAGGAAGAAACTCTACAAAAGCTCCAAACTCTTTAATACTTTTTACTGTTGATTCATATACTTCACCAACTTGTGGTACAGCAACAATTCCTTTCACCCAGTTTAATGCTTTTTCTAAACCGGTTTTTTCTGGAGAAAAAATACTTACTTCACCAGTGTTGCCTACTTCTTCTATATTAATTGTTGTGCCTGTTTCTCTTTGTATTTCTTGAATTACTTTGCCACCAGGTCCAATTACTGCACCAATAAATTCTTTATCAATAATTAGTTTTTCCATTCTTGGTGTATGAGGTTTTACTTCAGGTCTTGCAGAAGAAATACAAGCTTCCATTGCTTCTAAAATATGAAGTCTTCCTTTACGAGCTTGCTCTAAAGCTTCTCTCATTACTTCCATACTTAAGCCATCAATTTTAATATCCATTTGTACACCACAAATTCCTTCTCTTGTTCCTGTAACTTTAAAATCCATATCACCTAAATGATCTTCATCACCTAAAATATCTGTTAAGATAGCATATTTATTATCAGATGCTCTTGTAATTAATCCCATTGCCACACCACTAACATGTTTTTTTAATGGAACACCTGCATCCATTAATGCTAAAGTTCCTGCACAAACTGTTGCCATAGAAGAAGAACCATTACTTTCTAAAACATCGCTTACAACTCTTGTTGTGTAAGCATAATTTTTATCTGGCATCATTTGTTTTAAGCTACGCATAGCTAAATTTCCATGACCAACTTCTCTACGTCCTGGACCTCTCATCATTTTTACTTCTCCTGTAGAAAAAGGAGGAAAGTTATAATGCAAAATGAATTTTGAATAATCGCTAGATGCTGCACTTTCAATTAATAACTCATCTAATGGAGTACCTAAAGTTACTGTAGTTAATGATTGTGTTTCGCCACGTGTAAATAATGCAGAACCATGAGGTGAAGGTAAAATATTAACCTCCATAGATAATGGACGAACAACATCTAATGCTCTACCATCTAATCTTGTTCTATCATCTAAAATCATATCTCTTACAACATAATATTGTAAATCACCAAAATATTTACTTACTAAAGCTGCATCAGCGTCTTCTAATTCTCCTAAAGTTTGTTTTACTTCTGCTTCTAATGCCTTATAAGCTTCACTTCTATCATGTTTACTACTAGCACTTTTTGAAATAGCATACATTTTATCTTTAGCAATAGAAGAAATTTTTTGTTCTAATTCATCGTTGGTATATGGTTTTGTATATTCTCTTTTAGATGTAATACCAACTTTATCTCTTAATTGTTGTTGAGCAGCAATTTGCACTCTAATTGCATTGTGAGCAATTTCTAAAGTTTTAACCAAATCATCTTCACTACATTCTTTACTTTCGCCTTCAACCATCATTAAATTTTTATCAGTTGCAGCAACTATAAAATCCATGTCAGCATTTGCTAATTCTGTTCTGCTTGGATTTACAACATATTCTCCATTAATTCTACCAACACGAACTTCAGAAATAATTTCTTTAATTGGAATATCAGAAACGGCTAATGCAGCACTTGCAGCTAAACAAGCTAATGCATCTGGCATAACTTCTTTATCAGAAGAAATAAGTGTAATTAAAACTTGAACATCGCAAAAATAATCTTCAGGAAATAATGGGCGTAAAGCTCTATCAACTAAACGGCTTATTAAAACTTCATAATCGCTTAAACGACCTTCACGTTTAAAAAATGAACCAGGAATACGACCAGCAGAAGCAAATTTTTCTTGATAATCTACTGATAATGGAAAAAATGATTGACCAGCTTTTGGCTCTTTATTAGCTACAACTGTTGCTAATAGGATACAATTTCCTTGACGTACAGTAACAGCACCATCTGCTTGACGAGCTAATTTTCCTGTTTCTATGGTTACTTCAGCACCATTGGGTAGCTGAAATGAAACCTGTATTGGTTGTAATGACATATAAAAATCAATAAATAATAATTGGATTTTAATTACCCAATTTTTGTGAATAATAGTATAGGTATAAAATAAAGTATTCCCAACATTTTTAGGAAGTTGGGAACACAGCTATTAGTAAGTTTTTTTAAACATTAACCAACTATCAGGCAAAGTATTCTTACTCCCCAAATGGGGTAGTATAGCTTATTTTCTTAAACCTAATTTTTCAATTAATGCTCTATAACCTTGTAAATTAGTTTTTTGCAAGTAAGCAAGTAAGCGTTTACGTTGTCCTACTAAACGCATTAATCCTCGTTGTGTAGCAAAATCTTTTTTATTTACTTTTAGATGATTGCTTATATCTAAAATTCGCTCTGTTAATAAGGCTATTTGTCCTTCAATAGAGCCAGTGTTTGTTGCACTACCACCATATTGAGCAAAAATGGTAGCTTTTTTTTCTTTTGTAATTGACATTTTGTTTCTTTTTTGAACGTCTTTTTATTTTCTTTTTCTTTAATCGGCGGCGAAAGTATATAATTTTTGTAATAAATATGACTTTTAATAGAAGTTTTTTTTAACAAACAGCCTAAATTTTAGCAGTTAAAACTAAAATAGATGACTTATGTAACAATTCTTGCCAAATTTATTTACTCTTCTTTGTTTTCTAATAATTGCTTTTTATATAATTGAGCATAATATGCATTATTTGCTAATAATTGTTCATGAGTTCCTTGTTCTGCAATGGTTCCATTATTCATTACAATTATTTTATCAAACGGAATTGAAGTAAAAATTCTATGAGTAATTATAATAGCAGTTTTGTTTTGTAAATAATGATATAAGTTGTTGATAATTTCGTGTTCTGTTTTAGTATCAACAGCACTTAAGCAATCATCAAAAATAATAATTTCTGGTTGCTTAATTAAAGCTCTTGCAATAGATACTCTTTGTTTTTGTCCACCACTTAGCGTTACACCTCTTTCTCCAATAACAGTTGAATAGCCTTTTTCAAATTGAATGATATCTTTATGAACAGATGCAAATTTTGCAGCATTTTCTACTTCTGTTAATGTTGTGTTTTTATTTAACCCAAAACTAATATTGTTTTGAATACTATCACTAAATAGAAAAACATCCTGAGGTACATAGCTTATTTGTTCTCTCAAATTTTTTAAAGTGTATAAGTTAATATCATTACCACCAATAGTAATATTTCCTTTATCAGCTTTATAAAAATGAAGTAATAATTGTGCAATAGTTGTTTTACCACTTCCTGTTTTTCCTAATATTAAAATTTTATTCCCTTTAGATATATGTAAGTCAAAATTTTTAATAGCTTCTATACCAGTGTTTTTATAAGTGAATGAAATATTATTAAAAACAATATCACCATTAACATTAGTTAGTGTAGAATTTGAAAAGTCTTTAATTGATGAATCAATTTCTAAGAAAGCATTCAATCTTTTTTGAGAAGCAGCAGCACGTTGAATAATACTTGCTGTCCATCCAATAGCACTAACAGGAAATGTAAGTAGGTTAATGTAAATAACAAATTCAGCAATAGTACCTGCTGTTACGTTATGGTCTTTATGAATTACATACCAACTACCAATTCCAATAGTTAATAATGTACTAATGCCAATAATTAATGCCATTGATGGAAAATAAATAGCTTCTACCTTAGCAAGGCTAATAGCATTTTTTTTATATTCTTCACTTTTTTGAGAAAAGAAAATAGTATTAGCTTTCTCTTTCACAAAAGATTTTATAACCCTTATACCTGAATAAGATTCTTGAGCAGATGTTGTTAAGTCGGATAATAGTGATTGTATTTTTTCACTTTTTTTATTGATAATATCATTTACAAAATAAATAATCATTGCTAAAAGTGGTAATGGTGCTAAAACGTATAAAGTTAATTGCACATTTTCTCTTAACATAAAAAATACACTAAATCCAATAGTTGCAGCAAGGTTAATAAAATACATAACAGCAGGTCCAGAGTACATTCTCACTCTACTAATATCTTCTGAAATACGATTCATTAAATCGCCTGTTGTATTTTCTTTATAAAAAAGCATATCTAACTGAAGATATTTTTTAAAGACTTCATTTTTTTGAGCATACTCAATATGCCTACTCATAACAATAATTGTTTGCCTCATTAAAAACATAAAAAAGCCGCCCAATAATGCAAGTAATAGGAGTGTAAGAGAGCATATTAAAACAATTTCTCCTAAAGTAAAATCTTTGGTGTTAAACCAATTTATTAAAAATAATACGAGAGTATCATAACTTACTTTTTTTGCATGAATGCTATTTATATTTTGTGAACTACTAATTTTCTGTTGCACTTCATCAACAACAAAACCAGTTATTTGAGGGCTAAGTATTCTAAAATAATTAGAAATTAGAATACACAAAATACCTACGATAAAAAGTTTTTTATACTTCCAGAAATATTTATTTAAAACAGAAAGATGCTTCAAAAGCGTAAAAGATTTTGAACGAAGTTATAAGAAGAAAAATAATTTTTTGGCAATTAAAATTCCAAACCATTATTTTGCACCCGGAGAGATGGCAGAGCGGTCGAATGCGGCGGTCTTGAAAACCGTTGACTGTAACAGGTCCGGGGGTTCGAATCCCTCTCTCTCCGCTTGTATTAAAAATCAATAGTTTAGAGAGGTAGGATAGTTCTATAAAAAATTATAGAAAATGCTAAAAGAACTTACCATAGGTTGAAAATTTTTTCCTGTCAATTATAGTTTTTTATCCGATTTCTTCTTGTAGTGTGCTTACAAACACTATCTATATTTACTTGGTGCTCAATAAAGCCTTTTTAA
>JBPXJV010000036.1:0-41880 GCA_051715485.1 Chitinophagales bacterium
TTAACATAGTGAAATTGCTCATAAAAATTGATTTAGATTTTCTTTGAAGAATTTATTACTCAATAATAAATATAAAAGATAGAATTATCTTTAATGACTAACAAAGTTATAGCTTTTTAAATTTATTTTGGTGTAATATTTTTTTTGATAAGTTGTAGAAGAATAAAATTGACATAATTAAAGTTCATTTTCCGTTTATCATTTATTGCTTTGAAAACTTTTATAAAAACAGTAGGTTTGGCTTATTGTTTTATTCAAAAACTGTTTATATGAAAAAATTAATTCTCTCATTTTGTGCATTGTTATTAATACTTTCTCAAACAATTGCACAACCTACCAAACCAAAAGAAGAGCCTAATAAACAAGATAAACCAGAGGAAAAGAAAAGTGGTAATTATGACCTTGTTTTTAATCCAGATGCTACAGTTATCACTACTAATACAGCAAACATTAATGGAAAACAAATTCCTTATAAAGCTGTAACAGGCACATTACCTGTTTGGGATGAAAATGGAAAAGCAATAGCCGGTTTATTTTTTATTTATTATGAAAGAACTGATGTAAAGGATAAAGGCACTCGTCCACTTGTTATTTCTTTTAATGGTGGTCCAGGTACTGCATCAGTTTGGATGCACATTGGTTATACAGGACCTTATGTACTTAATATAAATAATGAAGGTTATCCTACACAACCTTATGGCTATTCTCAAAACCCATATTCTATTTTAGATGTTGCAGATATTTTGTATGTAGATCCTGTAAATACTGGCTATTCAAGAATTGTAGGAAAAGATACACCTAAAGAAAAGTTCTTTGGTGTTAATGCTGATATTGCCTATTTAGGAGATTGGATAAATAGTTTTGTATCTCGTTATGATAGATGGGCTTCTCCTAAATTTTTAATAGGCGAAAGTTATGGAACAGTTCGTGTATCTGGACTTGCATTAGAATTGCAACAAACACATTGGATGTATTTGAATGGTGTAATTTTAGTTTCGCCAACAGATTTAGGTATTGAACGAGGAGCATCTACAGGCTCTGCATTATTATTACCTTATTATGCTGCTACTGCATGGTATCATAAAAAATTACCTAACGATTTGCAACAAAAAGAACTCACTGCAATGTTGCCAGAAGTAGAAGCATTTACCATGAACGAATTAATTCCTGCAATAAATAAAGGCAATTATTTAACTGATACAGAAAAGCAAAAAATTGCATCGCAAATGGCTCGTTATTCTGGTATTTCTGAAAAAGTAATTCTTCAAAATAATTTATCTGTAAATACTAATTTATTTTGGAAAGAATTATTAAGAAACGAAGGCTTTACTATTGGAAGATTAGACTCAAGATACAAAGGAATAGATAAACAAGATGCTGGCGAAAGACCAGACTTTAATGCAGAGCTTACAGCTTGGCTTCATGCTTTTACACCACCTATTAATATGTATTTAAGAAATGTACTTAACTATAAAACAGATTTTGCTTATAATATGTTTGGTAACGTTTGGCCTTGGGATAATAAAAATAATAGAGTAGGAGAAAATTTAAGAAAAGCAATGGCTATAAACCCTTACTTACATTTATTAGTACAATCTGGTTATTACGATGGTGCTTGTGATTATTTTAATGCTAAATATAATTTATGGCAAATGGATCCTGCTGGAAAATTAAAAGATAGAATGAGTTGGGAAGGTTATAAAAGTGGACACATGATGTATTTAAGAAAAGATGACCTTAAAACATCTACCAATCATTTAAGAGAATTTATTCTAAAAGCTATTCCAAAAGAAGGCACTCCAGCAATGTATTAAAGCAATTTTCAAAATATTCTAAACAGACAAAATCTGTTTAGAATATTTTTTTATGGAGATAATCTTTCCAACTTCCAAATACCATTATCTAAAGTATATTGAATTCTGTCGTGTAAACGACTTTGTCTGCCTTGCCAATACTCTACTAAATTTGGTTTTACACAAAAGCCTCCCCAATAATCTGGTCTTGGCACATCTTCATCTTTAAAAACTTCTGTATAACGTTTTACATTTTCATCAATAATTTGCCTGTAAGGTATTATAGAGCTTTGATGAGAAGCCCAAGCACCAATTTTACTTTCTAATGGTCTGCTATTAAAATATTCATCACTTTCTGCTTCACTAATTTTTTCTGCTATTCCCTCTATTCTAACTTGTCTTTGTAATTCTTTCCAAAAAAAGACTAAACAAACATGAGGATTTTGAGCAATTTCTTTTCCTTTATCGCTTTGATAGTTGGTAAAAAAAACAAATCCTTTTTCATTATAATCTTTTAATAAAACAATTCTTGCACTGGGTATTCCTTTGGCAGAAACTGTGGCTAATGTCATTGCATTTACATCTTCTATTTTACTATTTATTGCATCATTCCACCAACGACTAAATTGAGAGAAAGGCTCAATGGCTGCATCTTTTTCTGAAAACGATGCCATTAAATAATCTGTTCTAATATCTGCAATTGACTTATTCATTATCGATTAGTTTATTGAAAAGTCAAAAGTATATTAAAAAAATTTTAGTCAATAAATAATCATCATAAAAACTACTAATAAAAAAAATAGTCCTGCAAAGTTGCAGGACTAATAAAAACATCTTAGGTAGGATTTCATAGAAATTGTTAGATGTTCTACTAACTTGGATTTTAAACAGGATTTTACTACTAATTTTTAAAGATATTGGATTTTAAAAACGATGAAATAAAAATAGTAAATCAACTTAATTAATATTTAGTTGTATTGGATAAAGAACTACTTAAAAAAGACATTATTAACTAAGTTGAACTTTTATATTAAAAAAATTATAGTAACCAATCTATTAATAAAATTAATTATTTAGCCTATATAACAACTACTTTTGCTTGTAATTACATATTTTTAAGAAAGGAAATTTAGTTAATAATACATGGAAAGAATTTATTTAGACAATGCTGCAACAACCATATTAGATAAGGAAGTTTTAAGCAGTATGATGCCTTATTTAACTACTCAATTTGGTAATCCTTCCTCTATTTATAGTTATGGAAGAGAGAGCAGGTTAGGAATTGAAAATTCAAGAAAAACAGTAGCTAAAATTTTAAATGCACATCCATCAGAAATATTTTTTACAAGTGGTGGAACAGAAAGTAGTAATACTGCAATTATTGCATCTGTAAAAGATTTAGGTTGTAAGCATATTATCACTTCTCCTATTGAGCATCATGCAACATTGCACACAGTAGAACATTTACATAGAAAAGAAAATATTGCTTTAAGTTATGTAAAAGTTTTGCCAAATGGACATATTGATTTAGAAGATTTAGAAAATTTATTATCATCTTCTAAAGAAAAAACTTTGGTTACTTTAATGCATGCTAATAACGAAATTGGCAACTTATTAGCTATACAAACTGTTGGAGAAATTTGTAAAAAATATGATGCAATTTTTCATAGCGATACTGTTCAAACAGTTGGTCATATTCCTTTTAATTTAAAAAATACTTTTGTACATTTTATCAGTGGGGCAGGTCATAAATTTCATGGTCCAAAAGGTATTGGCATTTTATATATCAATCAAGAAGTAAAAATTAATCCATTTGTGCATGGGGGAAGTCAGGAAAGAAATATGAGAGCTGGAACAGAAAATTTGTATGGCATTATTGGCTTTGCAAAAGCATTAGAAATTGCAACTGAAAACTATGAAGCAGATAGTTCTTACATACTAAGTTTAAAAATGTATATGAAGGAATTATTGCAAAAGGAAATTGAAGGAGTTAGTTTTAATGGAGATGTTTCTAACAATAGTTTATATACAGTATTAAGTATTAATTTTCCTAAGACGGAAAAAAGTGAAATGATTTTATTTAACTTGGATATACATAATATTTGTGCAAGTGGTGGAAGTGCTTGTTCAAGTGGTGCAGATGTTAGTAGCCATGTAATTCATTGTATTAACAATAACCCAAATATTGTTACAGTTCGTTTTAGTTTTTGTAAATATAATACCAAACAAGAAATTGAAACTGTAGTTGAAACATTAAAATCTTTGATATAGTTAAAGAAAGAAACTTGTTTGGTTGTTGATTAATTGGTTAAACAAATAAATATTTTATGTTAGGCTTAAGAACAACAATTTATAAAGTAAGTAACATTAAAGAAGCTACCAGTTGGTATTCAAAAGTATTTGAAACAAGCCCTTATTTTAATGAACCATTTTATGTAGGTTTTAATATTGAGGGTTACGAATTAGGTCTTCAGCCAGAAGATGAACCAACAATGAATAAAGTTGAAAGTGTAATTTCTTATTGGGGTGTAGATGATATAGAAAAAACATATAACAGACTTTTAAGTTTAGGAGCAACAGAAAATGAAAAGCCATATAATGTAGGTGATGATATAATAACTGCAACCGTTAAAGATCCTTTTGGGAATGTAATAGGGTTAATTTATAATCCACATTTTAAGTTGAGCAATTAGAGAAATAAATTCTCTTTTTAATTATTGTAATATAAACAGTAAATGAAAATATTTTTATGATTTTTTTTCAGAAAATTGAAATAATACTGTATGTAAATAATCAACAAACAAGCACTTTGTTTTATGAAAAACTGTTACAACAAAAACCATCTTTATTTGTGGAAGGAATGACAGAATTTTATTTGAACGAAAATTGTAAACTTGGCTTAATGCCTAATCATGGAATTGCTAAAATTATTTCAGATAAAATGCCACACCCTCAATTAGGAAATGGAATTCCAAGATGTGAGCTTTATATAAATGTTAGCAATATTGAACAAGCATTTTCAAATGCAATAATAGCTGGTGCAATAAATATTAGTCCAATTGAAAATAGAGATTGGGGTGATAAAGTTTGCTACTTTTCAGATATTGATGGTCATATAATTGCTTTTGCAGAAAAAATTTTATAACCAAATAATTAATATTTATCAACGAGAAAATTATTTGTATTATACAATGAAAACAAGCTACAATTTTATGTATTATTTTGAGAAGTAGTTTCATAGCCTCTTACATTTTTTCCTTCCATAAAATTAAAGAAGGCTTTATTGCAAACTTTATTGCCACCAGCAGTTGGATAATTACCTGTAAAATACCAATCTCCTTTATTATCGGGGCAACTTTTATGTAAGTCTTCAATTGTTTGAAAAATAACTTGAACAGAAATTTGCAAATCTGGTGGAGTAATTAGCTGAGCAATTTTATCTGATATTTCTTGTGTAGTAAATGGTTTATAAATTTGTCTTACAACATTTTCTTTATGTAGTTGATTGGTTCGTTGAAGTTCTTTAATGGTATCATATACTTCTGTAAGAATATTTTCCATTCCTCTTTCTTTTAGCAAAGCTACTGCTGCTTTAAAAGCAATAAAATCACCCATCTTGCTCATATCAATTCCATAACAATCAGGATAACGAATTTGTGGTGCCGATGAAACAATAATTATTTTTTTAGGTTGTAAACGAGATAACATGGTAATAATACTTTTCTTTAAAGTTGTTCCTCTTACAATGCTATCATCAATTACTACTAAAGTGTCTTCTCCTTTTCTTACAGTACCATAAGTTACATCATAAACATGCTGAACCATTTCATCTCTATTGGCATCTTCTGTAATAAATGTTCTAAGCTTTACATCTTTAATAGCAATTTTTTCTTGACGAATTTTTCTGTTAATCATTTCTTCCAATTTCTCAGAAGTTACATGTCCATTCCAACTTAAAATTCTTTCTACTTTTATTTTATTCAAATATTCTTCCATACCTTTTACTAATCCATAAAAAGCAACTTCTGCAGTATTGGGTATGTAAGAAAAAATAGTGTTCTTTAAATCGTAATCAATACTATCTAAAACTGTTTTGCTTAAACAATGTCCAAGAGCAATTCTCTCTCTATAAATTTCTTCATCACTTCCTCTACTAAAATAAATTCTTTCAAAACTACAAGCCCTTCTTTCTTGGGGTTCTATAATTTGTTCTATGGTATAATTTCCTTTATCATCTACTATTAAAGCATTGGCAGGCATTAATTCTTGTACCTGATTTTCGCCAACATTAAAAGCTGTTCTAATAGCAGAACGCTCACTTGCTGCTACAATAAATTCATCATTGATAAAATAATAAGCTGGTCTTATACCATTAGCATCTCTCATAACAAAACTATATCCATTGCCCAATAAACCTCCAATAGTAAAACCACCATCAAATAAACTAATAGCTTTTTTAAGCAGTGTTACTACATTAGCATTGTTAGGATTTGTTTCATCTTCTTTTATTAAAAAATGATGAATAGTTTCCATCATAGCAGCTAAATCACTATGCTTTTGAAACTCACCTGGGTTAATGTTTAATAAACCATATAACTCATCTGTATTTACTAAATTAAAATTTCCTGCAAGTGCTAAATTTCTACCAGGTTGCGTATTTCTTTTAATAAATGGATGACAATAATCTACATTATTTTTTCCTTGTGTGCCATAGCGTAAATGACCCAACATTAACTCACCAAGAATTGGTAAATGACCTTTTAATAACCCTGGGTGTTGTTTTATATCTGATTGATATTTTTCTAATTCTTTTAGTTCATTATTTACTTGAGAAAATATTTCTGCAATAGATTGTTGAGCATTACTTCTTATACGATGTAAGAAAGGATAACCAGGTTCTACATTTAATTTAACTGTTGCAATTCCTGCACCATCTTGTCCACGATTGTGTTGTTTTTCCATGAGTAAATACAGCTTATTTAAGCCATACATTACTGTACCATATTTTTGAAGATAATAAGAAAATGGTTTTCTTAGTCTGATGTAAGCTAAGCCACATTCGTGTTTTATTGCATCACTCATAAAAAAATAGAAAGGGGTATAAAAGCAAAGTGGCGAAGTTACAACTTCGCCACTTTTATTATTAATTATTTACAGGGATTATATAATCGTTCTGCTAAAAATAAAAATTCATGTACAAAAGTATTGATAGGAGAGCTAAAACTTTCATCAATTAAATTTCCTGCTGTATCAAATTTTTTATCTACATGTGGTGTTATTAGCAAATAAGGAGATGCAATGCCAAACAATGCAGGTACATACAATAATAATTGTTGTGTACTTCTTGTGCCACCCAAAGCACCTGTACTTGCAGAAACTATTCCAAATGCTTTTCTGCTTTGTTTAGGAAAATGGTCAAATAAATTTTTGATAACAGATGAATAGCTTCCATTATATTCTGGTGTAACAATAATAAAAGCATTGGCATCAAACATTCTTTTTGCCAAAGGTTTAAATTGTTCTGGAGCATCATCTACACTTCTAAATACTTTTTGAAATAAGCCTAAATCAAAACTGTTTAAATTAATTAAACCAATGTTGTGCTTAGTTGCTGTTGTTAATTCTTTTTCTAAACATAAAGCAACTCTGTTGCTGATGCTTTCTTTTCGTGGGCTTCCACTAATAATTTCAATATTCATCTGTTTAAATTATAATTAATATTTCAAATAGAAATAAAAAGTATGAATGATAGAATAATATTTAAAAACACCGACCAATACTTAATCCTAACCAATAAGTTGTTCTTTTTTTGCTGTATGTTTCTGAAGGATAAATTTTTACAAGTGGTTTTATACTGGGAGAATATCCAATAAAACAACCAAAATAATTTTTCTTACCAAATTGCTTTTGAAATCCTACATTGACAAAATAGCCTTTGCTTCCATTCTTTTCTATTATTTGATTATTTGTAGCAGCAATTGAATTAGACAGAATAAATGGCTCAACACCTAAATACCATCCAGAATGATTATGGGTTGTTTTATTCTTTTTAACACGTTGTGCTTGGTTAATAAAATATCTAAACTCAACACTGGCTAACAAACCATATTGTATAAAAAGTTTTCCATTTGTAACACCTCCTGTACCACTACGAGTAAATGATATAATAGTACCGCCAAACTTTGGAACAATAGTTAAATTTTTTGCTAAAACAGTTTCGTTCTCAAAACCAAGAGTAAAAATTGGTATAGTAGCTTTGACGCGAAAGATTGTTTTTTCTTTGCTATGTAACCTTACACTTTCTTGAGAAAGGAGTTTTTGATTATAATACAAAAGTAAAAAGGCAAAAAGCAATATATTTAATTTCATATTTTAATCATTTTTATTCCATACCATTTACAGCCTACTCTTGCTCTGCCAAAAAAATTACCACTTTTCATATCGTACCTGTATGAAGGATTACTTGTATGTGGACCTGGAAATATTTCTGCTCCAATATTCCAATCAAATCTCCATGTATTTTTATGACTATATCCCTGTTTCTTAGTGCCATTACTTATTGATATTCTATACTTATTTTGTTCCATTAAGCTATTTATTCTTTTAGTATTATTTTCATAACGTGAAGGAAAACTTGGGTCAATATATGCAATTAAGTTATTGACAAATGGGGAGAATATATCATTAAAAGTATTATTTGCGGATGTATTAAATATTCCATTAATAAAATTTGAAGCGGGTATGTTGTAATTATTCAAAACATTCAAAATGTTTTGAGAGGAGATACTGCTTGTAGTGTAAGATGGTGCTACTCTTTGTACTCCGGTTTTAAAATAAACCAGCACTTCATTATTTAGGTTTGCCTGCGAAAACGTGTATGTATAGCAAACTAAAAAGAGTATTATTGTTATAACTTTTTTCATATTAAGGATTGTTTAAAAACTGTTATTAAAAGTAAGTTGTCTGTTGTTTGTGCCATCGGCATTCATAATCCACAATGTGCCAATTTGTTTATTGTATTTCATAATATCATATTCCATTTTGCTGTAAACAATTTCACCTGTTACAGAAATGTCATATGTAGTAGCAGGAAATGTAAGTTTGTTAATTGACCCGTTTGATTGCACTACTTTAATGCTGCTTCCTGTTTCAACAAAAATTTTCCCTTGCCAATATCTTGGACATGAGCCACCCCCCAAATTAATAGTTTCTTGTATGAAATCAGCCCCGATTTTACTCATTGAAAATATCTCCTGTTTTCCAGAAGCATAGCCAATAAAATAAACCCTGTTATTTGAGCCAACAAAAGGTTGCCTTGAGTCACCAATTCCCGCAGATTGAGTTAATCTGATTTTTCCACTTCCATCATTTGATATTTTCCATACAGAATAAAAATTAGTTCCAATAGGTGCATTATTGTTAGAATCAAAATAGATAGTGTCGCTACTTGCTGACCAACTCGGATAAAAATTGCCTCCGTTTGTAGTTAACTGAATAATTTGTGTTGTATCAAAAGTGCTACCATTGAACGGCATTTTATAAATGTTGGGTGGTATGGAAAATGCAATCCAATGTCCATCAGGTGACCACGCCGGTGTATTAAGGTAAAAGTTGGTTACTCTTTTAAAGCCTGTACCATCCCTGTTCATTAAATAAAAACCCGTTGAGTCTGCTTTACCCATATAGCTATACCAGATACAAGGGGCATTACCGTTTGCTCCAATGCCTGCTAATGGCGTATGGTTAAATCCAAGTGTTTGTCCATTTGGATGCCATACGGGATAAGAGTAGGGCTGCATTGGTATAATGGCAGGAGCAATACATTGGGGGTCTGGCTTATTTTTCTTACAGGATGTGAATAAAAACAGGCAGCAAAAAATAAATAATATTAATGGGCGTAACATAATAATAGATTTATGAATTTAAAATTACAAAAAATCCGATTGGTGGGCTATTGTCCCATATCCTTTGGTAGTTTGTTATATTCATGTCCGTTTAAGTTTTTTTCTTTTGTCGTCGTTACACCTTTAGGGTGATTGCGGCTGGGTTGCTTACAACATAATACCCTATTCTTTTTACATAAAAATAATATTACTATTTCTCAAAATAAATAATAGCTTTCTCATATTTGCCTATTTAAACAACAAACATAATTGAAAAAGCTATTATAAAATTAGTTCAATTATTTTACTGCTTTACCATTTCTACAGTTACTTGCAATTTTACTTCATCTGCTACAACAAGTCCTCCTGTTTCTGTAGTAGCACTCCATGTTAAACCAAAATCTTTTCTGTTTATTTTTCCTACTATTTCAAATCCTAATTTTGTTTGTCCATAAGGGTCAACAATTTTACCACCATATTCGACAGCTAATTCTACTGGTTTGGTTACATCTCTAATAGTTAAATTTCCAGTTAATACAAATTCATCATCAGATTTTTTTGTAATGCCAGTAGAAACAAAAGTTAGCTTAGGAAATTTTTCAGCATTAAAAAAATCTTCGTTTTTTAAATGTCCATCTCTTTGTTCATTATGTGTGGTAATGCTATTTACATTTGCTTCAAAAGAAATTTTTGCATCAGATAAATCTTCTTTATCAGATTCTAATGTGCCATCAAATTCTGTAAACTTGCCTGTTACATTGGTAATCATCAAGTGTCTAATTTTAAAACTTACCTCGCTGTGTGAAGCATCAATTTTGTACGTTGTCATAATTATAAATTTAAAAGTTTAAAAAATATTTTATTGTTATTTAAAAAAATTTATTCTTCAATTAATACGCCCATTTTACCCATTTGATAATCTCTGAAAGCTTCTAATATTTCTGTTTGTGTATTCATAACAAATGGTCCATGTGCAACGATAGGTTCATTTGTGGGTTCGCCACTTCCTATAAAAAATAAAGTGTCTGCATTGGCTTTTACATCAATATTTTCTCCATCATTATCAAACAAAACCATTTGTTTTGTAGTAATAGTTTGTTTATCATTTATCAATAATTCTCCTTCTAACACATACAATAAAGTATTGTGTGTAGTAGGAAAAGTAAAATGATAGCTTCCGTCTTTTTTCATTTCTCCCATAGCGGTAGTTACATTTATGAATGTTGGAATAATTCCTTTTACGCCATCAATTTCTCCTGCTGGAATACGAATAGTTGTTAAGCCATCTTTTGTTGTAATAGTTGGTGTTTCTTCTTTAGTAGCAGGGTAATATGCTGGCTGACTCATTTTATTTTTTGCAGGAGAGTTTACCCATACTTGCAAAATTTCTTGTTCACCACCAAGTTCAAAAATTTTTTCTGGCATTCTTTCGCTGTGAACAATTCCCATTCCTGCATTTATCCATTGTGTGCCTCCTGCATATACTACTTGATGATTACCTCTACTATCGTGATGATGAACACCTCCTTTGTATATAAAAGTTACAGGGCTAAAACCTCTGTGAGGATGAGTTCCTACACCTTGCTCTTCAATTGGTATGTTTTTATCTGCTTTTGTTTTTCCATGATGAAAAAGTAGAAAGGGATCAAAGTAACCTTCTACTCTTGAAGGCAATAATTCTTGCACATTAAAAGTACCTACGTTAGTAACCCTTCCATTTAATATGTGTTTTATATTTTTTGTTGTCATAATGTTTATTTTTTTAAATACATGTATATACACGTATTTGGTTAAAAAAATTTTTATTCTCTTTCTCTTACTTTTTCAAGTAATGTATTTAAAGATTCTGCTTCTTTATGATTAATAGTTAGCATTTTATCGTATAGCTCATTTATTTTAATAGTACATGATGCTAAAATATTTATACCAGCTTGTGTAAGTTCTATTACTGTTTGTCTTCCATCTGCTTCTCCTTGACTACGGCTAACTAACTTTTTATCTTCTAATTTGTCAACTATTCTTGGCACATTGGAGTTTTTCTCAATCATTCTTGAGGCAATATCTTTTACACACATTTGTTGTGGATGTTTGCCTTTTAATATTCTTAAAATATTGTACTGTTCGTGTGTTAAACCAAAATCTTTCAATTCTTTATAAGTAATGGTTTTCAACCACCATGCAGTATATAATATATTCAAACCTGCTTTTTGCACTTCGTTTCTAAATTTATTACTTTGTATGGCTTGCTCTAATTCCATTAATAGTGCAAATATACATGTATGTACATCTAATTTCCAAATTTTATTTTAAAAAAGTTAATAAAACATTGATTGATGACTGTTTATAAACAAAACAGACTATCATAAAAAACTATTTAATTTTGATAAATTTTAAAAAAAATTAGTTTGAGTATAAAAGAGCTTTATAAAATATTTTTAGCCTATCCATTTATAAGTATTGATACAAGGAAGATACAAAATGAGAGTATTTTTTTTGCATTAAAAGGGGAAAATTTTAATGGTAACTTATTTGCAAAAGAAGCATTAGAAATGGGAGCTGCTTATGCAGTTGTTGATGAATTTGTTGATAGTAATGATGAAAGAATTATTCAAGTTGAAAATGTTTTAGCAACCTTACAACAATTAGCAAAATTTCATAGAGAACAATTTACCATTCCATTTATTGCCATTACTGGTAGCAATGGAAAAACAACTACTAAAGAATTGGTAAGTATTGTTTTGAATACTCATTATATTACCTATACAACGCAAGGAAATTATAACAATCATATTGGAGTACCTCTTACTTTACTAAGTGTTAAAAAGGATGCACAAATGGCTGTAATAGAAATGGGTGCTAATCATCAGAAGGAAATTGAAAGTTATTGTGTATATTCTTTACCTACACATGGCATTATTACTAATTGTGGTAAAGCCCATTTAGAAGGTTTTGGAGGAGAAGAAGGAATAAAAAAAGGTAAGGGTGAACTTTTTGATTTTATTAGAAAAAATAATGGAACTGTTTTTATATACGATGAATATGATTATTTGAAAGAAATGAGTAAAGGCATACACCAAGTAGTAGTGTATGGAATAAATAATGGAATTGTAAAAGGATCTGTTGTAACATCTGAACCTTTTATTACTGTTTCTGTTGAAACAGAAAATGAAGAAACTATTATAAACACTCAATTAGTGGGAGTTTATAATTTGCCTAATATTCTTTGTGCTGTTGCTGTTGGAATTTATTTTAAAATTTCTTTAGAAAAAATTAAAACTGCATTAGAATCTTACACACCATCTAACAGTAGAAGTCAGTTGATACAAAAAGAAAGCAATCATTTTATTTTAGATGCTTATAATGCAAACCCAAGTAGTATGAAAGTTGCTATAGAAAATTTTGCTAACATGAAAGCAAAGAATAAAGTAGTAATACTTGGAGCAATGATGGAGCTTGGAGAATATAGTATAAAAGAACATCAACAAGTAGTGAATTTATTAGAGCAATATCAATGGAATAATGTAATACTTACTGGTGGCGATTTTGCAAAAACAAAACACCATTATACTTATATGAATAATGCTGAAGAAGCAGGTTTATGGTTGAGGAATAATTGCTTTCAAGATACTTATTTTCTTATCAAAGGCTCCAGAAGTTTTCAAATGGAAAAGGTTTTGCAATAATTATAAAAAGCCTACTTTATTTTTGCAGCTATGAGTCAGCAAAAGAAAAAATCTTATTTATCGGCAGTATTACAAAATAAATGTCCACGTTGTAGAGAAGGAAATATTTTTGTTTCTTCTAATCCTTATAATTTAAAAAGTGCCTATAGTATGAATAAGGAATGTACTGTTTGCAAACAACCAACAGAAATTGAAGTAGGTTTTTATTATGGTACAGGTTATGTAAGTTATGCCTTATCTATTGCATTTTTGGTTACTTCATTTATTGCTTCTTATGTTTTATTTGGACTAACATTTCATAATAACAGTATTCTTTGGTGGTTGGTAATTTCTTGTATTTTATTGGTGTTTTTACAACCTATTAATATGAGATTATCAAGAACACTTTGGCTTAGTTGGTTTGTAAAATATGATGCTAATTGGAAAGAAAATAAAGTTGAGCATCACGAAAGAGTTAATAAAAGTGGAAGTGGGGAGTTTTAATGTTTTGTAGAATTTATTTTCAAGTAAAATTTCTTCATCATTTAACTTATTAGTTTTTAAAATTAATAATCTACAATTTTAATAAATTCCTGACTTGTCCGCCTCTAAATATCAATAATTATAAGTCATTATGAGGCAATTATTTTTATCGCTGAAAAATGTATTTTGCTGACCTAATTAGTAAAAATGTACAAAAGAAGGTTTTCCGATAGCTTATGAAATCTTCTCTGGTAATACTTTTGAAGGACATACATTTATACCTTCCATTCAAAAATTTATAACTAAAAATAAAGTCAAGGATTTTACAATTGTAGCCGATGCTACAATGATTAGTGATAACAATACAGTATGCACAAACTATACAGCAACTAAAGAATTTGACATAATTTGTTCGTACAGTTTTTGACTTTCTAATGTTAGTTTGTCAAAATGTATATTTAGTTGTGGAATTAGCTCAAGTAAAGTATTAATTCGTCCTTCTATATCCAAAAATTTATTTAAAACAACCACTTTTTTAAATTCAAGAACACACCATCCACTTTGAAAAGTACCTCTTTCGTATCGTAAAGTATATTCACTTTCGTTAAGAATATTTTCTAACTTGTTTAATGTGGCTTGATTATATTTCATTACTATTTATACTGTTTTAGAATTCATCAAAATTAACCAAACTAAATAGGCTTTACTACATTGTTTTATCCACAAGTGTATAAAAAAAGAGGCTGCTTATTTAGCGGCCTCTTTTAAACTGTGAATTAGTTGTTTATTAAAGAACTACAATTCTTTCAATCCATTTTTGTTTTCCGTTATTAACTTGAATTAAGTAAGTTCCTTGAACAATATTAGATGGTAATTTTATTTGTAGTCCTCTTGCAGAAGCAGCTTCAACTGTAGATGAATAAGTTCTTCCATCAATACCACGAAGTACTGCTGTATAATTTGTATTAGAACCAGCATTAAGTGTTACAAATACTGTTTGTCCTTTTGCTACTGGGTTAGGATATAATTTCATTCCATCTCTAACAGAAAGAGTAGAAGGAGCTAAAGTGCTTTCGTTTAAGTCTTGATCTTTACCATTACAATTATTAACAATTACAGCAGCCACAGAACTTACTGCTTGTGCATTACATACAGAAGATTTTACTACTAATCTGTAATAAGAAGATGTATTAGAAGCTTTAGGTAATAATACTGGTTGAGTAGCACCATTTAAATTAACCCAAGTTCCATTAGGAGAAGATGCTTTTTGCCATTGATAAGTAACATTACCATTTGTATAATGACAGTTTTGAGTAAGTTCTAATAAATTAGGAACATTTCCTGCACATACAGTTTGAGCAGATGGAGTAAGTGTACCACCTTCAATTGAAGGATATACAAAAACTTCTACTTCGTTACTATATGTTGCTCCACCACAACCATCACCAATCTTTCTTCTATAAGTAGTGTTTTCTGCAATTGTAGTAGCATTATAAGTTGGTTGGTTTGCACCTGAAATTGTAACCCAAGGACCACCATTTGTGCTAGCTTCCCAAGAATAAGTAAATACGCCACCACCACCACAAGCATCAATAATATTATTAATAATGCCAGGTGCAGTATTGCTACAAGTTACAATTGGTCCATCAATTAAACCACCTCTTAATGGGCTATTGCTTTGAATAGATACAATTACTTCATTGCTTGTTAAAGATGTGTTGTTTGCATCTGTAACTACTCTTCTATATTTTGCACTATAATTTAATACACTTGGTGTGTAGCTTACATTGTTTGAGTTTGGAATATCTGTCCAATTTGTTCCATCAAATATTTGCCATTTGTATGTATATGGAGTTGAGCCACCAGTTGCAGGAGTGCCTGTAATTGTAACAGGAGTAGAACCTGGTGTGTTACAAGCAGAACTACCACCATTAATATTGATTGTTCCATCAGTTAAAGGAACACTTGGTTGAATACAAATTGTATTTGTCCAAGTATCTCTTACATCAGATGCACAATATTCTCTTATTGAACGACGATAACAAATTGTAGTTGGCGATGTATAAGAAGATGGGAAATATGTGCCGTATGTATAGTTATTAATTTCAGACCAAGTATTTCCATTATCTAAACTATACTGCCAAGCATATCCTGCATTATAAAAATTAGAAGCATCTTGTATATTAATAGCAGCGTAATAAGGAGCATTTGGAGCAATAGCAGTTTCGTTAGATGCAATAATACCTGGGTTTGGTAAAGTATTTACATAATGAATAGCATCTGTATTTGTGTATGCCTCTAAACCATTAGCATCTGTAGTTTTACGTCTAAACTCTGTTGTTTCATTAATTATAGGTGGTTGATAAGTTACACCAGTTGCACCAACAATTGATGTCCAAGAAGATTCTGATTCTCCTTTTTTCTCCCATTGATAAGTATAAGGTGCAGTGCCTCCCATTGGTTCTACTCCTAATAGTTTACTTGGTAAATTATTAGGGAAAACACATGGATAACCATAAGTCCAATATCCTTGATTAAAAGGTAAACTGTTTACAATATGTATTACAACAATATTTGTGTATGCAGAAGTATTAGAACAAATTGCATCAGTAGCTTTTTTTCTAAAATAATATGTACCTAAAGTGTTTATTGGAGCAGGTCTATAAGTAAGTCCAGTTTCTCCACTTACTACACTCCAAGGTCCTGAAGGAGATGTAGCAGTTTCCCAAGTATATAAATAATTGCCTGTTCCTTTATCGGCAGAGCTTGAGTTTATTTTAGGAATAATACTACCAGGTAAAAAATAAGAATATTGTAAAGAAGTATCTATAGTTGCTTGTCCTGGGAAGAAATCACTCATAATATAGAGTCTTACCTCATTAGAATAAGAAACAGCACCATTAGCGTCTGTAACTTTTCTCCTAAAATTAGTATTATAAGAAAGAGTTCCTGGGCTATAACTTAACCCATTGCCTCCACTAACAACAGGAGCCCAACCAGATAAATCTATTTTTGCCTCCCACTGATAAGTGTAAGGTGTTGTGCCACCAGAAGCTGCTACAACATTATTGATATCTGGAGCAGGAGTATAGTATGTTAAACATACAGAAGTTGCTTGAATAGTTCCTCCATGAACTGCTTGTGCTTTAGATGTTATAGTAAAAGCACATAATAGCGTAAATAAGCAAATAGCTTTAAAGGGTACATTAAAATTCATAAACGAAAGTTTAATTGTTAAACAATTCGTTTTTCAACGGATATATAGAGTGGAATTTCTAGTAGAATAGAGGTACGGTTGTCTGTCCTAAGAGCAAATATAAAACAATAAGGTTGCTTTTATATTGATATTTATTCTAAAAAAAGTTGTTTTATCTCTTTTGAGGGTATCATACAGCTATCTTTTTTTCCAAACCACTTATATCTATTTTTTGCAACCCACTTATATAATGGGTTTCTTATGAATGTTGGAACTATAATTAACACATATAAAAGATTGGCAGGGAACTGTAAGTATTTGGCAATATTTATTGCAGCAGATGAATAAATATATACTTTATTCTTTTCTATTAATATTACTGAATCTATTGCCTCATCTATATTGTAGCGTTTTTTTAAGAATATTCCTGAATTACTTTGAAAGGTAGCATATCTTAAATTTTTTTTCTTATTCCACTTAATAGAAAAATTAATCCACTTATTACAATAATTACAAACGCCATCAAATAATATTATTGGGTATTCCAATTTTTCTTCATTCATCATAAATTATTTTATTTACTTAAACATAAAAATTTGTCTTTATGGGTTATTGTAGATTGTTGCATTAACTACTTTAAAATAAAATGTTGGTAATATCTAATAGTATCATTTCTAATTTATTATTTCTAGAAATTAATACATTAACTTTTGTACCAGCATTTTGCAAAGCCAATTTTATGGCTTGAATATTTGTATAAAATGCATTATCAATAGCTATAATAGTATCTCCTTCTTTAAATCCTGCTTTTTCAGCAGGAGAGTTTTTGGCAATATTTCCAATAATAATTTTATTATCTATCAAATAAATATTTAATCCTGTATATGAATAATCAAAAGCATCTGAAAATTTGCTATTAGGTTTTAAATAAATTTCTTTTTCAGGATAATTTAAAACAACATTAAATCTTCTTAATAAATCATTGCCAATAATACCAGCATTGCTTGGATATGATGTAGCATTAAACTCATCATCAAAAATATAAACAGGTACATTTTTAAATTTATAAGGACCAATTTTTATTGATTTAATTACTGTTATGTCCATTTCTTTTTTTCCACCCAACCCTTCTGCTTGTGTTCTATATAATTTGTGGTTTTGTGTAAATAAAGTTTTGTCTTGTGTAAATTTTTTGTTGAGTAAAAAGCACAATCCAGCTCCTGTATCAAAAATATATCGTTGTAAAACCATATTATTTTTTGTACCTAAAGAAAAGTATGGCAAGGGCAATGTGGTAAAGTTTGGTTTTATTAAATATCCACCTCGAGGGTATTTAATTGAGCCTGGTGTATAAAGCTCTAATTGCAAATTATCGTAATCAATTTTTACAATATATTTTTTTAAAAAACTATATCCAATAATGCCATTTATTTCAATCCCATAAACGCTTGAAAGTAATTCGTAATTATTGATATGAAAACTAAAAGTATCTGTTGTGTGTTCGGCAAAATTCAAATAATGACCATAAGTAAAAGGTACTTTTCTAACTCCTGCAATACCTCTAATAATTTTTTCAGTTGGTTGAATAGTAAAACCTAATTTTTCTACAGTTGCCGAATCTAATGAAATACCTCCGCTACCTGTATCTAATAAAAAATTTAATACAGTAGAAGATGTATCTACTGTAGCCTGTATTACAACCAAGCTACCCATTAATTGTGTGAAAGGAATTTTTGTTATCAACTTTGCTTTGGTTGACACCTCAATATTTTCCTGAGTAAAACTATTGGTAAATAGTAATATTAAATGTGTTAGTATTATTAACTTTTTAAGCACAGCTATTAATTTATTAAATACTTTTTAATTTGTAATTTACATTTTAATTATTACATCATTTTATTTTTTTAAAAGATAAAGTAAAAAAATAATTTTTAGAATAAACAAAAAACTAAAACAAAAAATACTCCATTAGATTTGCTATTCAATATTTTGATATGAAAATAATTATTCGTTGCAATGAAAAACAAAAGCAAGAAATTTTAACAAAAAAAATATCTAACAATGTAGAGTTGGTTTTTATAGGAGATGATGAAGAAAGTTTTTCTAAAACTTTGGGTGATGTTTTTTTTGATTTATTAGTTGATGAAAAAAAATTAAGAATATTAGAAACAGATGTTCCTATTTTTATTTCAAGTGTTGTAAATACTTGTAAAGAACTTCCAAAAAATTGTATTAGAATTAATGGTTGGAATGGTTTTTTACAAAGAGAAATTTTAGAAATTGCTACCAACAATCATCAACAATATGTACAAGAAATAATGGATACAATGGAATGGAAATTTCAGTTTGTACCAGATGAGCCAGGAATGATAGCACCAAGAGTTATTGCAATGATTGTAAATGAAGCATATTTTGCATTAGAAGATAATGTTAGCACTAAACAAGAAATTGATACTGCTATGAAATTAGGTACTAATTATCCTTATGGGCCTTTTGAGTGGAGTGAAAAAATTGGGTTAAAAAATATTTATTTGCTCTTACAAAAACTTACTCTACAAGATATTAGATACACTCCATCAAAACTTTTAGCTTTGGAAGCTAATAATGCTTTATAGTTTTAATAAGTTTTTTTGATGAATAAAATCTTGAATAGTTATATACTCACCATGAAGTTGTAAGTCTTTTATTAATTTGTATAACCTATTTTGTAATGCTTCTCCACAATATTTTTTTACATAATTAGGTAAGTTGTAATTATGAATATTGGTAAACTCCCAAGGATGAAAATACAAACATACATATCCATCTTTTTGCAAAGTTTGTAATACTAATTTTTTAAAAAAACAATAAGGGTAATTTTTAAATGCCAACCAAAAAAGAGGTATTCTAAAATTTGGTGAAACACTTGCTGGAATACGCAACATTCCCTCATCTTTATAAAAAGTTCTTGGTAAATGTCTGTTATTATACCTTCCAGGAATCCAAGTTGGATGAATAGAAGAATCATAAGAATAACCTGCATTAATTACTTCTTTTATTTCTACAAATCTCATACGAGGCATTCTTAATCCTACAACTTTTTTTCCTGTTATTTCTTCAAGTTTTTGTTTTGATAATAATAAATCTTCATTGTTAAAAGTAGTATGATAAAATGTGTGTGAGGCAATTTCATGTTTATCAGACATTGACTTTACATCGTTAGGAAAATGTAGAGCAAAGTTGGCTGTAGTAAACATTGTTGTAGATATATTAAAACTATCTATTACTGGCAGCATTGCATCTAAACCTTGTTTGCCAATTTTTAATTGTTCATTAATATCAATGTTATAATTATACTCTAATGGAATATCAAATTCCTCAACATCAAAACTTAATAAAATAAATTTATTCATTGCACATTACTTTCTTTAATTATGTAGTGTGGTCGTTGCTTGGTTTGCATAAATAATTTACCTAAATACATTCCAATAATTCCTAAAATTAATAGTTGTAATCCTCCAAAAAAAGCAATAGTAACTATCATAGAAGCCCAACCAGAAATAGGATGTCCGAAGTATAATGAAAACAATACATAGGGAATATAAAGTAGCGATAAAATTGAAAAAGTAAAGCCTAAATAAATTGCAATAATTAATGGTTTTATACTGAATGATGTAATGCCACGCAAAGCAAATTGCATCATTTTTTTGTAAGTGTATTTACTTGTTCCAAACTTTCTTTCTGCTGGCTCGTATTCAATGCCAATTTGTTTAAAGCCAACCCATTTTATTATTCCACGCCAAAACAAATCCATTTCAGAAAAATTTCTACAAACTTCTACAACTCGTTTATCCATTAATCTAAAATCGGCTGTGCCAGCTTCAATTTCAATGTTTGATAGATTATTCATTAGCTTGTAAAACCAATTACTTGTTTTACGTTTCATCATTGGTAATTCTTGATGATCCTTTCTTATTGTATATACAATATCATTACCTTCTTCCCAGTGTTGAATTAGTGTAGGAATTAATGTTGGTGGGTGTTGTAAATCTCCATCTAAGCTAATTACAGCATCTCCATCACTTAAATCTAATCCTGCTTTTAGTGCATTTTGATGTCCAAAGTTTTTAGATAATACTATGTAAAAAACCTTATCATTCTGTTGAGATATTTCCTTAATTATATTAGCTGTATCATCATTACTTCCATCATCAATAAAAGTTATTGAGTAATTGTATGATAAATTATTCAGTACATCACATACAGCATTTACCATTAATGGCACATTGCTTTTTTCGTTGCAAACAGGAATTATTATAGAAATTTTTTTAGGCATATTTTGTATTCACTAAACTAAAATCTTTTTTTAATAATTGATAAGCCAAAATTAACCATACCAAAAAGCAAGGGAATGCTTTAAGTGAATAAGGGCGAACATAATTTATTCTTATAAATTCTGGAAATAAATCTGTTGCAGATAAACTTGTAAGTAATAAAACAAAACATAAAACAATATTCTTCCATAAAGTTTTTGAATCATTTTGTAATACATACCAAATACTTACACCTATTAATGCAATTACAAAAGTGGAGCTTTCTGCTGATGTGCTGAAAATAACTACACCTATTAATGCAAATGCTAAATAGCTTAATTGAAAAGAAATAAATTGAAATTGTTTCCATCTTAAAAAGGGCAATAAATACAATAATGCAGCAGGTACAAGAATGTATAAGTTTTTTAAGTTTTGAATATTGCCTATTCTTCTAATCATACCAAGTACAGAAATATCTTGCATATAATCATTAGCTGTTGCTAAAATATTTTTATCATTTTTAGAAGCTAATTTATTTATCCAATCTTCATAAGATTGGATAATAAATGAAGGAGAAGAATACAACATTGGTAAAGCAAATACTACCAATAACCAAAATAAGAAAGACAGAACAAATTTTATTTTATGTTTTGAAAAAAAGAAAAAAGCTACACCAACAATACCATAAATTTTAAGTAAAAAACCAGCAGCAATAAATAATGTTGCCCAAAAATCTTTTTCTTTTTGTACTAAAATATAAGACATCATAATCCAAGCAGTAAGCATTGGATTAAATTGAACATTTTGAATTGATGTCATCATTTCAATAACACCAATTAATAGAATAATATTTTTTTTATTATTTGAAATGGGTAATTGCTTTACTGCATATAACAACATTGCAGCATTAGCTAAACACCATAAAAAACAGCCAATAAAAATATTCATCCAAGCAAATGGTGCTATTAAAACACTAAATGATGGACCATAATGATTATTATCAAAGTACTCAGCAGGATATTCTGCATACAAATTAATTTGTTGTATTGTATGCCAAAACACACCTCTAAAAATGAGGAAATTATTAATAGAATTAAGTCCTCTAAAAATTTCTGCTAAAGCCCCAGAAATTGCTAAACCTATCCAAATAAATACTGGAATAGGAATTTTCCATTTATATATTGAAATAGAACGAGATAAGGTTGATTTCATTAAGCAGCAAATATAGTTCTGTGCAAATTAAGCATTAAAGTTGTAGCTATACTAAAAAGAAAAAAGTTTGTTGTGTTATAAGTAAAAATATCAACCCTATGCTTTCATTTATAATTACAATAGAAATGAAGCCATTTTTATTTTACTTCATAAGAATAAACATACAATAAAGATAAAATCAGTATAGGGGCACCCAAAAAAAACTTTAAATACAGCTTAAACCATTGATTTTGCTACATTTTTATTTTACAAAAATAGAAGTGAGGAAAATAGGAAGATATTTAGATAAAATTGATCAGTTAATTACGCCTACCAAGTTACAAATTCCTGTTCAGATTATTTATAAAACCATAGAAGACTTGCACCATAGCAGCCCAATTAATACAGGAGATTGGTATTTTATAGGTAATTATCCTACACACAGTGGCAATAAAGCATTTTTAAATTATATGGAAGGAAAAAATGTGAGGAGGTATTAGGGTTTTGGAGGAAGCCTAAGATTTTTTGTTACAGATTTTTTTTATCTATATCTAATCTCATTGTGTTGCAGAACACTATATGCATAATTGCAATTGTACAGTTACTCCTTGCTTTTTTGTATATGTATCAACTTAGCATATTTAAGCATAGTTTGATAAGCTATTGTTATTGCAAGAATAAACCCATTTGTTCCCTCCAAAAAACCCAACTTAAAAAAATACCCGCTCATAAATGCAACAAAAGGATTTACTAGTAAATTTATAATACTTACCCTCTTCCCCTTTTTATACATTGCATCAGCCTGTATAGTAGTAAATTTATTTGCCTGAGCAACTACCTCTTCTATATTATTATAGCTGTAATGCAGAATATCACCTTTTATATATTGGCAGGTTGCATTGGTATTTAATTCAATAATATCGTGTGGATTAGTACCTGCCCATTTTGCTTTATGTTTATTAAATAATCTTATTTTTTTATCAGGATACCAAGTTCCATGCTTAATCCATTTGCCACGAAAATTTGTACACCTGTTCATTTTGTAACTGTCGGCTATAAATACATTTTGTTTAATAAGAAGTATGGATTGTTGTAAAGTTTCACTCAAAGACTCATCAGCATCAAGACTTAAAACAAAATCGTATGTTGTCTGCTGTATGGCAAAATTTTTTTGCTCTATATATCCTAAAAAAGGTTGTTCAATAAACTTTACATTAAAATTGGAGCAAATTTTCTTTGTATTATCCGTAGAAAGCGAATCCACCACAATTATTTCATCAACAATATTTACCAAGCTGTTTATACACCTGCTTATATTCTGTTCTTCATTGAAAGTAATTATTGTAGCAGAAATTTTTTGCATAACAAACCAAAGGTAAGAAACCAAATAAATAAGCAATAAATATTATTGCACCATTCACAACAAGAACTTTGCAGCAGATGTTTTAAATGTTATTCTTTAAATAGGATACAAATATAAATACTCAGAGATTTGTTTCTTTCATTTGATAAATTTCATCTAGTATATCTTCAGTAAGTGCTTCATCTGCATCTTAAGACAATATCCAATCATATTTAGCAGCATTATTACCTATTGTTTTATTTTCACTAAAGCCATGCCATTTTTCTTGAATGAGTGTTGCACCAAGTTGTTTTACAATTTGAATAGTGTTATCTGTACTGCCACTATCAACTACAATTATATCATCAGTAATTTTTAAAGCCGATTCAATACATTGTTGAATAGTTCTATCAGCATTCAAAGAAATGATAACAACAGAAACAGATAATTTGTTCATAAAAACTTTGCTTGTTAAGTAATTATCTAATAACAGTTACCCAACCTTGTTTTCTTGAAAATCCTTGACCAATATCAATTACATAATAATAAACTCCTACAGGCACTGGTTTCCCATTGTGTGTTCCATCCCAATAAACAAAATTAGAGCCTCCATTTCCGCTAAATACTACTTGCCCATAACGATTAAATATTTGAATTTTAGCTGTAGGAAAAGCAATTAATAATGGCACTTCCCATTTATCGTTAATACCATCTCCATTAGGAGAAAATGCATTTGGTATATTAAAGTTTACATTTTGAATTTTAATTAAAATAGTATCATAAGCTACACAGCCATCAACAGAAATTACTTTTAAATAGTAAGTAACATTTGCTGTACCTGTTGGTGCTGCTAAAGTTGTGTATGAATTAGGATTGGATAAAAAACTTGGAGGAGTCCATTGATAACTTTGATTATTGGCACTTTGTGTTGCAGTTAAAGTTACAGATGTTCCAGTGTACATAAGCAAATCTGGTCCTGCATAAGCAATAGCTTCTTTTTTTGCAATAACATTTGTTGTGTCTTTTATAGAGCATCCATTTAATGTGCTTGTAATTATATATTGTCCAGCATTTGATACAGTAATATTATTTGTAGTAGCACCAGTACTCCATAAATAAGTTGCACCTGGGTAAGTAGTAGGTTTTAATGTTACAGATTCGTAAGAGCATATTGCTGTATCTAAAATTAAATTAGGATATGGTAATGGCTTTATGGTAATTATTATAGTGTCTTTTGCCTTACAGCCATTAAGTGTATTTGTAACAGAGTATGTACCAGTATTGGTAATTGTAATAGTTGGTGTAGTGGCACCAGTATTCCATAAATAGGTTGTTGCACCTGGATAAGTTGCATTTAACATTATTCCACCATTATTGCCACAATAAATTGTATCTGAACCTAAGTGTGGTGTTGGTAATACCGACTTTGTAACAACTATAGTATCTTTTGCCTCGCAACCATTAAGTGTATTTGTAACAGAGTATGTACCTGCATTAGAAACAATAATATTACTTGTTGTTGCTCCTGTGCTCCATAAATATGTAGCTCCTGCATAGGTTGTTGATTGTAAAGTAATACTTGCATCTGAACAAATTGCTGTATCTGCACCTAAGTGAGGATATGGTAATGGTTTTACACTAACAGATATTGTATCATATTTATAACAACCATTAGGCAATGTATATTTTATCCAATAATCTCCTGCATTTTTTACTACTTGAAAAGTATCTGTTACATTATTATTCCAAACAAAAGTTCCACCGTGTGGAGTTGATATTGCCTTAATAGTTGCACTATCATTTGCACAAAAGGCAATATTGCTTCCTAATGTTACAGTAGGATCGCCATTAGCTACTCTAAAAGTATCTACATTATAACAAGAGTATGAAAAGTTGTGAGCTACAATATAAGTTCCAGCATGTGTAACTGTTAAGTTTCTTAAAGTATCTGTAGATGAATTGTTCCAAACATATTTATTAATATTACTTGTATCATTTTTTGGAGCAGTTAATATTATTGGAGATGTAGAACAAACAAAAGTATCTTTTGTTGGATTATGAAAAGAAACAGAGTCTTTAATGTAAATAGTTATTTTACTTTCATTACTTGCACATGAAGCACTACCTGCAGTAATAATAATTGTTTCGTTAGGTTCAGTAATATTATCTACAATAGGTACTACATCTAAAGTTTTATGTTGGTCTCCAGCATTAAATGTAACTGAAGAAGGCATTGGCTGATAATCTACACCAAAAGTAGCAGTGCCACTATAATATAAAGGTACTGTTCTACTAGAAGTAGCAGGTTCTGTTAAAGAAATTTTTACAGTTGTATTTTTACAGCCTTCAACTACAAAAGGTTTATTATTAGCATCTATAAAACCACCTTCATTAGTTATACTTACAGGATTTGATTTAAAACTAGAAGCTTCAATAAATACACCAGAATCAAATGTTCCATCAGAAATATCTTCAACACCTAATTTAATATGATAAGTTTGGCAAGGAGTAACCTTTAATCTTGCAGTTAATACTGTTGTCATTCCATTAAAAATAACATATTGATTAGATGCATTGTTTCTATAATACTGAGTAAAAGGAGAGCCAGGACCTACCATATAAGTGCAATTACCAATAGTACCACCAGGACCAGGAACACCATTATTTACACTATTTATTTTAACAGGTAAAGTTGTGCCAGGTACTAAGGCAATATTTTTTTTAGGAGGAAAAATACCTGTTCCAGAAACAAGAAAACCAAACACATCATTAAATTGTGTACAGGTATATTGAGGATATTCTTCAGAAGCAAAAATATATCTGATAATTATGGAGTCGCCTTGAGGTATAAAATCAAACTCTAAAACACAAGCATCAAAACCATTTCCACCAGCTAAATAATCAAGATCTGCATCGTTAGGTGTGCCATTTGTTACACCTAAAAAAGCACTTGCAGGTGCTGCTACACTTGTGGCTTTTCCTGTTGTTAAAACTATTCCTGAATCTATTCCAAGTGTTCCTGTCATATCTTTAAAAAAACCAGCAGAAGATGTTGCTCCTTTAAACTGTACATTAGATATTGTAACACCTTGTCCAACAATTCTTTGAGCTAATTGATTTGCATTGGTATATTGTTGTACTGTAAACTGAGCTTGTACATTTATAGCAAAAAATAATACAAGGGAGAGAAGTATAACTTTCACTGTTTTATAAAATAAAAAGTTTTAAAAATAGAAAGCACTAAATTAGTTGTTTTAGCATTATATAAGCATAAAACATCTTTTTTAGTTAAGTTTTATTCTTCAATAACCTGTTTAAGATATAATAAAAAGCTAAAAGGCTGCTTTTGTTTTATAGATATACCTTAATATAATATCTCATTTTACTAATTTTGCAAACCAAAATGCTAAAAGCATGGAAGAATTGCTGAAAAAAATTAATCAACAAAAATTACCCAAACACATTGCTATTATAATGGATGGTAATGGACGTTGGGCAGAAGAAAAAGGAGAAGATAGATTATATGGTCATTTTCATGGTGTTGAAAGTGTTAGAAATATTGTAGAAGCAAGTGCAGAATTAGGTATTCAATACCTTACTTTATATGCTTTTAGTACAGAAAATTGGGATAGACCTCAAAATGAAGTAGATGGGCTAATGACTTTATTGGTGGATACAATTCATAAAGAAATTGATGACTTAAATAAAAATAATATTAAGCTTCATATTATTGGCGATATGCAAATGCTACCAAATTTTGCCCAAACAGAATTAGAAGAAGCTATTGCCTCTACAAGCCACAATACTGGATTAAACCTTATTATGGCTTTAAGTTATAGCTCAAGATGGGAAATTGAAAATGCTGTAAAAAATATTGCATTAGACGTAAAAGAAGGAAAACTTAATCCCGAAAATATTAATCAACAAACCATACAACAATACCTTTCTACCAAAAATTTTCCTGACCCAGAATTAATGATAAGAACCAGTGGAGAATATAGAATTAGTAACTTTTTATTGTATCAATTAGCTTACGCAGAACTGTATTTTACCAATACTTGTTGGCCCGATTTTAAAAAAGATAATCTATATAATGCAATCATAGATTATCAAAACAGAGAAAGAAGATTTGGAAAAACAGGTAAACAAATTCAAGAAATTTTATAATACATAAATAAAGATAATGGATAGTATTAAAATACAATTTTCAGCTTCTCAAATCAATATTAATCATAACCTAAATATAATAGTTTTTAAAAAACTTGTTTTATTTAACAAACACTTTTAAGAAATCCCTTTAATTTGCCCACCCAAATACCTATATATTTTGTTTATTAAAACAACATTTTAGGCTTAACAACATAAGTTATATATGCTTAAACGCACCTTGAATAAATTTTTATTTCTTTTCTTTATAACTGCTTTTAGTACAAGTAATCTATTTGCACAAAAAACAGAAAAAGACACATCTATTACATCTGTTGATGCAGATCTTATAAACCTATTCAATCAAAAAAAACCTCAGAAATATAAAATAGCAGGTATAGTTGTTACAGGCAATAAATATTTTGATGAAACTTTATTAATTTCTATTTCAAACCTTAGCATTGGCGATGAAATTATTATACCAGGTGGAGACAATTTTGCTAAAGCTATTCAAAAGTTATGGGGACAAAATTATTTTAGCGATGTAGCCATTTTTGTTACCAAAATACAAGGCAAAAATATTTGGATAGAAATTAATGTAACCGAAAGACCAAGACTTGCTCGTTTTGATTTTATAGGTGTGAAAAAAAGTGAAAAAGAAGATTTAATAGGAAAAACAGGATTAGTGCCCAATCGTATTGTTACAGAAAATATGAAAAGAAGTGCCGAAGAAGCTATTAAAAAGTTTTATGCTGAAAAATCTTATAAAAATATATCCGTTAAAATTGAAGAAAAAAGAGACTCTACTTTTGAAGATGCTATTGTTCTTTTATTTTATATTGATAAAGGCAATAAAGTAAAAGTTAATAATATAGATTTTGTAGGAAATACATTAGACCCTCTTAAGCTAAAAAAACAATTTAAAGACACAAAAGAAATGAGCAGATTTACCCTCAATAAATCTGACGATAAAAGTGCATTTACAGGATCTACTACTTATACTTTTAATGATTATTTAAAAGAAAATGGATTTCTAACTTTTAGTAAAACCAAAAAATTATTAGACCCCTATATTAGATTCAAATTTTTTAGTTCTGCAAAATTTAATAACAAAAAATTTGAAGAAGATATAGAAAAATTATTAGAATATTATAATTCTAAAGGATATAGAGATGCCAATATAACTAAAGAAAATATTAAAGTAGTACCAAATGCAAAAGGTAATTTGAATATTAGTATTAAGGTAGATGAAGGTAAAAAATATCATTTTGGAAATATTACTTGGAGAGGCAATACAAAATATTCCGACTCTATTTTAACTGCTATACTTGGTATTAAAAAAGGAGATGTTTATAACTTAGAAACTTTAAATAAAGGATTAGGAAAACAACTTTCTCAAGAAGGTGGAGATATTAGTGGATTATATATGGATGATGGCTACCTATTCTTTAGAGCAGAAGCTGTAGAAACTGCAGTGTACAGCGATACTATTGATTATGAAATAAGAATAATAGAAGGACCAGAAGCAACCATTAAACACATAAATATTACAGGTAACGAAAGAACAAAAGAACATATAATAAGAAGAGAGTTAAGAACATTACCAGGTGAGAAATTTAGAAGAAGCGATTTAATACGTTCTCAAAGAGAAATTGCTCAACTAAACTTCTTTAATCAAGAAAAAATTGGTATCAATCCACGACCCAACCCAGAAGATGGAACAGTAGATATTGATTACTCTGTAGAAGAAAAAAGTAGCGACCAATTAGAACTTAGTGCAGGATGGGGTGGAGGAATTGGCTTAACAGGAACTGTTGGTGTAAGCTTCAATAATTTTTCTATAAAAAATATTTTTAAGAAAGAATCTTGGGCTCCTTTACCAATGGGTGATGGACAAAAACTAAGCCTTAGAATACAAAGTAATGGTAGAGCTTTTAGGTCATACAACTTTTCATTTACAGAACCGTGGTTAGGTGGCAAAAAAAGAAATGCTTTTACTGTTTCTTTATTTGATACAAAATTTGCCAATGCTTATGACCCATTAACAGGCACATATACAAGTAATGCTGCTGATAAATCTTACATAAAAACTTCTGGTATTTCTGTTAGCTTAGCAAAACAATTAAAATGGCCTGATGACTATTTTTCATTAAGTGTTGGCTTAAGCTACTCTCGTTATACACTTAAAAATTATTATATAGATCAAGTAAACTTACCAGGATTTAACAATGGCTTTTCAAATAACCTAAGCATAAAAATTGCTTTACAACGTTCTTCTGTAGATAATCCATTATTTCCAAGACAAGGCTCAAACTTTATGGCAAGTTTACAGCTAACTCCTCCATATTCTTTATTAGATAATTCAATAGTAAATTCAGCAAATCCTTACCAATGGGTTGAATATCATAAATGGCGTTTTAACTCTGAATGGTATGTACCTTTAGGAAAACCAGCAGGACCAGAAAAAAATAAACAATTTGTATTAAAAGCTGCTGCTAAATTTGGCTTTATAGGTAAGTATAATAACAAATTAAGAGTTTCTCCTTTCGAACGTTTTCAAGTAGGCGATGCCGGCTTAACCAACCAATTTGCTTTATTAGGTTATGATATCATTGCACACAGAGGATATCCTGTTTATCAAACATCAAATCCTAAAATAAATCCAGACCAACAAGGAGCTTCTGAATACTTTACTATTTTTAATAAATATGTTTTAGAATTAAGATATCCATTAAGCCTAAATCCAAGCAGCACAATTTATGCTTTAGGATTTTTTGAAGCAGCTAATGGTTGGTATAGTATGAAAGAATACAATCCTTTTCAACTACGCCGTTCTGTTGGTATCGGTATGAGGTTTTATTTACCAATGTTTGGCTTATTAGGTTTTGATTATGGCATAGGATTGGATAGAATAACTCCAAACGGAAAATTAAAAGATGCAGCAAGGTTTACCTTTATGTTAGGGTTTGAACCAGAATAGTAAATCAATTTCTAAATTATTTAAAACTCAGTTTGTATGAAAAAGATATTAATGTTAGTTGTATGTATGATAAGTATTGCAACTATTGCAACAGCACAACGTTATGCAATTATTGATACAAAATATATTTTGGATAAAATACCAGAATATAAAACAGCCGATCAAAAACTACAAACCATTGCAGAACAATGGCAAAAAGAAATTGACAATAAGCAAGCTCTATTAGATAAAATGTATAAAGATTATGAAGCTGAAAGATATATGCTTAGCGACGATTTAAAGAAAAAAAGAGAAGATGAATTATTTAATAAAGAAAAAGAAATTAGAGAACTACAAAAAAAACGATTTGGATATGAAGGCGATTTATTTAAAGAACGCCAAAAATTAGTAAAACCAATACAAGACAGAGTTTATACTGCTGTTCAAAAAATGGCTGTAAACAGAGGCTACGATTTTATATTAGATAAAAGTGAAGGAATTACTGTTATATTTGCCGACCCTAAAATTGATAAAAGTGATGACATACTTAGAGATTTAGGAATAAAATAAGCTATACTATTTATAACATAAAAAATCAGTAATAATAGCTACTGATAAAATTTTTAAACAAAAAATAAAAGGAATGAAGAAAATTTTCTTGGCTTGTGCAGCCATCGTTTTAAGCCTTGCTGCAACTACTAAAGTTAATGCTCAACAAATTAAAATTGGTATGTTCGATGAAGAATCAATTTTACAATTTATGCCCGGAGTAGAAAAAATAGATTCTATGCTTCAACATTATATGCAAGATTCTTTACAACACGAGTATGATGATGAAATGTATTTACTTCAAACAAAAGATAGTACACTTAGAGCAGACTCTGCTAAAATGAGTAATGCTTTAAGACAAACAATGAAAAAAGAAATTTCTCAACATTTATATAAAATTCAAAACTGGCAACAATATCAACAACAAAAACTTCAAATGAAGCAACAAGAATTACTAAGACCTTTCTTAGAAAAAATTTATGGTGCTTTACAAGTTGTTATTACAGAACAAAAATATACTCACGTATTTAAAAAAGATGTTTTTCTTCATATAGAAAAAGGCGAAGAATTAATGCTTCGTGTATTACACAAATTAAATGTTCCTGTGCCTAAAGAAATTGAAGATCAGTATAAAGAATATGGACTTACTGTAAAATCATCATCTTCTGCAAAACCAACAACACCAGCAAAAACAACCCCTAAGAAAAATTAATAATAAATAATCTATAGTTTAAAACTGCTCTTACAAAATAGGAGCAGTTTTTTTATGAATTTATTAAACTACTTTAGATTACTCTGCTACAACTTTTTCTCATAAATACCAAGTTCAATCAATTTATTATAATTATAGGTTATTAATTTTCCTGACCTAATTATTGAAAATGTATAAAGTCAGGTCAGTTAAGTATAGCAAGAACTCCATTTCTATTCAGGTCTATATAATTGAAAATAGAAAATGGTTTTTTGATTTGCAATTTTTCATCTCTCAGGTATCTAAAGAATAAATATGAGATGGAAAAGCAGATTAAAAAAGCAGAGCAGTTGGTTGCTAATCCTTCTTAAAGCAAAAAATGATAAAATTCACAAAAGCAGTAGAGAAAGATAAATTTGAAATCAACCATAACCTCAAAGAGAAGACAAGAAAATTCTTAGGAATAAAAGACTATTATACTAACCTAGAAGAAAGTCGGGCAAGTAAGGATTGGCTCATAGAGCTGTATAACTTACTCTATAAGATTGAGCAGAATTTTAGGATAGCAAAAATCGATTTAGAAACCCGTCCTATCTTTCATTTTAAAGAAAAACCTATCAAATTACACCTATTGATTTGTTTCATGGCATTGGTGGTATCAAAAAGTATAGAGCTAAGAACAGGCACTTCTATCAAAAGTTTTATACAAGAATGAAAAAAATACACAGATGCCAGATTATTGAACCATATTGCTAAAGAAGAAATAATAATGAGATAGGCTTTAACACAAAAAACAGCTGTGTTTTTAGCTAATTGAACCTGCAGACCTAAAATGGACAAGTCTGGAGTATTCTCTTTTTCAAAAAATAATCTTTGTCTTTTTCAGTTATCATTTTAACTAAATAAAATAGTCTTCAAAAAAGATAACTATATTTTTGTTGTGCGTTCAAATAATCCAATGTCCTTGAATAAAATAATATCCCTGTTTAAAATCCAAATCAACAGAAAAACCTTAAGAACCTATTGAAAACTTTGGTAATGTAAGGGTTACAGAAAGTCTAAATAGTCCTGCAAAATGCGGGACTATTTTTTTACTTTATTGAATAATTTGCTGATGATAGATTTACCCTGGTATTCTGGAAATATATTTTTCTATTTCCTTTATTTGGTCAAGTACTTGTTGTGTTTTAGGCTTACAAGCTTTTGCTTTTCTAAAAAAATCTTTGGCTGCTCTAAATTCTCTTTTATTCATAAATATTTGACACATTTGTAAATAAGCAACTGCTTCACTTTCTTTATCAGGAATACCAGCACGTATTGCTGCTCTTATATAACTTTCGCCTTGTTTTAAATCGCCTCTTTGCATTGCCATCATACCTAATTGTAATTTATTAGCACCTTCTGCTTCTGGCATTGCACTACCAATATCACTACTTTTTTTCAAATGTTTTTCAGCAGTTTCAAAATCCTGATCCATCATTGCCAAATTACCTTTTATAGTATAAAAAGTAGAACGTACTGGCTTATATAGCAAATTAGGAAACCAAACTGTATCTAATATTTTTTTAACTTCCTCAATATTTCCAGCTTCCATTGGCTCTTGAATTAAACGTAAAGGACCAATAAAAAAATGACTAAATAATCCAATAACACCCACAAAATATAGAGGAAATGATGCCCAAAAACCTGCTACTTTGGTTACATTTAAAACAATAGCACCAACAATAGCAATAATACTTAACCAAAAACGATACTTAATAAGTAAATTATAAAACTTCATATTTCTTTAGTTATGATTCAAATTTATAGAACGGCAAATGTAATCTATAACATTATATACTTAGAACTTTACTAATTGTAATTTTTAAAATATAGAAAATGTCTTTATAAACTTCGTATTTTTATTGAAAGAATTTTTTTATGAGTAAAATTATTGTTGTACTACTACTTACTTGCTTAACAATATCATGTAAAATAAAAGATAAAGAAAAACCTTTTGATAAAGATAGTTATGAAGCAACTAAGGAAACCTTAGCACAAAAAGAACAAAAAAATCCTGCCCGATTTTTACAAGTTACAAATAGAGATAGAAAAAACTTAATTGGACAAACTGTTGTTATAGGATATTTTACAAATACTGCTACAGTTTGTACTTATAAAGATGTTCAAATTAAATTATCTTTTTACAGCAAAACAGGCACTTTATTAGAAGAAGATATTGAAACTATTTATGAAACAATTGCACCAAATAAAAAAGTAAAATTTAAAACAAAATATTTTACTCCAAAAGGAACAGATAGTGTAGCAATAAAAATATTATCAGCAATAGGAGAAACTGCTGAGTAGTTTCTATTTCTCTTTTGTTTAATAATCTTCTTGTATAAATAATATTACTACTGCTTTTTATTTAAAAAAATTTTTAAACTATTCTTTCTGTTTTTCATAAGAATATAATTTAGTGAAATAGTATCTTAGTGAAATGAAAACAAAAGAAAAAATTATTCCTGCAACATCATCTTATTACTTAGATGGACCCAAGCCAAGAGTTAATGAATTATTTTGGGCAATAAAAATATTTAAAGAATTTATAAGAGCCTTTCGTTCTTTACACTTTGTTGGTCCTTGTATTACTGTTTTTGGTAGTGCCAGATTTAAAGAAGATAATGAATATTATATAGCAGCAAGAGAATTTGGTAAACGTATAGCAGCATTGGGTTTTACTACAATGACTGGTGGTGGACCAGGAGTTATGGAAGCAGCAAATAGAGGAGCTTTTGAAAATGGTGGAAATAGTATTGGCTGTAATATTAAACTGCCTTTTGAGCAAAAAGAAAATCCCTTTTTAAATAAAGGCTTTACGTTTGATCATTTTTTTACCAGAAAAGTTATTATGGTAAAATACTCCTATGCATTTATTATTTTACCAGGTGGCTTTGGCACAATGGATGAATTTTTTGAAACATTAACCCTTGTTCAAACAAAAACAATTAATGATTTTCCTGTAGTGCTTTTTGGAAAAAAATATTATCAGCCACTGATTAATTATATAGAAGAAATGAAACTGCAAAAAACCATTAATCCAGATGATATGAAACTTGTTTTATTTACAGATAGCCATGATGAAGCAATGGCTCATGTTAAAACTTATATCAGAAAAAACTATACAGTAAAACCTCGTAAAAAACTTTGGTGGTTATTTGAGAAAAAGTAAAGGTTATTTAGTTTCAATATTTTTCTTTTGGATTGCTTCGCCTATGGCTCGCAATGACGATGAGAAGGATTATTTCGTTACTGACAGAGAGCTTGTTTGTTTTTCTTTTTCGTCATTGCGAGGGCTTTAGCCCGAAGCAATCTAGTGAAGCTAATGTTATTGAATCCAGATTTTGCATTAGGATTAAAAATTAGTTTTTCAATTTTCGGATTTCATATTTAGTTTTTCGTCATTGCGAAGGCTTTTGCCTGAAGCAATAAAGTGAAGCTAAAGAGTTTTTCTGGATTGCTTCGCCAATGGCTCGCAATGACAGAGCAGGTTGTTTTGTTTGTGCTTCGTAATGACTGAGTGGACTGTTTTTCTCTTATGTAATTACTAAGGCTTTACTTGTTTTACCTAGATTGTTTTTCTTTTTCGTCATTGCGAAGGCTTGGCCTGAAGCAATCAAGTGGAATTAATGTTATTGAAGATTGCGTCGCCTGTGGCTCGCAATGACTGAGTGAATTGTTTTTCTTTTTCGTCATTGCGAGGGCTTTAGCCCGAAGCAATCAAGTAAAGTTTATTATTTTCTTATAGATTGCTTTGCCAGTGGCTCGCAATGACAGAGCAGATTATTTTGTTTGTGCTTCGTAATGACTGAGTGGATTGTTTTTTCTTTTTCGTCATTGCGAGGGCTTTAGCCCGAAGCAATCTAGTGAAGCTAATGTTATTGAATCCAGATTTTGCATTAGGATTAAAAATTAGTTTTTCAATTTTCGGATTTCGGATTTAGTTTTTAGGCTTTAGTTTTTAGTCATTGCGAAGGCTTGGCCTGAAGCAATAAAGTGAAGCTAAAGAGTTTTTCTGGATTGCTTCGCCAATGGCTCGCAACGACTGGGTGGTGGATTGCTTCGCCTATGGTTTGCAATGATGGGTAAAGGTTATTTCATTTCTTCTTTCAAAAACTTTGCTGTATAGCTGTTGCTATTTTTAATCATTTCTTCTGGAGTGCCTTCAAATAAAATTTTTCCTCCTCCATCGCCTCCTTCTGGTCCAAGGTCAATGATATAATCTGCCATTTTAATTACATCCATATTATGTTCAATAATTAAAACAGTATTGCCTCTGTCAGTAAGTTTGTTTAATACATCCATCAGCATTTTTATATCTTGAAAATGTAGTCCTGTGGTTGGTTCATCTAAAATATAAAACGTTTTTCCTGTATCTCTTTTACCTAATTCTGTAGAAAGTTTAACACGTTGAGCTTCGCCACCACTAAGCGTTACAGCACTTTGACCTAATGTTATATAGCCCAAACCTACATCTTGTAACACCTTTATTTTTCTATATAACCATGGAATTGAATTAAAAAATTCACAAGCTTCATCAACTGTCATTTCTAAGACATCGCTAATAGATTTTCCTTTGTATCTTATTTCTAAAGTTTCTCTGTTATATCTTTTGCCATTGCACTTTTCACATAACACATACACATCTGGTAAAAAATTCATTTCAATTACTTTCATTCCGCCGCCTTCACAAACATCACATCTTCCTGTTTTTACATTAAAAGAAAAACGTCCTGCATTATAACCTCTTATTTTAGCTTCTGGTACATTAGCAAAAAGTGTTCTTATATCTGTAAAAAAGCCACAATAAGTTGCAGGATTGCTTCTTGGTGTTCTGCCAATGGGGCTTTGGTCAATTTCTATTACTTTATCAATATGTTCTAAGCCTTCAATACTTTTATATTCTTGAGAAAACGTTTTACTGTTATAACAATATTTACTCAACAAAGGATAAAGTGTTTCGTTTATTAAAGTGCTTTTTCCACTACCACTTACACCAGTTACTACAATTAATTTTCCTAATGGAAATTTTACAGAAATATTTTTTAAATTATTTCCTTTTGCACCTTTTAGTTCTATAAAGTTTTCATTACCTTTTCTTCTTTCTGTTGGTATATCAATATTTTTTTTGCCAGATAAATATTGTGCAGTTTCTGAATTGAATTGTAAAAAATCTTTTGGTATTCCTTCTGCTACAATTCTTCCCCCAAACTTTCCTGCTTTTGGTCCAATATCTACAATATAATCGCTGGAAAGCATAATGTCTTTATCATGTTCTACAACCAAAATATTATTTCCTATATCTCTCAGATTTTTTAAAGCATCAATTAGTTTATGATTATCTCTTTGATGTAAGCCAATACTTGGTTCATCTAAAATATAAGTAATACCTTGCAGTTGGCTACCAATTTGTGTAGCCAAACGAATTCTTTGACTTTCGCCACCACTCAAACTTTTACTACTTCTGTTAAGTGATAAATAAGATAAACCAACATCTAATAAAAATTGAAGCCTTTCTCTAATTTCTTTTAAAATATCTTTTGCAATTTGGTTTTGTTTATTGCTTAATCTTTCTTCAATATTAATAAACCATTGCATTAATTTGTTTAGGTTTAATTCACTTAATTCATTAATATTTTTATTATCAATTTTAAACCAAAGGCTTTCTTTTTTTAATCTTGTTCCATTGCAAGTATAACAAACACTTTGTGTCATATACTTTTCAACCCAAGTTCTTAAAACATCTGTACTGTTAGATGATGTAAACCATCTTTTAAGCATAGGAATAATGCCTTCATAGCTTCCTGTATAAACGTTAGGAATATTTTCATCACTAAGGTTTAATTCAAAATCAGTGGTAATGTTTTTATCTCCAAACAACAATAAATCCAAATGTTCTTTACTAAGTTTTTCAATTGGTGTATCTAAATTTATTTTATTCTTTTTTGCAAATTGTATTACTTGTCTAAAAACACTGGCTTCTCTTTCTTCACCCAAAGGGGCAATACCACCTTGATTTACAGATTTTGTTTTATCTGATAATACTTCATTTATATCAATGGTATAAACATAGCCCAAGCCCTTACATGTAGGGCAAGCACCATAAGGAGAGTTGAAGGAAAAAGCATTTGGTGATGGTTCTTCATAAGAAAGTCCACTATCTACACACATTAATTGTTTGCTGAAAAGAGCTTCTTTTAAAGATCCTTCTTTTGTTGGATTTGATGATACAACAAACATTAAATCTTTACCAATTTTTAAAGTTTGTTGTACACTTTGACTAAGTCTTACTTTAATATCATCATTAACAGCAAGCCTATCAACAACAACTTCTATATCGTGTATTTTATATCTATCAACCTGAAGTTTAGGAGTTAGGTCTGTAACTTCTCCATCAATTCTAACTTTTAAAAATCCTTTTTTTCTGGTTTCTTCAAATAACTCTCTATAATGTCCTTTTCTTCCACGAACTAATGGAGCAAGTAATAAAATTTTTTCTCCTTTAAATTTTTGAAAAATGGCTTCAACAATTTCTTCTTCACTAAACTTTACCATTTTTTTTCCTGTGTTATAACTATATGCCTCACCTATACGAGCAAACAATAATCGTAAAAAATCATACACTTCTGTTATAGTGCCAACTGTGCTTCTTGGGTTTTTATTGGTAGTTTTTTGTTCAATAGAAATTACAGGTGAAAGCCCTGTTATTTTATCAACATCTGGACGTTCCATATCTCCTAAAAACTGTCTTGCATAAGCACTAAAGCTTTCCATATATCTACGTTGTCCTTCATTATAAATAGTATCAAAAGCTAATGAACTTTTGCCACTACCACTAACACCAGTAAACACAATTAATTTATTTTTTGGAATTGATATGTCAATGTTTTTTAGGTTATGTTCTCTGGCACCTAAAACTTCTATCGTTTCTTCGGGTGTATATATGTTTTTTGATTTGCCCATTATTTTAATAACAAGAATGAAACTGTAAATGTATTATAAAGAGACTTGCTTGGAACTGTATTTTTAATTTATTTTGTAAAAAATAAATGAAATATGAAAAAGGGGTTATTAACGTTATTGAGTAGTTTTTGTTTTGTGCTATGTTTTGCACAACTTGGAGAAGCTGCTAAGCAAGTATATTCATCTCCAAAATTAAAAGAAGCAATAGAAACACATAAAGTTGTTGCCATTTTACCTTTTAAAGCAAATCTTTCTTATAAAAATTTGCCTAAAAATTATGATGCAGATGCAAATGCAAAACAAGAAAAAGAAGTTGCACTACAAATGCAAAATGGTATGTACACCTATTTATTAAGAAAGGGCAGTAAGTTTACTGTAAGTTTTCAGGATATTGATAGAACAAATGCTTTATTAAAACAAGCAGGTGTTTATGATAATTTAGATGTATTAACACAAGACTCTATTTGCAAAATTTTAAAAGTAGATGCAGTAATAAAAAGTACTTATTCGTTTGAAAGAACAAGTAGTGATGGAGGTGCAATAGTTAAAGGATTATTATTTGGATCAAGTGCAGCAAATACAGGAACTGGTTTTTTAATGATGCAAATTTATAATGGAGCAGATGGAGAACTTTTATGGCGTTTTTCTAAAGAAATGAATGAAAATGTAATGGGTAATGCTAATCAAATAATGGATAGAATGATGCGTAAGGTTGCAAGAAATTTTCCTTACGATAAATAGATTTGTAAAAGAAGATACCATTTTTTATAAGCTCAATTTTTATAATAGTATTAATTTTTTATTATCAACCCCTACTTTTGCAATTCTAAAAAAATAAATATGGCAACAACATCAGATATCAGTCGTGGTATGATTTTAAAGTTAGATGGAAACCTTTATACTGTTGTAGAATTTGGTGAAAATAAAACAGCCAGAGCTGCAGCAAAAGTTTGGGCTAAATTAAAAGGAGTGGACACAAATCGTAGTATTGAAAAAACTTGGAATAGTGGAGAAAACATTCATCCTGTTCGTGTAGAGAAAAAAGCATTTCAGTTTTTATATAAAGACGATAGTGGCTACAACTTAATGAATAATGAAACTTTTGAGCAAATTGTTTTATCAGAAGATATGATTGATGCTCCACAATTTTTAAAAGATGGTGGAGAAGTTTTTGTTTTAATTAATACAGAAACAGAACAAGCTATTGGAGCAGAACTTCCAGAAAAAATTGTTGTATTAATTACTTATTGTGAACCAGGTGTTAGAGGAGATACTGCAACAAGAGCAACAAAACCAGCAACTGTAGATACAGGTGCTACAGTAAATGTTCCTTTGTTTGTAGAAGAAGGAGAGCTTATACGTATTAACACCAAAACTGGTGATTACGTAGAAAGAGTGAAATAATAACACTTTCAAAAATATTTTTAATAGAAAAGGATGCAACAGGATTTTTCAAATTAATTGACATCTGTTGCATCCGTAATTAAGCATTTTAGTTTGCTTATTTATTTATCAGTACTAAGCTTTTGCATTTTCTTTTCCTAACATTAATAGCTCATTTACTTGTATTTCGGTAATGTATTTTTTATTTCCTTCTTTGTCAGTATAACTTCTATTGATAAGTTTTCCTTCTAAAGCTACTTCACTACCTTTTTGTAAATATTTTTCTGCAATTTCTGCTACTTTTCCCCAAGCAATTAAGTTGTGCCATTGTGTCTCAACTACTTTTTCTCCTTTAGCATTTCTATAAGTTTCGTTGGTAGCCATACTAAAACGAGCCATTTTTTTACCATTGTCTAATGTTTTAATTTCTGGGTTAATACCTAAGTTTCCAATTAACTGAACTTTGTTTTTTAGTGCGTACATAGTTGTAAGTTTTGTGTGCTGCTTTATGCAGAACGATTATTTAATTTATTTCAATCAAACCATTTCAGAATTGACGTCTAATACTGTTTTGGTTTGATAGGGCAAAAATGATATTGATGAAAAAATTAAGTCGGTTTTTAAGTGTTTACTCTCGATAATAAATGTTTTTAAACGTTTGTACACGAATAATTAATTGTATATTGCTACTCTAAAACCATTACTATGACTGCATTAGAAACAAAAAAATGTCTTTCTTGTGGCAAATCAATAAAAGGAAGAACAGATAAAAAATTTTGTGATGATTATTGTAGAAATAATTATAATAATCAACAAAAAAGTAAAGGAAGTTATAGTTCTTATGTACGAGGTATTATGAATACTTTAATTAAAAACAGAAAAATATTAGAAACCTTATTACCTCAAGAAAAGCAGACTATAAATTATACTTTTGAAAAATTAATACAAGAAGGATTTGTGTTTAAATATCATACTCATACATATACTAACAAGCAAGGAGAAGTTTATTATTTTTGTTTTGATTATGGTTATAAGCAATTAGATAATAATTGGTATATGCTTGTAAGAAGAAAGGAGGAATAAGCAAGAAATAATGTTTAAAGGTTAATGATGAATTTTAAATCAGAAAAATGAAATCCGAAAAACTAAATCCGAAATCCGAAAAGTAAAGAAATTTAACCACAGAGAACACAGAGAAAAAAGCATCACAGAGAACACAAGAAATCCTTCTCCTTTGTAATGAAAAATTCCCCTTCTTTGAAGGGGCAGGGGTAGTTTAATAAAAACTAAATATGAAATCCGAAATCC